>JBOEGN010000029.1:13679-128368 GCA_050633445.1 Thalassovita sp.
TGGCAAGAACCAGGGTATTCAATTCCCGATGGCGCGCGCCTTTGCCAACACCCGCGCCGCGCAGTTGATGGTCGAAGAGGCCACGCGCCTGTTCGAAGACGGCAAAGACTGCGGCGCCGAGGCCAACATGGCCAAAATGCTCAGTGCGGATGCCTCGAACGAAGCGGCTAATATGTGCGTTCAAACCTTCGGTGGGTTCGCCTTTGCAGAAGAATATGATGTCGAACGCAAGTTCCGCGAGGCACGGCTCAGTCAGGTTGCGCCGGTCTCGACCAACCTGATCTTGTCCTACATCGCAGAACATGTGCTGGGCCTTGAGCGCGCGTATTGATCATGGCTCAGACAGGTGCATTAGACGGGTTATTGGTGGTCGCGTTGGAACAGGCGGTGGCGGCCCCTTATTGTTCGCTTCGCTTGGCCGATGCGGGCGCGCGCGTCATCAAGATCGAACGCCCCGAGGGCGATCTGGCCCGTCATTACGACAGCGCCATTGAAGGCGAGAGCGCCGCGTTTCATTGGCTCAACCGGGGCAAGGAAAGCGTCATTCTGGACCTAAAACACAGCGATGGGGCCATGGCTCTGCGCCGGTTGCTGTCCAAGGCGGACGTGTTTTTGCACAATCTGGCCCCTGGTGCTGTCGACCGGCTTGGCTTCGGTCCCAAAGTGCTGCGGGCCGAGTTTCCGCGGCTCATTTCCGTCGCGATCGCAGGCTATGGAAGCGATACGCCGATGGTGAAGGCCAAGGCCTATGACATGCTGATTCAGGCCGAAAGCGGTCTGTGCAGCATGACCGGCACGCCCGAGGTCCCGTCGAAAACGGGCGTGTCGGTCGCTGATCTGGTGGCGGGGATGAATGCCCATGCGCTGATCCTCGAAGCTCTGATCGCGCGTCAGAAAACGGGGATGGGCCAAGATTTAGAAGTGACGCTGTTCGACGGTATGGCTGATTTCATGACGCACCCTCTGGTGCTGTATGAACGCGAGGGCGTGGTGCCCGGCCGTCACGGGCTGGCGCATGGTGCAATCTATCCCTACCGCACGCTGACCTGTTTGGATGGGGAAATCTTGATCGCCGTTCAGAATGCTCGGGAATGGAGACGGTTTTGCGCGGATATCCTGGGTCTGCCGGACCTCGCGGATGACCCGCGCTTTGCGACCAACGAGGCACGGGTTCGAAACCGCGCCCTGTTGGATCGGCTGATCGAGCCTGCCTTTGCCGTCCTAAGCTGCGCCGCCGCGAAACGACAGCTGGATGACGCCCAGATCGCGAATGCCAAACGGTCTGAGATTGCGGATTTGCCCCAGCATCCCGCGTTGCGCCGGATGGAGGTGCCCCTGCGCGATGGCGGCGTTCTTGGGCTTCCCCGACCAGCGGGTCGCGACATGCCAATCGGTCGTCCGGCACCCGCTTTGGGGGCGGACACGGACCGAATCCTAAATGAATTTCACGCCATGACTGCGGAGAATTGATGTGAATACCGTATTGAAAGACCACAACGACACCTTGCTGATCGAACGACCCAGCGAGCACGTGTTTCAAGTCACATTTAACCGGCCTGAACGCCGCAATGCGATGAACACCGCGATGGGGCGTGATTTGCTGGAGTGGTTCGAGACCCTGTCTCTGCAACCAAATCAAGCCCGCTGCGTGGTGCTGACCGGGGCGGGCGACAAGGCCTTCTGCGCGGGTGGCGATCTGAAAGAGCGCAACGGCATGACGGATGATCAATGGGTCGCGCAACACTTGGTATACGAGCGTTTGACGCGTGCGATCCTGTACTGCCCGGTGCCTGTCATCGCGGCGGTGAACGGGGCGGCTTTTGGTGGTGGCACTGAATTGGCCTCGAACTGTGATTTCATCTATGCGGCTGCGTCGGCGCGATTTGCGCTGACGGAAACCAGCCTGGGGATCATGCCCGGATCGGGGGGTACACAGCAGCTGTCGCGCGCCGTCGGGATGCGGCGTGCCAAAGAATTGATCCTAAGCGCCAAACCTTTTTCTGCCCATGAGGCCGCCGAATGGGGGCTGGTGAACAAGGTCTTGCCAGACGAAGAGCTGATCCCCGCAACGCTCGAGGTCGCCCGATCCATCGCCGGCAATGCGCCCATCGCGACGCGGCAGGCCAAGCAATCCATTTCTCGCGGCTATGACATGTCTATCGGCGACGGTCTGGCCTTCGAGATCGAGGCCTACAACCGCATGATCCCCACCGAGGACCGACAAGAAGGTGTGCGCGCCTTCAACGAAAAACGCTCCCCCGAATTCAAAGGACGATAAAATGAAAGAAAAGGTCATTCTTCGCGAGGTCGGCCTGCGGGACGGGCTTCAGATGGTTGCGCAAGTCCTGTCGACAGAACGCAAACTTACCTGGATTCAAACCGAAGCCGAGGCGGGTGTGCGCGAGATCGAGGTGACATCCTTTGTTCCGCCAGCCGTGATCCCGCAGTTCGCGGATGCGGTCGCGGTATCGCAAGGGTCCGAAGGGATCGCTGGGCTGACGCGCGCGGCGCTGGTGCCCAATCTGAAAGGCGCGCAACGCGGCTTTGACATGGGTCTGGAGAAGATCAATTTCGTGGTCTCGGCCAGTGAAACCCACAACCAGGCGAACGTCCGGCGCACCAGCGCTGAATCCGTCGAAGAATTCCGCCGGATCGTCGCCGAACGGGATGCGCGCGGATTGCGTGGAAAGGTGGCCTTGGGCTGCGGGGTCGCCACGTCCTTTGGCTGCACCTTGCAGGGGGATGTGCCCGAAACAGCGGTGTTGGGCATTTTCGAAGCGCTATTGGATGCTGGCGCCGACGAGGTCGGGCTGGCTGATACGGTGGGCTATGCGAACCCAGCCCAGGTGGCGCGCCTGTTTAAGGCCGCGCTCAAGATCGCCCAGGATCGTCCGGTGACCGCGCATTTCCATGACACCCGCGGGCTGGGGATTGCGAACCTTCTGACCGCGCTTGAGGTCGGAATCCGCCGCTTTGACGCGTCGCTGGCAGGGCTTGGGGGCTGTCCATTCGCACCTGGGGCGACCGGGAATGTCACCTATGAAGATTGCGCTTTCCTGCTGGAAACAGAGGGCTTTGAAACCGGTGTCGATTTCGACAAACTGTTTGCGCTGCGCCGTATGGTGGAAACCTGGCTTGACGGGGAAACCTTTATGGGTGGGGTCTATCGCGCCGGTCTGCCCAAGACGTTTGGCAACATATCCGCAGCTTAGGTTAGCCCTCGGCAATGGATCCACGAAAGTTGATCCGCGCCTCACATTGCACGAAGGCGCGGGCGCTATCCTCGCCGCTCATACGTGTCGACAGCAAATCCCAGGTCAGACGCGAGATTTCTCGGGTTGGCTGCTGGATAGCGGAAAGCGTGGGCCAGGCCGCTTCGGCCCAGTCCGGTTCCTCGGTTGACAGCAACGAGATATCTTCGGGGCATTTCAAACCCAACTCGCGGAAGGTGATGTAGGCCCAAGCCGAAAGCCTGCTGCTGCTGGCGATCAGCGCAACGCGGCCTTTTTGGGCTTTCATCAGTTCGCTAAGCGCACCCGTTAACGAGGCGCGATCAGTGTCGCATTTGTGGACGACCAGTTGGACATCTTCGTCACTTTCGGCGATGGCCTCTCGGACACCGGCGATATTCTCTTGTATGACCGCAAAGTTGGGGAATTGGCTCACGAGGATGATCAGCCGGTGCCCGGTCTCAATGAGGCGTGTGGCGGCCTTGCGATGCGCGTCCCGAAAGTTGACCTGCACCCGGTCAAACTGAGTTGTATCATTGCCGATTGAATTGATCAGGACTGTCGGCATTTTTGAATCGTGAAGCAGTTGTAGAACGCGCTGGTGTTGCTGTGTGGGAACCAAGATCGCGCCACTGACGCGGCTGGCGATCAACTGCTGAACCCGGGCAAGCTCCAGCTGCGAGCTATGCCGCGTGTACACCTGAAGGAGTTCATAGTTGGAATTGACCGCCCTTTGTTCCAACGAATCCGCAAGCGACATAAAGTTCGAGGATATTCCGTAGGGCAAACACAGGCCTACCACCGGAAACCTTTGTCCTCTCATGCCGCGTGCCAACATATTGGACGAAAATGCCAGTGCCTTGATGGACGCTTGGACCTTCTTGCGCGTCTTATCGGACACGACCCCGCGGCTATTCAACACGTTGGAGACCGTCCCAACCGAAACCCCAGCATGTTGTGCCACGTCTTTGATCGTTGCTTGGCGATTGTTTTGTAGGGGAAGGGGTGCTGATTTCTTACTGGGCAATCTTGAGCTTCCTAATGTTGGCGAGCCGCTAGGCTTGTTTTGGGCAAATGAAACGGTTCAGTATTCTTAGCTGATCTGAGGCAGTAGTCAAAAGGTCATGAGCGGTCCAAACCGAAAGTTAGTGCATGGTTGCCCTTTGGTCCATCAGTCTAGGGACCACTGGCACAGGTGAAGCCCACCGGGCTTTCTCAATCCTTTGCGATGCCGATCTACCATCACGACCGCATTGCATTTGCGCCATTTCTCGGGGCTCGGTTTGGAGGTCCGTCTGCGAAACAGAGACGCGCGAAACTCATGCTGGTTCCAACGCATTTTTTATGCTGGCGATTGCCCACCTATCTATAACAAAGCAATCGCTGCGGTGGATCTAAGCGAAGCGCTGCATCCGCGCCCAATCTATTAGTCCATCCAGATCGGAATCCTCCGGGAGCAGGACACGGCCGCTCTTAACAATCAAAGGGCTGTGCAGCTTTTGTTCCATTTTTAGGAAAAAGCTTTGTTCAGCAGGAACTAGCTGCGCCTCAAGGCTGCTCGAAAATGCAAGACTGACCAATGAACCGATGGCGCTTTCTGCAAACATCCCCGAACAGTGAAGAATGCCAGCGGCCTTACTGAGCGCTGCGATCTCAATAGCATCGGACAGCCCGATCCGGCCTGGCTTGATGCTGATTGCGCCAGCTCCTGCTTGGATGAATGCCAGGGCGGTGGCGACGGATGTGCAGGGCATGTCCACAAGAAGCGGCAGCGGGCTATGCTCTACCAATTCGGAAAAGGCTGCCTCTGGCGGGAGAATGCAGGGGTCTTCGGCAATGGCGACCCCTTCATTGGTCAGCAAGCGCATGTAGCTTAGCGCCTCTGTCGCGCTGTAGGCGCCATTTGCATCGACCGAAAGAATGACATCCGACCCCACGCGCTTGCGCACATCGCGGATCATTTGGCAGTCCAGATCAAACCCCTGACCGCCTTTGAGTTTCAACGAGCGAAAGCCGTAAGACGCGACCATCTCTTCGGCCTCGCGCGCCATTGCCGCAGGCGTTTGCCGGGTGACGCACCAGCTGACCTCGACATCTTGTTTGCCGCCTAACTTGCCCCACAGGGGCTGACCGCACGCGGATGCAGCCAAAACTGCGCAGGCGTTGGAAATCAACGCCTTGGCCTCTGGAGCGCATGGGAACGGCGCCATGGCGCTCGTCACCGCCGATGCATCGCTGGGGTCGGTATCGGCGAGGGCAGGAAACAGCACATCTTCGACCAAGGCGCCAACCGTTTTGGCGGACAGGCCGTGCCAGGTGGTTTTGATCGGAATCTCTGCAAAACCGCGACTGCCGTCCTCTGCGCGCAGTCGCAACGCCACATATTCGGCAGAGGCCTCGACCGAATTGAACCAACGCACCGGCCGGTCATAGGCCAATTCGTATCGGTAGAGCTCGTACCCTGTCAGGCGCATATTGCAGTTCTCCATTGGCGCGGAATTCGGACGAGATCAGGAGCCACGCCGCCCTGCCGGTTTGTGGATCACGTCCGGCTCACCGGGAAACATAAACCTGCCGCACCGACCACGCGATGACCGCCAGACACGACAACGAAAGCGTCAGACTGATCGGGCCGTCCAGAAAAGCGCGGAAGTCGCCGGATTCAAAGATGAGGGTGCGGCGGAACTGCGTTTCCATCATCGGGCCAAGGACAAAGCCCAGAAGGAGCGGGGCCGCCGGCAGACGCCCAAGCCGCATGAAATACCCAAGCACTGCAAAGCCCGCCACCATCCACAAATCGAAGGCGCTGTTGTTCACGCTATACGCTCCCACACAGACAAAGAACAGAATTGCCGGGAAAAGCAGGTGGTAAGGAACGGTTAGTACGCGAACCCAGATGCCGATCAACGGGATATTGAGCACCAGAAGAAGGATGTTGCCGATCCAGAAACTGATGATCAGGCCCCAGAACATTTCAGGCCGCTCTGCTATCAGCGTCGGGCCGGGGGTGATCCCATGGATCATCAACACGCCCAGGATAAGCGCTAGCGCTGGGCTGCCGGGGATGCCAAGGGTAAGCGTCGGGATAAAAGCGGTTTGATCCGACGCGTTGTTAGAGGATTCCGGTGCGACGATCCCTTCGAGTGCCCCAGTGCCGAACTTTTCCGGGGTTTTGCTTAGCTTCTTTTCCAGTCCGTAGGACATGAACGCGGCGATCATACCCCCCGTGCCAGGCAGCGCACCAACGAAAGATCCGATAATGGAGCCGCGAAGCGCCGGGGCCCAAATGCGGCGAACCTCACCGCGTCGGGGCAGCATCGCGCTCATGCGGATATGCTCGGGGCGGATGGTGCGATCAGCTTTTGACCGCGCACTGGCGATCACCTCGGTTACACCAAAAAGGCCCATGGCGATGCCCAGAAGGCCCAGGCCGTCCCTCATTTCGATCATTCCGAACGTGTAGCGCAAGTTGCCGCTGTTCAGGTCGGTTCCGACCAGGCCCAGCGAAATTCCAAGCAGGACCATCATGAACCCCTTAAGGGGCGATCCGCCGGATACGGACGAGGCCATCAGTAAGCCCAGCAGCATCAAGAGGAAATATTCGGATGGCCCGAAATCAAGCGCATAGGCCGAAATCAGCGGTGCGAACAGCATGATCACAAGGATGCCAAAGCTGGCCCCGAAAAAGCTGGAGACTGCGGTTGTGGCCAAGGCAAGAGCGGCACGCCCCTGTTTTGCCAAGGGGTGCCCATCCAGGCACGTCACCGCATTCGCTGGTGTTCCGGGAATATTAAGAAGGATCGCAGCAATAGAGCCGCCGTAAGTCGTGCCGTAATAAATCCCGCCCAGCATGATGATCGCCGCCGTGGGCGCCAAATGGAACGTCACCGGGAACAGCATCGACATCGCTATCAGCACGCCGATGCCCGGCAGCGCCCCTAGGAACGTCCCCAAAGTGACGCCAAGTGCACAGTAGAACAAGTTTTCACCGGTGAGAGCCGCTTCGAACCCGACAGCGACGCTGGACCCAATGGTCCCGAATATTTCGGTCAGTATCATCAGAATGGCCACGTCATAATTTTGAAGGGAAGACCCAGCCCGACGATGAAAATACCCCAGGCAAGGCCGCTTAGAATCCCAGCCAAGGCAAGCGCCGTGCGAAGGCGCAACGCGCTGGACGCGGTCGAGGATACAATGATCAGAGAGAAGGTCGCCGGGACAAGGCCAAAGGGTCTGATCAGCAGGGCGAAGGACGCAATTGCCGCTGTCACGATTAGCAAGGACAGCCATTGCGCGCCTTCCTGGGAATCGGGTGTTTCCTCTGTCGCGCTGCGGCGCATCTCATGGATTTTGCTTGCCACCAACACTAGGCCGCTGATCGCTAGGCCGAGGCCGGTCAGCAACGGAAACATCCCAGACCCCATCTGGGAAAACGTGCCAATTGTCAGGTAAATTGCTGCGTAGCTGGCGAACCAGGTACCAAAAATTGCAACAACGGCACCTGTGAGAACATCTCGCTTGATGTCAGTACTCATGAAACCTCCTCTGGGCTGTACCCCTCGGGCCAGATGGACAAAGCCATCCTGGCCCGAGGAGCATCGAAAACGATGCCTGCGGTGAGACATCACCAGTCAAAATTCAGTTGCGGAAATAGTCTCGCCAGAAGGCGGCCTGGGTCATCACCGCCTCAGATGTCGCATCCGGGCCGAGATTGCGAATATTCACATACAACTTGTCCCCATGCGCCTGAACCGGCTCGGACATCACCGCTTTATCCAGCGCGGCGACAATCGCGGCTTTTGCCTCTTCCGGCAAGCCTTTGGGCGCGCTGACCATGAACATGTTTTTGACCGGAAAATTCGTGCCCTGTTCCTCGACAGTCAGCACATCCGGCGCATAGCTGGCGCGTTCGTCAAGAAACGCGATCACCTTTAGACGCCCGTCTTCGATGTAGGGCACATGAACGCCACCGGAAATCGTGATGTCGGCATGTCCACCTAGAACCAGCTGCAACGACTCGGACGATCCCGAGCTGGCGGCGGAAACCAGTTTGATTTTCATGTCATCGGCCATGAGGTTCATGCCGTAAGCCAGTGGCTTCGCGGTAGAGGCAAACTTGACCGGGCCGGATTTTTGCGAATAGTCCGCCAGTTCCTGAAGATTGTCGAACGGTGCTTCGGAATTGGCAACGATTGCGAAGGGGATAATGCTGAGCGTCGCCAGATAGTCCATCTTCTCGGGTTCGATTTCCGGTGTGCCGTCCACCATGTAAGGCTGGATTGTGAAAAGGCCGGTGGCTGACACCCCCAACGTATAGCCGTCAGGCTCTGCGTTCATCACGGCCAGAGTGCCGACCGCCCCTCCTGCGCCCGGACGGTTTTCAACAAGAACGCGCCAGCCGGTTTGTTTTTCCATCTCGGCTGCCAGCACCCGTCCGAACACATCAGTCGAGCCACCAGCACCGTAGGGCACCACCAGGCTGATCGGTTTCTCGGGCATCCAATCGGCTGAGGCCGGAATGGCCGTAAACGAGGCTGTGATAGCACTCACTATTGCAAATAACGTATTTTTCATCGTGTTTCCTCCCTGTTTTGCAGCACTGAACATTGCTCCCCCAGTGCTTGAGGACGCACGCTAGCACAAAAATGAAACGGTTCAATAAGTTTTTGGCAGCGCCTCTCAAGCCTTGGGAACTTCGTCTTTCTGTTGCCGACGTCTACGTTGTTAAGGCACCGCCAGAGCTCCTGCGCCATGCCTTCCCTCGAGTAGATGTAGCGAAAGTCGGTACTTGCCAGACCCGCAGCCGGGCACTTTCATAGATCATTCGGTTGCCATTCTGTTC
The DNA here is from genome assembly GCA_050633445.1 of Thalassovita sp. Classification (GTDB taxonomy): domain Bacteria; phylum Pseudomonadota; class Alphaproteobacteria; order Rhodobacterales; family Rhodobacteraceae; genus Thalassobius. The sequence continues at coordinate 22,752 of JBOEGN010000029.1, forward strand.
GGGTGCCCAACCAGGCTTGAGGCAGTCGACAACCCTGCTGTGCAACTGCGGCTGCATTCGCCTTCTTTGACCGAAATCGATCTGGGCGAACGGCTGAGCCCCCCTCGTCTCTTCGCAGGCCCGGCTTGAGACCTCTTCTTCCGACAGTGTCTTCAACGGGTCATCGGCATGAGCCCGGTACAGCGCGGATATGACGATGATTGAGGATGCTGCTCTCTGGATGGAAAAATGACATACTACAGTCTCTTCCATGCTTTCTAGGTCATTAAGTGACTGAAAAGTCATTTTTATAGCGTTTTGAAAGTTGTCGTTGAATATCGGATGTGTGGACCGTGGGGCGCAGTTAAGCGACGGCAAAAAGACGCGATGATGCTATACGGGGGACGTGCATGGGTTCGAGTCTAATCAAGGTAAAATAACGAGAATAGGCCAAAATTAGGTGGGTGAGGTGAGATGGCGCAGCGCTCAAGACCACTCACCTTTCGGCCCGGTGAGTGGGAAATTTCAGATCGTATTTGTTTCCTTCCATCGTCTGAGGAACGAAATTTTCTGATCTTTTTACCCTCTCAGAGGCTCCTTGGTCACGAACTTCAGATTTTCTTTGCAAAAAATGACCCATGAGTTATAGAAATAACCCTAAAGTCAAACGGGAGGAGAACAAAATGCGAAACCTACTATGGGCGGTCACCGCAACGACTGCGATTCTAGGGACACAACTGCACGCGGAAACACTGAGGATGGTTGGCGCTTTTCCAGAGGGGTATGTCTATACCGAGGAAATGGCCCGTCCATTCATGGAGCTGCTTGCAGAAGAAACGGATGGTGATCTGACCGTCGACTATTTTGGCCCCGACGCGGTATCTTCGCTCGAGCAAGTTGAGCCAGTTCAGTCAGGTGTTTTTGACATTGTCTTTACACACCCCGCTTACCATGCCGGACTTAGCCCCTTGGGGGTCGCGATTGATGGCGTTGGTGCAGACCCCGTGAAGCGTCGTGAGGCTGGTATCATCGACTTTCTCGATGCGCATTATCAGTCGCTGGGGCTTAAACTTTTGGCTGCGCCGGCCGCTGGTAGCAAAGGCTTTCGGTTTTACCTCAAAGACCAAATTGCGAGCGATCTAGCGCTTGATGGCATGAAGCTTCGAGCGACCGTCAGCTATCAGCCGATGATCGAAGGGCTTGGAGGGTCCGTTGTCGTTTTGCCAGGCGGTGAAGTGTACTCGTCTTTGCAACGTGGCGTCGTGGATGGTGCAGCGTGGACCTTGGTCGGTGCCTATAACTATGGCTGGCACGAAGTCGCTGGCTATATGACTGCCCCAGAGTTTGGTCAGGTCGGAACAATGCTTTTAATGAACCTGGATCGCTACGAAGGTCTTTCCGATAAGGACAAAGCTGCTTTGGATCGCGTCGCAGAACGTCTGGAGCGAACCTCTATCGAAAGATTCGATGCCTTGGCAGAAGTCGAGAAAACCAAGCTGTTAGGCGCTGGAGTCCAAATAACCTCATTTGGGACGGATGTTGATCTGGACCGCCTTTTCGCTGAGGGCGTTTGGGCGGTGGCAGCCAAAGGCGATGCAGAAGCGGCTGCTGCTTTTCGCGAACTTGCGAAAAGCGCGGGTCTGTCGGACTAGGGTATGTGGTCGAGTATAGACCAAGTCATGGACAGGGCGATAACCGCCTTGTCCATGGCCGCCGCTGCAGCCCTTGCTGGAATTACTGCCCTGTATCTTTTTGAGATCACGGCCCGCTATTTTTTCAATGCGCCTACCACCTGGAGCAATGAAATCATCAAATATCTGCTGGCTGTCGTCGTGTTCGCAATGTTGCCGCGCATTACCCGCGATCAAGGGCATGTCATCATCGACATCATTCCAGCGATTGCCTCTCCTCTGTGGTCCAAGAGATTGATCATTTTTTCGCTTCTGGCCAGCGTCTTAGCCACTGGCATTGTTGGCGCGCTTGGGCTGCTAGAGACCATGAAACAATTTGACCGGAATGTCATGACCAATGCGGTGCACCCCATTCCACGCTGGTGGATAACCGGGTTTGTTTCGTTGGGATTCATCTTCACGATGCTGCAATTCTTCAGCTTATTGATAAAAAGGAAAACCTGATGGGTTGGGAGGCTTTTCTATTTGTCGCTCTGGGGGGGCTGATTTTTCTGCTCTTCCTTGGCGTACCAGTTTTTGTAGGCTTTTTGACCCTCAACATCCTGGGAACGCTTTGGCTTATCGGGCCTCGGGGCTTTGGGATGTTTGTCAACTCAATCGGGGATACAGCGACCTCTCAAGTTTTCGCGACGGTCGCCTTGTTCGTGCTGATGGGAGAGTTGCTGTTTCGATCCGGTACCGTTGATGTCCTGTTTGATAGTATCGACAGGCTTGTCGGCAGGTTAAAAGGGCGTCTTTATGTCGTGGCCATAGCTCTTTCTACGGTGTTCGGAGCCTTGTCTGGCTCGGCCGTTGCAGTGGCTGCCATGTTGGGCCGATCGCTGACCCCCAAAATGGAAAGCCGCGGTTACGATCGTAAACTGTCAGCGTCAACGATCTTAGCGGGTGCTAGTTTGGCGCCAATTATCCCGCCATCGTTGCTTGCCATTCTTGTGGGCTCAATGGCGGATGTTTCGATCGCAAAACTTCTGATTGCTGGGGTTGTGCCGGGGATCATGATCGCCGCCATTACGTTGGCTTACGTTCTGTTGCGGATGCCCCCAATGCCAAACGCAGCCGAGCCTGATCGTTCAACGTCTGTCGGGATGGCTGGTCTGCGCATGATGCCGTTCTTGATGGTGATTTTTTCTGTGATGGGCATGATCATGCTTGGTATCGCGACCCCGTCCGAGTCCGCGGCGACAGGTGTTCTGGGTGCTTTGATTGTCGCCGCTGTATTTGGGCGTCTGAACATGAAAATGATTGGGGACTCTTTGATGTCAGCGGTCGGAATCACTGCGACCCTTCTCATAATTGTCTGCTCTGCCAAGCTGTTTTCACAGCTTTTGTCTTTTGCTGGGACAACGCGAGGATTGGTTGAGTTCGTGTCGAATTTGCCGTTTGGGCCTGATGTGACCTTTTTGGTCTTGATGCTCATACCATTCTTCTTGTGCATGTTTGTCGATCAAGTTGCTTTCATGTTGTTGGCAATCCCGCTTTACCAACCGGTGGTCTCAGCCATGGGTTATGATCCTGTCTGGTTCTGGACGCTCTTCTTGATCAACTTGACGGTTGGCAGCATTACGCCGCCTTTCGGCTACACTTTGTTCGCCTTGAAGGGAGCCAATCAAGCCCTGGATACCCGAACGATCTATGCGGCGGCATGGCCGGTGGTTGGTCTCTTTATTGTCAGTATGGTGATTATGTGGGCCGCGCCTGCTTTGGTGACTTGGTTGCCCTCGCTATTCTGAGGGCCGCGCAGACCGAACAAAAAGGCGACCAACACATGTAAGTTGGTCGCCGAATAGTTTGGTCAAAACGAGCCAGTTGTTAACTGGTTTGCGCTTTGACGTTCTGCATTTTTGCGTCGAGTTCAATATCCATTGCAGGAGCCGGTTACAGGGAAGAAACGAGGTGGCCGCCGTCGACCGGAATAACGGCACCGGTCATGAACGATCCGGCATCAGAGGCGAGCATGAGGAACGGGCCTTCGAGTTCTTGGTATTGGCCAAGGCGACGCATCGGGATGCGATTGATCAGCTTTTGACCGGGTTCTGAGGCAAAGAAATCAGCGTTGAGCTCGGTCGTCACATACCCAGGCGCCAGCGCATTGACGCGAATGCCATAGCGTGCCCATTCAAGGGCCTGCGCCTTTGTCATCTGGTTCATTGCGGCCTTAGAGGTTGCGTAGATTGACACTTGGCTGGCGACGCGCGCCCCCAAAATCGATGAAACATTGACGATAACACCCTTGGTTTCGTGCGCGATCCACGACTTCGCCGCAGCACGAGATAACGACCAGGCGCCCTTAAGGTTGGTGGACATAAGATGGTCGAACTCGGCCTCGTCCATCCCATGCGCCGAGGACATCTGGCCGATGCCTGCGTTGTTCACCAGCACGTCAATCTCGGTCGCTACCATCAGTTCTTCGACCGCGCGCACGTCTGTGATATCCAATGCGTGCGGGGTTGCCGTTCCACCATCAGATGCGATTGTCTGGGCGACGCCGCGCAGCTTTTCTACGCGGCGCGCTGCCAACAAAACGTCCGCACCCTGTGCCGCCGCGAACTGCGCCAGGTGCGCGCCAATTCCCGATGAAGCGCCAGTAATGAGAACCCGCTTCCCCTTGAGAGTTAGGCGATCTTGGAAGTGAGACATCAAGAGACCGCGTAGCCTCCGTTGACTGAATAGGTTTGACCTGTGATCCAAGTGCTGGCGTCGCTCGCCAAAAAGTGGATCATATTTGCAGCATCCTCTGGCTCGCCAATTCTGCGAATTGCGTATGTGGATAACATTGCTTTGACGGCTCTTTCGTCGGAAAGCATTGCTTCAACGCCAGGCGTGCGGATCGAGGCGAGAGAGACATTGTTCACCCGAATATTGTAGCGACCAACGCCTTTCGCGAGCGCACGGCTGAAACCACCAGCACCAGCCTTGGCGGCTGAATAGACCGCCAGATGCGGCTCGCCCACGCGGCCCGCGTCGGAAATGACATTCACGATGCTGCCGCCCGTGCCAGAAGCGATGATATGTGGCACTGCAAGTCGCGACATTGTCAGGACGCCATGCAGGTTTGTTTGCAGCCAAGGTGCCCAATCATCTGGATTTGTCTCCCAAAATGCGGGGAAGCTTGTCGGGGAACCGCCGGGACCTGCATTGCCCGCATTATTGACCAGCACGTGCAATCCGCCCGCGCGTTTGACGCAGTCTTCGATCGCCGCTTCCATACCCTTGAAGTCACAAACATCACCAGGCAGCGCAATGGCGGTGCCACCATTCATGGTGATTTCGGCGACGACTTCGTCGGCTTTTTCAGCGTTGTAGTCGTTTACGATGACGCATTTTGCGCCATGTTCAGCCATTTGCAGTGCTGTTTGGCGGCCAACGCCTTGGCCCGCGCCAGTAATTAAAGCGACGCGGCCTTCCATCGAAATTGGATTTTTCATTCGTTTGTCCTTTGAGTGTTTAATATGCGCGCTCGAGGATCTCGAGAATCTGGTCTCCCGAGGTCACAGCGCGTTGATTTCCTGATGTGGTTCCATCGGCCAGCATGACGAGCGAACGATCAACGATGAGGTCAAATTGATCGCGCCGGATGTCCAGATCTTGCAATGTGCCGGGCAAGTCCAAATCAGACACCAAAGCGGCAACCGCCTGGGAGGCCGTTGTGCCAGAATCTGCGCCCATCAAAGTCACAACATCCTTTTGGCGACCATCGTCTTCGGCACTGTTCCAATCCAAAACTGCGGGCAGCAGAGCGCAACTTGTATGGCCATGCGCGACATTGAACGCGCCGCCCAGAACTCGACCAATTCCGTGACTTGCGCCTACCGGCACGCCGCCAACGGGGCCCGAAATCGCAAGGAACGTTGCCAGTTGGCATTCGAGCCGCGCGTCCAGATTTTTTGGATCGGCATGTACCGCACGCAGCGCCGGCGTTATGCGGCGCAGACCTTCGCGGGATAGTGCATCACCATACGCCGAAGGGCGCGACGAGAGCCAGGTCTCGACGCAGTGATCAACACCGCGAATGCCCGTCGACAAGAACAGCCATTGCGGCGCGCTCAGAGTTGCCTCTGGGTCGAAGATCACACAGGCTGGCGTATAAAGGGGATCCAGGAACAAGCGTTTGGTTTGTGTTGACCTATCGGTGATACCAGCAAGAGGCGTGAACTCGGCCGCCGACAAAGTTGTCGGGATAGAAATCATGCGAATGGCATTCGGAGCTTTGCTGTTTTTGGGACCGTCCTGCGCCAACTGATCCAAGCCCGTGACGTCGCTGACGTTGTCCCAAAGGCAACCAAGCACAACTTTCGTCGCATCAATGACCGATCCACCACCTACGCCGACGATAACGTCCGCTTTGGCCGCTCGCGCCTCCGAGGTAGCCTCTAAAACGGCTTCTTGTGGGGAATGGGCTGAAATTTCAGAATAAATCCCAACGCAACGATCACCGAGCTTGCATGTGATCTCCGATATCAGTTCTGAGGCAGAAAGCGATCTATTGGTTGTGATGAAAACCCGGTTGTGCCCGCCAGTTGTGACTTGATCGAGCAAGGCGTCAGACGCAGGAAAACCAAAGACCATCTTTTCTTGTTTCGTGAAGTTCAAGATGCCTGTCGCGGTCATTGTTTTACCTTCCTTGATAGTCGGGTTGACGCTTCTCTACAAAAGCCGCGAGACCTTCGTTGCGATCGTTGGAGCGTACGTGAAGTGCGCTCATGTTGATCTCGGCATCCAATGCCAGATCGCGCGATTGCTGCATTGATGTGTCGATGAGCTTTTTCATTCGCGTCAATCCCAGCGTGCTCTTCTCGCTGATCGCTGCCAAAATTCGGTCCGTTTCGGCCTCCAGATCGTCACCAAAAGCAGACGAAATAAGACCGATTTCCAAGGCGCGTTGCGGTGTGATTAAGTCGCCAGTGTAGCTGAGCAGCTTGGCTTGCATTTTGCCGATCCGTTCGGACAATCGCAGGGAGGCGCCGCCACCTGGCATCTGGCAATATTTTGCATGGCCTTCACCAAAAAGCGCTTTTGGACCGGCCAAAGCAAAATCACAGCACAGCAGCATTTCCAGACCGCCAGCCATTGCGAAACCGTTGGCGATTGCGACGGTAGGGCGTGGGAAATCTTCCAACTTGCAAAACACCTCTTTGGCGCGCTGCAAAAAGCCAATCAAAGCCTCTTCCTGGGATTTTCCTGGCGCTCCATCCAGCACAGAATTGAGATCCGCACCGGTGCAAAAGGCCTTGCCAGTATGAGTGATGACGAGCGCCGAAAGATCGCGATCATCTGCAAGCTCATCCAAATAGGAGTCGAGCAAGTCCAACATTTCGGGTGTAAATGCATTGAACGCATCTGGGCGGTTCAACGTGATCCATGCCACTTTTCCGCGGCGTTCGCATGAGAGAGGTTTCGTCACTTTATACATTCCTTTCCTGGCTTACCCAGAACGGTTCACGCACCTTGCGGCGCAAAACTTTGCCAACAGGGCTCAACGGAAGTTCGCCCACGAATTCGATTGATTTAGGGGCGCGCATCGCGCCGATCGCTTCTTTGCAATGAGTGATAAGATCCTCGTCAGTGACGTCTTCACTGACCGGGTTTAGCTGGACTGCGGCATGTACCGCCTCGCCCCATTTTTCATGAGGAATGCCCACGACCGCACAGTTTTCAACGGAAGGATGGGTCATGATGGCCTGCTCAATTTCGGACGGGAAAAGGTTGAAACCGCCGGAAATGATCATCTCGCGTTTGCGATCAACGATGTAAAAGAAGCCATCTTTGTCGCGGTAGCCAAGGTCACCGGTATGATGCCAGCCAAATTCCTTGGCTTCGGCATCTGCTTCGGGGTTGTTGAGGTAGCCTCGCATCACGATGTCACCGCGAAGAACGATTTCACCCACCTCGTCGTCACCCAAAAGACGACCGTCATCTGACATGATTTTGGTTTGAACGAACGGGCCTTCGCGACCAATGCTCTTTAGGCGATGACGTAGGTGTTCGTTTTCCGCAGCTTCAGCATGATCTTTCGGGCTAAACGCCGTGACAATCATCAAGGCTTCGCTTTGCCCGTATCCTTGCCCCAATGCATGACCAAAGGTTTTATGAGCCAGTAGCGCCTTTGCATGAGACATCGGCGCAGAGCCATAAAGAAGCGCAACGAGCGAAGATACATCGTATTTCGCAAGATCCTCATAGGCCAATAACGCATAGATAATCGTAGGCGGCAGGAACAAATGAGTTACCTTATGCTCTTGGATCGCGGACAGTATTGCTGCTGGCGTGAATTCAGTCATGAGAACTTGCTTGGCGCCGCCCGGCAACAGGGTCGACGCGTATATCCCAGCCGCATGGGTGATCGGCGCAACGACCAAATGCACTGGCGTTTTTTCGATAGGGTAGACGACGCCAAAAGAAGCAATCATGCTGGCGAACGCACGGTGGGCGACGGAAATCCCCTTTGGTTTTCCGGTCGTTCCGCTGGAAAGGAGAACAGCACATTCGTCTTCGGAAAGCGCACGCGGGAATTCGACATCCGTGTCTACGCCTGCGATCCAGTCCTGTAGGCTGGGATGGCCGCCGATTGCCTTGTCTAAGCAAACGATCTGTTTCAGACTCGTTGCTTGGGTTTTGATTGTCTCAACCTGAGAAATCAAAGAGCTGTGGATGAACAACCAGTTGGCCTTGATATCTGCCAGGGCTGACGCTGTCACTTCTACGCCATTGCGGAAATTCACCGGAAGCCAAACACCACCAGCTTTGAGAGCGCCGTATTGACATGCATATCCCATGGCGTCGTTGGGGCTATAGATGGCAACGCGCTCGCCTGCTTTCAGACCATTTTGGATTAAGCTTGCCGCGACTTGATCGACAATCCTTCCAAGTTCACGATAAGACCAATTGCGCTCATCCTGGACAACGGCGACGTTGTCGGGAAAATTGGCGACGGCCTTATCGAAAAAGTCCTGGTACAACATTGATTTCCTCCCGAGAAATTTTTCTTGAATTCAGCGTCATTAAATTGACGGCAGAGCTTTGTTTGGTAAATTGACGCAGCAACATTGATGGAGAGCTCGGATGGCCCGTTGGCAGAACACGCGTGGAATGGCCGGTCAGATCAAAAACATGAAACGCGAGGCCGTTTTGAACGAGGCCGGGCGGGCTTTTGGCAAGAAGGGGTATCATAACACCTCTCTTGACGATATCGCTTCGACCTTGGGTGTCTCTAAGGGGACGCTGTATAATTACGTCAAAGACAAACAAGAAATTCTGTTTGAATTCCACAAGCGCGCTCTTGATATCGGGGACCGTTCCCTGGACCGTTTTGATGGTTTGGGCTTGAATGGCGCGGGCCAATTGAAACGGTCCTTGTCGGATTACATCACAGCCTTGCTTGAAGAACTTGGTGTTTGCGCTGTTCTGACCGAAGTTGAAGCTTTGCGTCCAGAGCATCGTGAAATCGTCGTTGCACGCCGTGACGCTTTTCAGGTGCGGCTCGCTAAAATTATCGCTGATGGTATCGCTGATGGCTCGATCCGTCCGATCATTGACCCGAGCCTTGCCATTTTTACCTTCATGGGCGCCATTAACTGGATGCCACGTTGGTATAGCGAAGATGGACGATTCACGGCTGAACAAATCGCCGAGAGTATGACGGATCTTTTGCTCAAGGGTTTGATCATTAGCACCTGACACCTTCGATCACCCGCGGCCGGACAAAAATGCCCGAATGTTATTGACGTACTCATCGCTGCTCATTGCAGCCAACAGATGAGTGCGCTCAATATCTAACCCGGCTTGCAAGGCATCCTGGGCAACGGGGCGCATAATCGCTTTGGTTTCGCGCAGAGAAACGCTGTTGGATGATGCAAGAAAGTCAATTTCTGACTCCACATCATTCTTTGCGGTGTCTTCGGCAAACAGCTGATCCACCATGCCAAGAGTATGGGCACGAGCGGCATCAATTCCGTCTTTTCCCAAGAGAAAACGTAGCGCGGCCTGCTGGCCAATGCGGCGTTTCAAATTCACAGATCCACCAAAGTCTGGCGTAACACCAAGTTGCAGATAGGCGGGCACAAATTTTGCAGAGGACGTCGCGAAACACAGGTCATTCGCCATGGCCAAGGACATGCCTGCCCCTGCTGCCACACCTTCGACAACGCAAATCGAAATTTGCGGCATCGAGGCCATAGTATGCAAAAGCAGATCACTTTGATCGAGAAATGCATGCACGGCTTTTGGAAGGTTATCCAAGTTGTCTGCGACAAATTTTAGATCGCCACCTGCGCTAAATGCTTTTGCAGAACCTTGCAGAACGATGACCTTAACGTCTGTTTGCTTTGACAGCGCGACGTAGGTTTCGGCGAGCTCGACAATTGTCGGCATGTCGATAGCATTCCGCGTTTGCGGACGTGCAAGGGTCACACGAGCGACCGCTCGGTCGATCCGCACAGTGATGTTGTTTTTGTCCATAACCTCCTCCTCTTCCAAGGTAGTGGATCAACGAAGCGGTTGATGTGTTCGATGATTTGACTATATTGACAGTAGATTGACCCCAAAGTCAATTCATCTTGTCTGGAGGAATTCAAATTGCGTAACGTCTATATTTCCGGGGTCGGAATCATCCCTTTTGGCCCCGACATCGAATCCACTGTACGTTCAATGTCAGAACGTGTCGCCACCGACGCGTTAACAGATGCTGGCGTGGCGGCGTCAGATGTCGGGTTCACGGCATTTTCAAACGCAGCGTCGGGTTTGTTCACAGGGCAGGAATGTATCCGCGGCCAAGCAGCGTTGCGCCATATTGGTCTTGACGGCTGCCCGATGGCGAACGTCGAGAACGCCTGCGCATCCGGGTCTTCTGCGGCTCACCTGGCTTGGCTTCAAATTGCTTCTGGGCAGTGCGATATTGCGCTCGTTGTTGGCGTCGAAAAAATGTCTCACGAAGATCGGTCGCTGGCGTTTCATGCCATGACGTCCGGGACCGATCTGGATGATCTGGATGCGCTTAATGAAAAATATGACGGGTCGCCAAACCGCACGATATTTATGGATATCTACGCGAAGAATGCCCGAGACTACATGGCCAAAACCGGGGCCACGATGCGCGACTTTGCGCAAGTTGCTGTAAAAAGCCATGACTTTGCAACGGACAATCCAATCGCCCAGTTCCGCAAGCGTTTCACAGAGGAAGACATCCTGACAAGCCGCGCGATCATTGACCCGCTGACCTTGCCTATGTGCTCTCCGATCGGCGATGGTGCGGCTGCGATTGTTCTTGTGAGCGAGGACTATTTGGCCAAGTCTAAAAACCAAAGGGTGCGAATTGCAGCTAGCGTGCTTGCAACCGGCATTCCTGATCGGGTTGCGCCGACAGCTGCGCGTCGTGCCGCATTGAAGGCGTATGAATTTGCGGATGTCTCGCCTGAAGACGTTGATGTTGTAGAGCTCCACGACGCCGCGGTGTCTGCGGAGCTTCAATTGTACGAAGACTTGCAGCTTTGTGCGCCTGGTGAGGGCCTTAACTTTTTTAAATCCGGCGCGACGCAGCTTGGTGGGAGGGTCCCAGTCAACCCTAGTGGCGGGCTGGTTTCCCGAGGGCACCCGATTGGCGCCACGGGATGTGCGCAACTGGTTGAATTGACCCAGCAACTGCGCGGTCAATCTGATGTGCGCCAATGTGGAAATCCGCGCATTGCACTGGCTGAAAACGGCGGCGGGTGGATTGGAAATGACGCTGCTGTCGCTGCGGTCACAATTTTGAAAAGGGAAAACGCATGACATCATCTGCACTAACGGGGGTACGCGTTGTTTGCATGGCAGAACAATTGCCCGGCCCCTATGCCACAATGCTGCTGGCAGATCTTGGCGCTGAGGTCATATTGGTCGAACGACCAGGATCAGGTGATCCCGCACGCGCCTTTCCCGCGTTCTTCGGCTCGGTTGGGCGCAACAAAAAGAGCATCGCTTTAAACGCCAAAAAGCCAGAAGATCATGCGTCGCTCATGAAGCTGATTCAAACCGCCGACGTATTTCTTGAAGGGTATTCCGTCGGGACGGCCGAGCGTTTGAACATCCACTATGATGCGTTGCGACAGGTAAATGACCGTCTGATCTATGTGTCCATTTCTGGATTTGGTCAGACAGGGCCCAATGCAAACCGCAAGGGTCATGACGTCATATTTCAAGCCTGCGCCGGCGGATTGCCAGATGATGGCACGCATGGTGGGCGGATTCCAATTGGCGACATGGCGGCAGCAACACACGCTGCCTTTGCGATCTCCACTGCGCTGTTTGCCCGCGAAAAGCAGGGCAAAGGTACATATATTGATGTTTCCATCACCGATTGCGTCGCTTCCTATCTTAGCCCTCTCCTTGCGGCAGAGCTGAACAATGAGCCCCAAATCGACGTAGAAGAAAGCCCCGGCTACGGTCTGTTCAAAACCGCGGACGGCGTGCCGTTTGCTATGGGGATCGCACACGAAGATTCTATGTGGCGTATTCTGTGCGATATGTTGAACTTGGGGGAAGAGGTCGCAGAACTCGATCACGCACAGCGGGTCCAGTCGCGTGAAACGCTTCGTGCTCAGGTCAGCGATGGTATGGGGCGCTTATCGTATGATGAGCTCAGCGCCGAACTGGATTCTCGAAAACTGCCTTGGTCTCGGGTCAATACATTGGCCGAGGCTGTCATGGACCCTCAATTTGTGCAGCGGGGCATGTTCGTCCAAGCCCCCGAAGGCGACGACGTCTTTCTGCGTCAGCCGACGATTTACAGCGACTATGAAACACGGATCAACAGTGGGCCGCCGGTGCTTGGTCAGCATCAAGACATCCTGGGTGATCTGAAATAACCAAGCATCAAAAAAGGCCGACCTTGAAATCATCCAGGTCGGCCTTTGCATTCAAAGGAAGCTGATCGTCGCGTCAGAAGCCAGCCAGCCCGTCGACCCAGGACCCAAACCCATACGAGATCACGTAGAAAACAAGGGCCGTTGTCGCCATCATTGACGGTGACATCGTTGGGCCGAAAAAGACGCTTAGTTGAACAGCACACATAACACTAACGCTAATCAAGCCTGCATAGAGCAAAAACGGATCAGCAGCGGCGCCAAAGGCCAAATAATACAGCAATGAACCGCCCAACAGCAGTCCGAATTCGGTGGCAATCGACGCGCCTCGGTAGTTCCAAAGACCCAGTCCAACTTTATACAGGTTGCCGATGAGCGGTAAATCTTTGATGTGAACGAGAAAGTCCAAAAACCAATGGGACAAACAAACCGCGAAAAACACACCCAAAGCAAAGAGGCTCACTCCTGGAACAATCGCCGCCAAAAGGGCTGTTGAGGCCAAACTGATCAAAACCGCAGACAGCAAACTGTGAGAGTAGGGCATATAGTAGAGGTCAAGAGGTGCCGTCGCCGTAAAGCCGGGCACAATTCTAACCTTCTCTACCTTTGCCAAGATGAGGCTGCCCCAAACAACGTCCATCGCTTGGGTGCCCAGCATGAGCGCAGGCAGCGGTAGATCAGGAGCAACGACCTTGGCGGCGATAGCAACACCAAAATGTCCAACGAGCATAGTTAATCCTTATCGATTAAGAATTTCATTTAGAACGGGCCGCTCTAGGTTTTCATTCTACCAGAGAGGTTGGTTGTCAGACGTCTCTGATCTTTAGACCGGTCAATCTACCCACGCAAATCAAATCTGACTTTATATTCAATAAATTTATGTATCAGTCAGTTGCGCCCCGAATACGGCGTTTTCAGCCTTGAAAGGCAGCTTACCTGCCACGCTTGATTGACGGGACATGGACAGGCGCGGATGATTGCGACGGAACCGCAAGCTGGCTCCAATCTGTCTGTAATCCGCACGGCCAGGACGCCAAGTAACGACCGCTATGCAATCGCAGCCTGACCAAAAACCACTCCTTTCAAGGGGCGCATTGCGCATGGGGTTTTGAGCGCTCGCACGATCTTGCTCAACAGCAAATCGCCTGCCAGGGCCAGGGTCGATTTACATCTCGCAGCAGATGAGGTTTGTTGGACCAATACGTCCGGGTCTAACGGGTCGAAGCAGGGAGGAGCCGAGCTCTCCTGGAAACGATCTGTTGGGTTGACGGACGTAGCGTAGAGGAGGGTGAGGCGCTGATTAGAACAACGTCCAGGGCACGCGCAGAGGCCGATAATTAACCAAAATAAGGAGGAGGACGTCCATGGAAATAGAAAAACTTCAGAAGCAAACAGCGGATTGGGCTGAGTTGTTGACACGGACCCAGTCGGTGTTTCAACGTGCTGGCCAGCTTGCTGCGGACAAGGCAAGTGGCGAGGAATATTCGATTGTCGATTTCACGTCGGTTCTTAACGCCTATATGACCGCTCTGCCTCAGTTGCTGTCTGATCCGATGCGGGCGTCCCAATGTATGCAGGCCTATTGGATGGATTGGGCGAATGCCTGGAATCAGGCCTTGACCGGCGAGGGCCAGGGAACGAAAGACAAGCGGTTCCGCGACGACCGATGGGACGCTGATCCAATGCTAAGCGGGCTCAAAGAGAGCCATATCGCGCTGGAAAAAGCGACCGCCAGTTTTCTGTCTGGATTGCCCGAGGGATCCAAAGAAGCGCTGAAGGTGAAATTTTACACCCGCCAGATGATCTCTGCGATGTCGCCGGCCAACCAGCTGTTGGTGAACCCGGCCGCGCGCGAAAAACTGGTCGAGACCGAGGGTCAAAGCATCCTTGATGGCTTCCGTAACCTGGTCGAGGATCTGGAGCGCGGCGAAGGTCGGCTGGATATCGCCACCCACGATCCTGAAGCCTTCGAAGTCGGCACGGACCTGGCAATCACGCCTGGAAAGGTCATTTACGAGAACGAGCTGATGCAGCTCATCCACTATGCGCCACTGACGAAAACCCAAAAGAAACGTCCTCTTATTTTTGTCCCCCCTTGGATCAACAAATTCTACATTTTTGACATGCGCCCAGACAATTCAATGGTGCGTTATATGCTGGAACAGGGGCACAGTGTGTTCCTTGTCTCCTGGGTGAATCCGACCCTCGAACATGCTGAGTTGAGCTTCGAAGACTACATGAAACTGGGCCCATTGACTGCGCTGGACGTTGCCCAGAAAGCGACGGGTGAAAAGAAATTCGATATCCTGGGCTTCTGCATCGGCGGGATTCTTGTGACCGCAACGCTGGCCTATTTGGCCGCGAAGAAAGACAAACGTATCGCGACTGCCACGACTTTGGCGACGATGGTCGATTTCACGGATGTCGGTGAAACCGGTGTGTTCATTGATGACGATCAGCTTGTCTCGATGCGTAAGCATATGAAAGAAAAAGGGTTTCTTGAGGCAAGCCACTTGCAGGATATGTTCTCGATGATGCGAGAGAATGATCTGATCTGGTCGTTCCACGTCATGAACTATCTGATGGGCAACAAGCCGCCCGCCTTTGATCTGCTATTCTGGAACGCGGACAGTACGCGACTGCCTGCCGCGATGCTGCTGTGGTATCTGGAGCATGTGTACCTGGAAAACGGGCTGCGCAAGCCGGGGCATCTGGTGTTGGACGGTGTGCCGATCGACATTTCTAAAATTGATGTGCCGTTTTTCATCCTGGCAACCAAAGAGGATCATATCGCCCTTTGGAAATCCATCTATCCGGCCACGGAAATCCTGAACACCGAAGTTAAATTCGTTCTGGGCGGGTCGGGGCATATCGCTGGCGTGATCAACCCTCCTTCGAAAAAGCCGAAATACGGTTACTGGACGCGCGACGACTATCCCGCGGATCACGAGGAATGGTTCGCTGGTGCCAAACAGCATGCCGGGTCCTGGTGGCCGGTTTGGACCGAATGGATGACCGACCACACCTCAGAAAAGGAAGTTCCCGGCCGCATTCCAGGCGAAGGCAATGTGACTGTTATCGAAGACGCCCCAGGGCGCTATGTGCTGGCGAAATAGCACTGCGTCCTGACGGTTCAGCTTCGCGGATGAGAGCTCATGCGTGACGCCCTGAAGC
Source organism: Thalassovita sp. (assembly GCA_050633445.1). Classification (GTDB taxonomy): domain Bacteria; phylum Pseudomonadota; class Alphaproteobacteria; order Rhodobacterales; family Rhodobacteraceae; genus Thalassobius. The sequence goes on from JBOEGN010000029.1 coordinate 38,428, forward strand.
TGAACCGGATGCGCAAAAGAGCCGCGATCAATGCCGATAGACATGCGGTTGGATCGCGGCTCTGTTTACATGCGCTGGGCCAGACGTGGTGTGGTTGGTCGCTCCAAGTTCGGCTGTGCGGGAAAACGAGCCACAGACGCGTGCAGCAAACAGGAAAGTCGTTTCGTGTCTAAGGTCTGACGACGACGCCCCTAGCCAAAACCTTCGAGAGCTTCATGCTGCGCCAAGTGAAATTGCGAACTCAACGGCCGTCACTTCGAAGGATTGGTACCCATGGAAGGGGACATCGACAACTTGGGACTAGATTCGCCTCAGCCGCGCCCGGAATCTGAAAAAGATACGCGGGATATCAGCGGGGCAGGTCAGCTTTCGGAAAGAATACGGGCTCGGGTCACGAAATGGGTGGCTCGGCCGTTGTCCAGGCTGAATCCGTTGCCGCTGCCTGTGCCGGTATCCAGGATCAGCTGCGAGTTTTCCCAGATGGTTGCGATCGAACGCGAGGCCCAAATTGCGGTGCCTTCGACCTCGCCCAATTTCACGTCGCCGTCGCCGATATATGCCTCGTCCGCGCGATAGCACATCGGGCCAGATCCGTCACAGCACCCTGCCGACATCTGAAAAACGAGGTCACCGTATTCGCTGCGCATTTCGCTCAGCAACGCCACCGCTGCGGGGGTTGCAACCACTCGTTCTATATTGTCTGCCACAGTTTTCGCCCTTCTTTTGCGTTACGCCAAATTTAGTACGCAAGCAAAGGTCGCCCAACGCGACTAAGGTCTTATGTAATGCTCAGCGCAGCGGGAAACTGGCGCGCAGCTGAATGGTTTCCAGGCCAGGATTGATCGAGCCTGTATCCGCATTCGAGCGGTGGTCATATGACAGGCCGATGCGAATACCCTTGGCAGTTTCAAACCCGATTTCAGCGCCCGAGCGGAACTCGATCGTTGAGCCCAGATCGGGGCCATTCCCCTTGCCATAGACTCCGGGCATCAAGTGCAGCTGAACATAGCCGCGGTCCTGCGCAAACTGATAGGTCCAACTGGAGCCAGCCCCGAACCAGATGCTGCCATCATCGGTGACAGAAATACCCATGGCGGGTTGAAACGGCCCGTATCTCTTGGGCAGGTCATAGCGCAGGTAAATCTCGCTCGCGATGCTGCTGCCTTGAAATTCAACGTCACCTGCTGAAATGGCGATGCGCGACTCCAAGGGCGAGGTCGCCAGACAGCCATCGTCGCAAAAATTCATTGTCATGTCGGTCAGACCTGCCACAAGAAACAGGGTTGCAAGAGTTCCGTCCATGAGCGCCTCCGTCTACGTTGATTGATGGCTACACCACATAACGCGCGATGTCACCCGCAGGCCGTCGCAGTTTGCGGCTTTGTGTACAACATGATGGAAAAGGAGTGGTACTCCGTAGGGGAATCGAACCCCTCTTTCCAGGTTGAAAACCTGGCGTCCTAACCGATAGACGAACGGAGCACTCTTGGCGTGCACGCGCTTTTAGAAAAAGCCGACCCGCGCTGCAAGCGGCAAATCACATGACCCGGCATTTTCTTTGCGCCTTGGGGCGTTAGCTTGTCAGAAAGCGTTGCGCCAGCGGGACGGCGGTGCGGACCGCCCGGATCGACCGTTCTTTGCCGCCGGGTTCTGCGCGGCGCGGGATAATCCAACCAGGATAGGTCAACGCCCTGAGAAGGATAAAGAAATCCAGGGTCTCGGGGTCAATGGTTTCACAGGTGGCATAGCCGCTCAGCAAGGCAGAGCGCAGGGTCATGTACTCAGGGTGATCCAGAAAACGCATCAGAAATGTCGCGAGCTCGAACACGCGAAATCCCCATCCGCCATCATCAAAGTCAATCAGCCCGACGGAACCGTTTTGGGTGAGGATATTTTCGGTGATGATGTCGGCGTGAATCAGCCCAAAATCCAGATCACCAGCGATGTTTTCGAGCCTATCATAGGCTTTGTCGCGGGTGCGTTGCAGTAGCAAGGACTCGTCCGGTGACAGGTCGGGGTTATCCCAGAACGGCCCCCATAAGGGCGTCTGGCCCAACAAGCCCTCCAGATCCCATGACGGACGAGAGAATTCCGTGGGCCCAGCCCATTCGTCCGACAGCGCGTGCATCTTGGCCAGGGCGCGACCCAGCCGTTCCGCAAATTGCGCCGGATTTTCCACATCCAGACGCGCTCCTGCGCCCGAAGGCGTGCCGGGCATCCAAGACAAGAGGCTAATCGGCGTGTCGCCTATGTATTCGATCAAAGAGCCATTCAGCGACGGTTCGGGTTGCGGCACCGTTAACCCGTTCAGCGCCAAAGCCTCCATCCACTGCAATTCTGACAACAGCTCGGCGCGGGTGCGGTATCCGGGGCGGTGCAGACGCAGGGCATAGTCAGACCCGTCCTTACGTGCCTTCAGCACCGTATTCTCACGCCGCGCGGCAAGGGCGATGTCCTGCGCAGAAATCCCCCACAGCGCAGCAGCCTTGGCGGCAATGGGGTCGGTCATGCGGTGGCCTCGGTCTGGCCCAATACCTCGTCCAAAGTCGAGATAACCTGATCCACGTTGGCGCGCGTGAACACCATCGGGGGGCGCATTTTCAGAACATTCGCGTGACGCCCAAGAAAGTTCAGCAGGACCCCGCGTTGCCGCATGCCGTTGGCAACACGTTTGGTAAAGTCAGGCGCGGGCGTTTTAGTGTCTTGGTCCAGCACCATCTCTGCTCCAAAGAACAGACCCGAACCGCGCACATCACCGATACAGTCGTGCTGCGTGGCCAGTTCCTGCAAACAGGATTTGGCATAGGCGCCCACGTCGGCGGCGTTGGCTTGCAGATCCTCTTGTTCGATCACATCCAGCGTGGCCGCGCAGGCTGCCATGGAAACCGGATTGCCGCCGAACGTGTTGAAATAGCCAAAGGCATTACGGAACGCAGCCATCGTGTCATGTCCAGCAACCACTGCGCCAACGGGATGCCCATTGGCCATAGGTTTTCCGATCGTCGCGATTTCGGGGGTAAAGCCCATTTTCTCGTGGCCCCAGAAGTGAGAGCCCAACCGCCCGAACCCTGGCTGCACCTCGTCGGCGATGATCACGCCTCCGGCTTTGCGCACGGCGTTGATCGCGGGGGTCAGCCACCCGGTGGGCAGATCGGGGAAGCCCTCGTTGGCGAAAAACGGACAGATCACCAGCGCCGAGATGCCGTGGCCCTTTTCCTCCAGTTCAACAATCCGGGCCTCGACTTCGGCGGCAAAGGCGCGGGCATGAGCCATCCCGGCCTCTCCCCCTAAGGGACGATAACTGTCGGGGGCAGGCACAAAGGCCATATTGTCCCAATAGCCGCCAATCGGGGGTTTGGTCCGGCTTAGCTGACTGACCGCAATGGTGTTGCCATGATAGGTGTGATCCGTGGCAATGACCCCGGTATTGCCCGTCACCGCCTGAGCCATGCGCAGGGCAACGTCGTTTGCCTCGGATCCGGTGCAGGTCATCAGCACGGTGTCCAGACTGTCGGCGAATTTGGCGGTCAGACGCTCGGCATAGTCCACAATTCCGTCATGCAGGTACCGCGTATGCGTGTTCAGAGTGCCCGCTTGTTTGCAAATCGCCTGAACCACCTTTGGGTGGCAATGCCCCACATGCGGGACATTATTGTAGCAATCCAGGTATTTGCGCCCCTTAGTGTCCCACAGCCATTGCCCCTGGCCTTTGACCAGGTGCACGGGGTGTTCATAAAAGGTCGGAACATTTGGGCCCAGAAGACGCGCGCGCTTCTGAACAAGAGTTTCGGTCATAGCTGTATCCAGGCAGTTTTCATGTCCACATACTTATCAAACGCATGCAGTGATTTGTCATGCCCATTGCCAGATTGTTTGACGCCACCCAAGGGCACCGTGTTATCCGCGCCACCATACGTGTTCACATGCACCACGCCTGCCCGAATATCACGCACCATGCGATGGGCACGGCCAAGATTGCCAGTCCAGACCCCCGCCGCTAGCCCGAAATCGGTGCCATTGGCGATGTTCAGGGCCTCTGCCTCGGTCTCGAACGGCGTGACGGCCAGCACGGGGCCGAAAACTTCGTTCTGAGCCAGCCGGTGATCGGGCTGAACGCCGGTAACGATTGTGGGTTCCATGTAATACCCGCCGGTGGTCTCCAGAATACGGTTTCCCCCCAGCGCGACGGTGCCGCCGTCCTTTATCGCGTCTTCGACAAAGCCCAGATTGCCTGCCAGTTGCCGGTCTGAATTCACGGCCCCCACCTGGCTGTTCAAATCCAGCGGGTCGCCGACGTTCAAGGCTTTGGCATGGTGCGCCATACGCGCGACAAATTCGTCATGGATCGCGCTTTGGACCAGCAAGCGCGAGCCTGCAACGCAGACCTGCCCCGAATTGCGGAAAATCCCCATGGCCGAGACTTTGGCCGCGTGGTCCAGATCCTCGACATCGGCGAAAACGATGTTGGGGGACTTGCCGCCCAGCTCCAGATAGGTGCGTTTCAGGTTGGATTGCGCCGCGTATTCCAGCAAACGACGCCCTGTCATCCCCGAGCCTGTGAACACCATCACGTCCACATCCATCGACAGGGCCAGTGCCTCTCCGGTCTCGTGACCGTAACCGGTGACGACGTTCAGAACCCCATCAGGCAGGCCGGCCTGGGTGCAAATCTCGGCCAGACGCAGCAACGACAGGCTGGCGGTTTCTGCGGGCTTCAGCACGACCGAGTTGCCAGCCGCCAGCGCAGGCGCCAGTTTCCAGGCGCCGATCATCAGCGGGAAATTCCACGGCACGATGGCGCCGATCACCCCAACCGGTTCGCGGTGAATCAGGCCCAGCACGTCAGGCGCGGTCGGGGCGATTTCACCATACAGCTTGTCTAGCGCTTCGGCATAGTAACGGAAGGTGCCCGCAGCCGAACCCGCCTCGGCCTTCAGGGCCATGTTGAATTCGGTGCCGTTGTCGCGCACGCCCAGAACGGTCAGGGCCAGCGCGTCTGCTTCGATCAGATCAGCGATTTTCAGCAGCACCTTTTTACGCGCGGCCGGCGCCATCCGCGACCAGCGCCCGTCGTCAAATGATCGCCGTGCCGCCGCCGTTGCCCGTGCTACATCTGATTTCGAGGCCCGGCCAAGCGTTGTCAGCTTCTGCCCGTCAATAGGCGAGGTCACGTCCATCTCGCCACCCTTGGCGGGTTCCCACGCGCCGTTGATCAGCAGTTTTTGCGGGGCAACGGGCGTGCTGCGTAGCGCGTCGATTTGGGACTGGGTGGTCATTTTGCTTCCTTGCCAGTGACTGGTTCATTATATGAACCGACGGTTCTAATTTAGATTGACAGAGCCCGCGTCTTTCTGTCAACACATTTGGAAAAGCAGGGGCCGTCAAATTGATCTGCGCGCCTAAGGTGAAAACTTGGAATGGAATGACATCTGATGGGAACCGTATCTAAGGCACTGTCTCTGATAGGCTTTTTTGACAGGTCTCACCCACGGATCGGGCTGAGCGAACTGACCCGGCTGTCGGGCATGAACAAGGCCACGGTGCATCGGTTGATGAACGAACTGGCCGTGCATGGCTATGTTGAGCAGGTTGGCTCGAATCGAGAGTACCAGTTGGGCCCGGTCTTTTTACGTCTGGCATCATTGCGCGAGGCAGCGGTTCCAACGCGGAAATTGACGGGCCAGGTTCTGCAGCAGCTGGCGGATGTCACCGGGGAAACCGCGCATATGTCGGGCGTGCAGGGCGAAATTCTAGCGACAGTCGACTTTGCCTACAGCCCTGCTCATGGCACCCGCGTCATGATGGAGGACGCCGAGGTTGTCACTTTTCATGGCACGGCGTCTGGGCTGGCCGTGCTGGCCTATGCATCGGCAGAGTTTGTGGACACTGTGCTGAGCGGTGCGCTGCCCGCTCGAACCAAGGATACCGTGACCGATCCTGCCAAGATCCGACAGATGCTGGCGGACACCCGGACAACCGGAATCTCGACCTATGTGGGTGGGTTTGAAAAGGATGTGCACTCTCATGCCTGTCCAATATTCGATGCCCAACAAAAGGTGATCGGAGCGGTGGCCGTCGCTGCCCCAACCGCCCGTATGGATCAGCAGAGGATCGCGAATATCCGACGCGAGGTGAAGCGCCACACGCTGGAATTGACGTGGCTTTTGGGGGGCTTCCCGCCTGATGATTACGACCGAACTCTGCCCGCCCATTCGCGCGGCCAAGCTGGAGAATGACATGAAAGACAGCAATTATTTGAAAGAGATGAACGCCCGCTCGGTCTGGCATCCGATGGCGCATCCGGCGGACAGTCAGGCCAACCCTCCGACTATCCTGACCGAGGCCGAAGGCGTGTGCATCGTTGACGTGGACGGGCACAAGGTCGTGGATGGTGTCGGCGGGCTGTGGAACGTGAATCTGGGGTATTCCTGCCAACCGATCAAGGACGCCATCGCCGCTCAGCTGAACAGGCTGCCCTATTATTCGATGTTTCGCGGCACCTCGAACGATTGCGCAATCGAGCTGGCCGAAGAGCTGCGGGACTTTTTCGAGCCCGACGGGCTGACGCGGGCGTTTTATACCTCGGGTGGATCGGATTCCGTGGAAACCGCGCTGCGGCTGGCGCGTCAGTACCACAAAATCCGGGGCGAGAGTGGCCGCACCAAGTTTCTGTCGCTGAAAAAGGGCTATCACGGTACGCATTTTGGCGGGGCCTCGGTCAACGGAAACGCCAATTTCCGCACGGCCTATGAACCCTTGATGCCGGGATGTTTCCACATCCCCGCGCCCTATCCCTATCGCAATCCGTTCAACGAGACCGATCCCGCGAAGTTGGCGCAGCTGTGCCTGCAAGCGCTGGAGGATGAGATTGCCTTTCAGAGCGCAGGCACCATCGCTGCGATGATCATGGAGCCTATTCTGGGCGCAGGAGGCGTGATCCCGCCGCACCCGTCCTTTATGCCCGGCGTGCGCGAAATTTGTACGCGTCACGGCATCCTGCTGATCGCGGACGAGGTGATCACCGCCTTTGGCCGCACCGGCAGCTGGACGGGCTCGCGTCACTGGGGCGTGCAGCCTGATCTGATGAGCACTGCCAAGGCGATCACCAACGGGTATTTCCCCTTTGGTGCGGTGATGATTGCCGAAGATGTGGCTCAGGTGTTTGAAAAGGACGAGACCGGCAAGGCTGCCATTGGTCACGGCTATACCTATTCGGGTCATCCGGTCGGGGCCGCGGCTGCCTTGGCTTGCCTAGCGGAAACCAAGCGTCTGAACGTGCCCGAAAATGCCGCAGCGCGCGGGCAAGAGCTGTTTGACGGCTTGCTGGCCTTGCAGGCGGATTTCGACCTGATTGGTGACGTGCGGGGTGGCCATGGTCTGATGTGCGCGATCGAACTGGTCAGTGATCGCGCTACGAAGGCCCCGATCGACAAGAAAACCACCACCCAACTCCAACAGGCAACCTATCAAGCAGGGGCGATGGTGCGCGTATCGGGCCCCAATATCATCCTGTCGCCGCCCTTGGTTCTGACTTCTGAGGATGTGCAGGTGATCCTGTCTTCGCTACGCACGGCCTTTGCCGCACTGTAGCTGACAACGCCCCGCTTGGTCGATCCAGGCGGGGCTTTTGGGCGCGAGTGCCTAGCCTTTCCAATGCGCCACTTTACTGCGCGCGGCCTGAGCCAGCATCACGACGTCCAGCCCCACGGCCAGGAATTGCGCGCCCCAATCGCGATACTCGGCGGCGATTTTGTCATCGGGCGTCAGGATACCCGCCGCCTTGTCCGAGGCCGCGATCCGACTCATGCAATCCTGTATCACGGCGCGTATGTCGGGATGAGAAGGGTTGCCCGGATGGCCCAGATCGGCGGCCAGATCAGCCGGGCCAATAAAGACTCCGTCGATTTTATCCAGCTTCAGAATTTCGTCCAACGCCTCGACGCCCTTGCGGTTCTCGATTTGAACCAGCAGGCAGATCTCTTGATTGGCGACCTTCACGTAATCGGCGATCCCGCCAAAACGCGAGGCACGAGCCATGGCCGCCCCAACACCCCGGATCCCCTCGGGCGGATAGCGCATTGCGCGGACCAACTGTTCGGCCTGCGCGGCGCTTTCGACCATGGGCACCAGAACGGTCTGCGCCCCGGCATCCAGCACCTGTTTGATCATCCAGTCCTCGCCAATCGGGACACGGACGACAGGATGCGATTCTGAGCCCTGAAGCGCCTGCAATTGCGCTTGGATCGAGCGGATGTCATTGGCCGCGTGCTCTCCGTCCACAACAATCCAGTCGAAACCTGCGGTGCCCAGCACCTCGATCGCAAAGGCATCGGCAAATCCGGACCAACAGCCGTATTGCATTTTTCCCGCGGCAAGGGCGGCTTTGAACGGGTTCTTGATTGCGGGCATCTTAGCGGTCCTTTTGGGATTTAGCGGTTTCGGTGATCACATCATAGGCGGTCTGGATGTCATCCTGAGTACAATCAAACTGACCGGCCTGGAACCGGATCACCAGTTTTCCCTGAGTGCGTGTCTGGGTCAGATAGATTTTGCCCGCGTCATTGATCGCGGTCAGCAGGTCCAGCGTCGCCTGGTCGGCGTCCAGCCCGGCGGGTGTAAACCTGAACGTGAACAGGGACAGCACAGGCTCGGTGACAATCTCGAAATCGGGGGTGTTGCGCAGCTGTTCGGCCAAAGCCTGAGACCAGGTTACATGGTTGCGGATCATCTGACGCAGCCCGTCCAGACCGTAAGCGCGGATCATGAACCACAGCTTCAGCGCGCGGAAACGACGACCCAGGGGCACCGACCATTCTGAATAGTTGATGATCCCGTCCGCACCATGTGTCTTCAGATACTCGGGCTGGATCGCCAGAGTCTGGGTCAAAGCCTCGGGGGATTTCACGAAATGGGCAGACAGATCGAACTGCGTGCCCAGCCATTTATGCGGGTTAAACACAACCGAGTCTGCCTGATCCACGCCAGCCCACAGGTCGCGGTACTCGGGGCAAATCATGGCCGATCCCGCCCAGGCGGCGTCCACATGGGTGTACAGGTCGTATTTCTGCGCGATGGCGCAGGTTGCGGCGATGTCATCACAGGCGCCGGTCCCGGTTCCGCCCACGCAGGCGACGATACCGGCAGGTTGGTATCCCGCGGCCAGATCGGCCTGGATCTGAGCTTCCAGCGCGAGGATATTCATTGAACGCAGCGGGCCTTGCGTGGGGATGCGCACCAGATTGGCCTGGCCGATACCCGCAACCCAGATGGCACGATCAACCGAGGTATGTACCTCGTCCGAGCAATAGATCCGCAAGGTTTTCTGTCCCGGCAGGCCATTGGCGTTGCCATCCCAGTTCAGGGCACGTTCCCGCATCACCAGCACCGCAGCCAGCGTGGCCGAGGACGCCGAATCCTGGATGACGCCGGCAAACCCCTCGGGCAGGCCCAGCCCTTGGCGCAGCCAGTCCATCATGCGGGTTTCCATCTCGGTCGCGGCCGGGGACGTCTGCCACAGCATACATTGTGGCGCCATCGCGGTGACCAGATTGTCGGCCAAAACCGCAGCCGGAGACGCGTTCGCAGGGAAATAGGCAAAAAAGCGGGGATGCTGCCAATGGGTGATCCCCGGCATGACGATCCGTTCGAAATCCGCGATCACGTCCTCGATCGGTTGCGCGGCATCTGGCGGAGACACTGGCAGCGCGTTCAGCACATCCCCAGGTTTGGTCTGTGCGCGCACGGGTTTGTCGCGCAGGCCCGCGTGGTAATTCGCAGCCCAGTCGGCCGCCCATTTACCCCATTTTGGGAATTCGCTCCACTTCATGTGACCCTCCTCACATTCGATTAACATGTTAAATAGCAGGAAGCGAAACACCCCGGCAAGGAAATTCCATCACCGGGGTGTCAAAAGGTCAAGGATACCCGCAGCGTCAGGCGTTCTTGGCCGCTTTCATCGCAGCGCTAAGAACGTTACGATCTCCGATGTGATTGGCCAGGATCAGCACCAGACGGGCGTTCAACGCATTGCTGTCCGCGTCGCTCAGGCCGTCATGGGTGGCGATCAGTTCAGCATAGAAATCGTCAACGCCGTCGATATTTGGGGTCAGGATCAGATCGGACATCAGGCTTACTCCTTGCCGGAGGCGCGGCGCAGGGCAGCGCGGATTTTGGTTTCGTCATAGCTGTCAAAGCGCGCGGCGACATGCTGGTCCGGGCGGATCAGATACACGGCCTGGCTGGCGTCACCCAGATAGCGTTCAGTCAAGGCGGCCGTGGCATCGTCCTTGGCGGACAGGGCCAGACGTTTGACCGAGACACCGCCTTCGTCCAACGCATCGGGCGCATCCGCGTCGATGGTCAGCAGGATGAATTCGTTCCCCAGTTTCGACAGCAGGAACGCATCCCCCAGCGGCGCGTCGGGGCAGGGCGATCCGGGCCGTGTGCGCTCGGGGCCGTTCAGCGCGTCCGGGGTATTCAGCGGCGAGCCATCATAGGTGCAAGGCACCGACAGACGCCCCGAATTCACCATGGGTCGGGCGAATTCGTACCTCTCGGACAGGTTCAGCACCGCGTCGCGCAGCAGCTTGGACATGCCGGATTTCGGGGTGATGAAATCGGTGGAACGAGTCGAGTTCAGGATGTTCTCATCCGCGCCGTGGATCCGCTCGTTGTTATAGGTGTCCAACAGGCTGTCGGGGGCCAGGCCGTTGATCACCAGACCCAGTTTCCAGCCCAGGTTATCCACGTCTTGCATGCCCGAGTTCGCCCCACGCGCGCCAAAGGGCGACACCTGATGCGCGGCGTCCCCGGCAAAGAACACGCGCCCATGGCGGAAACTATCCATCCGTTTGCACTGGAACGTATAGATCGAGGACCAAACCATGTCGTATTCGACACCCTGCAGGAATGCATCCAAACGGCGGCGGATGTTTTCCTCTTTCATCTCTTCCTTGCGGTCTACATCCCAGCCGATCTGGAAGTCCACGCGCCAGACATCATCGGGCTGTTTGTGCAGCAGCATCGAGGCGCCCTCGCCGTGGCTGGGTTCGAACCAGAACCAGCGCTCGGTCGGGAAAGTCACGTCGCCTTTCATCTTGATGTCAGCGATCAGGAAACTGTCCTGAAAGACCTTGCCGGTGAAGTCATAGCCCAGCATCTCGCGGAGGGGCGAGCTGGCGCCGTCACAGCCGATCAGCCAGTCGGCCTCGACCTGATACGGGCCGTCTGGCGTGGAAACCTCCAGCACCACATGGTCGTCTTTGACCTCGACAGTGTCGATGCGGTTCTTGCCGCGGATTTCGATCGGAGCACCCTGAGCTTGCAGCTCGCGCAGGCGTTCGATCTGGAAGCTTTCGTAATAGGGCTGTTGCATGTTGATGAAGGCGGGGTACTTATGCCCCTCTTCCGGCAGCAGGTTGAATTCAAAGACTTTATCGTCCTTATGGAACACCTTGCCCAGGTTCCAGACAACGCCCTTGTCCAGCATCGGTTCGCCGCAGCCATAGCGGTCGGCGATTTCCAGACAGCGTTTGGCGAAACAGATTGCGCGGCTGCCCATGCCCACGCCTTCGTGGTCGTCCAGCACCAGAACCGGGATCCCTTGCAGGCCCAAATCCAGCGCGGTAGCGATGCCGATGGGGCCGCCGCCCATCACGACGACCGGGTGGCGCACGGCCTCGGATTTGTCCTGATCGGGCGACTTTTCATAGGGGTACAGCCGGTAGGCCAGCGTGTATCTGTCGTCAAACATGGGTGTCTCCTCCCTGTTTTTTGGGTGCACTTGTAGAATGCCATGCCCTCGCATGACTTTCAGGTGTTCAAACTTGGTTTCAGGCTCCCCCGGTCCTGTCGGCGCGGGGGCGAAGCTTAGCCTTGCAGGGCCTCCCACATGTCCAGATCGCGCTGGGCGGTCCAGATGCGGGGGGTGTCGATGCCGCGGGCCTCGTCATAGGCGCGGGCAACGTTGAACGGCAGGCAGTGTTCGTAGATGGCGTAGTCGGCGAACTTGGGGTCACATTCCTCGCGGACGGCATCCCAGGCTTCTTTCAGAGTGCCGTTGCGCGCAGCCACCTTGGCAGCGGGGCGATAGGTGCTGTCGACGAAATCGCGGGTGTTTTCAATGGCGGCGTTCACCATTTCCTTGCCGACCAGAGCATCGCCACGACCGGGCGCGATGGCGTCCACGTCATAGGCTTTGATCTTGTCCAGTGTAGCGCCCCAGTCGCCAAAATGCCCGTCACCGCAATAGCAGGCCGAGTGGTATTCGACGATATCGCCGGTGAACATCACGTTCTGGTCGGGGACGTGGATTATGGAATCCCCCGCGGTGTGCGCGCGGCCGATCTGGCGGATATCCACGCGGCGGTTGCCCAGATACACGGTCATCGAGTTGCTAAAGCTGGTCGTCGGATAGGTCAGGCCGGGGATGGATTCGTGACCCTCGAACAGGCGGGGGAAGCGTTGGAATTCGCTGTCCCAATCCTCTTGTCCGCGTTCCACCACCATTGAACGGGCGGTGTCCGACATGATGACCTGCTGCGCTCCAAAGGCGCTGGCGCCCAGAACACGCACGGCGTGATAGTGGGTCAGAACCACGTGGGTGATCGGCTTGTCGGTGACGCTGCGCACACACTCGATCACTTTGTTGGCCAGGCGCGGAGTGGCCTGAGCCTCGACGATCATCACGCTGTCGTCACCGATGATCACACCGCTGTTCGGGTCGCCCTCGGCGGTGAAGGCGTACAGGCCCTCGCCCACTTCGGTGAAGCTGATGGTTTTTTCGGTCATGTCCCCTTGGGACGCAAATGCTTTGGCCATTTTGGTATTCCTTTAGCGTTTATAGGGGGCATCAAGCGCGGGCAGAACGGTGCCGGTGCAGGCGCCGAAACCGATGGTGTAGCCATCGCCCTTGGCGGCGCCGTGCAGGGTCAGCGTGTCACCATCTTCAAGGAAGCAACGCTCTTCTCCGGTGTCTAGCGTCAGCGGTTCCTTGCCGCCCCAGCTAAGCTCCAGCAGCGAGCCGCGCTCGGGTTTGGTTGGCCCCGAAATCGTCCCCGAACCCAGCAGATCGCCCGCATTCATCGGGCAGCCGCTGGTGGTGTGATGTGCCAGCTGCTGCGCGGCCGAGTAATACATCATGTTATAGTTGGTGCGGGTGATGGTCGTGGCCTCTTCGCCCGCGGGCGCCAGGGTCACGGACAGGTCGACATCATACAGCATCGGGCCGCAATCGCGCAGATGCGGCAGCAGCTCTTTTTCACGGGCGGGGGTGTCGCAGCGGAAAGGATCCAGCGCGGCCTTGGTCACGATCCACGGGCTGATGGTGGTGGCGGTCGCCTTGGCCTGGAACGGCCCCAACGGCTGGTATTCCCACGCCTGGATGTCACGCGCCGACCAGTCGTTCAGCAGCACATAACCAAAGATGTTGTCGTCAGCCTCTTGCACGGTGATCGGCCCGTCGGACGAGGTGCCGACGATCGCGCCCATCTCCAGCTCCAGATCAAAGCGCGCACAGGGGGCCCAGCGAGGGGCATCATCATTCGGGCCTTTCAGCTGACCCCAGGGACGGCGCACATCCGTTCCCGAAACCACAACCGAGGATGCCCGGCCATTATACCCAATCGGAATGTGCAACCAGTTGGGCGGCAGGGCATTTTCGGGACCGCGGAACATGGTGCCCACGTTGAGAGCATGGTTCTTGCCGGCATAGAAATCCGTATATTCCGACACCAGAATCGGCATGTGCAGGGTCGCGTCGTCTTGCGGCACCAGCATGGATTCCACGGCCGCCTGATCGGCGCTGCCCTCGGCCAGGATCTCGGTCAGACGCGCGCGCAGGGCGGCCCACAGCGCAGAGCCCTCTTCCATGACCTCATTCCAGAAGGGCACGTCGAACAGGGGCACGTCACTCAGCGCGATCAGCCCCTCTTCTTCCGCAGCCTGGCAATCCAAAATCATGTCGCCAATCGCCACACCGCAGCGCGGCTCCGTCTCGGTGGTTGAAAACACACCATAGGGCAGATTGTTCAGGGGGAACGGGCTCTCAGCACTATTCGCACTCTCAACCCAGCTTTTCTTCAATGACATTCGTCGTCCTTCCATCAGATGCGCTTCACCGCACCGCTTTCTTTGCTCCCGAAATACTCCGGGGGAATTGGCCGCAGGCCAAGGGGGCAGCGCCCCAATGCCTTACTTTTTGCCGGGGGTGCCGTCGAACTTCTTCTCCAGATCTGTCCAGCAATCGATATAGTCATCCTGCAATGGCGCCTCGTCGGCGGCAAATGCAGTCAGGTGCTGCGGGAACCGGGTCTCGAACATAAAGGACATGGTGTTGTCCAGCTTGTCCGGCCCAAGGTTCGAATTCGAGGCCCCCTCGAACGCGTTCTTATCCGGGCCATGCGGCAGCATCATGTTATGCAGGCTCATCCCGCCGGGGACAAACCCCTGGGGTTTGGCGTCGTACTGACCATAGATGTTGCCCATCAGCTCGGACATGATGTTCTTGTGATACCACGGCGGGCGGAAGGTATCCTCGGCCACCAGCCAGCGTTCGCGGAACAGGACAAAGTCGATATTTGCCGTACCTGGCTGCCCCGAGGGCGCAGTCAGCACGGTGAAAATCGAGGGGTCCGGGTGGTCGAACAGGATCGCGCCGACCGGGCAATAGGTGCGCAGGTCGTATTTGTAGGGGGCATAGTTGCCATGCCAGGCAACCACATCCAGCGGCGATTGGCCGATCTCGGACGTATGAAACTGCCCGCACCATTTCACGGTGATCTTCGAGGGCACTTCTTTGTCCTCATAGGCCGCAACAGGGGCCTTGAAATCACGCGGGTTGGCCATGCAGTTGGCGCCGATCGGGCCACGCCCCGGCAGCTCGAATTTCTGACCATAGTTTTCGCAGACGAAGCCACGGCAGGGGCCTTCCAGAACCTCGACCTTATAGACCAGACCACGCGGGAGGATGGCGATTTCCTTGGGTTCCACGTCGATGATGCCCAGCTCGGTGAAAAACCGCAGGCGGCCTTCTTGCGGGACCACCAACAGCTCGCTATCAGCCGAGAAGAAATACTCGTCCTCCATCGAATCCGTCACCAGATAGATATGGCTGGCCATGCCGACCTGAGTGTTCACGTCGCCGGCGGTGGTCATGGTGCGCATCCCGGTCAGCCAGGTCAGGCCTTCGTCGGAATGCGGCACGGCGTCCCATCGATACTGGCCCAGGCTGGTGACATCCGGGTCCACGCAGGGCGCGGATTTCCAATAGGGCAGGTCGATCTTGGTATAGCGGTGCGAGTGTTTCACGCTGGGGCGGATACGATAGCACCAGGTCCGCTCGGGCGGGTTCGCGGTGAAGGCTGTTCCCGACAGCTGTTCGCCATAAAGCCCATAGTTACATTTCTGAGGGCTGTTCATCCCCTGCGGCAGGGCGCCGGGCAGGGCCTCGGTTTCGAAATCATTGCCAAAGCCGGGCATGTAGCCGGGCGTCGTGCCCACATCGGTCGGAGCCTGCACATAGGCCTCGGGCGGTGTCTGGTGATTCATGGCGCGTCTCCTCTATCGTTGCAGCGTTAATGGTTGTTTTTGTAACTAACAACGGGTAGAGCTAGACAAATGACAGAAAATGATAAGTTTCCGCTGCAACAATTCCTGCCTTACCTGCTGAATCAGGCCGCCGAAGAAAGCAGTCTAGAGTTTCAGAAGGCGTATAAAGATCGCTACGGGATGCTGCGGACAGAATGGCGGGTGCTGTTCCATCTGGGGATTTACGGCCGGATGACGGCCAAAGACATCGGCCAGCGTTCAAAAATGCACAAAACCAAAATCAGTCGCGCCGTGCAGCGATTGGCGCAGCGACGTTTTCTGACGCGCACACAGGACGACGGTGACAGGCGGCTCGAGCATTTGGATCTGACGCCCGCTGGCCGCACCGCCTATTTGGATCTCCGAGAGATCGCAGTGGACTATGATGTAAAGCTGTCTTCGATCCTGACGAAAGAGGAAAACGTGGTCTTGCGTCAGGCGCTGGTCAAACTGGCCCGGATGGGCTGAGCCGGATCAGAAGTTAACCTCGACATCCGGCAGGTCCAGCGATTTGATCAGGTCGCGCAGCTCTTGCCGGGCCGCCACATTCGAGATGTTCAGCTGTTTCACCCCAATGTCGCGCAGGTCCAGCAGGGTCAGGCCGCGCGGGAACAATTCGCGGAAAATCACACGTTCGTGGAACCCGGGGGCAACACGGAAACCGATGCGTTTGGCCAAAGCGTCCAGCGCCTTTTCCATCTTTTCCTTGTTCACCATGTTCTGCGCACCCAGACGGTTGCGCAGGACGACCCAGTCGATGGGTTTCAGCCCCGCTTGGGCCCGCAATTGCCGTGCGTTCCAGACCATCTCGGAATAGACCGAGGGGCCTTCGATTTTGCGGCCCTCGTTGTCCACATGGGCCAGCAGGTCGAAATCAACAAAACTGTCGTTCAACGGCGTGACCAAGGTATCGGCCAGCGAATGCGCCACCTGGCTCAGGCGGGTATGAGACCCAGGGCAGTCGATCAGAATGAAGTCATTGTCCGGCTCGACCGCAGCGATGGCTTTGGACAGGCGGTGGTCATACGGGTTCTCGCCGGGTTTCAGCTGTTCCTGATCCACGGGGGGCAGATCATGGTACGTGGGGCTGGGCAGTTCCAGCCCGGCGTCGCTTAGAAACTTGTGACGATTGTCGACATACCGCGCAAAGGTTTTCTGTCGCAAATCCAGATCCAGCACGGCGACATTCTTGCCCATCCGCGCCAGTGCCGTTGCCACATGCATCGAGACCGTGGATTTTCCGGCTCCACCCTTTTCGTTTCCGACGACAATGATATGCGCCATTCGCCCTTATCCCGCTATACTTGCCTTGTTTTCGTTCTACGGCCACAGGATATTGTGGTCGGCGCGAATTTTCAAAGCTTTGTTACCCTATTAGAGGTCATCCTTCGCATCTGTGGCGCGATTTTGGAAGAGCCAAGCCGCATCCGGCCCCCTGAAAACAAAAAACCCCGCCAAAAGGCGGGGTTTTCAACAATGCGCAGGGCAGTAGGCTTAGAAGCCCAGGCCAGCGTATTTGCTTTTGAACTTCGACACACGGCCGCCAGCGTCCATCAAACGCGAGGTGCCACCGGTCCAGGCGGGGTGCACGCTGGGGTCGATGTCCAGGGCCAGCTGGTCGCCTTCTGCACCCCAAGTGGAGCGCATGGTGACAACGGTGCCGTCGGTCATTTTCACTTCGATGAAGTGATAGTCGGGGTGGATGCCATCTTTCATCAATCCGTTCCTTATGCTTCGGCGCCGGCTTTGGGCTTGTAGTTGGTGACTTCTGCGATACGGGCCGATTTACCACGGCGGGTACGCAGGTAGTACAGTTTGGCGCGACGAACGCGACCACGACGAATAACAGTGATGTTGTCGATGTTGGTCGAGAACAGCGGGAACACACGTTCCACGCCTTCGCCAAAAGAAATCTTGCGAACGGTGAACGAACCGGCGATGCCGTTGCCGTTTTTACGGCTGATGCAGACACCTTCGTAGTCCTGCACACGGGTGCGCGAGCCTTCGGTCACCTTATAGCCGACACGAATGGTGTCGCCGGCTTTGAAATCGGGGATGCTTTTCCCCAGGGCGGCAACTTGTTCCGCCTCTAGTTGTGCGATCAGATCCATCGCTTTGCTCCTAACTATGCTTGCGGTTGATCCGCAAAGGTCTGTGACATCCTCAGAGCTCTTGTTCTTCGTCCGGGTCCGCCTTGGCGCCCGACAGAGTGTTCAGGTCGTCTTTCTTTGAAAACTGTTGGGGATCGTCAAAGGACACCGAAGACATATCCAAATACCCAACAGGCCCGCAGGCCGATTCCGACCGCGAACGGGCGGTGTATAGGGACAGATCGCGTTGCAGGCAAGGGGTTTGTGAGGCGTCAGCCTGTGGTTCGGCCAAAGATCGGGGTGGATCAGTTCTGGGTCGTTTTTTCCTGATACTCGGCCCACATGTCGGGACGGCGCTCGCGGGTGATCTCCTCGGCCATGTCCTGACGCCATTGGGCGACTTTGCCGTGGTGGCCGGACATCAGCACGTCGGGGATTTCGCGGCCCATCCATTCTGCCGGGCGGGTGTATTGCGGATGCTCCAGCAACCCGTTGGAATGGCTCTCGTCCTCGATGCTGTCGGCATTGCCGAGAACCGAGGGCAGCAGCCGCACTGTGGCATCAATCATGGCTTGGGCGGCGATTTCGCCTCCGGTCATGACGAAATCACCCAGCGAAACCTCCATGATGCCATAGTGATCCAGCACCCGCTGGTCGACGCCTTCGAAGCGGCCGCACAACATCGTCACCCCATCGCATTTGGACCAAGCGCGCGCCATTTTCTGATCAAAGCGCCGACCACGCGGGGACAGATAGACCAGCGGCCAGGTACCGCGGGCGCCCTGCATTGTCTGTTCGATCGCGGCACCCAGAACATCCGGGCGCAGCACCATGCCCGCGCCACCGCCCGCAGGGGTGTCATCGACATTGCGGTGTTTGCCCACGCCAAAGTCACGCAGATCGGTGGTTTCCAGCTGCCATTTACCGTCTTTTAGGGCTTTGCCAGTTAGGCTTTCGCCCAATACCCCAGGAAAGGCCTGCGGGAACAGAGTGATCACCCGCGCGCTCCAGACGCCGGCCAACTGGGCGCTCTCGCTCATCAGGTCCTGAGGTTTCGCGCTGGCACGGATGGATTTCCGGCCATGCGATTTGTTGCCAAGGGAATTCCCGCCGTGGGACAGGCTGCCATGCGATTTGGGTGTCTGTGTCATGGCGAGGGTCTAGCGCGTTCTGGTCGGCATCGCAAAGGGCAGTTTTGCGCGCTGCGCTGTCAGTCTCGCGAATGCGGGTCGTCCTCGTTTGATGGCATGTCCTTGAGTGCCGAGAGTGTCTGGTCCAGAACGGCGTCCAGCTCGGCCCGTTCGGGGGTCCAGCGATACCGCCAAAGCCCCAGCCCCGTGGCGGCCCCGCCCATCACCAACGTTGCCCAAACGGGAATGGGCAAGCTGCCCGTGACCATAGCGACCCCGCGCCCCACAGCAAACAACCCCGAGGCCAGAGCGCCATGCAGGATCAACGCAGCGACAACCGAAAGGGCCAGGGCGCTGGTGTCGTCGGGCAAAGGGCGGGTTTTCAGGATCAGAACTGCGAACAATGCCGCGAAAACCGGAACAGCGGACCATGATACAGCGCTGGCCCCCGCCAGAATGGGCGCGGCGTACAAAGGAACGGCATACAGAAGGATGCCCGAGGTGGAGTATTTCTCAAAAGCCATGAGGGCAGCTTACCACCGCGCAGCCTTTGGCCCGAGTGACAAAGCTTGTCATGCAGGGGCTATTCGGGGAACAATCCCTCGGGCGGGTCGGCGATTATGCGGCGGGCGGTCATATCGACGGTCGGAACAGCCGCGCGGGTAAAGGGCAGCAGCACGGTCGAGCTCATCCCCGAAGCATGAATTTCCAGCAAGTCGCCAGCGCCGTGATTCTGCACGGATTTGACCTTGCCCAGAAGGGTGCCGCCTGTATCGAAAACCTCGATGCCGATCAGATCAGCGTGATAAAACTCATCATCCGGCAAGGATGGCAGGCGCGAGCGCAGGACGTATAGGTTGACGCCCTTCAGCGCGTCCGCCTCTTCCTTGGTTGAAACCGACGGGATACGCACCGACAGGCCGTTCTTGATGGGTTGGATGATGCCGATTTCAAAGGACTGGCTGCCATCTTCGGTCACCAGGGGATTGTAATCCTCGATCGCTTCGGGATCAGAGGTAAAGCTTTTCAGCCGCACCTCACCCCTGACGCCAAAGGCACCGGCGATGGTGGCTACACAGATCAGCTCGTCTGGCTCGCTCATGTTTCCACTCCTTTGGCGGTTTCGGGGTGGTTCTATCTGCTTCGACAGAAGGGAGCAATCGTCGGATCACTCACGGGCATCTGCGCAGACTGTGCCACGCCCAAGCGCAACGCAAAAAGGGCGCCGCACATGCGACGCCCTTTCGCGAAGTCGGATCGTCCTAAGACGCGCGACTTATTCTTCGGCAGGGGCTTCTGCGGCTTCGGCAGCTTCAGCAGCCTTGGCGGCTTTCTCTTCTGCGCGATCCTGAGCTTTCTTGCCGGGAACAGCTTTCTTGGGGTTGCTGCGCTCTTTTTTCTCGATGGCGCCAGCGGCTTCCAGGAAGCGAGCAACACGATCGGTGGGCTGAGCGCCCTTGTCCAGCCAGTGCTGAACGCGTTCCATATCCAGCTTCACACGCTCTTCGCTGTCTTTGGGCAGCAGCGGGTTGTAGGTGCCCAGTTTTTCGATGAAACGGCCATCACGCGGCATGCGGCTGTCAGCAGCAACAACACGGTAGAAGGGGCGTTTTTTCGAGCCACCACGGGCCAGACGGATTTTCATTGCCATTGTTTAGTTCTCCTTAAAGATGGCGGGAGCCGGTATCGGACCGGCGTGTCCTTGGGTTTCGTGCCAGGGTCATTCCTGGTGTTTCTTGTGGTGCTGAATGACTTCAGCGATGATGAAGTTCAGAAACTTCTTGGCGAAATCGGGGTCCAGATCGGCCCGGTTTGCCAAATCTTCCAGCCGCGCGATTTGCGTGGCCTCGCGATTGGGGTCCGAAGGCGGCAGGTCATGGCTGGCTTTCAGCTTGCCCACCGCTTGGGTGTGTTTGAACCGTTCGCCCAGCGTGTAGACGAGGATCGCATCCAGACGGTCGATGCTTTCGCGGTGTTCCTTCAGGATTTCCGCGGCGCGGGTCACAGCGTCAGTCAATGGGCATCCCTTTCGGTTTGAACAGAGGGTCGGCGTAGTTGGCGATCTCCATCTCGATCCCGTTGGCCAGCTGGCTGCCTGCCAGTTGATCGGGCGCGGGGTGGCGATACACGATGTCATGGCCGTCAACGGTGGTGGCGGACTTATCGCGCTGGGCGCCCAGACGTTCGGCCAGACGGATCGAATCCAAATTCTTGGGGTCCACATAGGACACGGCGGTTTCCCAGCCCATCTGCGTGTACAGATGGTTGCGGACGGCGTGGGTTGCCTCAAGCGCATAGCCCTTGCCAGCGGTTTCCGGCCAGATGATCCAGGCCAGCTCGGCCTCGGGCCATTTTGCTGGCTGCCAGCCACCCGCCATGCCCAACGGTTTGTCGGTCACCTTGTCGTGGATCATCCACATGCCAAAGCCACGGATATGCCAGTGGCCGATCTCGGCGGCATACAGCATCCAGGTTTCATAGTCGTTCAGCGGCCCGCCCATGAAACGCGCGCGATAGCTGGTGAAGGTCGATTTGAAATTCGGATAATCCTCGGGCTCGGGGCCGCGCAGGATCAGGCGCTGAGTTTCCAGGACGGGGATATTTTTGGGCATCAGGCGACTCCCTGTGCGAGCTGCGCGTCAGGTGCGATGTGACGCCAGATTTCGACCGTCCCAAAGCGCGGGTGGTCGAGGTGAGTTTCAAAGCGCGCGCCCAAACGACGTGCAACGGCTTGGCTGGCGGCGTTTTCAGGAGCGATCAGACTGATTGCGGTGTCCCAGCCCAGTGTCTCATAGGCATACTGGCGCAAGGCCGCGCCGCCCTCGGTCGCATAGCCGTTGCCTTGTGCAGCGGGCAGCAGTGTCCAGCCGATTTCGCGCTCGGGCCAGCCTTCGGGGAACCACAGGCCGATGCGGCCCAGATAGGCTCCCGTGTCCTTAGCCACGGCAGCCCAATAGCCATAGCCCCGGAACAACCAGTGCCCCATGATCGTGGCCTGCTGGCGCCAGACCTGGTCCGGGCGCATCGGTCCGCCAACAAAACGCGAGGCGTCAGAGGCGTAGAAATCCAATTCGGCGCGGACATCCTCTTCGCGCGGGGCGCGCAGGATCAGGCGGTCGGTTTCCAGCGTGGGGATGTTCAGCGCGCTCATGCGTAGGCCTCCACCGAACCGTCATTGTCCAGATCGGCCGGACCGGGGTGGCGGTACATCAGGTCTTCGCCCATTTCGACGTTCTGATAGGTGCGTTCGTAGGTGGCACCCAGCCGTTCGGCCAGCGCGATGGACCGCGTATTGCCCGGCACAATGTTCGAGGTCAGAGTGGTCATGCCCAACCCATCGGGCGCATAGGCCCAGTCGCGAGCGCGTTGGGCGGCCTCATAGGCGATGCCCTTGCCCTCGAACCCGGCGAAAACCACCCAGCCCAGTTCGGGTTCGGGCCAGCCATGCGGGTTCCAGATGCCGGTGATGCCAGCGGCAGCGCCTGAGGATTTGTCCTCTATCGTTAGATAGCCATAGCCGTGCAGCTGCCAGTGGCCGATATTCAGCGCAAACCAGCGCCACGCGTCCGAGCGATTGTCAGACGCGCCAAACCCCTTGGCCCGGTCCAGATCGCACAGGAAATCCATCAGCGGTTCCGCGTCTTCACGACGCGGACCACGCAGGATCAGGCGATCAGTTTCCAGGATGGGGGCGTTGGTCAGCATGTTACTTCTTCTTGCCGAAACCGCTGAGGCCAGGGGGCAGCGCGCCGCCGCCCAGACCCGGCAGACCGCCGGGCAGGCCTTTACCGCCGCCCAAGGCTTTGGCCGCTTGTTCCAGCGCTTTGGGGTCCATCTGGCTGGGATCCATGCCCGCCATATCCGGCGCGCCGCCCTTGCCCATCATGCCCTTCATGGCTTGTTTGAGCATGCCGCCTTTGCCCATCTTGCCCATTTTCTTCATCATGTCGGCCATCTGGCGCTGCATCTTCAGCAGCTTGTTCAGCTCGCTGACCTCCAGGCCAGCACCGCGGGCGATACGTTTCTTGCGGCTGGCTTGCAGGATCTGCGGGTTGGCGCGTTCCTTCTTGGTCATCGACTGGATCAGGGCGATCTGTCGCTTCAACACCTTGTCGTCCATGCCCGCAGCCTGAGCTTGTTTGGCCATTTTACCCATGCCCGGCATCATGCCCANNGGTCGTTCATGTTGAACTGACCCTTCTTGAAGCGGCGCATCATGCGTTCGGCTTGCTCGGCCTCGATGGTTTCCTGAGCCTTCTCGACCAAGGCAACGATGTCGCCCATGCCAAGGATACGACCGGCGATCCGGTCGGGCTCGAAGGTTTCCAGAGCGTCCATCTTCTCGCCCAGACCGACGTAGCGGATGGGTTTGCCGGTCACGGCGCGCATCGACAGGGCGGCACCGCCACGTCCGTCGCCATCCATCCGGGTCAGGACCACGCCGGAAATGCCGATCTTGTCGTCGAATTCCTCGGCGACCTCAACGGCGACCTGACCGGTCAGGCCATCGACCACCAGCAGGGTTTCGCGCGGGTTGACGGCGTCGCGGACGTCCTCGACCTCTTGCATCAGGGTCTCGTCGATCTGCAAACGACCGGCGGTATCCAGCATATAGACGTCATAGCCGCCCAACGAGGCCTGAGTCTTGGCGCGCTTGGCGATCTGAACGGCGGTTTCACCGGCCACGATCGGCAGGGTGTCCACACCGATCTGCGTGCCCAGAACCTGCAACTGCTGCATCGCGGCGGGACGATAGATATCCAGCGAGGCCATCAGGACCCGCTTGCCCTCTTTTTCTTTCAGGCGTTTGGCCAGTTTACCGGTTGTCGTGGTCTTACCCGAGCCTTGCAGACCCACCATCAGGATGGGTGCAGGCGGGTTGTCGATCTTCAGCGCGCCGGGGTCTTCGGCGCCTTGCAGCACCTCGACCAGGGCATCATGCACGATCTTGACGACCTGCTGGCCGGGGGTCACGGATTTGGTGACGGACTGACCGGTGGCCTGTTCCTGGACCTTCTTGACGAAGTCACGGGCAACGGGCAGGGAAACGTCCGCCTCCAGCAGGGCCACGCGGACCTCGCGCAGGGCGGTTTTGACGTCATCCTCGGACAGAGCGCCCTGTTTGGTCAGGCGGTCAAAGACACCACCAAGGCGTTCGGATAGATTTTCAAACATTCCCGTGGCTCCTTAACCCCGTTTCATCATGGTCTTACAGGTAAGCAAGACCGGCCCAAATGCCAATGTCCCCCGTGGGCGCAACGCGCTGACGGGGGGCGATCCTTGCATAATGCAAAGGACCGGAAGACTCAGAGACTCCCGGATTGGTTGGGGCGCGTTTAGACGTCCAGCGTGGTCGAGTCAAGCGCACCGTTGTTTTGCTGGCTTTGCGGGGCAGGCGGCTCCAGCCATTCGGTAATCGTCTGAGCGATGTTCGAGGGCGTGCGCGACGCGGAATAATGGTCGGTCAGCGGCAGTTTCCTGTGCGGGCTGTCTTTGGTTCCAACCAGCACAATACGAAATGACAGTCCGGCCCCGGACCGGGTTTGTTGCAGTCCGACTTTCTCGATCTGCGCCAGCGCCAATTCTTGCGTTTTCCTGGACAACAGCGCGCGCCGGTCGATCTGAACGGTGTTTTCAATGCGCGAGAACACGATGCGGATCTGGCGAACAAAAACCAGCATGAACAAAACCCCCAGCGCGGGGCCCAGTAAAAACAGCGCACCGCCTGCAACATCACGCTGCATCAGATACAGCGCGATGGCGCCGAACAGCAACGAAAAGACCAGCAGGCCAAGTGCGCTGAACCACGGACGGTGGAGCAAAACCAGATGATCGGGCGTGTTCATGGTAATTTTCATTAGGTTAGCATAACCAAGGATTGCCTCGGCCCCAATCT
Organism: Thalassovita sp.; assembly: GCA_050633445.1. GTDB lineage: Bacteria > Pseudomonadota > Alphaproteobacteria > Rhodobacterales > Rhodobacteraceae > Thalassobius. The sequence continues at coordinate 63,129 of JBOEGN010000029.1, forward strand.
CTGCGCGAAAAAAAACAGGGCGACCCGAATGGGCCGCCCCGCATTTAAGCATGGTCCGTGAGTGATTAGGCGGCCAGCTCGGCAATGCTATCATTTGCGGCTTTCAAAGAGGCCTCGGGATCGATGGCGCCTTGATCTGCTGCAACGAATTGCACGTCAGTGATGCCGAAAAAGCCCAGCATGTGTTTCAAATAGCCCGAGGCAAAGTCGATATCCGACCCATAGCGCGTCCCTCCGGCTGAATAGGCGACAATCGCGCGGGTGCCTTCGACCATCCCAACTGGGCCGTTTTCTGTATACTTAAAGGTCTCGCCGGCGCGGGCCATCTGGTCCAGCCAGGATTTCAGCTGTGCAGGCAGCGTGAAATTGTAGATCGGCATGCCGATGACCAGCACGTCTGCCTCTTTGATCTCAGAGATCAGGGTGTCGGACAGGTCAGCGATTGCGGCTTGCTCGGCCGAGCGGTCGGCGGCGGGGGTGTTCACCGCCACCAGCCAGTCAGCGTCCGCAGCGGCGACCGGGGCGGTGCCCAGATCACGGGTCTTGATCGTTGCGTCGGCGTGCGCGTCGGTCAGGCGCTCGATAATCTGGTCGGTCAGTTGACGCGAAATCGAGGCTTGGGGATTGATGCTGGAGTCGATGCGAAGAATCTTGGTCATGGTCATTTTCCTGTGAGCGGGTTGTTTCTGTCTTCTCTGGATGTATCTTCTGCGCATGAGATAACAATCTGCCCATTTTCCACATCTCATGTGAATGGGCGCACATATCAGGATTTACGCATGGACAACTGGGACGAAATCCGCACCGCTTATCAGGTCGCTCGGATGGGCACTGTCAGTGGCGCCGCTGGCGTGTTGGGCGTGCACCACGCAACGGTCATCCGTCACATTGATGCACTCGAGGATCAGCTGGGGGTGAAGCTGTTTCAGCGTCACGCCCGTGGCTATACCCCGACCGAAGCCGGACAGGATCTGTTGCGCGTGGCGCAAGGGGCCGATGATCAGTTCAGTCAGCTCTCTGGACGGATCAAGGGGCGCGGGCAGGATGTCTCGGGCGAGCTGGTCATTACCTCTTTGTCCGCGTTGGTGCCGATGCTGCTCCCTATTCTTGCGGATTTTCAGAAGGCTTACCCGGAGGTGGTTTTGCGGTTTCTGACGGGCAATCGCCTGTTCCGCCTGGAATACGGAGAGGCCCATGTGGCGATCCGCGCAGGCAATGCGCCCCAGGACCCCGATAACGTGGTGCAACCGATGCTGAAGCAAAAGGTCGGGCTGTATGCGTCGCAGGGCTATATTGATCAGATGGGAATGCCCTCGGGCGAAGGGGATTTTAAAAACCATCGTTTCGTCGGGTCGGATAACCGAGATGCCCGCGCGCCGTTTTATAAATGGCTGTGGGACACCATCCCCGAAGAGAATATCGTCTTTCGGTCCTCGGACATCTACGCCAACGCCGAGGCGACCCAACAAGGGGTGGGGCTTGGATTTCTGGCGCAATGGCAGGCCGAGAAGAACCCCCAGCTGATCGAGGTCGCCGCCCCGCGCGAGGATTGGGAAAGCCCGCTATGGCTGGTGACCCATATGGCGCTGCACCGGACGACCAAAGTTCAGGCGCTGCTGAATTTCCTCAAAGAGCGCGCCAAAGACTGGGCATAAAAGGATTGGGCATAAGATGAACCAGGCTCTGCGCGGTCATGCGGCCATGTTGCTGTTTTCGGCGCTGGTCGCGGGGTCGTTTTCATTGGGCGTGATGGCCGCGCCGCATATCGCGCCCACTGTGATGAACTCGCTGCGGTTTCTGATCGCTGCCGTGATTGTGGGGATTGCGGCCTTTGCCACGACCGGCGTGCCCCGAACTGCGCTGCGCGCGCCCTGGCGATACTTTGTTCTGGGCGGCATTTTTGCCATCTATTTCGTGCTGATGTTCGAAGGGTTGAAGACCGCGCAGCCGGTCTCGGCCGCTGCGGTGTTTACCCTGACCCCAATCATGACGGCCTTTGCGGGGTATTTCCTGCTGCGTCAGATCACGACCCGTTGGATGGCCGCAGCCCTTGCGATCGGAGGCGCTGGCGCGGTGTGGGTGATCTTTCGGGCTGATCTGAACGCGCTGTTGCAGTTTCAGTTGGGCCGGGGCGAGGCGATCTATTTCGTCGGCTGCATTGCGCATGCGATCTATACCCCAATGGTGCGCAAGCTGAACCGGGGCGAGCCGGCGGTGGTCTTTACCTTTGGAATGCTGGTGGCCTGTTGCATCGTGGTGACCGTCTGGGGATGGCGCGACTTTCTGGTGACGGATTGGGCGGCCATGCCGGGGATCGTCTGGATCACGCTGCTGTATGTTGCGATCTTTGCCAGCGCGATCACCTTTGTGCTGCTGCAATACGCCTCGCTGCGGCTGCCCTCGGCCAAGGTGATGGCCTATACCTATCTGACCCCAAGCTGGGTGTTGGTATGGGAGATCGCGCTGGGCCACGGAGCGCCGACGCCACTGGTTCTGCTGGGGGTGGGGCTGAGCATTCTGGCGCTGGTGATGCTGCTGAAGGGCGACCGCTAGTCGGTCTTGCCGCCCAGCTCGGTTTCCAGAAAGCGTTCAAAGGCATCCAGGTTCACCGCCTCGAACTGACCAAAGCTTTGCATCCAGATGCTGGCCTCGCGCAGGGCGTCGGGTTCCAGCTTGCACCATTTCACACGTCCGCGCTTTTCCTGGCTGATCAGCCCGGCATTGGCCAGGATCGTCAGGTGCTTGGAGATCGCGGCCAAAGACATCTCGAACGGTTCGGCTACGTCTGTGACGGCCATGTCATCCTCGAGCAACATAGACAGGATTTCGCGCCGCGTGGGATCGCCCAGTGCGGCAAAGACGGTATCGAGGGGAGATGCCTGTGTCATATGCCTTGCGATAACGGCGCCAAATCCGAAGATCAACCAAACAGTTGAATATGGGAAACGGGGGATGGGGGCGCTAACATCGCGTTTCGCGGGCCAGCATGCCACGCGGCGTGATAGGGTGTGTTGTTGTTTTTCAATGGGTTAGGTGGAGTTGTGCCGGGCACTTTGCGCGCTTGACTCAGGGCGTGCTGCACCGTAGCAAATGGCCAACCGTCTAAAGGGGGTTTTGAGCGTGACCGATCCCGACCAGAAACGCGACCTAGAGCGTCTGGAAGCCCGGATCGAGGCTGCGAAAGTGGCCCAGTCTCCGAAACCCCGCGCGGACGAACACTATTCCATGGCCAATCAGGCCTGGCGGATGGTGATCGAGTTAGTTGCCGGTCTTGGGATCGGTTTTGGCATAGGATACGGGCTTGATCGCCTGTTCGGGACCATCCCGATCTTCCTGGTCATATTCACATTGTTGGGTCTTGCGGCGGGGATACAGACGATGATCCGCACGTCAAAAGAGATCCAGGAACAGACATTGGCCGAAGAGGCCAAGAAGGACGAGAGGACATAGACGTGGCAAGCGAAGCACATGGCGCGGAAGAAGGCGGTCTGGTTTTCCACCCGATGGATCAGTTCATCGTAAAACCCCTGTTCGGGGGTGACGCGATTCACTGGTACACCATCACCAACGTGACCCTGTGGATGGCCCTGGCGGTTGTCGCAGTGATCGCGCTGATGGTTCTGGGCACCTCGCGCCGCGCAGTTGTTCCGTCGCGCAGCCAGTCGATCGGTGAGCTGGCCTATGGCTTTGTTTACAAGATGGTCGAAGATGTTGCCGGCAAGGACGCGATCAAGTTCTTCCCCTACATCATGACCCTGTTCATGTTCATCGTCAGCGCCAACTTCCTGGGCCTGCTGCCCATGAGCTTTGCTACTACATCGCATTTCGCTGTGACCGTGGTGTTGGCTCTGGCCGTGTTCCTGACCGTCACGGTCGTTGGTTTCGCCAAGAACGGCGTCGGCTTCCTGGGTCTGTTCTGGGTCTCCAGCGCGCCTCTGCCGCTGCGTCCCGTTTTGGCCCTGATCGAGGTTATCAGCTACTTCGTGCGCCCCGTTAGCCACAGCATTCGTCTGGCAGGCAACATCATGGCTGGCCACGCGGTTCTTAAGGTTTTCGCGGGTTTCGCCGCTATCGCAGCTGTTAGCCCGCTGTCGGTGGTCGCGATCACCGCGATGTACGGCCTGGAGGTCCTGGTGGCCTTTATCCAAGCCTACGTATTCACAATTCTGACCTGTGTGTATCTGAAGGACGCTCTGCATCCCTCGCACTAAGGTTCGACCCTAAACTCTACTAATTCAAACTTCCAATCGTAAGGAGATACATCATGGAAGGTGATCTGGCACACATCGGCGCAGGCCTGGCAGCAATCGGTTCCGGCGCAGCAGCAATCGGTGTTGGTAACGTCGCAGGTAACTACCTGGCAGGCGCTCTGCGTAACCCTTCGGCAGCTGCATCGCAGACTGCAACCCTGTTCATCGGCATCGCATTCGCAGAAGCCCTGGGGATCTTCTCGTTCCTGGTCGCACTGCTGCTGATGTTCGCCGTCTAATCCGAACGGAACACATCCTTACGGCCGGGTGGGTGCAGCGCACTTGCCCGGTGTAACCGGAAGTTCCCAAGGAGGACGTTATGGCGACTGAAACGCACGAAGCCGCAGGTCACGCCGCTGAGGCCGCCCCCGGCATGCCGCAGTTGGACTTTTCGAACTGGGGCAACCAGATTTTCTGGCTTCTGGTCACGCTTGTCGTGATCTACTTCGTCCTGTCGCGCATCGCGCTGCCCCGCATTGCTGCGGTTCTGGCCGAGCGTCAGGGGACAATTACGAACGATATCGCCGCAGCTGAAGAGCTGAAGGCGAAAGCGGTCGAAGCTGAAGAGGCTTACAACAAAGCACTGGCAGATGCCCGTGTCGAAGCCCAACGCATCGTCGTTGAAACCAAGGCCGAAATTCAGGCCGATCTGGACGCAGCCACCGCCAAGGCGGATGCTCAGATCGCCGAGAAAGTGGCCGAGGGTGAGAAAGCTATCGCCGAGATCCGCGCGAATGCCCTGGAAAGCGTCAAAGACGTTGCAAAGGACACCACCGCTGAAATCATCGCCGCCCTGGGTGGCGACGCCGATACGAAAACCGTGGACGCAGCTGTTGCTGCTCGCATGAAAGGGTAAGGGAATGCGTAAACTTGCTACTCTGCTGGCCCTGACGGCGGCAACTCCGGCTTTCGCGGCTTCGGGTCCTTTCTTCTCGTTGCACAACACGAACTTCATCGTGCTGCTGGCCTTCATCCTGTTCATTCTGGTTCTGGTGTACTTCAAAGTACCGACCATGCTGGGCGGAATGCTGGACAAACGTTCCGATGATATTCAGTCGGAACTGGACGAAGCACGCGCCCTGCGTGAAGAAGCCCAGACTCTGCTGGCCTCGTACGAGCGTAAGCAGAAAGAAGTTCAGGATCAGGCCGATCGCATCGTGGCCCACGCCAAAGAAGAGGCCGGAGTGGCCGCTGAACAGGCAAAGGCTGATCTGGCCCAGACCATCGAACGCCGCTTGAAGGCTGCCGAGGAACAGATCGCATCGGCCGAGGCATCCGCCATTAAGGCTGTGCGCGACCAGGCAATCACAATTGCCATCGGTGCTGCCAACGACGTGATCGCCAAGAAGATGACCGCTGCCGAAGGCAACAAGCTGATCGACGCGGCCATTGCTGACGTGGACGCGAAACTGCACTGATCACCAATCGGTTCTAAACATTAAAAAACCCGCGCGTGAGCGTGGGTTTTTTCGTTTGGGCGGAGGTTATCGCGCTTTTTCGTGTTGGAACCTTTGTAAGGCGATTTCCTCGTTCCGTTCGGCTTTTTGCTGGTCGGTTAAAGAGTTTTTGACGTAGTCCAAATGCGCCTCGACCGCTTGGCGCGCGGCCAACGGTTCGCGCGCCTGAAGCGCGTCGTTGATGGCGCGGTGTTGGTCCAGCAGTGTATCGCGCGTGGTGCGCTGCCGGAACATGATCGTGCGGTTATAGAACACGCCCTCGCGCAGCAGCTGGTACATTGATCGCATCATGTGCAGCATCACCACGTTATGGCTGGCCTCGATGATCGCCAGATGAAAATCGGCGTCCAAGCGGGCCTCGTCTGCGGGGTCGCGTTTGGAATGCACGGCCTCCATCTTATCGAAAATCGTCTGGATGACCTTAAGGTCTGTGTCCGAAGCCAGACGCGCGGCGCGTTCTGCGGCCAAACCCTCCATATCACGACGGAAGGAAATATAGTCGAACACGGCCTCGTCATGGGCGGCAAAAAGTTTGACCAAAGCCTCGGAGAACGCAGACCCCAGCACGTCGGCGACATAGATGCCGGCCCCGGCCCGTGTGGTCAAAAGACCTTTGTCCTGCAATTCGGCAATGGCCTCGCGCAGGGATGGGCGCGACACGCCAAGTTTTTCGGACAGTTCCCGTTCCGACGGCAAACGCTCTCCGGGGCGCAAAATTCCGCGTAAAATCAATAGCTCAATCTGGCGGGTGACGGCTGCGGACAGCTTCTCGGGTTGGACTTTCTGAAATGGCATCGCGCCCCCCTTTTGGTCAAATTATATGACCAACGCCCGAGGCTGGCAAGTCTGGCCGACGCCCGCAGTTGCCAGAAAAGAAAAGGCGGGCCGTGATGGCCCGCCCGTTTTTGCACTTGTATCTGTTGTTATTCGGCAGGAACGGCCACGGCCTCGGTCGGTTTGCCAAAGTGCTGACGGTTCAGGCGGAAGACCAGCCAGACCATCAGGGCTTGCGACAACAGCGCGATCGCAGTGAGGGCCCAATAGGCGAGCCCGAACTTGTCAAAGATGCCAGCCGCAACCAGCCCTTTGTTCACAAAGAAATGGAGCATCACCGACAGCGCAACACCGGGACAGACCAGCGCATAGGAACCGGGCGAGGTTTTCGACCCCAGCACGAAGTCGCTGAAATACCCCTGCCGACGCAACACCAACATTCCCAGCAGCAGGAACACCACCTGAACGGTCAGCATCCGGGCAAGGAACACCATGGTTTCGCCGTCCGAGCCGTGGACGTCAAAGGTGACATGCAGGCCGTGGTCCTGACGCAGGAACAGAATGCCCAGCACTGTCATGATCGGCACGATGACCATCAGGGTGGGACCGGCCTCTTTCGCGGTGCCGTAGTGCAGCATCGAGTTGAAGGCGGTCACAGCCGCGACGACGGTGTACAGGATCGACGCAAAGCCAAAGAAAGTGGACACAACTAACGAGGTGCCAACGGTGATTGTGTTGGTGCTCATCGCGGCGGGAGCGGCCAGACCAACGCCGACCATGGCCAGCGCAAAGGCCGGCATCAGTTGGGCGAAGGAATTATGTGCGGTCACGTCGAACACGCCGCCTTTGGTCAGGACGCGTCCAAGGAAATCCCCGATCGTGCGCAGCGCCCAGATGCCGATCAAAAGGAAGGCGACGATGGCCATCGGGAACAGGTACTCGACGATGCTCCACAGACCGGGAACATAGACCAACCCAACGATGAACAACGCATTCACGGTCATCGCGGCGGCCAAAGGCGCGGCCAGCAGCGTTGTCTCTGCGTTCGAATTGCGCAGTGCTTCGTATTTTTCGGTCTTCTGGAATTTCCCAAGCGCTGAGATGTTCCAAAGCAGCATTTTCACGTTCAGGAACGCAAAGATTGCGATGCCGATCACGGCCACTGCGATGGCAACTTGCAGCGGGACCGAGCCGGTTTGGAAAGCGGCCAGAATATCCTCGAAAATGGGGACGGGGCGGCCGGTGTGGGGCACCCAGAACATCAGGTACATAAAGAAGGTGACGGCCAGGCCGCCTGCGCCTAGCGAGGCAAGAAAGTAGAGCGGAGAATAGCTGTCCGCCGGGCGTTTGAATGGAGTGGTCATGGCAACCTCATAATATTCCGTGATTGGAATGTATATTAATATGCGAAACATGGAATGTAAGTGCATTAGTTGTCGCAGGCACGGGTAACCTTTGTTGTCGCGGGCCGTTGGCATAGGAGGCTTTGCTTGCATGACCAATCTGTGGGCGTGCGAAACACTCAGCCCGGAGCCCTGAGGGACCGAGCCGACGCGGATTTCGGTCACCGGCACGATCTTCGACATTCGGATCAAGGGTCGCAAAGCCGAAGCCATTCGGTTGAACTGGGAAACTCAGCCGCATTGAATGGAAAGCGGTGCCAAGGCTGGCTTTGCGAACGAAAAAGTTGGTAGGTGCAAGACCAAGAACTGGGGGGCGATCCCGCGATGATCACCGCCAAGCTGAAGCGCAAGGGGGATCGCGAGGTGTTTGGCGCACCGCAAAATCTGACCTATGACTGCGATATTGACGACACCTAGATCAACCGTGGACTGGGAATTGAGATGACCGAAATTCCCGTGCCCTTATCGCGGGTTAGAGGAGCGGTTTGGCCATGAACAGGCTTGCGGGGTGATCCGCGTAGTCGCCAAACGGGCCGCGTTCCACGTATCCTAGGGATCGGTACAATGCGACGGCAGCGGCCAGTTTCTCTCCGGTCTCTAACATCACCTGTGTGTGTCGCTTTTCGTGGGCTGACCGTTCCAATTCCGCCATCAAAGCGCGCGCTGCCCCCGTGCCACGAGCATTTGGCGAGACGAAGAGGCGCTTCACCTCTCCGTAGTCATCAAAATCCACCAGAGCGACGCACCCAACGGCGCGCCCATCATGCCGTGCAACCAGGAAACGGATCGCCGGATCGTCCAGTTCGGCAGCAGTAAACGTAAAGCATTCGTCGGCCGTATAGACCGCCCGTAATGCGGCTTCGGACCCTTGGATCAGATGATGGGCCTCGGGGGTTAGCGGGCTTTCTGGTTGAATGGTCAGGGTCATTGGGGCCTCGAAGTTGGAGACGTGATTTTGGCGCTTAGGCAGAGAAGGTCAAGCGGCAAAGCTTTGCCGAAAACCGCAATATCTTGTGGATAACTAGCGAAATCAGGCCATATCCGGGGTGAATGCGTTGACTCGGGTGGGTGCTGCGGAACAGGATTGAGGTCAATTTGGAATCACCGGGGCGAATCCGCGCGTGCTTTTCTCGAAACTCAGACTGACCGGCTTCAAAAGCTTTGTCGACCCGACGGATCTGTTGATCAAGGACGGGCTGACGGGTGTTGTTGGGCCGAATGGTTGCGGGAAATCTAACCTGCTCGAGGCTCTGCGCTGGGTCATGGGGGAAACCCGGCCCAAGGCGATGCGCGGCGGCGGTATGGAGGACGTGATCTTTGCTGGTGCGGCCTCGCGTCCCGCTCGAAACTTTGCCGAAGTATCGCTGGTCATCGACAATTCCGACCGTCTGGCGCCTGCGGGTTTTAACGACGATGATCAGCTGGAAATCGTGCGGCGGATCACGCGGGATGTGGGCAGCGCCTATAAGGTGAACACCAAGGACGTCCGGGCGCGTGATGTGCAGATGTTGTTCGCGGATGCCTCGACCGGGGCGCATTCGCCTGCGCTGGTGCGTCAGGGTCAAATCAGTGAGTTGATCAATGCCAAGCCCAAAAACCGCCGCCGTATTTTGGAAGAGGCCGCTGGAATCTCGGGGCTGTATCAGCGTCGTCACGAGGCCGAGCTGAAGCTGAAGGGCGCCGAGCAGAACCTGGCACGTGTTGATGACGTGGTTGAACAGTTGGCGAACCAGTTGTGTCAGCTGGACCGTCAGGCCCGCCAAGCCGCGCGGTATCGCGCCATTGGCGAGGAGTTGCGCAAGGCCGAAGGATTGCTGCTGTATCGTCGTTGGCGCGAAGCGGATGAGGCGCGGCTGGTCGCCGAAGAAGAGCTGCGTGAACGCACGACATTGGCTGCTCAGGCCGAAGGTGCGGCGCGTCAGGCGGCCAAGCTGCGGGTCGAAAAAGACGACGCCTTGCCGCCGTTGCGCGAGGAAGAGGCCATTGCCTCGGCCGTGTTGCAGCGCTTGCAGGTGCAGCGCGATGCCCTGGGCGATCAAGAAGCCCGCGCCATTCAAACCATCGAAACCTTGCGCAACCGGATCCTTCAGCTGAGCCGTGACATCGAACGCGAGGCGGGGCTGAATCGTGACGCTGGCGAAATGATCGAGCGGCTGGAATGGGAAGCACGCGAGCTGCAAAAGGCCGGTGAAGGTCAGACAGACAAGCTGAACGATGCCGCCGAAGCCTCGCGTGAGGCAGCCGGTGTTTTGCAGGATCGCGAGGCTGATCTGGCCGAACGAACCGAGGATGTGGCCCGTCTGGCGGCCAAGCATCAGTCAGCGCACCGATTGCTGGACGATAACCGCAAGATGTTGGCCCGCGCCGAAGGAGAGGCGGCAAAGGCGAAGGCGACTGTCGCGTCGGCTCAGCTGACCTTGGAAAACGCCGAGATTGAATTTGAAGCCGCGCAAGAGCAAGAGGCGATCGCGGTTGAAACCGTTGCCGACGCCGAAGAAACCTTGATGGAGGCGGAAACCGCGCGGGCCGAAACGCAGGCGCGCGAGGCAGACGTGCGGGCTGAGCGATCCGAAGCCGAAGGCGAGCTGAATGCGCTGCGGGCCGAAGTCACAGCGTTGGCGAAACTGCTGGAGCGGGACACGGCCGAGGGTGGTCAGATCATGGACCGCTTGCAGGTTGAACAAGGGTTTGAAAAGGCTCTGGGCGCCGCTTTGGCCGATGATTTGCGCGCCCCCGAAGTTGATGATGACGGGCCCTCGGGTTGGACTGTGTTGCCGGAATATGAGGATGTGCCTGCGCTGCCTGCGGGCATCACGCCCTTGTCGCGGCACGTGTCTGTGCCCGAGGTTTTGGCGCGGCGGATGTCTCAGATCGGGCTTGTTGGCTCGGAAGAGGCTGCACGTTTGCAGCCCGAGCTTTTGCCGGGGCAGCGCCTTGTCAGTCTTGAGGGCGATCTGTGGCGCTGGGATGGTTTTCGGGCCTGGGCCGAGGATGCGCCCTCGGCGGCGGCGCTGCGGTTACAGCAGCTGAACCGCCTGGAAGAGCTGAAGCAGCAAATGGAGCTGGCGACCGCCCGTGCAGACGCGGCGCGTCAGGCGCATGATACGCTGGCCGAGCGGCTGACCGAACTGACCCATGCAGACCAGGCCGCGCGACAGGCGCGACGGGATGCGGACCGGTTGGTGAACGAGGCGAACCGTAAGCTGAGCCGCGCAGAAGCTGATCGCAACCTCGCAGAATCCAAGCTGGAATCAATGGGTTTGGCCGTTGAACGTCACGAAGAGGATGCGATGGCGTCGCGGGCTCAGGTCAACGAAGCCGAAAGCGCGGTGGCGGATCTGGATGATCTGGATGCAGCGCGGGCCTCGGTTGAAGATGTGAAAATGACGGTCGAGGCCGCGCGAATTATGATGATGTCGCGCCGGTCGGCCCATGATGAATTGCGTCGCGAAGGCGAGGCTCGGTTGCGGCGATCCCAAGAGGTGACGAAAGAGCTCAGCGGCTGGCGGCACCGGCTGGAGACGGCCTCGACCCGCAGTGCAGAATTGGAAGAGCGCAAGGCGGCGTCCGAGGAGGAGCTGCTGGAAGCGAACGCCGCTCCTGAGGAGATTGCGATCCAACGCGAAGAGTTGGGTGAAGCAATTGACGCTGCCGAAGAACGGCGCAAACTGGCTGCGGACAAGCTGGCAGAGGCGGAAACCGGAGCGCGTGCCGCAGAACAGGCGGAACGGGACGCCGAACGTGCAGCCAGCGAAGCCCGCGAGGCACGCGCCCGCTCCGAAGCGCGGGCCGATGCCGCGCGTGAAACGGTGGCCGCTGCGGCGGAACGGATCGAGGACGAGCAAGACACGAGCCCTCAGAAGCTGCTGGACGCGTTGGATGCAGACCCTGAGAAGATGCCGGCTTCGGACCAGATCGAAGCGAATGTGAATCGCCTGAAACGTCAGCGCGACGCGTTGGGAGCTGTGAACCTGAGAGCCGAGGAAGATGCCAAGGAAGTGCGCGAAGAGCACGGGAACCTGTTGTCGGAAAAGGCCGATCTGGAAGAGGCAATCAAGGCCCTGCGCTCGGGGATTTCTAGCCTGAACCGCGAAGGGCGCGAGCGTCTTTTGACAGCGTTTGAGCAGGTTAATTCGAACTTTACCACGCTGTTCCGGCACCTGTTTGGCGGAGGAGAAGCGAACTTGGTTCTGGTGGAAAGCGATGATCCACTGGAAGCAGGGTTGGAGATCATGTGTCAGCCTCCGGGTAAGAAACTGTCGACGCTATCCTTGTTGTCGGGGGGGGAGCAGACACTGACGGCATTGGCGCTGATTTTCGCGGTGTTCCTGGCCAACCCTGCCCCGATCTGTGTGCTGGATGAGGTGGACGCGCCGCTGGATGATGCGAACGTCACGCGGTTCTGTGATCTGCTGGACGAGATGTGTCGGAGGACAGACACGCGGTTCCTGATCATCACGCACCATGCGGTGACGATGGCGCGAATGGATCGTTTGTTTGGCGTGACCATGCAAGAGCAGGGCGTCAGCCAATTGGTGAGTGTTGATTTGAAGAAGGCGGAGCAGTTGGTGGCTTGATTTGAACGGTGGAACGACGCTCGTTTCCGCTGCGCGGCAACATCGCCCCGCCCACCGTCCCTTTAGATTTTCGCGAGCCGATCTGTGGTGGTGATGGTGCCGTCATGTACGATTTTGCACAGGAGGCCACGCAGGCGCAGGTGGATGTTTTCACGATCTGTGATCCAGTCTTTGGCCGGGGTGCCGTAGCGCTTTTTCCATTTGATGCAAGCGTCGTTGAAGACGTCCGAAACCTCGAGCACTGCTGTTCCGGCTTGCAGGCGGCTGCCGACGGGGAAGTTGCTGTAGGAACAGTCCAGATCAGCGACGATGGGATCGCCGGGATGGGGCTGGGTGTCGCGCTCCAGCCAGACGGCGTTCATGACACGGGTGGGGAGGATGGACACCTGAATGCGGGGATCAGGGCTGCCGTCTTGTAGGCGCATCCATGGGGCTGTAAGCCAGCGTTCACCCGGGATGCCATGGGCAACGGTGAGTTTGAGTTCAGACACGAATTCTCGTTCGCCAAACCCAGGACGACGGCAGAGCATTTCAATCGGTGCGTTGTTCTGTGGGGCGCACAGGATGTCGGGCATGGCCGCGCGCAGTTGGGCAGTCGTGGCCTGCATCAGAGTTTTCCCAGCAGGGTCGCGGTTGGCCAGGCATCGGCGGGCAAGCCCAGGCGTTTCTGTTCGGCTTGGACGGCCTTGCGGGTGCCTGCGCCCAGAATACCGTCGATTTTGCCGACGTCATGGCCGCGATTTGCGAGTTTGCGTTGGAGCTGTTTCATCTGCGCGCCGCTTAGACCGGGATCGGGGCGGCGGGCGTCGAATACGGGGGCACCGGTCAGGCGCGTGGCGAAGTAGCCGGCGGTCAGCACATAGGTAAAGCTTTGGTTCCACTCAAAGAAGACGTGGAAATTTGGGTAAGCGACGAAGGCCGGACCCTTGTGGCCTTGGGGCAGGATTACGCTGGCGGGCAGGTTGGCAGCCCATTGGCCTGAACGCGGTTTGACGCCCATTTTTTCCCATTGTGACAGGGGCAGAGTGGTGTTGATGCCGGTTTTAGACCAATCCATGCGGCTGGGGACCGTGATTTCTTGCAGCCAGGGCTGTCCTTTGGTCCAGCCCAGATGGCTGAGCATTTTGCCACCCGACATCAGCGCATCCGGGGCCGAGGTTTTCAGGCTCACATGGCCATCGCCGTCACCGTCGACGCCATTGTCCAGAATGTCTTGGGGCAGCATCTGGACCATGCCAATTTCGCCCGCCCAGGCGCCGGTGGTGCGGGCCGGATCGAAATCGCCGTGTTCAAAAAGCGTCAGGGCCGCGAAAACTTGTGGGCGGAACAGCTCGGGTCGGCGGCAGTCATGGGCCAGAGTGACCAGGGCATTCAGCGTGTTGAAATCCCCCTGAAACGCGCCGTAGTCGGTTTCGAACGCCCAAAAGGCCAGCAGCACCCCACGGCTGACGCCATAGTCGCGCGCGACCCGGTCAAAAACCGCATCGTATTTGCGCGCATTGGATTGGCCGCGCTTCAACCGATCAGCCGAGATCAGGCGGCGGGCAAAGGTGGTGAAATCCAGCTGAAACACGCCTTGGGCGCGATCGGCCTTAAGGACTTTCGGATCCTGACGCACATTGCCAAAGAAACGCTTAACGGTTTGGGCATCGTGTCCATCCGAGACGGCCTCGGCACGCAGATCACTGACGAAGTTCTGGAACGATCCTCCGCAGGGTGCGGCCAAAGCGGTTGTGGCGGACAACGCCAGCGCAGCGAGGGTAAAAGGGACAGAGGAAAAGAAACGCATGGGGGGCCTCGGGTAAATGAATTTGGCCTGACCCTAGCAGGAGCCAAGGTGCAGGCGAAAGTCAGAAAAACCGGACGATCAGCCCGATCAGCAACGTTGCCCCCAAGGTCAGGCTCCAAGTCCGCCACAGCGCCGCGACCGCCGCATCAATGGCCTTGGGCCCCGGTGTGCGGTCGCCATGGGGGTGGACCCAGGCAAAATCACGCATCCGACCGTCATAGGAACGCGGGCCCGACAGCGCGACGTTCAGGGCGCGGGCCATTGCGGCCTCGGGCCAACCGGCATTGGGCGAGCGGTGACGCCGCGCTTCGATCCTGATCAGGTGCCAATCGTTTAGGCCATGATGGCTCAGCGCGATTAGGATGGCCGTCAAGCGGGCCGGGATCAGGTTCAGAAGATCGTCGAAACGGGCGGCGGCCCAGCCAAAGTCCTGATGGCGCGGGGTTTTGTATCCGATCATGCTGTCGGCGGTATTGGTGATCTTGTACAGCAGCAGCCCAGGCAGCCCGCCAATCAGAAACCAAAAGGCCGGGGCAATCACGCCATCTGACAGGTTCTCGGCGGCGGATTCGATAGTTGCGCGGGTGACCGCAGGTGCATCCATCCGAGCGGTATCACGACCGACGATCATGGCCACGGCGCGGCGACCATCGCCCAATGACAGGCGCAAAGCGTCGCCAACGGCTTGGACATGCTGCACCAAAGATTTCTGAGCGAGAAGGATCGCGGCGATCAGAATCTCGACGATCGGGCCAAGGCAGGAAAGCACCCACCCCAAAGTCAGAGCAGCAAAGGCCAGAATGGCCATCGTGACCACGCCTTTCATGAAACGTTGTGTGCCCGCGTTAAAGCGTTGATCAGCCCAGCCGATTAAACGCCCCATCAAGACAGCAGGATGTGGCGCGCGGCTCCACAACCATTTTGGCTCGCCAAGAACGGCATCCAGCAACATCGCGAAAAACAGGGTCACAGTGCGGCCTCCAACCGGGACCAACCGTCCGGTGCGGGCAGGCCCAAACGCAAGAAGTGGTCGGAATAGGGAAAGATACGGGTCCAGATCTGATGACGTGCAAGACGGTCCTGCCATTGGGCGGCGTCATCGACGTGATAGAGCCGGAACAGCGTGGTTCCACCATGCAAGCGGGCTCCGGCAGTGTGCATCAATGTGTCCAGACGGGCGGTATCTTTGGTCAGGCGCTGTCGGGTTTTTTCCGCCCAGGCGGTATCTTGCAGGGCCTGGGTGCCAATGGCCAACGCGGGGCCAGAGACCGGCCAGGGGCCAAGCGCTGCCTTTAGCTGGTTGATGTCGTCCGGCTGACCAATGGCAAAGCCCAGCCGCATCCCGGCCAAACCCCAAAACTTGCCAAAGCTTTTCAGGACAATCCGGCCCGGCTGCGCGGTTTCAGCGATCAGTGATCGGTCCGGGGCCACGTCACAGAAGCTTTCGTCGATGATGGTCAGCGGAGCGGACAGGGCATCGGGATCGTGCCAGGCTCCGGTGGGGTTGTTCGGATGCACCAAGACGCGCGCGCCGAGTTCGTTCGTGCCAAGGGACCAGCCTGCGTTTTCGAACGCGGCCCAGTGTTCGTTATAGGTTGGCTGCGGAATGTCGACATGCCCCGACGCGCGCAACAATGGAATCCGCGCAATCAGAGAGGACGCTCCGGGGGCGGCCAGAACCGCGGCTTGGTCTGGGATGTTCCAATACCTGCGTGCGGCCTGTTCCAGTCCCGCAAAGGCGCCAGCGTCGGGCAGAGCGGTCCAGGCGTCCTGCGGTAAATCTGTGACAGGGTAGGGAACAGGGTTGATTCCCGTCGACAGGTCGATCCAATCCGCGCGTGCACCGCCGAAATGCGCCGCTGCCGCGTCGATACCGCCGCCGTGATCTCGGGGTTGTTCGCTCATGTCTGCCTCTGCCGTATCCTGAGGGCTGAATGCCCGAATTCCGGCAGGAAACACAAGCGTTTTGGCCTAGCGATCCCTGTTGTGCGGCGCGGCGTAGTCCAGCACCGGGTTGATCGGAATGATCCGGTACGGATTGATGGTGTCGTGACTATAGTGATAGTGGCGCACAATGTGATCCAGATCGGTCACTTCGGCCACACCGGGCCACTGGTAGAGCTCGCGGGTGAAACCCCATAGATTGGGATAGTCGATCAGCCGCTTGCGGTTGCATTTGAAATGCAGGTGATACACCGGGTCGAACCGGATCAGGGTGGTGAACAGGCGCCAGTCTGCCTCGGTGATATGATCGCCCAGCAGATAACGGTTGGAGGAGAGATGATCCTCGAGCCAATCCAGACTGTCGAACAGAGGACCAACGGCGGCGTCATAGGCCGCTTGGGTGCTGGCGAAACCGCTTTTGTAGACGCCGTTATTCACAGTATCGTAGATGCGGGTGTTGAACGCCTCGATCTGCTCGCGCAGCGTTTCTGGCCAGAAATCCAAGGTGTTGCCGGTGATGCTGTCAAAGGCGCTGTTGAACATGCGGATGATCTCGGCGCTTTCGTTCGAGACGATAGAGTTTTGTTGCTTGTCCCACAGCACCGGAACCGTCACCCGGCCAGAAATGTCGGGCTGTGCGCGGGTATAGACGTCGCGCAGGAACGGCAGACCAAACAGAGTGTCCCCGGTCGCACCGGCGAAATCTGTGGCAAAGGTCCAGCCGTCCTCCAGCATGTCGGGGTGCACGACTGACACACTGATATGGTCGCTCAGGCCCTTCAATGCGCGAAAAATCAGCGTCCGGTGCGCCCATGGGCAGGCGTGCGAGACATACAGATGATAGCGCCCGCTTTCGGCCGCATATCCGCCTGTCCCGCTGGGGCCGGGCGCGCCATCAGGCGTAATCCAGTTGCGGAAACTGGTGACGCTTCGCACAAATTTGCCACCTGTTTTGCTGGTGTCATACCATGTGGTTTCCCACTTTCCGTCTACAAGCTGGCCCATTTGCGTGTCTCCCTTTGGGGGCAGATATAAGACATTGGTCGCGACACGCATAGCACATGGGCGCGCAGGACAGGTGCATTGCCGCACATGCGAGAGAATCAGTGTTTTCGCCAAAATCCCAAAGGCTTGGCTGGGTAAGATTGTTGCGAGACCTTGCTGCCAAGGGCTTTGAGACCATGCTGCGTTGCCGCGTACACGGCGCTTGACGGCGGGCAGGAATGCGCCATGCTTTGGTCATCTGGAAGGGGAAGCCAAGATGTCTACGTTTTTGTCCAAAGAGGTTCAGGCCGGTCTGGATGCCGCCCGCGCGCGCAGCCAGAAACGATCGTCCCGTATGCTGGTCGAGGCCAACGGCCAGACCTTTCGGATCTTGCGATTTTGGGACACCGGTTTTGCGCTGGATGCTGTCGATGCCCCCAAACTGCGCGGTTTTGTCGACATTTATGATCGCGGGTTCCACATGTACCAGTGCCTGATCGTCGCCTCGGAAGAAGAGAACGGTCAGATGATTTTCGAATTCAAGCGCCTGACCGCAATCCACGATACGCCGCCCGTCGATTTTGCCGTCGACGATAGCCGGCCCGCTGGGTATCTGGAAAGCAAGGGCAGCTCGGGCCTTTAGGGGTCCCCTGATCGCGTCACTGCAAATCAGCAAACGCCGCCTGCATCTGCTCGATCGCTTGTTCGACCAGCGGGCGGGGCGTTGCCAGATTGAAGCGCAGGAAATCCTCGCCACCTGAACCGAATGTCGGCCCATGGTTCACTGCGATTTTCGCGTCTTTCTCGACGCGCTTGGTGAATTCCTCGCGGGTCATGCCGGTCCCCGAGAAGTCGACCCAAGCCAAATAAGTCGCCTCCAGCGGCATGGATTTCAGGCCGGGTATCGCGCTAATCCCATCGTCAAACAGCTGCTTGTTGCCATCCAGGTAGGTGACCAGTTCATCCACCCAAGCGGCTCCGTCGGGGGAATACGCGGCCTCGGCCATGTGCAAGCCAAAGGCGTTCGGAGACAGGCCCAGACCCATCATCCGATTGGCGAATTTCTGACGCAAAACGGGGTCGTGGATGATCACATTGCCCGAATGGCTACCCGCGATATTAAAGGTCTTGGTAGTGGCAGTCATCATGATCAGACGGTCTTGGATGCCGTCGATATGCGCCATCGGAATGTGTTTGGTTCCTGAGAACACCAGATCGTGGTGAATCTCGTCCGACACCAGGATCAGGTCATGACGCTTGGCGAAATCTGCGACGCCTTGCAGCTCGGCTTGGGTCCAGACGCGCCCGCCGGGATTATGCGGCGAGCAAAGCACCAGCATTTTGGCCGAGCCATCCATTTGCGCGTCCCACGCATCGAAATCCATCTCATAGCGACCGTCATTGTTGCGCAGGTCGCACTCGATCACGTGGCGTCCATTTGCGCGGATAACCTTGGCAAAGGCATGGTAAACGGGCGTCATCAGGACGACGCCATCGCCGGGCTGCGTGAACGTCTCGACACACATCGCGGTGCCATTCACCAGCCCGTGCGTGGTGAAGATGGCATCAGGGTCTACCTCCCATCCGTGGCGGTTTTTCATCCACCAGCAGATCGCAGCGCGATAGCTGCTGTCATCACCATAATAGCCATAAATCCCGTGGTCATGCAGGCGCTCTACGGCGTCCTGCACGCATTGCGGGGCGGGGAAGTCCATGTCGGCGACCCACATCGGAATACCCTCGGCTGCCGGAACGCCATAGAGCTTCTCCATCATGTCCCATTTGACGGAATGGCTGCCAAAACGGTTGATGATCTCGTCGAAATTCATGAGCGGTCTCCTTGGTGGAACAGGCTGGTCTGTTTCGCAACCTAGCCAGATATTTACATGAGGAACAGGGCGGTCGCGTTGAGGGGTAATTGTTCTCACATACTCTAAGAAAATGAAAGAAAGTTTCACAATTTTGTGAAAAGCGGGGAAATTCATCCTGATGAAGCGGGGTGGTCGGGAAATAGTTCAAATCGCCACCGAAGCAGGCCCAGTTGTGTGAAACATTGGCCCATTGCGCGGCGCTTGGCCATATCATAAATGCCACTCATGAAACATCCGATCCTGATCCACCCCGACCCACGGCTCAAGAAAGTCTGCGATCCCGTTGCGGACCTGTCTGACGAGCTGCGTATTTTGGCCGACGAAATGTTAGAGACCATGTATGACGCGCCAGGTATCGGCTTGGCCGCGCCGCAGATCGGCAAAATGCACCGCCTTATCGTGTTGGATTGCGTCAAGGAAGAGGGGGAAACTCCGCGCCCGCTGATCATGTTCAACCCCGAGGTCATTGCCTCTTCGGATGACACCAATGTCTACGAAGAAGGCTGCCTGTCGATCCCCGATCAATATGCCGAAGTCACGCGTCCGGCGGATGTCTCGGTGCGTTGGCTGGATGTGAATGGCAACGAGCAGACCGAGGATTTTGGCGGGTTGTGGGCGACCTGTGTGCAGCACGAGATTGACCACCTGAACGGCAAGCTGTTCATTGATTATCTGAAGCCGCTGAAGCGCCAGATGATCACCCGCAAAATGCAAAAACTCAAGCGTGAACGGGCCAGGGCGTGACCGCTCGGACCTGTATCCCCTGGCCGGATAAACGGCTGCGCTCGGCGGCTGCGGATGTTGCCGGCATTACCGATGAGATCCGTGCGATCTGGGATGACATGATCGACACGATGGAGGCGATGCCCGGTGTTGGTCTGGCCGCTGTTCAGATCGGCGTGATGCAGCGTTTGGCGGTGGTCGATGCGTCAGAGGCGCGGGGGCAAGTCGTGCGCATGGCGAACCCCGAGGTTTTGCACGCCAGCGTGCAATTGCGTCCGCATGAAGAGGCCAGCCCGAATCTGCCTGGAGTGTCCGCAAAAATCGAGCGACCTCGTGCAGTGACAGTGCGCTTTTTGAACGCGGATGGAGAGATGGAAGAGCGCGACTTTGTCGGCCTGTGGGCCACCAGCGTGCAGCACCAGATCGACCATTTGAACGGCAAGATGTATTTTGATCACCTGTCGAAAATGAAGCGCGACATGTTGATCCGCAAAGCGCGAAAACTGCGCTGACCTTTAGCCGGGGATGCCTCCGGCGGGAGTATTTAAGAGCAAAGAAGGAGGCGAGGATGCGCGTCGTATTTATGGGAACGCCAGAGTTTTCGGTGCCGGTGCTGGAGGCTTTGGTCGCGGCCGGGCACGAGATCGCTGCGGTCTATTGCCAGCCTCCGCGACGTGCTGGTCGGGGCAAGAAAGAGCGCCCGACGCCTGTTCATGCCCGTGCTTTGGAAATGGGTTTGGATGTTCGCCATCCTGCTTCCTTGAAGGGAGCTGAGGAGCAAGCTGAGTTTGCCGCGTTGGGGGCGGATGTCGGTGTGGTGGTTGCCTATGGATTGCTGTTGCCGCAGCCGGTTTTGGACGCGCCGCAGCAAGGGTGCCTGAACATTCACGCGTCGTTGTTGCCGCGTTGGCGTGGGGCGGCGCCTATTCATCGTGCAATCATGGCGGGGGACGCTGACACCGGTGTGTGCATCATGCAAATGGAGGCTGGCTTGGACACGGGGCCGGTTTTGCTGCGTCGCGCGACGGCGATTGGGGGCGAAGAAGTCACGGCAGGGTTGCATGATCGGTTGTCGAAAATGGGGGCTGAGCTGATCGTTGAGGCATTGGCGCGGTTGCCCGAGTTAGAGCCCGAAGCGCAGCCAGAGGACGGTGTCGTTTACGCGGATAAAATCGACAAGGCCGAAGCGGCCGTTGATTGGGCCGCGCCAGCCGAAGACGTAGATCGCAAAATCCGCGGGTTATCGCCCTTTCCTGGGGCTTGGATTGACGTAGATGGCGCACGCGTGAAGCTGTTGGGCTCGCGTCTGGCCGAGGGAGCTGGGGAGCCCGGAGAGATACTCGATGATGCCTTGACCGTGGCTTGTGGGACCGGCGCGGTGCAGCTTTTGCGCTTGCAACGGGCGGGCAAGGGCGCGCAGGATGCAACTGAATTTCTGCGCGGAATGCCTTTGCCGAAGGGAACGCGCCTGTAAAAGCCGGAGGGCCAAATGTTTCCTACCATGATCGGGACCGTCGTGATTGCAGGGATCGTTGGCTATGCCTCGGAGAGAACAAGGTTCACACGAAACGGGTATCTTCCCTCGATCATCATCTGCGTGGGCGGGGCGTTGCTGTTCTATTTCGTGCGGATCATGTTCGGGCTTGGCTTCGGCAGTGCGGGCGTTGATGCGATCCTTAGCTCGATTGGGGCGCTGATCATCGTGCCCACGCGTTTCCGAAAATAGGAGGGTACCATGGGTGTCATTTGGTTGGTCATCATCGGCGCAGCGGCCGGGTTTCTGGCAACGCGATTGATGAAGCTGGAAATGGAGATCATCCCCACAATCGCAATTGGCATTGCCGGCGCGTTGATCGGCGGTTTGGTGCTGCGATTCCTGCTGAGCGTGATGGGGGCCTTTGCCGGGCTGATTGGCGCGGTGCTGGGGGCAATGTTGCTGATCTGGTTGTGGCAGGCCTATGTCAAGAAATAGCTCAGGCCTTGGGCGGGCGGCTTTTGTAAACCGGTAGTTGCCAGCCGAATGCCAGTGACCCGGCGCGCAGTGCCCAGGTGGTGCCCGCGCAGGCCAGCAGGCTGATCGTAATCGACAGGTCCAGCCATTGCGCAACCAGCGCGGCGGCGGATCCGGCGAAGGCGGCGGTGACGTATAGCTCGCCCTGTTTCAGCACCAACGGCACCTCGTTGCAGACCACGTCGCGCATCAACCCGCCAAAGGTGCCCGTGATCATTCCCATGATCAGAACGATTGGCGCCGGTTGGTTCAGGCTGAGCGCCAGACTAACCCCAGCGGGGACGGCCACGGCCAGCGCGACGCTGTCCAGCCAAAGCAGCAGGCGATAACGGCTTTCAAACAGGTGGGCGGTGAAAAACACCAGCAGCGCAGCCCCAGCCGCCACGGCGATATAGGTCGGCTGGGCTATCCAGAACAGCGGGTTCCGGTCCAACAAAAGGTCGCGCAGCGTGCCGCCGCCGACAGCCGTTAAACAGGCGATAAAGGCAAACCCCACCAGATCCAGTTGCGCGCGCGAGGCCGCAAGGGCTCCGGTCAGGGCGAACACCGCGACCGAGGCGAAATCCAGCAGCGCAAGCGCGCTCATTGGCCTGTTTTGGCCGGTTTAAAAGGGGCCATACCTTCGCGCGCCAGTTCATCCGCGCGTTCGTTTTCGGGGTGGCCTGCGTGGCCCTTAACCCATTCCCATGTCACGCTGTGGCGGGCCTGAGCCTCGTCCAGCCGTTGCCAAAGCTCGACGTTTTTTACGGGCTTTCTGGCGGCGGTTTTCCAGCCGTTGCGTTTCCATCCATGAATCCAGCCGGTCACGCCGTTTTTCACATAAGCGCTGTCAGTCACAACGGTAAGGGTGGACGGTTTCGCCAGCGTTTCCAAGGCGTTGATCGCAGCCAACAGTTCCATTCGGTTGTTGGTGGTCTCAGGCTCGCCGCCAGACAGGCAGCGTTCCTTGACGATCTTCTTGCCATCCATGGCGCGCAGCAGAACCCCCCAGCCACCGGGGCCGGGATTTCCAGAGCACGCTCCGTCAGTATATGCAAAAAGGTCAGGCATGGGAGGCCACCGATATCCAATCCGACAAGGCGCCGTCCAGCCCTTTATCGCGCCCAGGCGTCATTTTCGTAACCGTGAAGCCGGCGGCTTCCAGAAGGCCCTGTAGCTCGTCAGGTTGATAATAGGTATAGTAGCGGCCCAACTGATCGCGCTTGTCACCGGTTCCGGTTTTGACGCTCAAATCGAACTGTCCGCCCGGTTTCAGCGCTGCGTGGATGCGCGCCAGATGATCGGGCATTTCGGCGCGTGGGGCGTGCAGAAGGCTGAAATTCGCCCAGACTCCATCGTACTCTTTGGTGGCGTTCAGCTGGGCAAAGTTTTCCTGACGCGCGCTCACGTCTGGCTGTTGATTGGCCAGCGTCACCATCTCGGCCGAGGCATCGGTGGCATCCACGCTTAGGCCTGCCTCTTGCATCACTTGTGCGAACAGGCCCGGCCCGCAGCCCAGATCCAGCACGCGCGCGCCCGACGGCAACGCGGCGATAAAATCCTGTAGGAACGGGGTTTCGATATGGTTCGCCGTGACCGAGGCATATTCCTCGGCCCGCTCATCATAGACTTGGATGGTTTCGTGATCAGTGTTCATGAGGTGGCCGTGATTAAGAGGCAAGAGACAGCGACGATCGTAGCCGGAATGCGCACAGACATCCACCAATCAGGTGCCAGCCTTTGACGGACGAAAAACGCGTCCAGCAGCAGGATCGCCAGAAATCCGATCGCCAGGTTAAGGGCGGCGGTGACGTGGCCTCCGCCAGTCGCGTAGAAGGCCCAAAAGGCAGGTGGAACAGACAGGACATATCCCAGGGGGCGGTCCGATTTGGTGGCAAACCCCATCAATACGCCGGACATGAAGGCCAGGATGACCGCGCCATAGAACACGCCGATATACGGCCCGGTGAAACGCGCGCCGAGGGTCTGAATGCTCCAAACGGCCAATGGATCGACGGTCACAGTCAGTGCGCTCCAAAGAAACGGGATCAGACCGGCGACAACGATCAGCAAAGGCGCGCGCGGAACCGGCGTCATGCGCGTTCCAGCGCCAATCGGCCTGCCAACAGGGCAAAGACCGCCGCGAAAGAGCGGTTCATCCAACGCATCGCGGCCTCACTGGACAGAACCAGCCGACGGGCGGCGGCTGCGAACACGCCGTACAGGGCGAAAACCACAAAAGTCATGAACATGAAGACTGCGCCAAGGGTCAGCATCTCGGGCGTTGCTAAGGCTGGATCGCCGCTGAGGAACGGTGGCAAAAGCGCCAGAAAGAAGATCGACAGTTTGGGGTTTAGGGTGTTGATCAGAATGCCTCGGCGCGCGATGGCAAGGGCGGATTGACGCGTGCGCTGCCCATCAATTGACAGGGCCCCACCGCTGCGCAGGGCTTGCCATGCCAACCACAGCAAATAGGCGACGCCCGCGAATTTCACCGCTTGGAATAAAAGCGCCGAGCTGTGCATGACCGCCGCCAGCCCCAGGATTGCCGCTGCCATTGCGGGAACGATCCCCAAGGTGCAGCCGAAAGCGGCGACAATGGCAGCGCGACGCCCCTGGCCCAGCCCCATGGCCAACGTATAGATCACGCCCGTTCCGGGGGCCAAAACGACGATCAAGGCGGTCAGCAGGAATTGCGGGGTGATCATAGCGGCCTCAGGCGGTTTCGCGCAAAACGCGGGGAACTTTGAACTCGATATTTTCTTGGGCGGTTTCCACGATATCAACGGTGACATCGAAACGGGCGCGGAACGCATCCACAACCTCGTTGATCAGAACCTCGGGGGCCGAGGCGCCCGCGGTAATGCCTAGCGTCTGGATACCATCCAGCGCGCGCCAGTCGATTTCCGTGGCCCGCTGCACCAGTTGGGCATAGTCGCAGCCATTGCGCGAGGCGACCTCGACCAGGCGACGTGAGTTGGACGAATTCGGCGCGCCCACGACCAGCAAGGCGTCGGACTGAGGCGCGATCGCCTTGACCGCTGCTTGCCGATTTGTCGTGGCATAACAGATGTCTTCTTTGTGGGGCCCGACGATCTGAGGAAAGCGCGCGTTCAGCGCCGCGATAATGTCGATCGTGTCATCCACCGACAGCGTGGTCTGCGTGACAAAGGCCAATTTTGAAGGATCGCGCACGGGCACGGTGGCCACATCTGCAACGGTCTCGACCAGCAGCACCTCTCCGTCCGGAAGCTGCCCCATGGTGCCGACGGTCTCGGGGTGGCCGGCATGGCCGATCATGATGATCTGGAGGCCGTTTTGCGAATGACGCTCGGCCTCGATATGCACTTTCGAGACCAGCGGGCACGTGGCGTCGACATAGATCATGTTGCGGGTCTGGGCCGCGGCGGGCACGGATTTTGGCACCCCATGGGCCGAGAAAATCACCGGCCTGTCATCAGGGCAATCGGCCAGTTCCTCGACAAAGACGGCGCCTTGGTCGCGCAGGCTGTCGACAACGTATTTATTGTGCACGATCTCGTGGCGGACATAGACGGGCGCGCCCCATTTCTGGATCGCCATTTCGACGATCTTGATGGCGCGGTCCACACCCGCACAGAACCCGCGCGGCGCGGCAAGATAGATGGTCAGCGGCGATTTGGTCATGCGGGGCCTCCTGTTGCGCCTACAGGTAAGCCGTTCGGCCCTGCGGGTCCAGTGCCTGTGCGCCTGTGCGGTCACGCAACGGTTATGCAGAACAGATTGCAGCGGATGCTGTGGGCTGGTCCAATGGGCGCGAACAAGGAGACCGGGAATGCGACACCTTCGAACACTGACCGTAGTGGCGAGCCTGTGCAGCAGCGCAGCGCTGGCCGAGGGGTTTTTACCCTATCAAAACCCCCAGGCGATCGCCGAGGGCCAGGAATTGTACATGGAAAACTGCGCCAGTTGCCATGGCGCGGCCTTGCAGGGGCAGGAAAACTGGCGGGATCGCGATGATGATGGGTATTTGCCCGCACCCCCGCATGATGTGACGGGGCACACGTGGCACCACCCGGATGCTCAGCTGTTCCTGATCACCAAACACGGAACCGAGGCCATGGTGGGCAGCGGGTATAAATCGCGGATGGAGGGCTATGAAGAGACACTGTCAGATGCTCAGATTGTCGCCGTGCTGGCCTTCATCAAAAGCACCTGGTCGCAGCAGGTTATCAAGCGGCACAACATGATCAACGCCAACGCGGATCAATAGCGCCGTCTAGCAGGAGTTACGATTTCTGAGTGGGGGCGTATAGGCCGGGGCATCAGCCCCGACCTTTTGGCATTACGAATAGGCGTCTTCGCGTTCCACCGGCACCTCGCGCGGGGGGCGACCGATGACTTCTTTCAGCTCGTCCAGCTCGATGAAATTATCGGCCTGGCGGCGCAATTCATCAGAGATCATGGGCGGCTGGCTGCGGATCGTCGACACGACAGAAACGCGCACGCCCTGACGTTGCAGCGATTCCACCAAGGGCCGGAAATCACCATCACCCGAAAACAGCACGATGTGATCTACGCGCGGAGCCAGCTCCATGGCGTCGACGGCCAGTTCGATATCCATGTTGCCTTTGACCTTACGGCGGCCCTGGCTGTCGGTGTATTCCTTGGCCGGCTTGGTCACCATGGTGAAGCCGTTATAGTGCAGCCAATCGACCAGAGGACGGATGGGCGAGTATTCGTCGTTTTCCAGAAGGGCCGTATAATAAAAGGCCCTAAGCAGCTTTCCGCGACGCATAAATTCTTGGCGGAGCAACTTATAATCAATGTCAAAGCCCAGTGCTTTGGCGGCAGCATATAAATTCGATCCGTCGATGAACAGCGCCAGCCGTTCGTCTTTATAGAACATCAAATTCCCTTTCAATTTATGGGGCGCGCCGATTGTCCGTGAGTGTGTGAGTGGAAAAAACAGGCGCGACTAAGTGCAGAATTATGTTTATCAGAAACAGTTAGCAAGTGGGTTGCTACGCTCGAAAGGATAGGGTCTTGCACAAAATCGATCAAGCCATCGTGCTTGCCCTAGGGTCGAATCAGTCGCTTGGTGCTGAAGGACCAGCCGAACTGCTGCGGCTTGCGCTTGCGAAACTGGCTGAAAAGGGTGTTCGCGTCGTAAATCTTAGTCGGTTTTATCAGACCCCCTGTTTTCCCGAAGGTGCGGGCCCGGATTATGTGAATGCTGCAGTTGTGGTCTCGTCCGATTTGGCACCAGACGCATTGCTGGAAATCCTGCACAAGGTCGAGGCCGATCTGGGCCGGGAACGCCGATCGCGCTGGGCGGCGCGTACCGTGGATATCGACCTTATCGCCTACGGACAAAGGGTTTTGCCGGATCTCGCAGTGTTTCTGCGCTGGCTGGACTTGCCGCTGGATCAGCAGCAGGCCGAGGCCCCTGAGAACCTGATCCTGCCACATCCCCGGATTCAGGATCGGGGTTTTGTTCTGGTGCCGATGATGGATGTCGCGCCTGACTGGACGCACCCGGTCTTGCAAAAGACGACCCGACAAATGTGCGAGAGCCTGCCGACACAGGCGCGCAAAGAGGTAAAACCGATTTGAATATTGGGTTGTCAATCCCTTATTTTGATCATAGAAAGCGTCTTTCATACCCCTCACCCCGTTGATTGGAGTGCCCGATGGCCCGCGTTACCGTTGAAGACTGCGTAGACAAGGTTCCGAACCGCTTCGAGCTGGTTATGCTCGCCGCCCACCGCGCACGTGAAGTGTCGGCTGGTGCCCCGATCACCGTGGATCGCGACAACGACAAGAACCCCGTTGTGTCGCTGCGCGAGATCGCCGAGGAAACTCAGTCGGCCGACGAGCTGCGCGAACGTCTGATCGAGAGCAACCAGACCCAGATCGAGGTCGACATGCCCGAAGATGACAACATGGCCCTGCTGATGGGCGGTGGCGAGCCCGAAGACAAGCCGGCCACCGACGACATGTCCGAAGAGATGCTGCTGCGCCAGCTCATGGAAGCTCAAGGGCAGGGCTAAGCCTGCCTCGCAACCACGGAAAGCGGGTTTTATGATCGCGGTTGATGATCTGATCGCACTGGTCCGCAATTACAATCCGAAAACCAACGAAGACCTGCTCCGCACGGCCTATGACTTTGGCCTGCGGATGCACGAAGGGCAATATCGCCACTCGGGCGAGCCCTATTTCAGCCATCCGGTCGCTGTTGCTGCTATCCTGACGGAACAGCGCCTGGATGACGCCACCATCATTACCGCGCTGCTCCACGATACGATCGAGGATACCAAGGCCAACTACTCGGAAGTCGAGAAGTTGTTTGGTCGCGACGTGGCCGATCTGGTCGATGGCGTGACCAAGCTGACCAACTTGCAGCTGTCCAGCAGTGAAACCAAGCAGGCCGAAAACTTTCGCAAGCTGTTCATGGCGATGTCCAAGGACCTGCGGGTTATTCTGGTCAAGCTGGCCGACCGTTTGCACAATATGCGCACGATCAAGGCGATGCGCTCGGACAAACAGGTGCAAAAAGCCCGCGAAACCATGGACATCTTTGCCCCCCTCGCTGGGCGGATGGGGATGCAATGGATGCGCGAAGAGCTGGAGGATCTGGCCTTTAAGGTGCTGAACCCCGAAGGCCGCGCCAGCATCATGCGCCGCTTTGTCATGCTGCAAAAGGAAACCGGTGACGTGATCCATCGGATCACCGGCGACATGCGGCACGAACTGGAACAGGCAGGGATCGAGGCTCAGGTCTTTGGGCGCGCCAAGAAACCCTATTCGATCTGGCGCAAGATGGAAGAAAAGGGCATGGGGTTCAGCCGCTTGTCCGACATCTATGGCTTTCGCGTAATCACTGACAACGAGATGGACGCCTATCGCGCTCTGGGGGTTATCCACCAGCGTTGGCGCGCCGTACCGGGGCGGTTCAAGGACTATATCAGTCAGCCAAAATCGAACGGCTATCGCTCGATTCATACATCGGTGTCCGGGCGCGACGGCAAACGGGTCGAGGTGCAAATCCGCACCCGCCAGATGCACGATGTCGCCGAAACCGGCGTGGCGGCGCATTGGTCGTATCGTGATGGCGTGCGGGCGCAGAACCCCTTTGCTGTGGACCCGGCCAAATGGATCGTGAATCTGTCCGAACAGATGGGCGGTGAAGAAGACCACGACGAATTCATGGAAGCGGTAAAGCTGGAAATGTACACCGATAAGGTGTTCTGCTTTACGCCGAAGGGTGAAGTTGTGAAGCTGCCCAAGGGCGCGACGCCAATTGATTTCGCCTATGCGATTCACACCCGGATCGGCAACGCCTGTGTGGGTGCCAAGGTAGACGGGATGCGCGTGCCTTTGTGGACGCGGGTGAAAAATGGTCAGTCGGTCGAGATCATCACCGCCGAGGGCCAGACTCCGCAAAGCACCTGGCTGGAAATCGCAACGACCGGCAAAGCCAAGGCCGCCATTCGTCGTGCTTTGCGTGCTGTGGATCGGGAACGTTTCATCAAACTGGGCCGAGAGCTGGCCCGTTCAGCCTTTGAGCATGTCGGCAAAAAATCTACTGACAAGGCTCTGGACACCGCCGCCCGCCACCTGCGGATCGAGGGGCGCGACGAGGTGCTGGCCCGCTTGGGCAGCGCCGAACTGACTGCGCGCGAGGTCATCCATGCCGTCTATCCCGAACTCAGCTCGGCCGAGGGGGATGTGGTTGAACCCAATCGCGCTGTGGTTGGGTTGTCGGCGGATCAGTCCTTTGACCTTGCGCCCTGCTGTCAGCCGCTGCCTGGTGAGCGGATCGTTGGCATCACCTATCGTGGTCGCGGCGTGGTCGTCCACGCAATCGACTGCGAAGCGTTGGCCACCTACGAGGATCAGCCCGAGCGTTGGATGGATCTACATTGGCATGCGGGGCAGTACTCGCCCGTGCATTTGGCCTCGTTGGATTTGACCATTGGCAATGACGCCGGCGTGCTGGGACGTATTTGCACATTGATCGGCGAGCAGAAGGCCAATATCTCGGACCTGCAATTCGTGGACCGCAAGCCCGACTTTTTCCGCCTGATCGTGGATGTCGAACTGCGCGACGCCGAACATCTGCATTCACTGATGTCGGCATTGGAAGCGGAGGGCGATGTGGCTGCCGTGGGTCGACACCGTGACCCGTCAAGGCTTAGCGGATATTCAGGATAAGGAAGGGATCATCCCTTGGTATTTAAGCGCAGGGACAGAAGGCCGATCTGGAAGATCGTGTTCGAATTCTTCTGGCCCCGCGGGGGATGGGGGCGCGCGGCCCAATACGTCAAACACCGCCTGCGCCGGTTGCCGGATTCGCCTGAAAAAATCGCGCGCGGAATTTTCGCCGGGGTTCTGACGACCTTTACCCCCTTTTTCGGGATGCATTTCGTCGTGGCAGGGCTTTTGGCCTTTCTTGTGCGCGGCAATCTTTTGGCGGCGCTTCTAGGCACGTTTTTTGGCAATCCGCTGACCTATGTGCCGATCGGCGTGATCAGCATAAAGACCGGGTATTTCCTGCTGGGACGCGGTCACGAAGACGACCTCGAGGTTCATCGGTCGCTGGCCGGGAAATTCATGGATGCGGGCGAAAACCTAAAGGACAAAGCGCTGGCTCTGTTCAACGGTCAGGACGTGGAATGGCATAACCTCAAGGTTTTCTATGACGAGGTTTTCTTTCCCTACATGATCGGCGGCATCATCCCTGGCATCGTCGCCGGGCTGGTTGCCTATTACGTCAGCGTGCCCCTGATCCGCGCCTATCAGAAACGTCGCAAAGGCGCATTGAAAGCAAAGCTTGCAGCCCTGAAGAAAAAAAAGCATGTGACGGCTGACGACAGCAACAAAGCGGACTAGGGTCTGCCCTGCGGGGTAGCAGAGCAAGTACGAAGGAGAAGGCGATGGAGCCTTTGGGAAAACTGCGTTTGGGTGTGAATATTGATCACGTCGCCACGGTGCGCAACGCACGCGGAGGCGCCTATCCAGATCCGCTGCGCGCGGCCAAGCTGGCCGAAGAGGCCGGTGCGGATGGGATTACCGCGCATTTGCGCGAAGACCGTCGGCATATCTCGGATGCGGATATAGATGGCCTGATTGAGGTCCTGTCGGTGCCGCTGAACTTTGAAATGGCGGCGACGGACGAAATGCAGAAAATCGCGCTGCGCCACAAGCCGCACGCCGTCTGCATCGTTCCCGAAAAGCGCGAGGAACGCACAACCGAGGGCGGCCTTGAGGTCGCGCGCGAGGAAAACAAGTTGGCGCATTTTATCGCGCCTCTGCGCGATGTGGGCTGTCGCGTGTCGATCTTTATCGCCGCTGACAGAAAACAGATCGAGGCTGCGGCGCGGATTGGGGCGCAGGTGATCGAACTGCACACCGGCGCCTATTGTGATGCCTATGCCGAAGGCCGCTTTGATGATCGTGATGCCGAGCTGGAAGCCCTGCGCGATATGTCGGCCTATGCCCATTCGCTGGGTTTGGAGGTTCACGCTGGTCACGGGCTGACCTATGACACTGTCGCGCCCATCGCGGCCTTTCCCGAGGTGATGGAGCTGAACATCGGCCATTTCATCATTGGGGAATCCATTTTTCGCGGGCTGACCCCCGCCATCCAGGAAATGCGCCGCCTGATGGATGAAGCACGCGCAGGAGAGACCCCATGAATATCACCCGCTACATCATCGTTTTCTTAGGCGTCAGCGTGGGCCTGTGGTTCCTGTCGTTGCTGGTGCTTCAAATCTTTGACTTCGATATTTCGAACGGGGGCATGGTGCTGTTGCCGCCCTTGGTTGCCGCGATGATCGAGGGCAACAAATTCTCGCGCCGGACCGGACGTTTGCCAGAAAGCGCAGAGATGTGGAAATTCGCACGGACCACCGCCTTGGTGGTGATGGCGATTACCATGATTTTCTCGGTCATCATGACATTTATTGTGCCGCAGCTGCGCGCGATGATGTCCCAGCCCATGGGCGCGGGCCTGTTGATGGGGGCGGTCATCCTGCAAGCGCTTCTGGCCTTTCTGGTCACGCGCTTTTTCCTTGGGTTTGGCGCGAAATCTGGTCTGAACGGACGTTGAACCATGATCTTGGGCATCGGCACAGATCTGGCGAATATCGAACGTATTCAGGGCACTCTGGATCGGTTCGGCGATCGGTTCCGTAACCGTGTTTTCACCGATACCGAGCAGCGCAAAGCGGAACGTCGCAAGGACGTGGCAGGCACCTATGCCAAACGCTGGGCCGCCAAAGAGGCGTGCTCCAAAGCGTTGGGCACGGGGCTGCGCATGGGCATCAGTTGGAAAGACATGGCCGTCAGTAATCTGCGCACTGGTCAACCCGTGATGGAGGTCTCGGGCTGGGCGCTGGAGCGGCTGAAAGAAATGACGCCAGACGGCCACGAGGCCATCATTCACGTGACTTTGACCGATGATCACCCCTGGGCGCAGGCCTTTGTGGTGATCGAGGCACGTCCGCTGGCTTGACACCTTTGGCGCTGCCGCGCATGTAGCCAATAACCAATTCTCAGGAGTTTGCCCGATGGCGAAGAAGGAAAAGAAAGACAGCGGCCTGGTCGAGACCGTCAAAACGGTTGTCTACGCGCTGTTGATCGCTGGAATCTTTCGCACCGTGTTTTTTCAGCCTTTCTGGATTCCGTCTGGCTCGATGAAGGACACGCTGCTGATCGGCGATTTCCTGTTCGTGAACAAGATGGTCTATGGCTACTCTTACGCCTCGTGCCCCAGTGTTCGTGCCTTTGGGTTGAACATCGACGCCAAGGATATTTGCGGTTTTCTGGACGGGGACAACAAACGTTTCCTGGGCAGCGAACCTGAGCGCGGAGACGTGATTGTCTTTCGCCACCCTGTGACCGGGTCGGACTATGTAAAACGACTGATTGGTCTGCCGGGCGATACCGTGCAGGTGCGCAATGGTCGCCTGCATCTGAATGGCAAAGCGGTCGAGGTCAAAGACGGCGGTGTCTTTGAGGAGGTCGCAGATGCTCAGGGGCCGCAAGGTCTGCGTCCGCGCTGTGAAAACGGCCCAGTGGGCACGGGTGGCACTTGTCAGAAATCGCGTCAGATCGAAGTTCTGCCCAATGGTGTTGAACACGCGATCCTGAATATTGGCGATCAGCAATCCGATCATACCGGCGTGTATACTGTTCCCGCCGGGCATTTTTTCTTTATGGGCGACAACCGCGATAACTCGACCGACAGCCGCGTGCCGCAGGCCGTGGGTGGTGTTGGATTTGTGCCGCTGGAAAACCTGATTGGGCGCGCGGATCGCATCATGTTCTCGTCTGCGGGCAGTTCGCTGTTTTCGGTCTGGGCATGGCGTGGTGATCGGTTCTTTGTGGGGATTAAGTGAAACTCTCGGCGGAAATGACGGCTTTTGAGGGGCGGATTGGGCACAGCTTCGACCGGCCCGAACTGCTGGTGCGCGCGCTGACCCATTCGTCGGTGTCCTCGCCGACGCGAGAGGATAACCAGCGTCTGGAGTTCCTTGGCGACCGCGTCCTTGGCCTGGTGATGGCCGAGGCGCTGCTGCTGCGCGACAAATCCGCATCCGAGGGCAAGCTGGCCCCGCAATTCAACACTCTTGTTCGCAAAGAAGCCTGCGCCGATGTCGCCCGTCAGATTGATCTGGGTGATGTCCTGCGGCTGGGTCGGTCCGAGATGATGTCGGGCGGGCGTCGCAAACAGGCCTTGCTGGGCGATGCGATGGAGGCGGTGATCGCCGCCGTGTACCTGGATGCCGGGTTTGAAACTGCGCGCGACATGGTTCTGCGTTTGTGGGGTAAACGTGTCGATACGGTGAAATCCGACGCCCGCGATGCCAAGACCAGCCTTCAGGAATGGGCGCAGGCGCGGGGGCAGCAGCCTCCGAATTACACCGAGAAACACCGCAGTGGCCCCGATCACGCCCCGGTATTCACAGTCTCGGTGACGCTGCAATCCGGCCAGAAGGCCGAAGCCACGGCGACCTCCAAGCGGCAGGCGGAACAAGCCGCCGCCAAAGCATTGCTGGCACAGATTCCCGCAGACGGACGCTAGGGTTTGAGGCGTGATAACCTCCGAGGGGCTGGTTTCATGGTGTTGGCCATGGCCGCCTTTTCTGTCGAGGATATGCTGTATAAATCCGCCAGTCAGATTTACCCCGCCGGACTGTCGCTGACCCTGTTCGGATTGTTCGGGATGGCGTTGTTTGCCGGACTATCCCTGTCGCGGGGCGAACAGATCTGGCACCCTGCAATTCTGACACGGCCCCTGATCCTGCGCTCGTTATTCGAGCTGTGCGGCCGTCTGTTTTTTGCCCTGTCACTGGCGTTGACACCCTTGGCCAGCACGTCCTCGATCCTGCAAGCGACGCCGCTGGTTGTAGCGCTGGGGGCGGTTTTCGTGTTCGGCGAAACTGTTGGCTGGCGGCGCTGGGGCGCGATGATTGTGGGCTTTGCCGGGGTGCTGCTGATCCTGCGGCCAACCCCTGCCAGTTTCGAGCCATACTCGGTCTTTGCGGTACTGGGTATGATCGGATTTGCCGGGCGCGATCTGGCCACACGCGCCAGCCCTCCTAGTATGTCGATGGCGCAATTGGGCACGTTGGGCTTTGCCGTCGTGACTTTGGCTGGGGCGGTGCTGACATTTGCCAAAGGCGATCCCATCCAGGCCCCAACCACCGAGGCGCTGCTGCGACTGACAGGGACGGCGCTGTTTGGCGTGCTGGCCTATGGGGCGCTGACCAGGGCCATGCGGATGGGAGAGATTGGGTTCGTCGCGCCCTTCCGATACATCCGATTGGTATTCGCGCTGATTCTGGCCGTGATCGTGTTTGACGAACGACCGGACAACTTGACGCTGCTGGGCGGGGCTGTGATCGTGGCAAGTGGGCTGTATTCCCTGCGCCGCCAAGGCAAAGCGGGCTAGCAGCGGCTTTGGTTTTGCGCTATGCCGCGACCTTGATCCAAGGAGAGATACCATGACCACGCGCGCGGGCTTTGTTGCCCTGATCGGTGAACCCAATGCGGGCAAGTCCACGCTGACCAACCGGATGGTTGGGGCGAAGGTGTCGATCGTGACGCATAAGGTGCAAACCACGCGGGCGCGCATTCGCGGTGTCGCGATGGAGGGCGAGTCTCAGATCGTGTTCGTTGACACGCCTGGCCTGTTCCGTCCGCGCCGTCGTCTGGACCGTGCAATGGTCGCCGCAGCCTGGGGCGGGGCGGCTGATGCCGATGTGATCGTTCTGCTGATCGAGGCGCATCGCGGTGTCACCGAAGGGGTCGAGCGTATTCTGGAAGGTCTGGCCGAGTTGGGCGATAACCGCCGCGTCGCGCTGGCCATCAACAAGATCGACCGGGTCAAGGCCGAGAAGCTGCTGGCCTTGTCCGAAGATCTGAATGCTCGGTTCACGTTTACCAAGACCTTTATGATTTCGGCTGAAAAAGGCCACGGTGTCGAGGATCTGCGTAAATGGCTGGCCGGGGAAGTGCCCGCGGGTCCGTGGCTGTATCCCGAAGACCAGATTGCCGATCTGCCCATGCGCATGATCGCCGCCGAGATGACCCGTGAAAAACTAACCCTGCGTCTGCACCAGGAACTGCCCTATCAGATGACGGTCGAGACGGAAAAATGGGAAGAGCGCAAGGATGGCTCGGCCCGCGTCGATCAGATCATCTATGTCGCGCGAGACGGCCATAAAGGCATCGTTCTGGGCAAACGGGGCGAAACAATCAAAGCGGTCAGTCAGGCGGCCCGCGCCGATTTGGAAGAGTTTATGGGGCGCCGTATCCATTTGTTCTTGCAGGTGAAAGTCCGTGAGAACTGGCAAAACGAGGCCGAGAGATACTCGGAAATGGGTTTGGATTTCCGCGACGGGAATACCTGAATACCACCCATCGCGCCTGCGGTGGGCTTTGGGTTTGGGTATTTTTGCCAAGAAGAAACAGCAGGGCGGCCCTAGATAGCCGAGGAGTGCCCGGCCTTGCTGAGATCATAGGCGTCAAAGGACCGGGCGATCATCCGGGTCAGCGGTCGCGCCTCGGTCGGGATGTACAGACCTTTGCTGTTATGCTCCAACATCGACGCAAATTCGGTCTTGGCAGGGGCATACAGCGCATTCACCTGGTCTTGAGTCAGGCCAAAGCTGTCCTTTAGTTCGGCATCGTCAGTCGCGAAATCGCACATCAGCATTTCGATAAGACGCGAGCGCAGAATGTCTTCGTTGCTGAACATGTGGCCCCGCGATGTCGAGTAGCGCCCCTCGCGGATCGCGGCGGTATGCGCGCCGGTGCTGGGGGCGTTCTGGGCATAGCCTTGCGGGAAACGAGAAATCGAAGAGGCGCCGATACCGACCAGCACGTCCGAAGTGTCATCGGTATAGCCCTGGAAATTCCGGCGCAGTTTGCCGGTCTTTTGCGCGATGGTCAGGCCGTCGGATTGCGTGGCGAAATGGTCGATGCCGATCTCGGCATAGTTATCCCAGACAAACAGGCGACGGGCGGTTTCGAAAAGTTCCAGCCGCTCTTCGGGTGTGGGCAGCGCATCTGACGGGATCATTTGCTGCCGTTTTGCCATCCAGGGCACATGCGCATAGCCGTACAACGCCACCCGGTCCGGGTTCAGCGACAGCAGCTTTTGCACGCTTTCGGTGATCCGTTCCTTGGACTGATGCGGCAGGCCGAACAGGATGTCAGCGTTCAGACTATAGACACCATGACTGCGGATCGCCTCGATCGCGTCGCGGGTGACGTCGAAGCCCTGCAAGCGGCCAATGGTTTTCTGGATATCGGGGTCGAAATCCTGCACCCCGATCGAGGCGCGGTTCATTCCGGCGGCGGCCAGGGCCTTTAGGCGGGTGTCGTCAATCTCGTTCGGGTCGATTTCAACTGAGAATTCATAGTTCTGCGCGAAGGGGGCGACATCGTGCACCGCCTCGGCCAAATCGGTCATCATTTCAGCGGACAAAAGCGTTGGCGTCCCGCCGCCCCAATGCAACCGGTTCAGCGTCACGCCCTCGGGGAGATCGCGTTTGAAAATCTGCAATTCGGCTTTCAGTATTTCCACATAGGCGCGAACAGGTGATTCTGATTGAGTGCCTTGGGTCCTACAGGCACAGAACCAGCACAGACGGCGACAAAACGGCACATGCAAATACAGAGATATTTCCGAGCCCGGCGTTATCTCTTTGATCCAATTCGAAAAATCATCGCCTGAGACGTTGTTCGAAAAATGCGGCGCCGTTGGGTAGCTCGTGTAACGAGGTACCTTCGCGTCAAACAGCCCCAGTTTTGCAAGTTGCGTTTTCGTTTCCATAAGCCTAGCCTCTAGTGGAAACAGGAAGGGTCAACTTTGACCCAGATCAAGCGCGAAACGGTTCTACAATGTTGCAGGATGATACCCTAGCTCGCAATCACCACTGTGGCGAATGTCCGATTCGTCACAAAGCTGTATGCGCGCGCTGTGACGGTGACGAGCTGGAGCTGCTGGAAGAGATCAAGTATTACCGGAGCTTTGAGGCAGGTCAGACGGTGATTTGGTCTGGCGACAAGATGGATTTTGTCGGCTCGGTTGTGTCGGGGATTGCCACCCTTACCCAGACGATGGAGGACGGGCGCACACAGATGGTGGGCCTGTTGCTGCCCAGCGATTTCGTTGGGCGTCCTGGGCGCGAGGGCGCGGCCTATGACGTCGTCGCCACCACTGATCTGGTCATGTGCTGCTTCCGTAAGAAACCTTTTGAACAGATGATGGAGCGGACGCCGCATATCGCGCAGCGCCTGTTGGAAATGACTCTGGACGAGCTGGATGCCGCGCGCGAATGGATGCTGGTCCTGGGCCGGAAAACCGCGCGCGAGAAGATCGCCTCGTTGTTGTCGATCATCGCCCGCCGCGATGCCTCGTTGAATTTGCGGTCGGTTGAAAACAAAGTTGTGTTCGATCTGCCTCTGACCCGCGAAGCAATGGCCGATTATCTGGGGCTGACGCTGGAAACGGTCAGCCGCCAAATCTCGGCGTTGAAACGCGACGGGGTCATCAATCTGGAAGGCAAACGCCATGTGACCGTCCCAGATGTTGGGCGATTGATGGAAGAGGCCGGCGATGACAGCGATGGCGGTATGTTCGCCTAAGTCAGAGTTGATCGCAGACGAATAAGGGACGCCGTTCAGCGTCCCTTTCGCTTAAAACCTAGTGCGCCATCAGGACCGGTAGCTCGGTCTGCTCTAGCATATAGCGCGTGGCGCCACCCAGGATCGCTTCGCGGAAACGCGAATGGCCATAGGCCCCCATCACCACCAGATCGGTGCTGGTATCTGCGGCATGGCGCAGCAACACGTCCGACACGCGCGGCATGGTTTTGGCCAGAACGTCGATTTCCGCCCGGACCCCCTGACGTGCCAGATATTGCGAGAGCAAACCACCGGGGTCAGACCGGTTGGGGCCGTGCGTGGGCGGATCAATCACCACAACATGCACCGACTCGGCGGCCTGAAGATAGGGCATGGCGGCGCGGACAGCTGACAGCGACTCGTTGCTTTCATTCCAGGCGATCGAGATGGTTTTGGCGCTGTTCATCGGAGGCTTGCCATCCGGCAACATCAGCACCGGAACCTTGCCGTCGAAAAGCGCGGCCTCGATCACCGGTTCCAATTCGGCTCCGTGTTCTTCGCCATAGGGCTGAGGCAGGATCACCATGTCGGAAAACCGCGCATGCGCGCCCACGTGACGGCTGAGATCTGCCATCTGTGCGACCCCCATATCGGTGCCCCAGCGAATCTCGGTTTTTGACAGATAGGCCTTGGCCAGGTCTTCGACTTCTTGGGCTTCCTCTTGCGCCCGAGAGATCGTTTCCTGCAAAACCATCGCGTTGGCACCCGCGTAGTAGTACCCCGTCTGGGTGCGATCGACCCCCATGCACAGCACATCCAGATGCGCGTCATGCGCCGCCGCCACGGCCGCGCTTTGTTCCAAAACTGGTTCTACGAATTTGGAATCCGTCAAAACCGTGAAAAGACTTTTATAGGCCATGAGACACTCCAATCCATTTGCCCGCTCTTTCACGACCCTAGTGCGCAGATTTCAGGGGCACTTTGACACGGGTCAAGGAATGCCCGCCGGAGTTTTGACACAGATCAAGGCAGGACCGGGCCCCGAACCCCATTAAACGCCCAGTCTGGAACCGCCTGCGCGGCACACGAATCGTGCAGGTCAGAGACGAAGGGACGCAAAATGGTAAATTACATCAAGCTGATCGCGCTTGGTCTGATCACGCTTCTGGCGCTGATCGCGGCCAACTATGCGCGTGATGTGGCATACTTGGTGAACGCGATTACCGTGGCTTTGGCCGCCGGTATCACGTTCCTGTATGTGCTGCGGAAAACTGGCGAGGACGCCACGCCCGCATCGCAAAACGAATATCTCGACGGTGTCGTCCGCTACGGCGTCATCGCAACAGCCTTGTGGGGGGTCGTTGGCTTCCTTGCAGGCACTTTCATCGCATTTCAGCTGGCCTTTCCGGTGCTCAATTTCGATTGGGCCCAAGGCTACATGAACTTCGGCAAACTGCGCCCGCTGCACACTTCGGCGGTTATTTTCGCCTTTGGCGGCAACGCATTGATCGCGACCTCGTTCTACGTGGTTCAGCGGACCAGCGCGGCCCGTCTTTGGGGCGGTAACCTGGCCTGGTTCGTGTTCTGGGGCTACAACCTGTTCATCGTTCTGGCCGCAACCGGGTACATCCTGGGCGCAACCCAGTCGAAAGAATACGCCGAGCCTGAGTGGTATGTGGACATTTGGTTGACCATTGTTTGGGTAAGCTATCTGGCCGTGTTTGTCGGCACCATCGTGAAGCGGAAAGAGCCCCACATCTACGTGGCGAACTGGTTCTTCCTCTCCTTCATTCTCACGGTGGCAATGCTGCACCTGGTTAACAACATGTCGATTCCGGTTTCGGTCTTCGGTTCGAAATCTGTGCAGGTCTTCTCGGGTGTCCAAGACGCCATGACCCAGTGGTGGTACGGCCACAACGCCGTGGGCTTCTTCCTGACTGCGGGCTTCCTGGGCATGATGTACTACTTTGTGCCCAAGCAGGCCGAACGTCCGGTTTATTCCTACAAACTGTCGATCATCCACTTCTGGGCCCTGATCTTTATCTACATCTGGGCTGGTCCGCACCACCTGCACTATACCGCGCTGCCTGACTGGGCGTCGACGCTGGGTATGGTCTTCTCGATCGTGCTGTGGATGCCGTCTTGGGGTGGCATGATCAACGGTCTGATGACCCTGTCGGGTGCTTGGGACAAGCTGCGCACCGATCCGATCATCCGTATGATGGTTATCTCGATCGGCTTTTACGGCATGTCGACCTTCGAAGGTCCGATGATGTCGATCCGCGCTGTGAACTCGCTGAGCCACTATACTGACTGGACCATCGGTCACGTGCACTCGGGTGCGCTGGGTTGGAACGGCATGATCACCTTTGGTGCTCTGTACTTCCTGGTTCCCAAACTGTGGAACAAGGAACGCCTGTACAGCCTGAGCCTGGTGTCCTGGCACTTCTGGTTGGCGACGATCGGTATCATCCTGTACGCCGCATCCATGTGGGTGACAGGTATCATGGAAGGTCTGATGTGGCGCGAAGTTGATGCAAACGGTTTCCTTGTAAACTCGTTCGCTGACACCGTGGCTGCGAAGCTGCCGATGTATGTGGTGCGCGGTACTGGTGGGGTCTTGTTCCTGCTGGGAGCGATCATCATGTGCTACAACCTGTTCATGACCATCAAGCGGAGCCCGGCTGTTGCAGCTGATAACTCTGCTGTCCCGGCAGAATAAGAAGGGACCATAACAATGGCAATTCTTGATAAACACGCGATCCTCGAGAAGAACGTAACGCTTCTGACGATCTTTGCCTTCCTGGTGGTCACTATCGGCGGCATCGTGCAAATCGCACCGCTGTTCTGGCTGGAAAACACCATCGAGGATGTAGAGGGCATGCGCCCCTACACCCCGCTGGAGTTGGCTGGTCGTGACATCTATGTCCGCGAAGGGTGCTACGTCTGTCACAGCCAGATGATCCGTCCGATGCGCGACGAGGTCGAACGCTATGGCCACTACTCGCTGGCGGCTGAATCGCAGTATGATCACCCCTTCCAATGGGGGTCGAAACGGACCGGACCTGATCTGGCCCGTGTGGGCGGCCGCTACTCGGACGAGTGGCATGTCGACCACCTGCGTGACCCGCAATCGGTTGTGCCTGAATCCGTGATGCCGAAATATGGCTTCCTGGAGAACCGCATGATCGACGGCAAGTACATCGTCGATAGCTTGAAGGTGAATGCGTTCGTTGGTGTTCCTTATACCGAAGAGATGCTGGCCAGTGCCCAGGCGGATTTCACCGCCCAGGCCGACCCGGACAGCGACTATGACGGTCTGCTGGAACGCTATGGTGAAAACGTTCAGGTTCGCAACTTCGACGGTCAGCCCGGAATTTCCGAAGCTGACGCTCTGGTCGCCTATCTTCAGATGCTGGGCACGTTGGTTGATTTCTCGACCTTCACCCCGGACGCAAGCCGGTAAGGGAGGGAACCGATATGGAAACCTACTCGATCCTGCGCGAGTTCGCGGATAGCTGGGTGTTGATGGCTCTGTTCGTCTTCTTCATCGGGGTGGTGGTCTTTGCCTTCCGTCCCGGTTCGTCGAAGGTCTACAGCGACGTCGCTGACATCCCCTTCCGGCACGAAGACAAGCCCGCCGCTCGCGGCGGTGACGCCAAGGAGGCGTGAGAAATGGCTAAAAAACCAAATAAATCCAATGATGTGGGGACGACCGGCCACGAATGGGACGGTATTGAAGAGCTAAACAACCCCCTTCCGCGTTGGTGGCTGTGGACCTTCTATGCCTGTATCTTCTGGGCTGTGATCTACACGATCGCTTATCCGGCATGGCCGGGCATCAGCAGTGCAACTGCTGGTGTCATGGGGTGGTCGACCCGCGCAAACGTTGCGGCTGACATTGCGGAAAACAACGCCAAGCTGGGCCCGATCAACGAACGCCTGGCCTCGGCCGAGCTGACCTCGATCTCGGGTGATGCAGAGCTGAACGGCTATGCTGTTTCGGCCGGTTCCGCCGTGTTCAAAACCTGGTGTGCTCAGTGTCACGGGTCTGGTGCTGCGGGTGCCAAAGGCTATCCCAACCTGCTGGACGACGACTGGCTGTGGGGTGGTTCCATCGAGGATATCCACTTCACCGTGACCCACGGTATCCGCAACGAGGATGACCCCGAAGAAGAGGCCCGCCTGTCGGAAATGCCTGCCTTTGGTGCTGACGAGTTGCTGGAGCCTGAACAGATTGATCAGGTCGTGAACTACGTCATGTCGCTGTCGGGTGAACCGATGGATGCCTCGTTGGTTGCGGCTGGTGCCACTGTGTTTGCAGACGAATGTTCGTCCTGCCACATGGAAGACGGCACTGGCGATCGTGATCAGGGGGCTCCGAACCTGACGGATGCGATCTGGCTGTTTGGCGGCGACTATGACGCCATCAAAGAGACAGTGACCAACTCGCGCTATGGCGTGATGCCCAACTGGAACACCCGTCTGACCGAAGCTCAGATCCGTGCGGTTGCTACCTATGTCCACCAGCTGGGTGGCGGTGAGTAACCTCGCATAAGAATACCCAGGGGCGTTTCCCGCGTCCCTGGGTTCGGCACCGGCCCTTCCGTCCTGTTCGCGCGTTTCCTGGAAGGCCGGTGCCAATTAATCTAGGCACCTTCGCTGAAAATCAACCCATCGAACTGTCCGTGCCGCGCCCGCGTGCACGATTTTTGTCGTTTTGATCGCTCCACAGCGCAAT
Source organism: Thalassovita sp. (assembly GCA_050633445.1). Taxonomy (GTDB): domain Bacteria; phylum Pseudomonadota; class Alphaproteobacteria; order Rhodobacterales; family Rhodobacteraceae; genus Thalassobius. The sequence goes on from JBOEGN010000029.1 coordinate 105,754, forward strand.
CCCTGCCCAGCTAACCATATAAAGAACGCCGAACAACACGATCAGCTCGCCCGGCAAAGGGCCGACATCCGCGCGGCGAAAGGCTTGGTCCAGAGATTCGACCGGCGTGGGATGCACCGCCAGTTTGCCAGCAAAAGCCAGCGACTGGATCATCAAGATCCACAGATAGTTGCGTCGGATGCGTCGCCCGATCGCCGTCATCATGCTCACATGGTATTTCGGCTGCAAATAATCCTCGGACAGGGTTTTCTGCCAGTTTTCCTCCATGTGCAGATCGCCATCATACAGCATGGGGGCATAAAAATGCGTCTCCATCCAGCGGGCGCGGGCGCGCCAGACGTTGAAATAGCGATAGCGTCGCGCCTCTTGCATCAGGAAAAAGATGATCAGGACGCCGACCAACACCAACGGGAGTGGCGAGGCATCAGGCGAGGCGAAAGAGATGGACAAAGCCACCCCCAACGTCACGACAGCCCAGTTTGTGGTTGTGTCCAATCGGGTGCGCCAGATCGTGCTGCGATAGACTTCACCTCGGTAAAGGTGGGCGATGGCGGTCACTTCGGAATTGGTAAGCGAGGTGCGCTCCGGGTCTCGGGTGTTCTTTTCTTGGGCCGTTTGGGCCACGGATTGGGTCACGTATTCCCCCCATGTCGTCTTTGGTCCGGGCACAATGCCCGATGTCTCCTGCTCCGAGGAAAACTATGCACGGGGAGAAGGGAATGGTCAAAATCTAAGCAGATGCCATAGCCGCTTTTTTTGTGCAGGTGGCTCAGGGGCGCGATCAGCGTCGTGTGCTGTCGCCGGTTTTGGGGCCGCAATTAGGGGTTCAATACGGGTGGCCGTCATGAAAGAATTTGCATAGATTGAAAGCATGGTTTTCCCTCTGAGCTTTGAGTACACCCTTTATTTACGGGGTGACTGTCCACAGGTGCAGATCGGAAATATTAGGGTTTTGTAAGAAGGGCTAACATATGAACTGGATGGAATTTCCGCCGCTGAACGCGTTGCGTGCCTTTCTGACTCTCTATCAGACTGGGACGATGGCGCAGGCTGGGACCGCGCTGAATGTCAGTCACGCGGCGGTCAGTCAGCAGGTGAAAACGCTCGAGGCGCATCTGGGCCTGACCTTGCTGGACCGAACCGGGCGGCGTGTGCAATTTACGCATCACGGGATCCAGCTGGCGCAAGTGCTGGAGCAAAGCTTTGGCGCGATCGAAACGACGATCACCGAGTTGACCCAGCAAGAAGAGGGGCGCCCGCTGCACATCACGGCGACGTCCTCTTTTGCCAGCAACTGGCTGCTGCCGCGTCTGGCCGATTTTCGGATGAAACACCCAGAGGTCAACCTGATGATCAACCCCACCGCCGACATCCAGACGTTGGGGCCGGGCGGTATCGAGGCGGCGTTGCGCTATTGCGATGGCAATCAGCCGGGGTTGGAAACGCATGTGATCGTGCCATCGCCAGTGGTGGTGGTCGCGGCGCCTGAATTGGTGGGCGAGGGGCCCGTGACGCCGGAAACCCTGAACCGGATGCCATGGGTCCAAGAGCTTGGCACGAACGAGGCCACAGATTTTCTGGAGTCTCAGGGCGCAGGTCGGGACGCGCGTGTGGGCATCACCTCGTTGCCCGGAAATATGGTGATCGAGACCGCCCGCGCCGGCCAGGCCGCCGCGGTCGTCGCCCGCGCGATTGTTGCCCCCGAGATTGAGGCAGGACATTTGCGGGTGCTGCATCAAGACCGTCTGGGCAAAGGATATTTTCTGGTCACGCGCCCCGGCCCGCACCGCGCGGCCTTGCAAGATTTCTCGCGTTGGATCCGACGACAGGGCAAAGCGTTCACCGAAATAGGTGAATGAAAGATACAGATTTGATACAGGTCAAAGCCGCTGAGCCTCAAGACTGAGAGAACTGCGCGACCCGTAGCCAATTAACGGAGTGATTCCGTGTCGCAAACCGAACCCGAAACCCCACCGAGCCTGTATGCCGCCCGCGAGCCGATTTTTCCGCGTCGTGTCAGCGGGAAATTCCGCAACCTGAAATGGTGGATCATGGCGGTCACGCTGGGGATTTACTATTTGTTGCCTTGGATGCGCTGGGATCGTGGGCCGGCATTGCCGGATCAGGCCGTTCTGGTCGATCTGGGCAGCCGCCGCTTCTTTTTCTTCATGATCGAGATTTGGCCGCATGAATTCTATTTCATTGCAGGCCTTTTGGTCATGGCGGGTTTGGGGCTGTTCCTGTTTACCTCGGCGCTTGGGCGGGTCTGGTGTGGCTATGCCTGTCCGCAAACCGTCTGGACCGACTTGTTTATTCTGGTGGAACGCTGGATTGAGGGTGATCGAAACGCTCGCCTGCGTCTGCACCGTCAAAAGAAACTGGATGTGCGCAAGGTGCGTTTGCGCCTGACCAAATGGGTTTCGTGGTTCCTGATCGCGCTGGCCACGGGTGGCGCTTGGGTGTTCTATTTCACTGATGCGCCGACCTTGTTTGTCGATCTGTTCACCATGAATGCGCATCCGATTGCCTATACGACCATTCTGGTTCTGACGCTGACCACCTTTATTTTCGGTGGCTTTGCCCGCGAACAGATTTGTATTTATGCCTGCCCCTGGCCGCGTATTCAGGCGGCTATGCTGGACGAAGACTCTCTGGTTGTGGGGTATCGCAGCTGGCGTGGCGAGCCGCGCGGCAAGCATCGCAAAACGGATGCACCCGACGAGCAAAAGGGCGATTGCATCGACTGTATGGCTTGTGTGAACGTCTGCCCCGTGGGCATCGACATTCGGGATGGTCAGCAGCTGGAATGCATCACCTGCGCCCTGTGTATTGATGCCTGCGACGAGATCATGGACAAAGTGGGTAAACCGCGCGGTCTGATCGACTATATGGCGCTGACGGATGAAGCCGCCGAACGTGCGGGCAATCCACCCAAATCGATTTGGAAACACATCTTCCGTCCGCGGACCATCCTGTACACCACGCTGTGGTCGCTGGTGGGTGTGGCGCTGGTTGTTGCGCTGTTCATGCGGACCGAGATTGACCTGACCGTCGCTCCGGTGCGCAACCCGACCTTTGTGACCATGTCTGATGGCACGATCCGTAACACCTATGATGTGCGTCTGCGCAACAAACATGGCGAAGACCGTTCGTTCAAACTGTCTGTCAAAGGGGATCCCGCACTGTATATTCAGCTTGAGGGCACGCCTTATGCTTCGGTTACGGTGCCTGCGGACTCGATGAAATTGCAGCGCGTCTATGTTTTGGCTCCCAAAGGCTCGGGCCCGGCAGATAGCGAACGTGTGGATCTGCGCATCTGGGTCGAAGATAACTCGAATGGGGACCGCGCCTATAAAGACACGGTATTCCACGGAAGGAAAAACTGATGGCAGAACGTGAGCTGACAGGTCGGCATGTCCTTTTCGGATTTGTCGCCGCCTTTGGCCTGATCATCGCAGTGAATGTTTTCATGGCGATAAGCGCCGTGAAAACCTTCCCCGGGCTTGAGGTTGCGAACTCTTATGTCGCCAGCCAAGAATTCAACGAACGTAAGGCCGCGCAAGAGGCCCTGGGTTGGAACGTGACTGCGGTGCATCTGAAGGGGACGTTGTACCTGAACATCAACGATGACAACGGCACCCCTGTGATCCCCAAAGAGCTGCACGCGGTGGTGGGTCGCGCCACCTCGGTCGCCGAGGATGTCGAGCCCGAGTTCACTTTCAACGGTCAGGCGCATGTCACTCAGCTTGACCTTGCTGATGGCAACTGGAACATCCGCATGACAGCCATTGCTGACAACGGAACCGAGTTCACCCAACGGGTGATCCTGCACGTCAAATAAGGGCCAAGCCATGACCGCCACCATGCGTCCCACCCCGTCGGCCTGTCCGGCCTGTGCTGCGGCCCCTGCCTCCGAAGCGCTGGCGGAACTGGACGCCCCCCAGGACGCACGGATTGCATTGTCGGTGCCTGCCGTTCACTGCGCGGCCTGTATCTCGACGGTGGAAAACGCGCTGGCCAAGGCACCGGGCGTGCGCTCGGCCCGTGTGAACCTGACCCTGAAACGCGTTCAGATCGAGGCGGACGCAGATGTGATGCCCGATGATCTGGTCCAGGTTCTTGAAAGGGTCGGCTACGAGTCTCATGAACTGGATGCGGGCACCTTGTCGGCGACACAGACCGACAAAACGGGCCGCGATCTGCTGATGCGGCTGGCTGTGGCTGGGTTTGCCTCGATGAACGTGATGCTTTTGTCTGTGTCGGTCTGGGCCGGGGCGGCGGATGCGACGCGGGATATGTTCCACTGGATCTCTGCCGCGATTACGCTGCCGACAATTGCCTTTTCCGGCGTGCCCTTTTTCAAAAGCGCCTGGGGAGCCCTGAAACACAAGCGGCTGAACATGGATGTGCCGATTGTTCTGGCCATCGTCCTGGCGTTGGCGACGTCGCTGTGGGAAACCTCTTTGTCCGGTCATCATGCCTATTTTGATGCGGCTTTGACGCTGACATTTTTCCTGCTGGCGGGGCGGTATCTGGATTATCGCACCCGTGCCATTGCCCGCTCTGCCGCCGAAGAACTGGCCGCACTTGAAGTGCCTCGCGCGATCCTGATCCGTGATGGCGAAGAACAACAGGTTCCCGTGGCTGAGGTTGTCGTCGGTGATCTGATCCTGGTGCGTCCCGGCGGGCGGATGCCTGTGGACGGCGAGGTGATCGAGGGCACGTCCGAGATTGATCGCTCGCTTTTGACGGGGGAAACTCTGCCCGTTGTGACCGAACCGGGGCAGGGTGTGTCAGCGGGCGAGGTCAACCTGACCGGCCCCTTGGTCATCCGCGCCACCGCCGTGGGCAAAGACACTTCGCTGCATCAAATGGCTGATTTGGTCGCGATCGCTGAATCGGGCCGCTCGCGCTATACCTCGTTGGCGGACCGTGCGGCCAAGCTGTATGCGCCCGGCGTGCATATCCTGTCGGCGCTCAGCTTTGTCGGCTGGTGGCTGTATACATGGGATTTGCGCACTGCGCTGAACATCGCTGCGGCTGTGTTGATCATTACCTGCCCCTGTGCGCTGGGGCTGGCGGTTCCAGCCGTGACCACCGCAGCCTCGGGGCGGCTATTCCGTAAAGGGATGCTGATCAAACATGCCACCGCACTGGAACGTCTGGCAAAGGTTGATACCGTCGTTTTCGATAAGACCGGTACGCTGACGGCTGGCACGCCTCAACTGACCAATTTGGGCGATCATACGGCCCGCGATCTGGAAATTGCGCTGGCTCTGGCCGAGGGCTCCTCGCACCCGTTGTCGCAATCGCTGACCCGCGCCGCGCGCGAGGCCGGTGTGAATTCCGCCCATGTTGACAACATCACCGAGGTGCCGGGCTATGGCACCGAAGGCTTGTGGAACGGTCAGCGCGTTCGTCTTGGCCGTGCGGCTTGGGTCGGGGCGCAAAGCACCGATACCACCGCAGCCTGGTTGTCCGTTGCTGGCGAGGCCGCGCAGCCCTTCACCTTTACCGACCGTTTGCGCGATGGATCAGAAGCCGCCGTGCGTAACCTGCTGGACGCCGGCAAAGAGGTCATTCTGATTTCGGGCGACGCCACCCGCGCGGTCGAGGATTTGGCCAACCGACTGGGTATCCAGCATTGGATGGCCGAGGCTCTGCCCGCCGACAAAGCCGCCCGCATTCAGCATCTGTCTAAGCAGGGCAAGCATGTTTTGATGGTTGGTGACGGGCTGAATGATACGGCGGCGCTGGCGGCTGCGGATGTCTCGATCTCGCCGGCTTCAGCGTTGGATGCGGCGCGCGTTGCCTCGGATATCGTGCTGCTGGGCGGTGATCTGTCCCCGATTGCCGACGCGCTCGAGACCGCCCGGTCCGCGACCAAGCGCATCCGCGAAAACTTCCGTATTGCGACGCTGTATAACGTGATCGCCGTGCCGATCGCGATCATTGGTCTGGCGACCCCGCTGGTGGCGGCCTTGGCCATGTCCGCAAGTTCCATTACAGTGTCGCTGAACGCATTGCGCTTGAGGTAACCCCCTATGGAAGTCCTGTCATATCTGATCCCGATCTCGCTTGTTCTGGGCGGTGTGGGCTTGCTGGCCTTTATCTTTACCGTCCGCTCGAACCAGTATGATGACCCCGAGGGAAACAGTCAGCGCATCCTGTCAGGTGAATGGGACGATCATCCCAAGCCTTGATCCGGCGCTGGATTTCATAACAAAAAGGCCGCCCAATCGGGCGGCCTTTTGCGTATCGAGGCGGGTGAGGGATCAGCCCGGCCCGATCATGAAACACGTCACTTGCCGAGCTTGCAAACGGCGGCAGGCCAAATCGGCGCTTTCGCGGGTCAGCCCCATGAAATTCGCGTCGAACCCGCCCTTGCGGTTCACAACTTTGCGCAGGCTGCCATCCAGCGTGGCCATTTCCGCCAAGGCGGTTTTGACCAAAACTTTCTCAGCAGCATAGCGGCTGGGATAGCGACCAACATTGATGCCCCAGTGATGCCCGCCAGAGGTGGACAGGCGGGTGACAACCTCGCGGCGTTGCTCTTCGGCGATGACTTCGGCCACCAATTCGTCGACGGCCGTAGGCTCGCCGGTGCTGGCCAACAGCAGGTCATCCGGTCGTGGGCGCGGCTTGACAGTTTTGCTTGTCGGCATTGTCTTGGGAGAGGCCGCAGCGGTTTTGTCCTTGGCCATCGCCTCTTTCAGGGCATCCTGGATGTCGTCTTTGACCGCCACCAGAACCGGGGCTTGATCGCCGGGGCGCGCCTGTGGCCTTAGGCTTTTCTTGACGGCTGTAACCAGGCGGATGGTTTTGCCCGCAGCGCCCTTAGAGCCTGTGTTGCCAACATACATTGGGCGCGAAGGTTTGCGAACCGTTGCGCGGCTGGGCGCCCGACGAAACCCAAGGTCCAACAGCTCGGCCACCTTGGCATTGCGGGTCGCAGTCGAACGGCCCCCGAAAACGGTTGCAATAACGCGCTCGTTGCCGCGCTCGGCTGAGGCGACAAGGTTGAACCCCGCCGCGCGGGTATAGCCGGTTTTGATCCCATCCGCGCCGCGATAGGCGTTTAGGAATTTCCGGTTGGTGTTCTTAACGGTGCGCAGCCCCGCATGAGTCGAGCGACGGCTGAACAGGTTGTAATACTCGGGATAGTCATACAGCATGTGCCGCCCCAGGATCGTCATGTCGCGCGCGGTGGACATATGGCCATCGCGGGTCAGCCCATGCGCGTTCTTAAAGGTCGTGCGGGTCATGCCCATCGACTTGGCTGTTCGGTTCATACGGCGGGCAAAGGCGGCTTCGGACCCCGAGATCGCCTCGCCAATCGCGGTGGCCGCGTCATTGGCGGATTTGACGGCGGCGGCCCGGATCAGATAACGCAGCTTGATCCGTTGTCCGGCGGCCAGGCCCAGCTTGGAGGGGGGTTCGCCAGCGGCGTGTCGGGACACTTTCACCATTGTATCCAGCGAAATTTCCCCGCGTTCTACCGCTTCGAACGCCACATAGAGCGTCATCATTTTGGTTAAAGATGCGGGGTGCAAACGGGTGTCAGCATTCGAGGAATGCAACACCTTGCCGGTGCGCGCGTCCATGACCATGGCCGCATAGGGGGCCGACCACGCCACCATAGGTGCCAAGACCAATAGGCCCACCAATAGAAGGGTTAGCAGACCCTTGGGGGTCAGCTGTACATGCCGATGTTCCACGGACACTGCCTTTTTCTGCCTCTCGCCGCTGATTTTTCAGTCGGCTTATTATTATTAAGGTAACGCTAGCACATGAATTTCAACGAATAAAGTCTTCATTTCTAACGATTTGACCACCCGCGCAACGTGAATATCCAAGATGTAGGGGCGAACTGATCGCCAACCCCAAGGGGCTGATTTCGTGAATTTGATGGGCTGATTTCAGCCGATGCGTTCGTACCTGGATGTGGTCGTATACAGGTCAGAGCGGTCGGGCGTTCTTCAATCCCAGCCTTGTTCGATCTTGTCCACAATGGCCTGCAACCCGCCTAAATCATCTAGTTGCACAAATCTTGGCGCGTTTTCAGGACGGGCGGCTTTTTCGATCTCCCATTCCAGGCCATGCGGGACATGCACGCCCCAGCCGCCCGCCTGCACCATGGGCACTACGTCGGATTTCATCGAATTGCCGATCATCATGCCTTTGGTGGCCCCGTGGCCGTGGCGCTGAAAAATGGTCTGATAAACCGGGCGGGTCTTGTCCGAGACGATCTCGACCCCGTCAAACAGCGCGCCCAGGCCTGACTGCGCCAGTTTCCGTTCCTGATCCAGCAGGTCGCCCTTGGTGATCAACAGCACGCGGTGGGTTTTCGCCACGGACTCGACCGCCCGTTGCGCATGAGGCAGCAATTCGATCGGATGCTGCAACATATCCTGGCCCGCATCCACCAAGGCGCGGATCACAGGGCCGGGCACACGTTCATCGGTGACATCCAAAGCAGTTTCGATCATCGACAGGACGAAGCCTTTGATGCCGAACCCATAGTGAGAAATATTGCGTTTTTCAGCTTCTAGTAACCGTTCCATCAAATGATCGGCCTCGCAATAATCGCGCAGCAGGTCTGCGAATCGGTCTTGGGTCAGGCGAAAGAACCGCTCGTTATGCCACAGCGTATCGTCGGCATCGAAGCCTATGGTGGTCAGTTTGGGCAACCATCTCTCCTTGTCATCGGTTCGCCCTCTTTCCTTGTGGCGCACAGAGGTTATATAGACCCTTCAAAGATTGATTGGTCAAACCCGGACAAGTGTGAATGATGGCGCAGTGGCCTGTGACAATGTCGGATGAAGAGTTTGACGACGGAGATCCCTCTGTCGCCCTGAAAACACGCCCGAAAACCAAGCGCCCCCCTTTGTATAAGGTGATGCTGCTGAACGACGATTACACCCCGATGGAATTCGTGGTCCATGTCTTAGAGCGGTTCTTTGGCATGACACATGCAGAGGCATTCGAAATCATGCTGACCGTCCATAAAAAGGGTCTGGCCGTGGTCGGTGTTTTCAGTCACGAGATCGCCGAGACCAAGGTGACTCAGGTGATGGATTTCGCCCGTCGGCACCAACATCCCCTTCAATGCACGATGGAGAAGGAATGACCGCGGCCCCCGCCCGGTTCTTCCGCCCTAGTATATGACACATCCCCGACTGTCCCTGGCGCTTGACGCCGGATTAGAGCTGCCCGCAGAGGGCGTTATCGCAGTGTATGGCCCGCGTGCCGACACGGATTTGTCTGATCTGCCCAAGGACCGGTTGGTTCTGGTGACTGGTTTCAAGCCGGACGTGGATTCCTTTACCGCGCGCGGATATCAATGCCAGACCGAAGCGGTTCCGGCGGCTGCCTCGATTGTCATCCTGCCACGCGCCAAGGCGCTGGCCCGGGCGATGATTGCGCAGGCGGCGATGGCTCCGATGGTCATTGTGGACGGGCAGAAAACCGATGGCATCGAATCAGTCCTGAAAGAGCTGAAAAAGCGTGAAAACATCGCAGGAACGGTTTCGAAAGCGCATGGCAAGCTGTTCTGGTTCGCGACAACGTCTGACTATGCCGACTGGCAAGCGCAGCCGAGCACCGTCGCCGGGTTCACCACCCAACCCGGTGTGTTTTCCGCTGACGGGATCGACCCGGCTTCGGCCCTGCTGATCCAGAATTTGCCTGCGAAACTGACCGGCCGGATTGCTGATCTGGGCGCTGGCTGGGGGTATCTTTCGGCCTCTGTTCTGGCGGATTATCCAGGCGTCAAAGAATTGCATTTGGTCGAGGCTGACACCGCCGCGCTGGACTGCGCCCGCCTGAACGTGACGGACACCCGCGCTGAGTTTCACTGGGCGGATGCGACCAACTGGAAATCCCCGGTGCGGCTGGATACCGTGATCATGAACCCGCCTTTTCACATAGGGCGTGCGGCGGATCCGGATCTGGGTCGCGCCTTCATTGCAACAGCTGCTGCCAGCCTTGCGCCGAATGGTCAGCTTTGGCTTGTCGCCAATCGTCAACTGCCCTACGAGGCAGCACTTGCCGCGCTTTTCACCCAAGTCAACGAGGTTGGCGGCGACAAACGGTTCAAAATCCTGCATGCACAGCGGCCCACTCGTCAGCGGCGATAACGCCCGCTAGGCTGCATTGCAGGGAATCAGGAGGTCTCTATGACATTCTCACTTGCCGGCAAAACCGCCATTGTTACCGGTGGCGCAAACGGGATCGGGTTGGCCATTGGCCGCCATTTCGTCGACAAAGGCGCCAATGTGGTGTTCGTGGATCGGGACGAAGACGGGCTGGTCAACCAGTTCGGAGAGAATGACGAAGCGAACCCCTATCGCTATTTCGCCGGGGACCTGCGGGAACGGCTGACGCAGGCCAACTTGCTGTCGGCAACGCTGGATGCGTTTGACACCGTCGACATCCTGATCAATGCGTCCCGTCAGGTGGTCGCCGTGGACCCGCTGAATGCTGATGACGACGCGGTTGAAATGCTGCTGCAACAGAACATGCTGAACGCGTTGCGCTTGTCTCAAATGGTGGCCAAGCGCATGATAAAGCAGGCAAAAGACCAGGAAGAGGGCACCGCAGGCGCGATCGTGAACCTGTCCTGTATCGCAGGGCGTCGCACCAATCCTAACTTGTTGGCCTATTCAGTCTCGACGGCGGCGCTGGATCAGATGACCCGCTCTTTGGCCGTGGCGTTGGCGCCGCACCGCATTCGTGTGAACGGTCTGGCGTTCGGCTCGGTCATGTCGCACAGCCTAAAGGACAAGCTGAAAGACAACGCTGATTTTCGGAGTGATATCGAGCGTCACACACCGCTCAATCGCATCGCCTCGCCGACCGAGCTGATCCATTCCGCGCAATATCTTGCCTCCGAGGCGTCGGCCTTTATGACCGGCCAGGTGCTGACGCTGGATGGTGGTCGCACCCTGATCGACCCGGTGGCCTCCCCCGCGCATTGATGTCGCGCCCGGCGCAGGTGGCGCAACGCGCGCGCGCCTGCTAGGTCTGTAAAAAAGACAGACAGGGACGTTCGATGACCGACACATTCGCCGACCAGAAAACCCGCGCCAGCGCATGGTTCCGCACCCTGCGGGATGAAATTGTCGCCAGCTTTGAAGCGCTGGAAGACAGCCAAGCCACAGGCCCCTTCGCCGATCTGCCCGCAGGCCGGTTCGAAGTGACCGAGACCACGCGCGCCTCTGAGGATGGCAGCGACGCAGGCGGCGGTTTGATGAGCGTCATGCGCGGTGGCCGCGTGTTCGAGAAAGTCGGCGTCAACGTCTCAACCGTCTACGGCGAACTTGGCACCCGCGCCCAAGCCGCGATGGCCGCCCGCAAAGGCATTCCCGGCATGAAGGACGACCCGCGTTTCTGGGCCAGCGGCATCAGCCTGGTGGCGCATATGCAGAACCCTCATACGCCGGCGGTGCACATGAACACGCGCATGTTCTGGACCCCGCACGCCTGGTGGTTCGGCGGCGGCTCGGACCTAAACCCTTGCCTTGAATACGCCGAAGACACCGCGCATTTCCACGACGTTCAGAAACAACATTGCGACAAGCATGACCCAGAATACTATCCCCGTTTCAAAGAATGGGCTGACGAGTATTTCTATGTCCCCCACCGGAATCGCGCCCGAGGTGTTGGCGGCATCTTCCTCGACGATCACAACACTGGTGATTGGGAGGCCGATTTCGCCTTTATCCAGAATGTTGGCCGTGCCTTCCTGCCTGCCTTCGTACCGGTCACGGAAAAACGCCGAAATACGCCCTGGACAGATGCTGACAAAGACGCCCAGCTGGTGCATCGCGGGCTCTATGCCGAATACAATCTGGTCTATGATCGCGGCACCAAGTTTGGCCTTGAAACCGGTCACGACGCCAACGCTGTTCTAATGAGCCTGCCCCCATTGGCCAAATGGACCTGATTCGTCCAGCTCACTGATAGCGCACTTAAGACAGGTCGAATTTGGGTATTTGGACCAAGAAGAAGCAACCACCATCGCTTCTTCTTTTCCTAAATATCCCGGGGGTTTGGGGGCTGGCCCCCAATCCAGAACCTGACCGCAGGCGAACAGCTTAGCTGTTGCGCACCGTGTCGATCATCAGCTGAACATTTTCCGGGTCTGCGTCCGGGGTGATGCCGTGACCCAGGTTGAAAATATGCGGTCCTTTTGACAGGGCCTTGACGATGCGGCGGGTGTCCTCGACCAGCGCGTTGCCGCCCGTGACCATGTGGGCGGACGCCAGGTTTCCCTGTACACAGCCATCCACTTGCACGTTCTCGGCGACCCATTCGGCACTGACCGAGTTGTCTACGGCCACGCATTCGGCTCCGGTTGCTTTGGCGAAGCCGACATAGCGCTCTCCGGCTTCGCGCGGAAAGGCGATGACGGGGGTGTTGGGGTGGCGCTCTTTCAGGGCGGTGATGATCTTTTTCGCGGGCTCCAGCGCGTAGCGGTCAAAATCGTCGCCTTTCAGCGATCCGGCCCAGCTGTCGAACAGTTTCACAACCTCGGCACCGGCCTCGATCTGTTTCGAGAGATACTCGATGGTTGAAATCGTCAGCAGGTCCAAGATGCCTTCGAACACGGCGCGATTTTCGGCTTTCAGCGCGTGGGCTGGTCCCTGATCTTTGGTGCCGCGACCGGCGATCATATAGGTGGCAACGGTCCAGGGTGCGCCGGCGAAACCGATCAGCGTGGTTTCTTTGGGCAGCTCCTGCGACAGGGTTTTCACCGTGTTGTAGATCGGGTTTAGAACCTCGTGGATCGCGTCCTTGTCCTTCAGCTTGGCCAGTTCCGCCTCGGTTGTGGTGGTGGACAGGCGCGGGCCTTCGCCGGTGACAAACCACAGATCCGCGCCCAGAGCCTGGGGCAGCAGCAGGATATCGGCGAACAGAATCGCAGCGTCAAAGCCGTAGCGGCGGATCGGTTGCAGGGTCACTTCGGCGGCCAGATCGCTATTATAGCACAGCTTCAGGAAATCCCCGGCCTCGGCGCGGGTGGCGCGGTATTCGGGCAGGTATCGGCCCGCCTGACGCATCATCCAAATCGGAGGTGTTTCCAGTGTTTCGCCAGCCAGCGCGCGAAGGATCTTTTTCTGTTCGGACATCGGAATTCCTTTCGTTCCCACGGTTCGTCCCCCTATGGCGACAAGATGTCAAGCATCGGGTGCTTGTCAGGACAACCTGCCGCGATTAAGGCTGGGCGCATGACACTTACGTTGCCCAGCCCCGCCTCGCCTTTGAAGATCGGAACCCGTGGATCGCCGCTTGCGTTGGCGCAGGCGCATGAGACGCGTGATCGGCTGGCGACGGCCTTTGATCTGCCGCCCGAAGCGTTCGAGATCGTGGTCATTCACACGAGCGGTGACAACCAGCGCCTGATAGACGCGGATCAGCCGTTGAAGGAGTTGGGCGGCAAGGGGCTGTTCACGCGTGAGATCGAACAATCCATGCTGCGCGGCGGGATCGACATTGCCGTACACTCGATGAAGGACATGCCGGTGTTGCAGCCCGAAGGCTTGGTGCTGGATTGTTACTTGCCGCGCGAGGATGTGCGTGATGCGTTCGTGTCGCTGACCGCTGCGACACTGGCCGATTTGCCCGAAGGGGCCGAGTTGGGATCATCCTCGCTCAGGCGCCGGGCGCAGCTGCTGCATCGGTTCCCGCATCTGAAAGTCGTCGAATTCCGGGGCAACGTGCAGACCCGTATGAAGAAATTGCAGGAGGGCGTGGCTGACGCGACCTTCTTGGCGATGGCGGGTTTGAACCGGTTGGGCATGGCAGATGTGGCGCGTTCGGCCATTGATCCTGATGATATGCTGCCCGCCGTGGCGCAGGGGGCAATCGGGATCGAACGGCGGATGGATGATAGCAACACGGCTGGCCTGCTGGAGGCGCTTCATGATGGTGTCACCGGCCAGCGACTGGCGGCGGAACGCGCGTTCCTTGAGGCGCTGGACGGATCTTGCGAGACACCGATTGCCGCTCTGGCCGAGCTGGACGGCGATACCCTGCGTTTGCGCGGAGAGGTCCTGCGCCCCGATGGGTCCGAGGTGATCGCCGATGATCGCACCTGTCCCGTCGCGGATGGCCCCGACCTGGGCCGCGCCATGGCCAAGGACATGCTGGCGCAGGCGGGTCCAGATTTCTTTAGCTGGCGCTAAGGTAAAAAGCTGCGCCTAGGGCAGCAGCTTACCGGGGTTCAGAATGTTGTTGGGGTCCAACGCGGCCTTGATCGCCTTCATGGCTGCCAGTGCGACCGGATTCTTACGCCGCCGCATCGAGGGCAGTTTGGACAAGCCAATCCCATGTTCCGCCGAGAAGCTGCCGCCCAGTTTCAGCACCTCGTCTTCGACGGCCTCCATGATGGCATCATGCTGATCAGGGTCCTGCGAGCCGGGCCAGACCGTATAGTGGATATTCCCGTCGCCCAGATGCGCGACGATGATCGGGCGCGCGCCGGGGTCTACCTCGGGCAGGCGCGTTTCCATGATGCTTAGGAAATTCGCGACCTTATCCAAAGGCAGGGCGATGTCGTTGCCAATGATCGGGCTGCGGGACATGGCGATTTCTGCGGCGGCTTCGCGGCGTTCCCACATTTGCTGGCGTTGCGTGTCGTTTTGGGCAACGACAGCGTCCAGCACGGCCTCTTCTTCGAACATTTCGGCCAGCACGGTTTCCAGATGGGTGGTCACCGGGATCGAGCCGTCGGGTTCTGGCGTTGCGTCGCGCGGCGCAGTGGCTCCGACCTCGACCAAGATATTCACGTCATAGGCGGCATCAAAGGGTTCGCGCGCATTCGGATTGATCTGTTGGTGCAGCTCGATATGGTCGCGGGGCATGTATTCAAATGCCTCGACGCAGCCACCTGTCGCCTCTTGCAGGCGGTTCAGCAGATCCAGCGCCGCAGGCAGGTCTGGCGCAGCAACCATCGCGGTCGCATAGGCCTTGGGGCGGGGATGCAGTTTCAGAACTGCCGCCGTGATGATGCCCAACGTGCCCTCGGCGCCGATCAGCAAGTGTTTGAGGTTGTATCCCGAGTTGTCCTTGTGCAGCTCGCTCATGATTTCCATGATTTCACCGGTGGGCAGGACGGCCTCGATTCCCAGCACCAGATCGCGCGTATTGCCATAGCGCAGCACGTTCGACCCGCCCGCATTGGTGGCCAGGACGCCCCCGATCATGGCGGACCCTTTGGCACCGAAAGTCAGGGGGAAGATCAGGTCCTTGGCTTCGGCAGCGTTGTGGACGTCTGACAGGATCGCCCCGGCTTCGACAATTGCGATACGGGACGATGGGCGGACCTCGCGGATGGCATTCATTCGGTCAACCGACACCATGATCGACCCATCAGCCAAGCCGCCGCCCGCCAGCCCAGTATTGCCCGAGATCGGAACGATCGGCGTGCCGGTCTGGTTGGCCAGTTTCACCACCTCGGACACCTCGGAGGTATTGGCCGGGCGCACCACGGCCAGCGGATCAGAGCTGTATTTTCCGATCCAGTCCCGCGCCCATTTGGCGGTGTCGTTACCCGTCAGCACATTGGCTGCGCCAACGATATTTCGTAGCTGTTCCAGCATTGGTCCCACTCCCTTTTCCCTCGTGACCTTGATGCCGTTCGGTCGAAAAAATGGCAAGAGCGCTTAGGAAAAGGAGATGGATACGCCTCCGAATGGTCCAAAGTCCGCCTCGATGACCGCACCCGAGGGCGACTCGACCGGGCGGATAAAGCTGCCCGACAAGATCACCTGACCGGCCTCGATCCGCTGGCCATATTGATCCATGCGCCGCGCCAGCCAGACAATGCCCTGCACCGGGTCATTCAAAACGCCCGCGCCCAGGCCAGTTTCCTCGACCTCGCCGTTTTTGGACACGATCGCTCCGACCCAACGCAAATCCTGCGCGTCAATGGCGTGTTTTTCGTCGCCCAGAACGATTCCGGCGTTGGCGGCATTGTCGCTGATCGTGTCAGTGATGATCCGGGTTTTGCCCGTCGTCGGGTCGGCGCGCAGGACGCGCGTGTCCAAAATCTCGATCGAGGGCGTTACGTAATCCGTCGCGGCGATCACGTCCTCGGCGGTGACATGGGCACCAGCCAAGGGCGATTTCATCACAAACGCAATCTCGGCCTCGATCCGCGGCTGGATGAAGCGCCCCTTAGGCACCACCCCGCCATTCACAAAGACCATGTCGTCCATCAACACGCCGCTATCGGGAATGTCGATGTTCAACGCAGATTGCATCGCCTTCGAGGTCAGCCCGATTTTCCAGCCGATCACCTTGCGCCCAACCGCCTTGCGACGCGCGATCAAAGCCGCCTGCACGGCATAGGCATCATCCATCGTCATTCCCGCGTATTTCAGCGACAAGAGCCCGATCTGCTGACCCGATTGTTCAGCCTGCCACAGCGCCTCGGCGGCCTCAACATGCTGGTCGGGTGTCACGCCTCGTCCTCCACGGTGTTGCGCAGGGTGCCGATCCCTTCGACTTCGATTTCAATCACATCGCCGGGGACCAGGTATTTCGGCGGATCAAACCGTGCGCCCGCGCCCGTGGGTGTGCCGGTTACGATCACGTCGCCGGGAACCAGCGTGGTAAAGGTCGAAATATAGGCGATTTCCTCGCGGATCGGGAACATCATGCGCGACAGCACATCGTCCTGGCGGACCTCGCCGTTCACGCGGGTGATGATGCGGGCGTCATCCAGTTGTGCCGGATCGGTGAACGGCACCAGCCACGGCCCGATCGCCCCCGAGCTGTCCCAGTTTTTGCCCTGCGTGACATTGAATTTCGCATGGCGCACCCAGTCACGGATCGTGCCCTCGTTGCACAGGGTCAGGGCCGCGATATGGTCATAGGCATCCTCGGCCTTGATCCGACGTCCGCCCTTGCCGATCACGATCACCACCTCGCCCTCATAGTCCAGCGTGTGGTTTTCCGGTGGCCGCACCAAAGACCGCCCATGCCCTGTAAAACTGCGTGGGAATCGCGGGAACAAGGACATGTGTTTGGGCTGATTGCTCCCATCCTTGTACTCGGCGTTCCGGTTCGGAAAATTCACACCCACGCACAGGATTTTCTCTGGCGAAGGGATCGGGATGTCATACTCAAACGTCCCCTCGGGATGCGTCACGGCCCGTCCCTCAGCCGCGTCGGCCAAAGCGCCCAAGCCATTTGCCGCGATCACTTCACGCAAGCTGGGCCACTGCGGAAAATCCCCCGACAGCGCAACCAAGCCCCCGTCAATCACAGCCCCATACAGCTGGCCTTCATCTGTCGATACCGTTGCAAATTTCATCACGATCTCTGCCTTCTTCTTTTTCCAAATATCCCCGCCGGAGGCATCCTGCCCCCGCCACCCGCACCTTACGGAGCGATGATGGGCTGGGCTTTCATCTTACTGTCTTGCAGGTCTACATCCTTGAAAACACTGCCATGTTCGAACCACGATTTCGGCGCGGGCGCGCCCCACAGGGTTTGCCGCTGCGGGTCTTTCAGATCCCATTTGATCGGTTCCAGGTCCGGGTCAACCGTTTGATAATCCGAACAATAAATCTCGATCCGGTGGCCATCAGGGTCCAGGATATACAGGAAAAACGCGTTCGAGATCCCGTGTCGGCCCGGTCCGCGTTCGATGTTGTCCAGATAGCCGGTCGTCGACATCAGATCCAGCAGGTCGATGATGTTCAACGGAGTCGGCACCCAGAATGCGGTGTGATGCAGGCGCGGGCCCTTGCCGTTGGTAAAGGCGATGTCGTGGATGCCGCCTTTGCGGTGCATCCAGGCAGCCCACAGGTTCTTGCTCTCGTCATCCTCGGTATATTCTGTGACGCGGAAGCCAAGCTCGTTGTAGAACTCTACACTGGCATCCACGTCAGGGCTGTAGCAGTTGAAGTGGTCGATCCGCAGCGGTTTCACACCGTTATAAAGCTTGTATTCCTGATGGATCGGGGCCAGCCGGTCCATTTTGAAATAGAACTCCATCGGTGCGCCGAACAGGTCGGTGGTGCGCATCGTGCGACCCTGATAGGGGCGCTCGACCCATTCGACCGGCAGATCCTTGGCGGCGAACCATTCGGCCGCCTTGTCCAAATCATCCTCGGAAAACACCTTGTAGGACAGGTAGCTGACCGAGGGCGTATCCCCCTTTTTCAGCACCATGCAGTGATGACCGCGTTCTTCCATGGCGCGCAGATAGATGGTGCTGTCATCCTCGTCTGTGACTTGCAGGCCCAGCGTGTCGACATAGAACGCGCGGCTGGCAGTCAGGTCGGTGACGATCAGTTCGACATGGCTCAGCCGGACGATATTGAACGCCGGGTACAGATTATAGGCGGGAACGGGCATTGGGGGTCTCCTGTTATCGGTCCGGTCCTATGGGACCGGGAAAATCACGTTGGTCTGGCCGGTGCCAGAGCTGGGGAAATACTCAGTCACGACCTCGCATTTCTGGTCATACTTGTCCCAGCCAAGCGCGCCATACAGCATCGCGGTGTCATGCATCGCGCCTTCGCCGCAGCACAGTTCGGCATAGTCGCCCAGCATCTTGAGGAAGGTGGCGTGCTCGCCGTTCTTCCACATCTCCATCACGCGCAGATCGACCTGACGGTTGAATTCCGAGCTGATGGTGAAGGTGCCGTTATTGGGCGCGTATTCCTTGTTCGACCATATCTTGTGGCTGAGGCTGCCGCTGGCGACCAGCAGTACCTTGCTGTCGCTTTCTTCGACTGCGGCGCGGATAGCCTCGCCTATGATCCGGCTTTCGTCGTGGTCATGCACGGTACAGAAGGCGGCAATCGACACGACCTTCATATCATGTTCGCGGCTCATGAAATGCATGGGCACCAGCGTGCCATATTCCAGATCCAGGCTGTCCAGATGATGCGCCAGCGTATAGGCGCCCAGCTCGGTCGCCTTTTCCGCAATGGCATCGCCCAAAGCGGGGTTGCCGCGGTGCGAATAGGGCATGTCGCGGATGAATTGCGGGAATTCGGACGAGGTCAGCAGCCCCTCAAACTTTTCATTCGCGTTGATGTGGAACCCTGCGTTCACCAGCCAATGCGTGTCGCAGATGACCACGGTATCCGCGCCCAATTCCTTGGCGCGGCGGGCAATTTCCAGGTGCCCGTCGATGGCGGGCTGACGCTTGCCTTTGACGGGGCCTTCTTGCTCGGACATCTGCAATGTCGGGACGTGGGTCATTTTTGCGGCGAGTACGATTTCACCCATTTCTCTCTCCTCCTGAAGAAACTTTCGCGCGTTTCCTGTGGGTTTAGGCACCCAGTCGGGGGATGCTGTGCTGACCGATGGCCAGACCGATGTGTTTTTGCTCCATGTAGAACTCGAACGACCAGTCGCCGCCATCGCGACCGATGCCGCTGGCCTTGACCCCGCCAAAGGGCGTGGGCAGGTGGCGCACGTTTTCGCTGTTCACCCAGATCATTCCGGCCTCCAGCTGGTTGGTAAAGCGTAGCGCGCGGGTCAGATCGTTGGTCCAGACATAGCCGGTCAGCCCGTATTCCACATCGTTGGCGATGCGCAGCGCGTCCTCTTCGGTATCAAAGGGGATGGCCGTCAGCACGGGGCCAAAGATTTCCTCTTGGGCGATCCGCATATCGTTTCGGGCACCGGTGAACAGCGTCGGTTTGACGTAATATCCGGGTTGATCCAGCGCCTCGCCACCGGCGGCGATGGTGGCGCCGTCCTGTTTGGCGATATCGAAATAGCTGCACACTTTGTCGAAATGAGTCTTGTGGATCAGCGGGCCGACCTCGGTCTTCGGGTCCAGCGGGTGGCCGACCTTGATGTTATTCACGCGGGCGGTCAGTTTTTCGATGAATTCACCAGCGATTGTGGATTGCACCAGCAAACGGCTGGACGAGGTGCAGCGCTCGCCGTTCAACGAGTAGATCATAAAGATCGCAGCATCCAAGGCGCGGTCCAGATCGGCGTCATCAAAGACGATCACGGGGTTTTTGCCGCCCAGTTCGAAATGCACTCGTTTCAGCGTGTCAGCGCCCTGTTTCATGATCATCGAGCCGGTTTTGGACTCGCCCACAAAGGCGATGGCCTTGATATCGGGGTGTTCGGTCAGGGCGCGGCCGGCATCCTCGCCAAAGCCGTTGACCAGGTTCCAGACGCCCGGCGGCAGGCCGGCCTCTTCGGCGATCTCCATCAGGATACGGGCGGTGACGGGGCTGAATTCGGCGGGTTTGTGCACCACGGTGCAGCCAGCGGCCAGCGCCGGAGCGATCTTCCACGTGGACAGCATAAAGGGCGTGTTCCACGGGGTGATCACGCCGATCGGGCCAATGGGCGTGCGGGTGGTGATGTTCATCAGCGTGGGCGAGGGCAGGTTCTGCCCGTCCCGTGCGCTGGGCGCCTTGTCGGCGAAGAATTTGAAGTTCGCAGCCCCGCGCAGCGCGGCCTTGGACATGAAACGTAGCGCCTGACCGGTATCGAAACACTCACACAGAGCGATTTCCTCGGCGCGGGCCTCGATGCCCTCGGCGATCTTGTGCAGGATTTTCTTGCGTTCAGTGGCGGGCATATCGCGCCAGGCAGGGAAGGCATCGCGGGCGGCCTTGGCGGCGGAGTCGATGTCCGAAGCATCCGATTTGACGACGTTACAGATAAAGGTCTCGTCAACGGGCGAATGGTTTTCAAAGGTCTTGCCGCTGTTCGCGGGCAGGTCCTGGCCACCGATCCGGTTCAGAATGCCGGTGTCCTTGAAACGCGCCAGATAGCCGTTCAGTTTCTCGATATTGGTTTGCAGATCGGACATGGTTCAGCCTTTCAGATGGTCGCGGATGGTGCCGGTTTTGGGCGCAAGCGCGGCGTCGATGTCCCGCATCTCCATGGACAGGGCCACGGAGCGGGTTTGCATGATGGGTTTGAGGAAACTTTCGGCCGCAGCAAAGATCGCGGCGGTCGCGGCCTTGCGCGTTTCCAGATCGCGGCCTTCGCGCAGGCGGATGCTGATGTCGATATAGCCGTGTTTTGGGTCACCGTCGGCGATGCTGACATGGGTCGCTGCAAAGGCGCGGACGCGGATGCCGGCCATGGGGAACACGCCGGTGGCAATCGCCTCGGTCCGCAACAGGTCACAAAATGCGGGCCAGTCGATCGCGTCCTCCAGATTGGCGGAATAGTCGATGATGAAATGCGCCATGATGCCTCCCTCGTTTAGTCATTAACATGTTAAGCAAAATGAGAGGCCTGCGTCAAGCCCTCATATTGCCAGTGCGAAAAAACGCAGGCAGAAAAGGGACATGGACGCACACAGACAGACACCGCCCGAAACGAATCGCTCTTTGCCGATTGCGCTGTTGCGCGCACGGGAAAAGGTCATGGGGCCTATCCGGGCCATGTTGGCGGATGTCGGTGTGACCGAACAGCAATGGCGTGTTTTGCGGGTTTTGAACGAGGTCGGAACACTGGACCCGACCGAGATTGCGGACAGGTCGTGTCTGCTGCTGCCCTCGTTGACCCGGATTTTACAGACCCTTGAAAGCAAAGCGCTGATCACGCGCGCGCCGCATCCGACCGACCGGCGCAAGCAGTTGGTCACGATTTCCGAGGCGGGCAGTCAGCTGATTTCCGATAATATGAAGGAAAGCCTGCGCCTGAATGCGTGGCTTTTGGACAGCTTTGGTCAGGAAAAGCTGGACGCGCTGCTGGATCTGTTGAACGAGCTGGATCGGCTCGAAGATCGCTAGGCGTAGATGAAAATGGGCCCCGCAGGGCCCATCTATATGTGTTGACTACAGCCCCAACAGAACCGTTTGTCCGTCCAATTTGACGGGGAAGCTGAGCGTTTCGCCCTCGTCCGCGCCCTGAGCCGCGCCAGTTTCCAGCGAAATGACCCAGTTGTGCAGCGGGCAGGTGACGCAGCCGTCATGCACGATCCCGTTGCTGAGCGGGCCGTTCTTATGCGGGCATTTGTCTTCCAGCGCAAAGACCCGATCATCGCTGGTGCGGAAGATGGCGATGGTCATGTCACCGTTTTTGACGCAGCGGGCCCCCTGGCGCGGGATGTCGGACAGCTCGCCGACCGAGACCCATTGTTGTGCTTGGATGTTCATTCTGCGGCCTCCAGTTTGATGTCTGCCATTGGGGCGAATTCATGGGCGTCCGTGCCGGCAACGCGTTCGGCCCACGGATCAACCTGAGAGAATTGCTGGCTATAGACGAAGCGTTCGTAATAGGCCTGACGCTGTTCCAGGTCGTCATAGATGACTTCCTTGATGTGGTCATAGCCCACGCGATCGGCCCATTTGTAGATGCGTTCCAGATAGAAGCCTTGTTCGCGGTACATCTGGGTCAGGGCGCAGATGGTTTCGATCACGTCCTGTTCAGTGGGGACGGTGCCCAGATCGCTGGTGCCTTGGATATGCAGACCCGCCGCGCCGCCATAGACGATCTGGTATCCGCTATCGACGCAGATCACGCCGATGTCTTTGCAGGTGGCCTCGGCGCAGTTGCGCGGGCAGCCGGTGACGGCCAGTTTCAGTTTCGCAGGCGTCCACGAGCCCCACAGGATTTTCTCTAGCTTGATGCCCAAGCCGGTCGAGTCCTGCGTGCCAAAGCG
>JBOEGN010000030.1:0-214 GCA_050633445.1 Thalassovita sp.
ACATGGCCTCGATCTGGGAATATGCCAATCCGAAGAAGTTTATCACCACCACGGACAAGCTGTTGCCGTGGATTTCGGTGCTGTCTCTGGCCGCGCTGGTCACGGGGCTGATCTGGGGGTTCTTTTTTACCCCGGATGACTACAAACAAGGCTCGACTGTTAAGATCATCTATCTGCATGTGCCCGCCGCGCTGATGGCGATCAATGCGTGGAT
>JBOEGN010000030.1:395-536 GCA_050633445.1 Thalassovita sp.
TCCTGTTCCTGTTCTATCTGGGCTATATGGCGCTGTGGGCGGCGATTGAAAACGACGACACGGCGGCCGATCTGACCTCGATCCTGTGTCTTGTCGGCTCGGTCTTTGCGCTGCTCAGCCGCTATGCGGTGAATTTCTGGA
>JBOEGN010000030.1:655-1879 GCA_050633445.1 Thalassovita sp.
ATGATCCCGGATCTTGGAAAATATCAGGCCGAAGTCCTGTCGGCCTATGCCGTTTCGATTGCGCTGATCGTGGTTTTGATTGTGGTCAGTGTGGTGCGCTCGCGCAAGGCACGCGCCGCGCTGGATGATGTTGAGCAAAGGGCCCGTCGCAATGGCTAGAATCTCTCCTTTGATGCTTGCGCCGCCGCTGGTTTTTGCCGGTTTGGCCGCGATGTTTATGGTCGGGATGCAGCGGGAAAACCCCAACGAGCTGCCCACCGCATTGGCCGGCAAAGAGGCGCCCGTCGTGCAAACTGTGGCCCTGTCGGACTTGCCGCAGTTCACGAACGACACCCTGCGCAATGGCGAGGTCAAGCTGGTGAATTTCTGGGCGTCCTGGTGTGCGCCTTGTCGGATTGAACATCCCAATCTCGAGGTGTTGGCCGCTCAGGGCATTCCGATCTATGGCGTGAACTACAAGGACAAGCCCGAAGCCGCGTTGAAATTTCTGGCCGAGCTGGGCAATCCATATACAGGGATCGGGCAGGATGACACCGGTCGTATGGGTCTGAATTGGGGCGTCTATGGCGTGCCCGAAACCTATGTGATTGACGGCGATGGGCGCATCCTAATGCGCCATGCTGGCCCAATTACCCAACGCGCTATGGAAGGCGCTTTGGGCGAGGCGTTGGCGAAGGCCGCTCAATAAGCCCTTAATATTAGGCCCAAAAAACCGCCCAAGGTCAGCGCTCGGGCGGTTTTTCATTTTTGCGATCAGGCCAAATCGCGCAGCACGTAATGCAACACGCCGCCATTTTCGACATACTCAATCTCGGGGGCGGTATCGATCCGGCATTTCAGCTGGATGGTCCTGGTGCTGCCATCGGCATAGGTGATATCGCAGGGCAAAATCTGCTGCGGCTCGACCGTATTCAGCCCGGTGATGGTCACGGTTTCATCGCCCGTTAGCTCAAGTGTTTTGCGTGTGTCGCCACCGGTGAATTCAAAGGGCACAACCCCCATCCCAACCAGGTTTGACCGGTGAATACGCTCGAAGCTTTCGGCGATCACGGCTTTGACGCCCAGCAGATTGGTGCCCTTGGCGGCCCAATCGCGCGAGGATCCGGCACCGTATTGTGCGCCGCCAAACACCACCAGTGGCGTGCTCTGCGCCTGATAAGCCATCGAGGCGTCGTAGACGCTGGTTTGCTGGCCATCGGGGCCCTTGGTATAGCCGCCCTCGAC
>JBOEGN010000030.1:1893-3093 GCA_050633445.1 Thalassovita sp.
CGAAGGTCCCGCGCATCATGACCTCGTGATTGCCGCGTCTGGAGCCATAGGAATTGAACTCGCGCGGGGTCACGCCCCGATCCGTCAGGTATTGCCCGGCGGGGCTGGAGGCCGCGAAAGACCCCGCAGGCGAGATATGATCCGTCGTCACCATGTCGCCCAAAACCAGCAGCACTTTGGCGCCCTCGATATTCTGGATCGAGCCCTTGTCCGGCCCCATCCCCTGGAAATAGGGCGGGTTCTGAATATAGGTCGATTCCGGCGGCCAGTCATAGGTTTCCTGATCGGGCACCTGCACGCTGCGCCATTTCTCGTCACCTTTGAACACGTCGGCATATTTGCTGACAAAGGCAGCGCGGGTGACGGTTTTTTCAACCAGTTCGGCGATCTCGGCGTTGCTAGGCCAGATGTCACGCAAGAAGACGTCATTGCCGTTCTGATCCTGGCCCAATGGTTCGGTTGTTAGGTCGATATTCATGTCTCCGGCGATAGCGTAGGCCACGACAAGGGGTGGCGAGGCCAGATAATTCGCGCGCACATCGGGGCTGATCCGGCCCTCGAAATTGCGGTTGCCGGATAGGACGGACACGGCCACCAGATCGCCGTCGGAGATGGCTTGGGACAGTTCGGGCTGAATGGGCCCCGAATTGCCGATGCACGTGGTGCAGCCATAGCCCACCAGGTTAAACCCGATCGCATCCAGATCCTCTTGCAGCCCCGCGGCTTGCAGGTATTCCGTCACGACCTGACTGCCCGGCGCCAGTGAGGTTTTCACCCAAGGTTTGCGATCCAGCCCCAGCGCGCGGGCCTTGCGCGCGACCAGACCGGCCCCGATCATCACGTAAGGATTCGAGGTGTTGGTGCAGGACGTAATCGACGCGATCACCACCTTGCCCGAGGACAGGGTGTAGTCCTCACCCGCGACGGGCACTTCCTTGTCCATGGGGCGTTTGAACGTGTCCGTCATCTCATCGGCAAAAGCCGATTTTGCCTGCGTCAGAGCCACGAAATCCTGCGGGCGTTTGGGGCCGGAAATGGCGGGGACGATGGTGCTCATATCCAGATGCAGCGTTTCCGTATAGATCGGGTCATAGTCGGCCCCGCGCCACAGACCGTTGGCCTTGGCATAAGCCTCGACCAGGGCGATCCGGTCCTCGTCGCGGCCGGTGTTTCGCATATAGCGCAGGGTTTCGCCGTCAA
>JBOEGN010000030.1:3144-87742 GCA_050633445.1 Thalassovita sp.
CGCGCAGCATCTCGACAACCTTTAGCACCAGATCGGTGGCGGTGGTGCCCTCGATCATTTCGCCGGTCAGTTTGAAGCCCACAACCTCGGGGATCAGCATCGAGATCGGCTGCCCCAGCATCGCCGCCTCGGCCTCGATCCCGCCAACGCCCCAGCCCAGAACAGCCAGCCCGTTGACCATGGTGGTGTGGCTATCCGTGCCGACCAGAGTATCGGGATAGGCCACCATTTCGCCAGTTTGATCGGTATCGGACCAGACAGCCTTGGACAGGTATTCAAGGTTCACCTGATGGCAAATCCCGGTGCCAGGGGGGACGACGCGGAAATTGTCAAACGCGCTCTGACCCCATTTAAGGAACTGATAACGCTCCATATTTCGTTCATATTCGCGGTCTACATTCATCTGGAACGCACGCGGGTTGCCAAACTCATCAATCATGACCGAGTGGTCGATGACCAGATCCACAGGGGCCAGCGGGTTGATTTTCTGTGCATCGCCACCCAAAGCCTTGATCCCGTCGCGCATCGCAGCCAGGTCGACCACTGCGGGCACGCCGGTGAAATCCTGCATCAACACGCGGGCAGGGCGATAGGCGATCTCGCGCGGGTTTTGCCCACCGTTCGCGGCCCAGATGCCGAAGGCCTTGATGTCGTCGACGGACACGGAAAACCCGTCATCTTCGAACCGCAGCAGGTTTTCCAGAACCACCTTCAACGCGGCGGGCAAACGCGAGAAATCCCCCAATCCAGCCTCTTGCGCGCCAGGGATCGAGTAATAGGCAAGCGTCGTGCCCCCTACGGTCAAAGTGCGGCGGGTCTTGGCGGTGTCTGTACCTACGGTGATGGGCATTGGGGCCTCCCTCCAGTGAAAACGGCTGAACTAACGGCGATGCCTATGAATGTGTGGCAACCCGAGGCGGCGATCAAGGGGAACAGGCCGCATCCGTGACCCGAAAGCCGCAAGAATACCCGATCACCTGAGCCTGACGAAACCTTGATTGGTTATTTCAAAGCGAAAAGCCTAAGACTGAAATCAAGACAAATCGGGGAAAATACCACTATGCGAAAACTCGTCAGTTGGGTTGCGGCCGCTTGTTTCGGCCTGGCGTCTTTGCCGGCTTTGGCCGATGATCATCCCGTTCTGGTCGAGCTTTATACCTCGCAGGGCTGTTCGTCGTGTCCGCCAGCAGATGCCTTTCTGGGGAAACTCGCGGATCGAGATGACGTGATCGCGCTGGCGCTGCATGTGGATTATTGGGACTACATCGGTTGGAAAGATGTTTTCGCCCAGCCAAAATTCACCAAACGACAGAAATCCTATGCGATTTCGGCTGGGCGGCGCTCGGTTTATACGCCCCAGATGATTGTGGGCGGGCAAGAGCACGTGGTCGGCAATCACCCGATGGATGTCAACGAGCTGATCAAAGAGCACGCCGCCAAACGTCCGCTGGTTTCGGTCGGATTGGAGCGTAAGGGCAATCGGATTACCGTGCGGGCCACGGCGTCGCGCCCCCTGAACGAGCCATTGCTGGTGCAGATTGTGCGCTATCGTCCTGTCGATCAGGTTAAGATCCGACGCGGCGAAAACGCGGGTCGCACCATCGAATATTCCAACATCGTGACCGATTGGAAGCTGCTGAGCGAATGGGACACGCGCCAGCCACTCAAGACGACCGGCAGGATCACGGGTGACGCTCCGGTTGTTGTGATCGTTCAGCGTCATGGCCCCGGAGAAGTGCTGGCAACAGCGCGGTTACGTTAAAGCGTTTTGCTCCAACGGCGATGAATCCAGAACCATTGTTCGGGATGATCGGCGATCCGTTCCTCTAGTCGGCGGGTCATTTCCAACGTCATTTCGTCAGGCGACGTATGGTCGATAGGTGCGTCGATCTGCACGTCAAAGCTCAGCCCATCCTGGCGGCGGATTGCGAAAAACGGCACCAGCAAGGCCTTGGTTCTTAGGGCAATTTCTGCGGCCGAGGTCTGGGTCATCGCAGGTTTTCCCAAGAACGGAATGGGCCGCCCGCCCGCGGCATAAATGTCAAACAACAGCACCCCAAAGCCGCCCTTGCGAATATGGCGCACCAACCCCATCGTTCCTTGCGACCCTTGCGGAAAAACGGGACCCGAGAGACGCTCCATATTCTGGGCGTAGTGGGCGTTGAAATAGGGGTTGGACAGGGGGCGATACAGCCCTCCGATTTGAAAGCCGCGATTGATCAATGCGGCGCGCGGGATCTCGAAATTGGCGAAATGCGCGGTGACCATCATCACGGGTCGCCCCTCGGCGCGGGCGAGTTCGATGGCGGCCAGACCCGGGCCTGTGATCTGTTGGTCTTTGGTGCGCGCCAGCAGGCCTGCAGTATCGTAATTCTCGATCATCGTACGACCGGCGTTGTCCGCTACCGCATCTGCGATTTCACCTTTTCGCGCGTCGCTCATGTCGGGATAGATGTAGCTCAGATTGGTTAGTGCGCGTTTGCGATACCCAACCATCGGGGCAAGGATGCGCCGCACGAACCAGCCAACGAACCGCACGCGCTGGTGCCAGGGCAGGGCCAGCGCCACACCAATCAATCCGCGTAATATGCGGTCGAACACCCAGTCTTGCCAGGTTCCAGTTGGTTTTGCTTGTGCCACGCGACGCCTAGGTTCTTGTTTCCCGGTGCCACACATAAATCCCGGACACGGTGATCACAAGAGCGCCAATGATCGTCCACTTATCCGGAAACTCGCTGAAGATGGTGATGCCCCAGAAGGTGGCAAAGATCAGACCGGCATAGGCAAAGGGTGCCAGCATCGCGGCCTCGCCAATGGTCAACGCCCGGATCAACAACAATTGCGAGAGCGTTCCGAACAGTGCCAGCAACAGCATCAGCCCGATGGCGGTGGGATTTGGAGTTTCCCAGAAAAACGGAACGGCACAGGAAAAAGCTACAGCACCGATGATCGCGGTGTAAAACAGCGAGGTCCAGGGGTCTTCGGACCGACCGACATAGCGTGTGATCAGGCTGAAACCGGTATAGCAACAGGCTGCTGTCAACGGAAACAGCGCCCAAATGGACAATGCACCAAAGCCAGGGCGGATCACGATCAGCGCGCCAATCAGCGCGGCGGTTACGCCGAAGATCCGCCGAGGGCCAAGGTGTTCGCCCAAAAACATCGCAGCGCCCAAGGTGATCAGGACCGGGTTGATGTTCATGACCGCCGTTGCCTCGGCCAGGCCGATATGTGCGAGGCCGATGAAAAAGCAGGTGGTGCCAACCATCAGGAGCACCGCTCGCGTGACCTGAAGCGCTGGAAAATTTGTCTTGACGACAGACCTTAGCCTGGGCGCGACAAAGGCCAGAACCACCAGGCCTTGGCCCGCATACCGCGCCCAAACGATCGGGATGATGCCCACATGTTTGTTCAGCTCTTTGGCGGTTGCGTCCATTGCAGAGAGGCAGAAAATTGCCCCGACCATCATCAGGATGGCCTTGGCGTTTAGCGTAAGGCTGTTCATGGCCATTGTCCCGAGATTTGGAGGTACCCGCGGACGTTATGGTCTGAATTAGTAAGTGTCCAGTCCGTTTGCGTGCGGCACTACTCCTCTTCGTCGATGATCATTTCCAGCTCTCCGTCTTCTTCCAACTGGCGGATGGCGAGGATGACCGCGGTCATGGCCTCTTCTCCGGTTTTGGGGCGTATGGTGCCCGCCTCGGAGATTTCGTCGCGCAACGAATCTGCCATACGAGAGGACAGGTTCGTCAAGATGAACTCTGTAACCTCGCCTGCTTCGGATGCATTGGCGTGCGCGAGTGCAGTCACGAGGTCGGATTGATCCACCGCGCGGGTGAATTTGGCGACATCCAGTGCAGAGATGCGTGTAGGTATGTCATTGAATGTAAATATAGTTTTCCGAACGAGGTTGGCGAATTCCTGATCCTCGCCCTCCAAGGCAGACAGCAAATCATCGCGCGTTTCCGAGGACGAGAAATTCAGAATCGCCCCCACACGTTTCTCTGGCCCGTCCTCAAAGGCGCGTTCGGGTTGGGCGTCCATTTGAGCCGCCAAAGACAGCCCGATACGATCCACGGTGTCGGGCGTCACTGCGCCGGTTTGCGACATGGCATAGGTGATGCGTCGGGCGCGATCACCGGGCAACAGCGATAGCACCTCAGCAGCATGCGGGACATCCAGCTTAGACATGACGACGGCGGCGATCTCGGTCGCTTCGTTTTCGAAAATGGGCAACAACGCCTCGGCACTCATGTCGCGGATCCGATCCCAGGGGTCAGCGTATTGGCGCACCCCAGCCTGAGAGCGCAGCCGAGCCGCAGTTCGGGGGTGAATGCGCCCATCCAGAATCGTCAACGCTCCGGCAAGATCATGTGGGAACGTCACGCCGATCTGCTCCAGCTGGCCGGCGAATTCTGTTACCACCTCGGCCAATGTTTCGCGGTCCACCAAGCGCATTTCGCCAATTTGGCGGGTCAATTCAGCCTGTAAACTGTCGGGCAGGGCGCGAAAATCCAAATCCGCCCCTTCGGATAAGAGGAACCGGACCATGATCGCGGCCTTTTGTTTGCGGCTAAGGCCGGATTTTCCGCGTCGCGACGGGGCAGCGCCCGCCGGAACGGGCACCTTCTTACGCACGGGTGTTATCCGGGCCAGTTGGGTCGAGTTGCTCATCCATCCCTCGTATCTGTCAGCGGGGACAGATAATCAGCCAAGGGTGAACAAACACTTTAGCTGCGTTGATTTAGCCGGTCGCGTTGGTGCAACTTTTTGCGTCTTTGTCCCAAACCATGCCATCGGCACAGGACATCGCTTGCTGATGGCCGCGGCTGCATTCGGCGTTTGCCAATATGGGTGCGCTGGCCAGAACCGTGGCTGCAAGAATGGTTCTGATCATGAAAAACTCCCTGCCATGATGAAACATGACAGGGAGCATAGCATATTTGGACGATTTTAGCGAAATCAGCTGTCGCCAAAGACTCGCGCAAAGATCGTGTCGACATGTTTGGTGTGATAGCCCATGTCGAATTTCTCGTTGATGCTGTCTTCTCCCAGGGCGGCCACAACATCAGCATCGGCCAGCAGTAGCTCGCGGAAATCCAGGCGTTCTTCCCAGACTTTCAAGGCGTTACGCTGCACCATGGAATAGGCGTCTTCGCGCGAGACACCGGCTTGGGTCAGCGCCAGCAGCACACGCTGCGACATCACCAGACCGGGGTATTTGTTCATGTTGTCCAGCATGTTCTGCGGGAAGATCAGCATCTTGTCGACAACGCCAGCCAGACGATTCAGGGCGAAATCCAGGGTCACGGTGGCGTCGGGGCCGATGCCGCGTTCCACCGAGGAGTGCGAGATATCACGTTCATGCCACAGGGCGACGTTCTCCATCGCGGGCACCACGGTCATGCGCACCAGACGGGCCAGGCCGGTCAGGTTTTCGGTCAGAACCGGGTTTTTCTTGTGCGGCATCGCCGACGAGCCTTTTTGGCCCATCGAGAAGAATTCCGCGCCTTCCAGAACCTCGGTCCGCTGCATGTGGCGGATTTCGATAGCGACGTTTTCGATCGAGCTGGCGATCACGCCCAGAACGGCAAAGAACATGGCGTGGCGGTCGCGCGGGATGACCTGCGTGCTGATGGGTTCAGGCGACAGGCCCAACTTGGCGCAGACATGCTCTTCGACGCGCGGGTCGATGTTGGCGAAGGTGCCAACCGCGCCGGAAATCGCACCGGTGGCAACCTCTTCGCGGGCCTGTTGCAGGCGAGCTTTGTTACGGTCCATTTCAGCATAGAAACGCGCGAAGGTCAGACCCATGGTGGTGGGCTCGGCGTGGATACCGTGGCTACGGCCGACGCGGACGGTGTCTTTGTGTTCCAGCGCGCGCTTTTTCAGGGCGGCCAGCAGTTTGTCCATGCCTTCCAGCAGGATGTCGGCAGCGCGGACCAGCTGCACGTTCAGGCAGGTGTCCAGCACATCCGACGAGGTCATGCCCTGGTGCACGAAACGCGCCTCTTCGCTGCCCACATGTTCAGCCAGGTGGGTCAGGAAGGCGATGACGTCATGTTTGGTGACGGCCTCGATCTCGTCGATGCGGGCCACGTCGAATTCCACGTCCTTGGCCTTCCACACGGCATCCGCGTTTTCACGCGGGATCACGCCCAGATCGGCCATGGCGTCACAGGCATGGGCTTCGATCTCGTACCAGATTTTGAACTTGGTGGCGGGGTCCCAGATGGCGGTCATCTGCGGGCGGGCATAACGGGGGATCATCGGCTGTTCCTCGGGGAATTTCGGTTTCGCCGTGTCTTTACCCCCGGTGGCCCCGCGCGGCAAGAGCGGGGTGATTTTATCTAAGAAACAAGGGGCGCGGGACAAGGCCGTAGGCCGCCGCGTCATCGCCAGCCTGCCCCTTGGGCTGGGGATCGGAGAGGGCGGCGCCAAACTTGGCCCTGAACGGATTTTGCCGGGATAAATCGTGATGCAGGAAAGTGGGGGCGCCACCCCGCAGGCTGTCGATGACGCTAGTCTGCCAGAACCGTCTTCACCGTGCTAGAGCGGGTCAGGGTGTGATGCACCGGGCATTTATCCGCGATCTCCAACAGACGTTGGCGCTGGTCCGGGGTCAGCGGCCCCTCCAGATGGATGACGCGGGTGAACTGGTCGATCTTTTCGCCGCCACCAGCGTCCTGCGCGTGGACCTTGTTCTGAGTGATATCAGCGCGCACATGGGTCAGCGGCCAGCCCTTGCGGCGGGCATACATGCGGATGGTCATGGTGGTGCAGGCGCCCAGACCGGCGGACAGAAACCCATAGGGCGTCATGCCCCGGTTGGTGCCGCCATAAGCCAGAGGCTCATCGGCAAGCGCGTGGTGATGCGGGCCGGACTGCACATCCTGAAGGAAGCCCGCCGGATCTGCCTCGGAGACACGGACAACGCCTTCGGGCGCGCCGGGGGGCGGGGCAGGGTGGCGCAGATCCAGATAGCGGCTGGCCCAAGTGGCGATCACCTCGGCGGCGTAATCGGCGTCCTTTGCGTCCGAGATCAGATGATCCGCGTCATCCAGTGTCACAAAGCTTTTGGGGTGTTTGGCGGCCACGAAAATATCGGTGGCGTTCTCAATCCCCACGGTCTCATCCAGCGGCGCATGCAGCACCAACAACGCGGCATCCAATGAGCGGATTGCGTCCTGCAAGTTGCTGGCTGAAACATCCTCGATAAAGTCCCGCGTTATCGGGAATTCTCCGTGGCCCAACTGAACCTGAGCCCGCCCGTCGGCCTGAATTCGATCCAGATCGCCCTGAAACGCATGCAACACATGCACCGGATCAGCGGGCGCGTTCAGTGTGGCGACGGCCTTGATTCCGCCGATTTGCCCGGCTGCACGCAACACAGCGGCCCCACCCAGCGAATGCCCGATCAGCAGGCTGGGGGCCATACCGCGCGCGGCCAGATGCGCAGCCGCGGCCTGAATATCGGCCACGTTCGAGCTGAACGTGGTATTGGCAAACTCGCCCCCGGAATGGCCCAAGCCTGTGAAATCAAACCGTAAAACGGCAATGCCCAGCCCGGCCAGACGTTGGCTGATGCGACGCGCCGCAGCGATATCCTTGGTGCAGGTAAAGCAATGCGCCAGAATCGCGGTGGCCTGATGCGACCCCTCGGGCAAATCCAGACGGGCGGCCAGCATGTCTCCGTCGTGGCCGGCAAATGTAAGGCGTTCGGATGGCAATGGGCGTCTCCGGTCAATTGGCTGCGGTCAGGGTGACAGACTAGGGATGCAAGCCCTGCGCCGCCACCCGATGTGTCAACACATAACAGGAAGTTGAGGGAGGGTGTGCGTTCAGGTGCCGCAAAAAAATGGCCACCGCCGCAGCGGTGACCAGTGTTCCCACAGTACAAGGGATCGGGGAATATCGGGTGTCAGCCCACGATTTGGGTGACGAATTGCATGACATCTGCCGTGGCGCCACGCGCGCTAAGCGCCGTGAACAGCCCGGTCAGCGACAGGGCCTGGGCAGAGAGACGGAAATCCTCGCCACGGAACAGGTTATACACCATCAAGAAGGCCGCGACGGGCAGCGAGAAGATACCAACCGTGATCGCCAGGAACCAGGTCGCCATGCGCGCCACGCTATTGCGCGGAGAGGCGATTCCCGTTGCCTCGAGTGCGTCGTCATCTTCGTTCGAGAACGAGGTGCGCAGCTCGGACAGCTCGTGCAGGTCGGATTGTTCGATCACCAGACGATTGCGGCGGTCATATTCCCCCTCGAGCTTTCGCGAGGTGGCATCCACATCAGGAAAACGCGCGACGGTGCGGGCGGTTTGCGGGCGATCCGGGTCCAATGTGGGATGCGACGGACGCACTGGCATCTCGGGGACCATGTCTGCGACGGGCTGCATATCGGGGGGCGATTGTACCAGCACCGGACGGGTCGAGCGTTGTTCGTGCGTGGGCTTTTTGCGCTTGACCCGACGGGGCATGACGCGGGCAACAGCTTTGACGAAATCCTTGGTGTCCAGCAGGGCGTCTTCGTTCAGCCAACGCACATAGTCCGGCTCGAGCCAGATCGCCATCTGACAGGTCAGGCTGGCCAAAGTGGCCTGGGTGTTGCGTTTGGCCGGGATAACTCCGGGCTCGGTAGGGTGGGTCAGCGACAGCTCAATGATCAGCGCGGCGTGATCCAGAACGGCTTTGCAGCTATGGGTGTCAGCGGTGGGCGTTTCGCCCGCAGATTGAGGCTTTGCCTCGGGAACCGACAGTTCCAGCGTCAGAATATCCGAGGTGACCTGAACATGATTGTCCGACAGAACCTGCACGCCGCAAATGCGGTGGCCGTTTGCCTCGAGAACGCGCTGCATGCTGGCGCTGAGTTCCAGCGTGTCGCAATTCCGCGAGGCCATAAAGACAAGCCCCGAGGTGTAGCGGTTTTCTTCCATGTTCATAACAGAACTCCGGTCTGCGTTTTTAAGCTTTGCCCAAAGATGACTTAAGAAAAGGGAAAGAATATGGCCGGAATTTGCAAGATTGTGGGTAATCGACGCCGATCTGGGGGAATTGTCTTGCAGGCAGGGACAGTTGGGCAGGATTTTTAAGAGGCCGTGCCGAAATATGTGGCGGCCACCCGTCTTAAGCGAAATTTAGGGCTTTGCGGCCTGATTGATTCGACTGCGAAAAGCTGAAGTTTTGAAAATGGTTAACGCGTGATCCGCGGCAGGGGGCGGCGAGGTAAAAAGCTGCCCAATAGAAAAGGGCGCCGACCTGCGGCGCCCTTCCCGAAATCTCTCCGAAACTGGATTAGCAGCTGTAGTACAGGCTGTATTCCACGGGGTGCGGAGTGTGCTCGTAAGCTTCGATTTCTTCCATCTTCAGCTCGATATAGCCAGCGATCTGGTCCTTGGTGAACACGTCACCGGCCAGCAGGAAGTCCATGTCGGCTTCCAGCTCTTCCATGGCTTCGCGCAAGCTGCCACAGACGGTCGGGATGCCGGCCAGCTCTTCTGCGGGCAGGTCGTACAGGTTCTTGTCCATGGCTTCGCCGGGATCGATCTTGTTCTGGATGCCGTCCAGGCCAGCCATCAGCAGAGCAGCGAAGCACAGGTAGGGGTTCGCCGCAGGATCGGGGAAACGCGCTTCGACGCGCTTGGCTTTGGGCGATTCCGCAAACGGAATACGCACACAACCCGAACGGTTCGACGCCGAGTACGCGCGCAGAACGGGGGCTTCGAAGCCCGGGATCAGACGCTTGTACGAGTTGGTCGAGGGGTTGGTGAACGCGTTCAGCGCCTTGGCGTGCTTCAGAACACCACCGATGAAGTACAGGGCTTCCTGAGACAGATCGGCGTATTTGTCGCCTGCGAACAGGGGCTTGCCGTCTTTCCAGATCGACATGTTCACGTGCATGCCGGTGCCGTTGTCGCCAGCGATGGGCTTGGGCATGAAGGTGGCGGATTTGCCGTATGCCTGTGCCACGTTGTGGACGATGTATTTGTACTTCTGGATCTCGTCAGCCTGTTTGGTGACGGTGCCAAAGACCAGGCCCAGCTCGTGCTGACAGGACGCCACTTCGTGGTGGTGCTTGTCAACTTTCATGCCGATGCGCTTCATGGTGCTCAGCATTTCCGAACGCAGGTCTTGTGCGTCGTCGATCGGGTTCACAGGGAAGTAACCGCCCTTGACGCCGGGACGATGGCCGGTGTTGCCCATCTCGTAGTCAGTGTCGGTGTTCCACGATGCGTCCATAGCGTCGACTTCGTAGGAGACTTTGTTGATCGAGTTCGAATACTTCACGTTGTCGAACAGGAAGAATTCCGCTTCGGGACCCATGAATGCCGAGTCGCCGATGCCCGAGGAAATCAGGTATGCTTCGGCTTTTTCGGCGGTACCGCGGGGGTCACGCTCGTAGGCTTCGCCGGTGTCGGGCTCGACAACCGAACAATGGATGCAGAGGGTTTTCTCGGCATAGAAGGGGTCGATGTAAACGGACTCGGTGTCGAAAACCAGCTTCATGTCCGACGATTCAATCGACTTCCAACCAGCGATGGACGACCCGTCAAACATGAATCCGCCTTCGAGGAAGTCGGCGTCAACTTCGTCGTTGATCACGGTCACGTGCTGCAGTTTGCCGCGCGGATCGGTAAAGCGAACGTCGAGGTATTCAACCTCTTCGTCTTTCATGAGTTTCAGGACTGCGTCAATGCTCATTCCCTTAATCCCTTTCGTTATCTTTGGGGTGTATTACAGAGCGTCCGAGCCGGATTCACCGGTACGGATGCGGATCGCTTGTTCGACTGGGCTGACGAAGATCTTACCATCGCCAATTTTGTCGGTCTTAGCAGCGTCGATGATCGCCTCGATGGCGCCGTCGACCAGGTCATCGTCCAGGATGACCTCGATTTTTACTTTGGGCAGGAAGTCCACGACATATTCGGCGCCGCGGTACAGTTCCGTGTGGCCTTTTTGGCGGCCAAAACCTTTGACTTCAATAACGCTCAGGCCTTGAATGCCGGCCTCTTGCAGCGCTTCTTTTACTTCATCCAGCTTGAACGGCTTGATGATGGCTTCGATCTTTTTCATCGACTTTGGTCTCCTCGCCAGCACTTGTCGACAAGCGACAGACCACTTTCCTATGGGGACCACAATTGGCTATGGTGGATAGGGCCCGAACAGCGGTTTCGAAGCTAAGGCTGAGGCTAAATTTTAGTCACCTTGCACAAAAAAGCGTCACTTTGAAAATAAAAGGTCCGCATTTATGACCAAAATTCTGACAGCTGCACAAATGCGCAGCATCGAGCAGGCCGCAATCGAGTCGGGGGACGTTACCGGGCTGGAATTGATGGAGCGCGCCGGACACGGCGTGGTTGAAGCGATTTTTGAAGAATGGCCGGAATTGGCGGGGGATGTGGCTGATGCGGGTGCGAAAGGGGGCTTTGCCCCCCGGCCTGCGGCCTCCCCCCAGGATATTTGTGAAAAGAAGAAGCGCGCGGTGGTTTTGTGCGGGCCGGGGAACAATGGGGGCGATGGGTTTGTGGTTGCTCGGCTGTTGCGAGAGCATGGTTGGGCGGTGGATGTATTTTTGTATGGCGGTGCAGAGAGGATGCCACCGGATGCTCGCGTGAATTATGAGCGGTGGTGCGTTTTGGGGGACGTTGCGCGGTATGAAGATGACGGTGGTTTTGGGCTGGAGGCTGAGGGCTTTGAGGATTGCCTGATTTTTGTTGATGCGTTGTTTGGGACAGGTCTTGTGCGACCGGTGGAGGGGGTCGACGCTTTTGCGCGGGTCACGCAGGCGGCAGAGTGGCGATTGGCTCCTGCGCAGCGCAAGGGGCCTTTTCCTAGGGCGCGGAGTGTTTCGATCGACCTGCCGAGTGGGATTTGTGCGGATTCAGGCCGATATTTGGTGTCAGATGAACCGCATAGGCCCGCCGATAAAGTTCGGGCTGATCTGACGGTTTCGTTTCATCGCGCAAAACTGGGGCATTTTTTGCAGGACGGTCCGGCAGCGTGTGGCAAGCTTGTAGTCACGGATATTGGGCTTGAGGGGTGGGGCAGTTTGGGTGCCCCATTGGGGTCGTCGGAGGAGGTCGTGCGCTTGACGAGCCCGCGTATTTGGCGAGGTAAGGCTACTGCGGCACATAAGTTTTCTCATGGTCATGCTTTGATCCTGTCTGGTGGCGCTGGCAAAACCGGTGCGGCACGGTTGGCAGCGCGAGGGGCGCTTAGGATCGGGGCAGGGTTGGTGACGTTGGCCATGCCGGGGGCGGCGCAGTTAGAGGTCGCCTCGCAGGTGACGGCGATCATGTTGACGCGGGCTGGGACGGGGGATGAGTTTTCTGAGGTACTGGAGGATAGTCGTTTGAATGCGCTGTGTCTGGGGCCGGGGATGGGCCTAGCGCGGGCGCGCGAATTGGTGCCGATTGCGCTGCGGGCCAAACGCGCAACGGTGTTGGATGCGGATGCGTTGACGGCATTTGCTGATAGGCCCGAAGAGCTGTTCCAGATGACGCGTGGTACACAGGTGGTGTTGACGCCGCATGGGGGGGAATTCGCGCGTTTGTTCCCGGATATTGCTGAGAAACTGCACGCGGTGCCAACAAAAGGCCCCGCCTATTCCAAGGGTGACGCGACGCGCGAAGCTGCGGCGCGGGCGGGCTGCGTGGTGCTGTTTAAGGGGTCAGATACGGTGATCGCAGGGCCAGAGGGGCGTTGCGCGATCAATGCGGCCGTGTATGACAGGTCGGCTCCTTGGTTGGCGACGGCCGGGTCAGGCGACGTGCTGGCCGGCTTCATCACGGGGCTGCTGGCGCGCGGATTTGACCCGTTGATGGCCGCCGAGACTGGCGCGTGGCTGCATGTAGAATGCGCGCGCGCCTTTGGTCCGGGGCTCATAGCCGAGGATTTGCCCGAGATGCTGCCGCAGGTTTTCAGGTCTCTTGAGAAACCTAAGGGGTAAAGTTGATTTTTAGTCTCGCCTTCGGAAAAACTCTTTGCTAAGCAACGCCGGACCGCCCGAAGGGCTGGCAACGTGCGGGTGTGGCGGAATTGGTAGACGCACCAGATTTAGGTTCTGGCGCCGCGAGGCGTGGGGGTTCGAGTCCCTTCACCCGCACCAAAAATGACTTCATGTCCTGAATGATCCCCTAAAGCCTTGAATGGAAAGGCTAAAGTCGGGGTTTTAAGTCCTGTATTTCGGCAGTATTGCAAGCGGTCCGCGAGGGCCAGTTTCAGCACCACGCGACGCAGTGCGATGTGGCCGGTTTCCCATACTTTAAAGGGATTCGAGAGGAATGTGAGGGCTGGTTCTAGTTTTTCTTCGAACGATCCCGTTGGCTCCACCTGTTTTGCTCGATTCTCAACGTGCCGGCCTTCTCGCCTTCGAGCGCGTCGATCTGTTTGTCACATTCGCCGATCTTGCGATCAGCGGCGCGGCGCATGTCTCTGGCCTGCTCAGACTGTAGGTCCCAGGCCCGGCGGAACATGGCGGTGACAAGCGCGATCAGGCCTTTGGTAGGCTGGAGGCTCTTGATCAAGTCGCCGACCTCGCCTTCGATCTGATCGCGTTTGATGGATTTGCCATAATTTTCACAAGCCTTTGTTTGAAATAGGTAATAGTGATAGCTTCCGCCGTTTCCTTTGGAGATGGATGAACGCAGAGGCACCCCACAGCCCGCGCAGGAGACCATACCACGTAGGGCAAACTCTGCGCCGACATTCGCGCGTATTGGGGCGGCGGACGCCCCTTTGCGGCGCTCCTGCACCTTGTCGAAGGTTTCAAGCGAGATCAGCCCGTCGTGTTGGGCTTTGAGCCAGTTGATGCCGTAGCGCTCAGATGTGGCCCGTGTAGACCGGATGCGTGAGAATGTCGGTCACACGCTGGGCGGTCACCTTGCCACGTTTGTTACGCGGGAAGTCGGGGAAAGTTTCAATGAACCGTTTCACTTCGGCCTGCGAGCGGAACCGACCCGACGCAAAGCCCTCAAACGCCTCCTTGATGATCCCATCAAACGGCGGGTTTGGGGCCAGCATTTTGCCCCGGCCCTTGACGGTGATGTACTTGAATCCGATAGGCGCTGTATGAATCCAGAAACCGAACTTCATGCGGGCTTCCATCTTCTGCCCGACTTGCCGTCCGTTCTGCGTGCGCTCCAATGCCCCTTGGGCGGCGATGATGGTTTCGATGAACTCGCCTTCGGTCGTGTCATCGAACTTGAAGTTCAGGCACTCGACGCGGGTGATGCGTTTGCGGAAAGCATCCCGCAAGTCGAGGAACGCCCGTGTGTCGCGGCTGGCGCGTTTGAGATCATCAAAGATGACGGTGAAGTTTTCATCAGGTTGTGCGTCAAGGAACGACAGCAAAGCGAACATGCCGGGGCGCTGCATGAAGCTACCCCCCCCGGTGATGGTGTCAGGAAAGACGGCAATCACGTCGAGGCTTTTGGCATCGGCGAAGGCCCTACACCGGCTTTCCTAGCCTTCCAATCAATGGCCGTTCAGCTCCTAAGATTTGGAGCTCACTCTACAATAAATAGCAGCTTTTGATGTCATACGTCCTCCTGCTCAGTTGCGTGTAACACGGCACAAAGCAGGGCACTGGCGAGATCGGGCTGTTGTCCACAGGTTTCTTGCGGCGCGGTCTGCGGTCTCGGCGCGCCTTGCCAGATGAGATCGACAAACACGGTGACCATCGACCAAAGCGTTTCGATCAGGGCGCGCTTTTCCGCGTCGCTGGCCTCAATGTCAGGGAGGTGTTCAACCCAGTCCTGCCAATCGGAGGTCAGGGCCGTTTGGGGAGTTTGGGGCAAGGATTATTTTCCTAAGATGTTTCGGGAATGGTTGAAGAAAGTGCATCGCTTTCGCGGTCGACCGAAAGGAGAGGCAGCGAACAAGCGACACAAATCTTTCCCGAAACGCCATTGGCCTACCATCGTATGTCTGTTTCTGGTGGGGCGCGCCCGCCAGGAACAGGGTTCGACAGGCTAGAGGTCGCGGGGGTTGTCGCTGGCCCGTTCCAGCTCGGCCTGCGCCCGGCGCTGCAACTTGAAGGCTTCGCGATCAAGGTTACAGGCCTCCTGGTGGGGGCGGCAGGTGAGTTCGGAGATCCCGCCGCGCTTTCTAGCTGCCGCCAAACCTTCCTTGGTGCGTTCAGATCAAGCTGTGCGATGGATGCAAAACATGGAAGATCAAGCTCTGGCTGAACAGAAGTCACGCCATGTGCCGGAGATGCGGCAAGGGAGTGCCAGGATTGCCGCTCAGCGCCCATCATTTCGTGTTAGAATTCAGCGGATACTTAGGCCATCCGGTGTTATGTATTCTTGCGCGATTTTTCGAAATGATCCCTATCTGCGGGTGTGCAGGATGTTGATTGCCCGGCGATGTTTGACAAAGCCGGTCTCATCCTTGGGCACCTGCTGGTCTCGTTCAGACGAACGCATCAGACGCTCTGCCAGGATGAACGAGGTGATGGCGATGAACACGCTGCCCGCCATCTGACCGATCAAGACGCCCTCGGCCCCC
Source organism: Thalassovita sp. (assembly GCA_050633445.1). Classification (GTDB taxonomy): domain Bacteria; phylum Pseudomonadota; class Alphaproteobacteria; order Rhodobacterales; family Rhodobacteraceae; genus Thalassobius. The sequence goes on from JBOEGN010000030.1 coordinate 18,657, forward strand.
CACATCCGCGAGCCAAGATAGACGAAGGGCACGATCCCCAGCGTATTGCGGCCCCAGTTGACCCAGGTTGAGTAAAACGGGTGCCCAAGGTTGTTATAGGCCGCGTTGCCCAGAAAAATGATGCCGGTGAAAATCCATGCCAGCGATAGCGGTCCACAGAACAGATAGATCAGGTCGCGCGCCACGCCTTGGGCGTTGAACATGTCTGCGATGGTGCCGCGCAGTAGGAACAGGACCGCTACGGCAGGAAAGACATAGACCACGATCAGAAGAATGCTGCGGTTAAAGGCCTGACGCACGCGGTCATGCTGCCCTGCGCCGAAGTTCTGACCGATGATGGGTCCGATTGACCCCGACATTGCAAAGATCAGCGCGAATGCAATGGGGGTGACGCGTCCGATGATTGCCATGCCTGCGACTGCGGCCTCGCCGAATTCGGCAGCGGCGCGGGTGACATAGGCGCCGCCGACGGGGGCTGCGACATTGGCCAGCATCGCCGGAATGGCTATGGCTGCGATTGGCCTTAGATCGCGGGCGAGGGCGGGTAGGTTCAGGCCTGCGAAGCCACCGAACCGGCGGGTGATATACCACACGCCAGTGCCCGCCACAGACACCCGCGACGCGACCGAGGCCCATGCAGCCCCGTCCAACCCCATGTCCAGAACGAAGATAAAGATCGGGTCCAACACGGCGTTCACCACGCCCGCGACCACGGTTACGATCATTGACAGGCGCGCGGCTCCGTAGCTGCGCAAGGCGGCCGAGCAGACGATCCCGATCAACAGGATTGGCATCGTGGGGATCAGGATCTTCAGATACGAGACGGCCAGCGCCTGAGTTTCCCCGGTCGCGCCGATCAGGCCGGTCAGCTCGAACAGATTGGCGTACAGCGCCGCAGCAAAGCAGATCGCAAAGACAATCCCGACGATCAGCACATGGGTCAGTTGTTCGGTCGCCCGTTCGGCGCTGCCCTGACCCAGAGACTTGGCCACCATGGCGCCGCCTGTGATCCCCAATCCGATACTGATCGAGGTGGTCATGAACATGACCGTTCCGGCAAATCCCACGGCTGCGGCCAGTTCATCCACCCCCAGCATCGAGATGAACAGCATGTCCACCAGATCAACAACGAACAGCGCCACGAACCCGACAGCCGAGGTCAGCGACATCGTGATAATGTGCTTGGTCAGGCTGCCAGTCAGAAACTTGGCCTGTTCGTTCGGCTGCTCGGCGGTACTCACGCTTTTTTCTCGGTCATGATGGCTTGCATCCGTTCGGTGACTTCAGAGTTCCATTCGTCGCGGTTCTCGCGGATGCTGGCCAGGTAGGCCTCGTTTTCGTAGGCCGGGATTGCCGGGTCATAATGCTCGGCGACGATCAGCATCGACCGGCGGTCCATCTCGTGAAAGGCCTCGGACATACGGTCGGCCTGATCGCGGGTATATCCCAGCGCCTCGATAGCTGAACGGCCCATCCGTAGCGAACTGTCATAGCTTTCGCGGATGATATCGCGACAGCCCGCCGCCCACAGATCATAGACATGGTTGCGGTCCACCGCGCGGGCGACGATATGCAGATCGGGATAGTTGGCGTGCAAATAGTGCACCAGCTCGGTGATCTGATCGCGGTCGTCGATGGCGACGACGAACAGCTTAGCCTCGGCGATCCCGGCAGCGTGAAGCAGATCGGGACGGGTGGCGTCTCCGTAATAGGCTTGCACGTCAAACGCCTTCAACATCTCAAGCTGTTTTGAACTGAAATCCATCACGGTTGGGGACATACCCGCGCTGCGCAACATCCGAGCGACGATGCCGCCCACGCGGCCGTGACCGGCGATGATGATGTCGCCTTTTTCCTCAATCGAGTCCATCTCGCGGTCCTCGGCAGCCGAGAAACGCGGTGCGATCACGCGGTCATACAGGATGAACAGCGCCGGCGTCAGCAGCATCGACAGGGCAACGATCAGCAACAGCCGGTCGGCCAGATCGCCAGGGATAACCGCATTTGCGACGGTGAAGGACAGCAGAACAAAGCCGAACTCGCCCGCTTGGGCCAGGCCCAGGCTGAACAGCCAGCGATCCGCTCCGCCCAGTTTGAACACCCGCGCCAGCACGTAGAGCACCGCCATTTTCAGCGCCATTAGCCCCAGTGTCAGCGCCACAATCACCGCGAAATTGTCAAACAACAGGCCAAAGTTGATGCCCGCACCGACGGTCATAAAGAACAAGCCCAGCAGCAGGCCTTTGAACGGGTCAATGTCGCTTTCCAGCTCGTGCCGGTATTCGCTGTTGGCCAGAACCACGCCCGCAAGGAACGTCCCCAGCGCGGGCGACAGACCCACCAGTGACATCAGCAAGGCAATGCCAATCACGATCATCAAGGCCGTTGCGACAAACAGTTCGCGCAGTTGGGCACCCGCAATAAAGCGGAAAATCGGGCTGGTCAGGTATGATCCGATGCCGACTACGGCTGCAATCGCGCCCAGCGTCACCAGCGCCACGCCCCAACCGGGCAAACCTTCGACCAAGCTCAATGTGGCCCCGTGCCCATCATCGCCATGTTCAGCGGTATGAGACAGCGCCTCGGTCAATTCGGGCAAGGCCAGCAGAGGGATCAGCGCCAGCATCGGGATCACTGCGATGTCCTGAAACAGCAGCACCGAAAAACTGGATTGTCCGCCGTCGCTTTTCATCAGGCCCTTTTCGCCAAGCGTCTGCAAAACAATCGCGGTCGAGGACAGCGCCAGCACCAGCCCAACCGCCAGCGCAACCGACCAGGTTTGACCAAAGAACATCGCCACGCCCATCACGGCCGCCGTAGTCAGACCGACTTGTCCGCCGCCCAGCCCCAACAGCTTGGCCCGCATCGACCACAGCAGTTTCGGCTCCAGTTCCAGCCCCACAAGGAACAGCATCATCACCACGCCGAATTCCGCGAAATGCTGGATCGAGACAACATCAACATGCAGCCAACCAAGCACCGGACTGATCACGATCCCCGCGATCAGATAGCCAAGCACCGAGCCAAGCCCCAGCCGCGATGCAATGGGCACAGACACAACGCCTGCGATCAGAAAAATGAATGCCAGTAGCAGAAAATCGGTCATGGGGCCTCTCCGAGTTGGGTGCGAAGCGGGCCCTTTGTGTTGGTTAATGCCGGGGGGCCTGCGCGCGTCCCCTAGGAATGACACAATCTGTTGGATGTGGGAACGGCCTGAATGTGGCCCGCCCCAACGAAAAGCCCCGCCATGCGGACATGACGGGGCGGATCAGTTTGCGGTGCTATTTCGCGGGGCGCTTGCCCGGTTTTCCGGTAGCCTTGGCCGCAGCCGTACGGGCGCGGTTTTTCTTGCTGCTGGCCTTGCCCTTGGGCGGGGGCGGGCCTTTGGGACCGGTGCGCGGCTTCTTGTGGTCCGAGGGGCCGCGTTTGGCCGGGCCGTGCGCGCCTTCGTGGTCGCGCCGGGGTTCGCTGTCATAGCGCTTTTTCGCGGGACCCGAGCGATCCTGCGGTTTGGGCTTTTTCTTGCGCGGCTCGGGGCTGTCGTTCCAATCAATCGGACCCGAGGATCTGGGTTTGGAGGGGCGATCTCCATACCCTTCGCGATCGGGACGCTTGGATTTATAGGGTGGTTTGGGCCCACGCTGCGGGCCACGATCCAAGACAGGCGCTTCGGCCATTTGCGACACAACTGCACCGGGTTCCAGCGTCTTGTCATTGCCAAGCGCGTTCAGGAAAGCATGAACACTGCTTTCTTTGATCTGCACAAACGACTGGCTTTGCTGGACCCGAATGGCGCCGATGTCGTCGCGGGTCAGATCGGTTGCTTTGCACAGCATCGGCAGCAGGCGACGCGGCTCCGCACCGGCATCGCGACCACCAGTGACGGCGAACCAGACACTGCGGCCAAATTCCTGACGCGGCGCGGGTTTAGCATTCACATCGGCCAGTTCCTCGGGCGAGGAGCGCACCGACCGATAAAGCCGCAGATAAGCAGCGGCCAGCTGTTCAGGGGAATGCGCCTCGATCAGTTTGGTCACGGTATCGCGTTCGGAATCCTCGATCGGAGCCTGCCACGTGGCGTCCCCCAGCATCCGTTCTTCTTCGCGCTGGTTTACGGCATCGGCTGACGGCGCGTTGGACCACTCGGCCCGAACCTTGGCCATGCCCAGGATACGCTGGGCCTTTTTCTGACTGCGTTTGGTCACGATCAGGGCGCTGACACCCTTGCGACCCGCGCGGCCCGTCCGGCCCGAGCGGTGCAGCATGGTTTCGTGGTTCGAGGGCAGCTCGGCATGGACAACAAGGTCCAGTTTGGGCAGGTCGATCCCGCGCGCAGCAACGTCGGTGGCCACACAAACCTGCGCGCGTCCGTCGCGCATCGCTTGCAAGGCATGGGTCCGTTCGGATTGGCTCAGCTCGCCCGACAAGGCCACGACCTTGAAGCCCCGGTTCGACAGGCGCGTCGTCAGGCGGTTCACCATGGCGCGGGTGTTGGCGAACACGATCGCATTGGGCGCCTGATAATACAGCAGCGTGTTGATCACGGCCTTTTCGGTGTCATGCTCGGCCACGTTCTGCGCGATATATTCGATATCGGCGTGCTGCGTGGCTTCGGATTTGGTGACGACCCGGATCGCGTCTTTCTGATAGTTTTGCGCCAGCTGACCGATGGAATTGGGCACCGTCGCCGAGAACAGCAGCGTTTGCCGGTCATCAGGAGATTCGCCCAGGATGAATTCCAGATCCTCGCGGAAACCAAGGTCCAGCATCTCGTCTGCTTCGTCCAGAACGACCGAGCGCAAGCCGCTCAGGTCGATAGAGCCGCGCATGATGTGGTCGCGCAGACGGCCAGGTGTGGCAACAACGATATGCGCGCCACGGGACAGGGCGCGACGTTCATCACGCATGTCCATACCGCCCACGCAAGACGCCATAACCGCGCCGGCCTTGGCAAACAGCCAGCTCAGCTCGCGTTTGACCTGAAGCGCCAGCTCGCGTGTGGGGGCGATCACCAGGGCCAGAGGCGTGTCTGCCTGAGAAAACCGCTCGGCGTCTTGCAAAAGGGTCGGGGCAATCGCCAGGCCAAAGCCAAGGGTCTTACCCGATCCGGTCTGGGCCGAGACCAACAGGTCTTTGCCTTGGTATTCATCGGCCAGAACGGCCTGTTGAACCGGGGTCAGGGTTTCATACCCACGGTCGTCGAGTGCGTCACGAAGTGCTTGTTTCACGGGATGTTCTTTTCATTGGGGGGTCGCCTTGAATCAAGGACCAGAACCCGCTCCAGGCAGGTTGCACCCCAATATTTTGCGACGTGAAGAGGCGCGCTTAAGGCATCCGAACGCGTTTGTACAGGTGTTGTGTCGTATTTCTGCCCTCCCGTGCGGATCTGTCTAGGTTTCAGCGTCCAGATAGGCGCGCCAGCTGCCAAATTCCGATATGTCTGTGGCGATTGCAGCGGCTGAGCCTTCGCAGATGAACCCGTGCACGGTGTCACCATCCGCCAGCCTGACCGAGCCGATGCCCAAAGGTGCGGGGATCAGCTGCATGAACGATCCGAAGGCGGCCAGCGGCATTTGCCAGATTTCGACCGCGATTGCATGCCCGGTGCCGGGCTCCACACGGATCAGGCCGGGCCGGGGGACGTCGCCGGGCAGAGCGTAAAACCGATAGTCGGGCGCTGTGGTTGTGGTTTGCTCCAGTACGGCGCCGCGATCCGTCAGTTGGCTGTTCAACGGCAGACCCGCCATATGTGCGCCGCAGACCGCCAATCGGATCATGTCAGGCGCGCTTGGCGCAGGCAATTCGGCGACGGTTGTCGCCCAATCGGTCGCCCCTAGCGTTCGGTCGCCTAATGCCTCGATCCGCGTGGCCAAAGCCGCAACAATGTCGTCCTGCCCAGCTGGCGCCAACAGAGTCACGCTCCCTGGGCGACCATCCCTGCGCGCGGGTGTGGGCACCGCAATGCCGCACATATCCATCAAGTTCACAAAGTTAGTATAGGTGCCGAAATTGCTGTTGGGCGTCACTGGATCGGCCTCGAGATCCGCAACGGAATAGAAGGTGGGAATGGTCGGAACGCACAGCATATCAATGCCAGACAGGGCGGGCTCGGCCTGGCGGATCAGGTCTTTCAGCCGGTAGATGCCCTTGAACGCGTCGCCCGCCGACAGGGTTTCCCCCGCCGAGATGATCTGTCGCGTGACCGGAAAAACCGCGTCGGGATCGGTCTTTAGCAAATCCTCGATCACCACATAGCGTTCGGCCACCCATGCCCCGTAATACAACATCTCGGCCACCGCATAGAGCGGCGAGAAATCGACTTCCTCAATTGTGTACCCCATAGTTTCCAGGGCTTGGATCGTGGCCTCAAAGGACTGCTTCTGCACCGTGTCCCCGAAAAACTGGATCGTTTCGGGCGATGGGATGCCGATGGTCAGACCCGGTTTTGGGGTGGTCAGATCGGGCATCGTGAACGGGTGGGCATAGCTGTCAGCAAGATCAAAAACCGCTGCGGCCTGAAACGCGGTATAGGCATCCGTGACGTTCAGCGCAAAGACCGAGATCGTGTCCAGCGACCGGCACGCAGGCACAAGGCCGGTGGCCGATAAACTGCCCAAACTGGGTTTCAGACCCACGATATTGTTCAGCGCAGCAGGCACCCGGCCAGACCCGGCGGTGTCCGTTCCCAATGAAAAGCTCACGATTCCATGCCCCACCGCCACGCCTGATCCGCCCGACGACCCTCCTGGCACAATCAATGGATCTATCGCGTTTTTCGGCGCGCCATAGGGCGTGCGGACGCCAACCAGACCCGTTGCGAACTGATCCAGATTGGTTTTCCCGACCAACAGAGCCCCCGCTTTTTTCAGCTGAGCGACAACAAACGCATCTTCGTTGGCGTCATAGGCGTAGGCTGGGCAGGCGGCGGTTGTCGGCTTGCCCGCAGCGTCGATATTGTCTTTGATCGCAAAGGGAACCCCCCAAAGCGGCTTGGACGGGTCAAAATCCCCCAGTGCATCGGCTGCGGCCAAAACCTCAGACTTATCAAATAGATACAAGAAGATATTGGGATCGCCCACGTCCTCGATCTTGGCGAAAACCTGCGCGACGATCTGCGCGGGCGAGGTGCCGGACTGATAGGCCTGATGCAAGGACGAAATGGTCAGCGGAATGTCGGTCACGCGGGACTCTCCTGTCGGAAAAATGGGCAAGGGCCCGCAAAATGGGCTGTCGTCCCAGCATCCGGCTTTCGGCGGGATGCCACAAATGCTAAGAATTCACAAAAGCGGTGCATTTTTTGCACCAGTTGGGGGCGCCATGCGACATCTACAGGATTATGCGTTCATCGAGGCCGTGATCCGAGCCGGGTCCATCCGGCGGGCCGCCGAGGATATGAATATCACGGCCTCGGCGCTGAACCGCCGGATCAACCGGTTCGAGGACGAGTTCGGATACGAGATTTTCGAACGTCTGCCCCGTGGCGTACGTCTGAACCCGGCAGGCGAGCTGGTCTTGCACCACATCCGTGCGCAACGGTCCGATTTTGCGCGTCTGCAATCGCAGGTCGCCGATCTGTCTGGGGTGCGGCGGGGGCATGTCTCGATCGCGTGTTCACAGGCGCTGCTGCCCTATTTCCTGCCCGAACAGATCGCAACGTATCGGGGCGAGCATCCGGGCGTGACCTTCACCGTCAACGCCCGCGACCGGTTAGAGGCTGAACGCGAGCTGTCCACGTTCCGCTCGGACATCGCGCTGGTGTTCGAGCCGCGTCACCTTGTGGATTTCGAGGTTCTGCTGAACATTACCCAGCCGATTTGCGTGCTGATGCGGCGCGATCATCCGCTGGCAGGCGAGGGCGAGCTGCGTCTGCGCGACTGCATGGAACACCCCTATGTCGCCCCGTCCCAGCAATTTGCGGTGCGGGTTTTGCTGGATACCGCCGTCAAACGCACGAATTTCGAGCGTTTATCCCCAATCGCCGAGTCCGAAAGCTTTGATTTCATGCGCCACTATGTGCTGCGGGAAAACGCGCTTTCGTTTCAGTTTCCGGTGGGCCTCAATCTATCCGCGAGCGCGGAGTATGTTGCCCGCCCCCTGTCTGGCCGGGACGTGGAGCCTGGCAACCTGTTGATGGGGCAGCTGAAAGGCCGCGCTCTGCCTGTCGCCTCGGCCCGATTTGTGCGCCAACTGACCCAAGCCCTGCAACGCCCCGTGTTTTGAGTAGGCCCTGAAGTGGTGCGTTTTTTGCACCGCTATTGGAAAAAACTAGCATAAGACAGAACCGCTTTGGCCTCTTACGCTCCGAGTCGTCATTCAACCAAAGCGCTCCGGCACCTCTTGCCAGGATCGCATGGGACCAACAGGAGCGCACACCGTGAAACACAAAACCGCACTAACCCGTCGTCATTTTCTGAACACCACCATGGCCTTTGGGGGCGCCGCGATGGCAGGCTCGATGCTGCCCGGCCAGGCACAGGCCGCTAAAGATCTGACTGTGGGCTTCATCTATGTCGGGCCCAAGGATGACTTTGGCTATAATCAGGCCCATGCCGAAGGCGCTGCCGCTGTCAAAGCCATGGCAGGCGTCACCGTTGTCGAAGAGGAAAACGTCCCCGAAACCGTCGATGTCCAGAACACAATGGAATCGATGATCAATTTTGACGGGGCCAGCCTGCTGTTCCCGACCTCGTTCGGCTATTTCGACCCCCATGTGCTGGAGATCGCGCCCAAACATCCCGATGTCCGGTTCGAACACGCCGCTGGCCTGTGGTCCGAGGGGATGCCCGCCAATATCGGCAGCTATTTCGGCTATATCGGCATGGGTCAGTATCTGAACGGCATCACCGCCGGGTATGCCAGCAAATCCAAGAAAATCGGTTTCGTCGCCGCCAAGCCCATTCCGCAGGTCTTGCAGAATATCAACTCGTTTCTGCTGGGCGCGCGCTCGGTTGATCCGTCGATTACCTGTCAGGTCATCTTTACCGGTGAATGGTCGCTGGCCGTCAAAGAAGCCGAGGCCACAAACGCCCTGTGTGATCAGGGATGTGACGTGATCACCTGCCATGTGGATGGCCCAAAAGTGGTGATGGAAACCGCAGCCGGGCGCGGCGCCTATGTTTGCGGCTATCACGCCGATCAGTCCCCGCTGGCCCCTGAAAAATACCTGACCGGAGCCGAGTGGAACTGGGCGGGCGTCTATACCGAGATGGTGCAAACCGTGCTGGATGGCGGCACCGTGGGCAACTTTGTGCGCGGAGGGCTGTCGGATGGCTTTATCAAGATGTCGCCGCTGGGCCCCGCCGTGTCCGATGCCGCCCGCAACCAGTTCGAGGCCACCAAAGCCGAGATCATGAAAGGCGGATTTTCTGTCTTCAAAGGCCCGTTGAAGGACAACACCGGCAACGTGATCGCCGCCGCTGGCGAAAGCTTTGTCGAAACCGATATCGCATTGGAAAGTATGGGGTATCTGGTTGACGGCGTGATCGGATCGACGAGCTAGTCATGAGTGATCTGACGACAGCCGCCCCCTCGTGGATGCAGACATCCCTGGCCAAATGGGTGCCGCGGGTCGAGGCTGTTGTCATCCCGCTGGCCGCCTTGTTGGCGGGGCTTTTGGTGTTCTCGGTGTTCTTGCTGTTCGTCGGCAAATCGCCCGTGGATTTCTATGCACTGATCTATAAGGCCGGGTTCAGCTCGGCCTTTTCCTGGCAAAACACCCTGTCGCGCGTGGCCCCTTTGTTGTTCGCGGGCCTGTGCGTTGCGCTGCCCGCGCGGTTAGGGCTGGTGGTGATCGGCGGCGAAGGCGCTATCGTTTTGGGCGGTCTGGCTGCCGGAGTTCTGGGCGCTGCGATGGCCCCGGCGCCTGCTGTGCTGGGCTTTGCCGTCATGGTACTGGGTGCGGCCCTGGCCGGAGCGGTATGGATCGGCGCGGTGGGCTGGATGCGGTTTTCGCGCGGGGTGAACGAAACCATCGCGTCGCTGTTGATGGCCTATATTGCAATCGCCTTGATGAACCATTTGGTCGAAGGCCCGTTTCGTGATCCGGCCAGTTTGAACAAACCCTCAACCCTGCCGTTGCCTGACGTGCTAAGGGTCGGGGACATGCCGATCGGGATCGATGTGCATTGGGGGTTCGCCGCGGGCGTGATCGCCTGCATCCTGGCTTGGGTTCTGATGGATCGCACGACAATCGGGTTCGCCGCACGTATTGCCGGGGACAACGTCCGCGCCGCGCAGGTGCAGGGCTTGCCCGTTGGCAAGTTGATCATCGGCTTCACCGCGCTGGGTGGCGCGATGGCAGGGCTCGCTGGATTTTTCGAGGTCACGGCCATTCACGGATCGGCCAATGGCTCGCTGATCTCGGGCTATGGATATACCGGCATTCTGGTCGCCTTTCTGGCGCGGCATAACCCGTTGGCGATCATCCCGGTGGCCATTCTTTTGGCGGGGTTCGAGGCCTCCTCGGGGCTGATTCAACGCCGCATGGACCTGCCTGATGCCACCATTCTGGTGATGGAGGGCATCGTGTTCGTCGTCCTGCTGTTCAGCGAAACTCTGTACGGAAAACTGACGATTTTTGACCCGAAAACATGGGGGGCACGCGCATGAGTACCGTGACGGATATCGGCCTGTGGGGCGTTCCGCTGGCCATCATCGGGGGCGCGATCCGGGTGTCCACGCCGTTCCTGTTCGTGTCGCTGGGCGAGTGCCTGACTGAACGGTCTGGTCGCATCAATCTGGGCCTCGAAGGCATCTTGGTGTTCGGCGCCATGTCTGGCTATGCCATTGCTTTTGAAACCGGATCTGCCTGGATGGGCGTTCTGGCTGCCGCTTTGGCCGGGGCAATCTTCGGCCTGTTTCACGGCTGGATCTGCAAGTTCAAAGGTGTCAATGACATTGCCATCGGGATCGCGCTGATGCTGCTGGGGATGGGCTTGGCCTTTTTCTTTGGCAAACCCTATATCCAGCCGGTCGCGCCCGATTTGCCCGCGTTTTCCTTCGGCTGGTGGTCGGATATCCCGCAAGTGCAGGCCGCATTGCAGGTGAACGCGCTGTTCATCATCGGAGCGGCCCTTGCGGTGGGACTGGCATGGATGTTCCGATCCACCCGCGTGGGGCTGACCATCCGGGTTGTCGGCGACAGCACCGATGCGGCCCGCGCCATCGGTTTGAACCCCAATACCGTGCGCTTGCTGGCCACCGCTGCGGGCGGCGCGCTGGCCGGGGTCGGCGGGGCATATCTGTCGCTGTACTACCCCGGCAGCTGGAACGAGGGCGTCAGCTCGGGGCAGGGTTTGATGGCCGTCGCCCTGGTGATTTTCGCCCGCTGGAACCCCATCAATTGCTTCTGGGCGGCGCTGCTGTTTGGCGGGGCCGGGGCCTTGGGTCCGGCGCTGCAATCTGTTGGCGTGACCAGCGGATACTACCTATTCTTCGCGGCGCCCTACGTGCTGACGCTGGGCCTGCTTATCCTCACTTCCTCTCCGGACAAGGCCATGGACGGCGCCCCCGGCGAGCTGAGCATCACCAAATAGGAGCCACCCTACATGAGCTATATCGACTCGGACCCCTATAACTGGCCCTATAACGGCGATTTGCGGCCTGAAAACACGGCGCTGATCATCATCGACATGCAGACTGATTTCTGCGGCTCGGGCGGATATGTGGACGCGATGGGCTATGATCTGTCGCTGACACAAGCCCCCATCGAACCGATTAAGGCGTTGCTGGCGGATATGCGCGCCAAGGGATACCACATCATCCACACGCGCGAGGGGCACCGCCCCGACCTGACAGACCTGCCGCCCAATAAACGCTGGCGCAGTCAGCAAATCGGCGCGGGTATTGGCGATGCGGGGCCTTGCGGCAAGATCCTGATCCGGGGCGAGCCGGGCTGGGACATCATCCCCGAGCTCTACCCCCTGGACGGTGAGCCGATCATCGACAAGCCCGGCAAGGGAAGCTTTTGCGCCACCGATCTGGAGCTGTTGCTGCGTACGCGGGGTATCGAAAACCTGCTGCTGACCGGCATCACCACCGATGTCTGCGTGCACACCACCATGCGCGAGGCGAATGACCGCGGTTTTGAATGTCTGTTGGTTCAGGATTGCTGCGGCGCCACCGACAAGGGGAACCATGACGCGGCGATCAAGATGGTGAAGATGCAGGGCGGGGTCTTTGGCTCGGTCTCGGACAGCGCGACGCTGATCGCGCAACTGCCATGAGCCACGAACCCGCTCTTGCCACAGGTGCCATCGGAGTCGAGGCCGTGGCGATGACCATGAAATTCGGCGATTTCACCGCGCTGGATGAGGTCACTCTGAACGTCCGACCGGGGACGTTTCACGCTCTGTTGGGCGAAAACGGTGCGGGGAAATCCACGCTGGTGAAATGCATCATGGGGTTCTACCACGCGACCCAAGGCGGGTTGCTGGTGGACGGGCACGAGGCTCGGGTGCGTGATCCCGTTGATGCGCAAAAACTGGGGCTGGGCATGGTGTACCAGCACTTCACGCTGGTTCCCTCGCTGAGCGGCGCGGAAAATCTGCTGATCAGCCGCGCCGATGCGCCAGCGGTGATTTCATGGCGGCGCGAACGTGCTACGCTGGCCGCGTTTTTGGATCAGATGCCTTTCCAAGTGCCGCTGGACCGTCCCGTCAGCACGCTTGCGGCGGGTGAAAAGCAGAAGCTGGAGATCCTGAAACAGCTTTATCTGGGGAGCCGGTTTCTGATACTGGACGAGCCGACCTCGGTCCTGACCCCCGCCGAGGCGGATGAGGTTCTGGGCCACGTGCGATCGCTGTGCGAGGCGGGGCAAATCTCGGTTTTGATGATCACCCACAAATTCCGCGAGGTGACGCAATTTGCCGATGATGTGTCCGTGCTGCGGCGCGGAAAATTGGCCGGATCGGGGCGGGTTACGGACCTGACCCAAGATGACATGGCGCGGATGATGATGGGCGGTCAACCCGAACTCCGAAAGACCCAGCGCACCCCGACGAACGGCTCGGTTGTTCTGTCCCTGGATCAGGCCACAGCGCGCGATCGCAGTGGATTGAAGTCGATAGAAATCAATGATTTGCAGGTGAAATCAGGCGAAATTTTGGGCGTCGCCGGTGTCTCGGGGAATGGTCAGACCGAACTGATGGAGATGCTGACAGGCCAGCGCAAACTGACGGGTGGCGCGATCCGGGTCAAAGACACGCCCTTTGCTGCGACACGGCGAGAGGCAGCGGCCCTCAAGGTGCGGTATCTGCCCGAAGAACCGCTGCAAAATGCCTGTGCTCCGTCCATGAGTGTGGCCGAAAACCTGGCGTTTCGCTTGTTTGATCGGGGGCAGGGCGCAGGGCCCAAATTCTGGAAAAGCACCCGCGAAATTCTGGACAATGCACAGGCCCGGATCGCTGAATTCAAGGTCAAGACGACCTCGCCACACAGCCCGATCGCAGCGCTGTCCGGCGGGAACGTGCAACGCGCGGTTCTGGCCCGCGAACTGACCGGAGATGTGGACCTGCTGATCGTCGCGAACCCCTGTTTCGGGTTGGATTTCGCAGCCGTCGCCGCCATCCGTGAACGCATTCTGAACGCGCGGAACAAGGGAGTCGCGGTGCTGTTGATCAGCGAGGATCTGGACGAAATCCTAGAGCTGAGCGACCGGATTTTGGTGATGAGTGAGGGCCGGATTGCCTTTGAAACCAGTGCTGCCAAGGCGGACACAGCCGAGATTGGCACCTATATGGCAGGGCAAGCGTAATGGCAGTGATTTCGGCCCAACCCTTTGATTTTACGTACGATCCCGGCGCGCTGGGACTGGTGATGATCGACTTTCAGCGGGACTTTATGGAGCCAGGTGGCTTTGGAGAAACGTTGGGCAATGATGTCAGCCTTTTGCGGGCCGCGATCCCATCAGCGCAGCGATTGTTGGCCGCGTTCCGCGCCGCTGGGCTGCCGGTATTTCACACGCGGGAATGCCACAAACCCGACCTGTCTGACCTGCCCAAATCAAAACGAGAGCGGGGCAATCCCAGCTTGCGGATCGGCGATGCAGGGCCGATGGGCCGCATCCTTATCTCGGGGCAGGCGGGGGCGGACATCATTCCTGAACTCTATCCGATTGAGGGTGAATATGTGATCGACAAGCCGGGAAAGGGCGCGTTCTATGCCACTGATTTCGCGGATATTTTGCAAGAACTGGGCGTGAAACAGCTGGTCTTTGCCGGTGTCACAACAGAGGTCTGCGTTCAAACCACCATGCGCGAGGCAAATGACCGGGGCTATGACTGTGTGCTGGCCACCGACGCGACCGAAAGCTATTTCCCCTCGTTCAAAACCGCGACCATTCAGATGATCACGGCGCAGGGCGGTATTGTCGGCTGGGCGGCGGATGTGAGCTCGATCGTCGGAGCGTTGGATGCCGGATAATTTTGTGCTGCCAGACATCATGGCCGGCGGATGGGAAGGGCTGCGGTTCGAGCCATTTAAGCCGGGCATCAGCATCCATTGGCTGGCCCAAGGTGAGCCTGCCGTGGCGCTGTTGAAATACGAACCGGGTGCGCGCGCGCCGCTGCATTTTCATCCCGCGACCGAGTCGGTTTTGATTCTGGACGGCGCGCAATCGGATGCCCACGGCACCTATCAGGCAGGTGATTTTGTGTTGAATTTCAAAGGGACACAGCACGAAGTCTGGAGCGAAACCGGTTGTGTCGCCCTGCTGCAATGGGCCAAGCCGGTTCAGTTTCTCTGACGGTGCGATCGGTCATAGCGTCGAAATAGGGACCTTCAATTTATCTGGATACGAGCTTGGCACCGCACGCCGGGGACAGACATATGAAAAGGCGCGAGGGGGGCCTCGCGCCTTTCGATCTTAGATGATGACGGGCTTAGGCGGTGGCCATTCCAGCCGAGCCTTTGCCGCGCCAATGCCAAGCGATGACCCCCAGCGCCACCGCGATGGCGGGGCCCGCAATGGTCAGGCTTTTCATCAGGACCAGCACGGCCAATGCCAGACGGATGGCCATCTCGATCTTGCCCATCGGGCGCGCCTCGAACCGGGCCAGAACGCTGGCCAGCAGGTACAGCGCCAAGGCAATCCGCACCGCGATCCAAGCCAGATGCAGGGGGTGCACTTGGCCGTCCAAACCGGACAGATAGCGATCACCGCCGCCAACCGGGTTCAGCTGGGCGGCCTCGATCAGCAGCAGTTCGGGGTAGAAGGCAAAGATGAATGGCACCACAAAGATCACCACGCCTGCGCGCACCGCCGCGATGCCCGTTCGCATCGGATCGGCCTTGGTGATCGAGGCTGCGGCAAAGGCCGCAATCGCCACAGGAGGCGTGATGGCGGACGCCACGGCAAAGTAAAAGATGAACATATGCGCGGTGAAAGTCGCGATGCCCAGCCCCACCAGCATCGGCCCCATCAGCAGCGCCACGTTGATATAGGCGGGCACCGTGGGCATCCCCATGCCCAGCAGGATCGCCATCACCATCGTTGCCATTAGGGCCAGCAGCAGGAAGAAGGCGTTCTCGCCGATGATGCCACCGCTTTCACGCAGCCAGCCAACGATATCAACCGCGATATAGTTCGAAAGCCCAGTGAAGTTCAG
This sequence comes from Thalassovita sp., assembly GCA_050633445.1. Classification (GTDB taxonomy): domain Bacteria; phylum Pseudomonadota; class Alphaproteobacteria; order Rhodobacterales; family Rhodobacteraceae; genus Thalassobius. The sequence continues at coordinate 34,262 of JBOEGN010000030.1, forward strand.
ACAGAAGTCGATCACCGACACAGCCAGGAACATCAGGTATAACCGGCTGACCAGCAGACCCGCATCGGCCAACGCTGCCAGGATGTCTTGCGGCGACTGGCGGATCTTTTTGTCCAGAAAGAACAGCACGACCAGAAGGGCCGTTGCCCACCACCCGGCCGAGCCTGCATCCCCAGCCGAGTTCTGGAACAATTGCAGCAGCCAGGGCAGGTTTTCGGCGCGGCAGCCATGATCGCTGATGATCTGCTGCACGCCCCAAAGGCCAGCCAGAGGGCCACAGCCCACGGCCTCTTTCGGGGTCAGCAGCAGGATCAGGATCAGGACGATCGGCGCAAAGATCATCACCAGGTGCAGCTTATCCTCGCCGGTCAAGCGCATGTCGTCGGTGACGTCGCCGACGGCCTCGATCCCTTGTTTACGAGCCTGAAAGACCACGGTCAGGAACAAGCACCCGAAATAGGCCAGCGCAGGCAAAGACGCAGCGATGATCACCTCGCGGTAAGGCACCACGGTCATGGCCGACAGCACAAAGGCGGCGACGCCCATCACCGGCGGCATGATCTGCCCACCGGACGAGGCCGCAGCCTCGATCCCGCCGGAAAATGTGCGCTGGAACCCGCGTTTCAGCATCATCGGAATGGTCAGCACACCGGTGGACAACACGTTCACCACAGGTCCACCCGAGATGGTCCCGAACATGGCCGAGCTAACAATGGCCGCATGGGCCGGACCACCGCGCAGGCGACGAGTCCACAGAAAGGCCACCTTGATCAGCGACTGCCCGCCCGCCGACACGCCGAACAACGCGCCCAGCACGATGTAAGGAAAGACGGTGTTCATCAGGATCGCCATGAAACGTCCCAGAATGCCTTGGGCGTTATTAACCAGGATGTCCTGCATATTGGGGCGGCCATCCAACAGGTGGCGTGGCTCGCCTCCCAGTTTGGTGACCAGGTATTTGTTCATGTCATCGGCACCGAAATAGTACCAGATAAACACGGTCAGCATGGCATAGGTCGCCATCGCAATGGCCACCGCGACCAAGGGAAAGCCCCAGACGCGCACGTTATAGGCCAGGAACACAATGATGGCCAAAGCCATGATCGGAAAGATCCCCAATCCCAACGTATTGATGCACGAGGGATCGTCCACCGTTGTCGGCGGCGGCAGGCCCATTGACTCGTTGAACTCGATTTCATCTTGCAGAGCGCGGGCGATCAGCTCGGCGCGCTCGCCGGTGAATTGGTCAATCAGGCAGACACTGTCGATCTCGATCAGATACGAGGTCGAAACAACCAGCGCCATGATCACCAGCGCGATATCCATCGACAAACCAAGGGCGTATTTCACGCGGCCCTTATCGCGAAACAGCCGCGCCATGGACTGATCCAGCGCCACGGTGCACATCATGATCAGGAAACACAGGGGTGCGAGGTATTCAAAACTGAAGCGGCGGATTTTCACACCCTTGCCGAAGGTGTCGGACACCCAGTCATCCAGACCGGGAAACGAGGGCAGGGTATTCAGCAGCCCGATGATGACAAGGACAAGTCCAAGCACCAGCGACAGGCGTGTGAATAAGCTGCGGGGCCGAACGATGTCGGGGGTCATGGGGGGCTCCAGTCAGAGAGGGCGTTTCAAAAGGATCGGTCCGGGCGCGCTATTGTGCCGCCCGGACCTGTGATGCGCGAATTACTTAGCGCATTCAGGAACGGTATAGCCCGCCTCTTCCCAGGCGGCGATCGCACCGGGGTGGTATTTCAGCGACAGCGGACCGCAAAAGCCCGACAGTTCCGCATCCAGAATGCCGAAGTTGGCGTTCTTCATAAAGGCTGTGCGTGCCTTCAACTCGTCCAGCGTTTTGATGTGCTCGGCCACCAGCGCCTTGGCCATATCAAAGGACATGTCCTTGTGCACGATGTCAGCAAACGCCGTTCCGATCCCGCGGAAATTGCCATCCTCGGACACCATGCGAATCCCATCGCCATAGCCCATCTGATCCCAATGCACGGTCACAGGCACGTTGCCAGGCGCGTTGAAAATCTTGCGGTAGCCTTCGCTTTCGAAAACATCCTTGGGGGTCGAGACGATCACAACATCACCCGCGGCCTGCATGGTCGTCACCCGTTGCGACGGGAAGGTCAGCGGCAGAATAAACGCATCCATCGACCCATCCACAAGCACCGACGGCAGCTGACCCCAGTTGGTCTGATGCCCGTTGTAATCCTCGCCGTCTTTCATGCCGGCAGCCATCTGCGCGGCCTGACGGGCGTTCACCAGCGCCGCACCACGGGGCGGGCCGTTCCAGACATTCTTCCCGGCCAGTTTTTCCCAGCTGTCGATGCCTTCGCTTTCCAGCGCGATCAGGCCATAGGCCCCGGCGTTGAACGGATACAGCGCCCGCACATTCGAGGCCAGCGCGGCGCCTTTTTCAGCACCGGTTTTCGAGTATGGCCCGCGGCCCTTGTCCAGCAGGAACACCAGGATCAATGGCATGTTCGAGATGTCCGAGCGCCCCTCGGCGATATTCATCAGCGAGTTGGTCAGGGTCTGGCCTTCGAGAACCTGCAAGTTGGCGATGCCCGCACGAGCATTGGATTCGGCGGCATGCATGGCGGTGGCATGGGTCGCCGCGCCCGGCGTCGTGGTCTCATAAGTCAGATTGGCCTGCGCCTGAACCGAGGCCGCGCCGAGCCCCAGAGCCGCGACCGCTGCCGCCAATGTCTTGGTTACATGTTTCATTTTTCCCAGTTCCTCCCTTGGAAAGTTTATTCTGCCGCGTTGCCCCGTTTCATATTGGGTGCTTTGCGGTTTCGATATTTCACCGTCAGATCCAGCGGCACGTCGTTTTGGTCATAGACGCCGATCATCACGCCACGGCGGCGGGTTTTGGCGCGCATCTCCTCCAGCTGCGCCTTGCTGCGCGTGGTGCGCTGCGATTGCCGTCGGGCCCATGCAAACAGGTGGTCATAGAGCTGATCAATGACGTCCTGATGCTCCTCGCTGTCGCCCAGATCGCGCAGTTCTTGCGGATCGTTGGTCAGGTCGAACAGGATTGGGCGGTGGTCGCCCTCGCAATGGATCAATTTCCATTCTTTGGTGGCGACCATGAACATCACCGCCTCGCGCACCTCGTGGCCCAGCTGATCCGCCGTGGGCGAGGCCGAGTAGTCGTATTCACAAATCGCATAGTCGCGCAGGGTGTCGGCGCGGTCCCCACGCAGCAGCGGCAGCAGGCTTTCGCCCTCAAGGATGTGGTATTCCGGCGCGCCGCCCGCGACCTCGACAAAGGTGGGGGCCAGGTCGATCGCTTCGACCAGCGCATCGCTGACGGTGCCGCGTGTGGCGTCGGCCTCGGGCGAGGGGTCATAGATGATCAACGGCACCTTGGCCGAGTTGTCGTGGAAGAACGTCTTTTCTCCCATCCAGTGATCGCCCAGAAAATCCCCGTGATCCGAGGTCAGCACGATCATTGTGTCCTCCATCCGGCCGGTTTCTTCCAACCAGTCGAACAGGCGGCCCATCTGGTCGTCGCATTGTTTGATCAGGCCCATATAGGCGGGGATCACGGCCTCGCGGACCTCTTTACGGGAGAACGCCTTGCCCACGCCGCTGTCCATGAACGCCTTTAGCACCGGATGCGCGGTTTCATATTCGCTGTCCGAGCGGATGACGTCCTGCACATCGTCAGGGCCGTACATGCTGGCATAGGGTTCGGGCACCACATAAGGCCAGTGCGGTTTGATAAAGGACAGGTGCATGCACCAGGGTTCTTTGGCCTGTTCGATGAACTCGATGCCGCGCCCGGTCAGATAGGGGGTTTCGCTGTCCTCTTCGGCGATATTCGCTGCCTCGGAGGAGTTTTTCAGGAACCAGCCAGACAGCACATTGCCCGCGTCATCCAGACCCGAATTGGCAAAGTCGTGCCAGGGGTTGTCGGACTCATAACCTTTGGCCTTGAGGAATTTGTTATACTCCTTGGCCCCATCCGGGTCATAGGATCCATCCGGTCCCTCGGGCAGCATCCCGTCATCGCGTTCGAACACATCGAACCCGCATTCGGCCACGCGCGCACCGATGATGCTGTCGCGCTCCAGCCCTAAACGCTCCATGCCCTCTGCATCGACGCTCATGTGGGTTTTGCCAACCAACCAGCAATCCATACCCAATTTGCGCAGGTGATCGCCCATAGTCTTTTCACCGACCTTTAGGGGAATGTTGTTCCAGCTGGCCCCGTGGCTGTGCACATAGCGCCCAGTATAGGTGGACATACGCGAGCTGCCACAGATCGGCGACTGGATATAGCACCGGTCAAACCGGACACCCATTTTCGCCAGCCGATCAATATGAGGCGTATGCAGGGTCTTGTGACCATAGCAGCTTAGGTAATCCCAGCGCAGCTGGTCGAACATGATGAACAGAATGTTTTTGGGTTTGGCCATACACGTTTTCGCCTCGGTTCAATGAACCGATCCCGTCGCCTTGCTTTGCGACGTTTGGCGTCTCCTCCCTTTGTTTTGACATCAGGGTAACGATTCGGAGCCGCCGTGAGAAATAGCTATTTGGAAAATGTCATACCGAAAATGTTATGGCGCTAGGTCAGGTCCCCAATCCGAGGGCCTGAACCTCTTCGCGGATGACCTGCATCAGCAATTGCGCCGGTTCCGAAACCTTTCGGGCGGTGGGGGTGGTCAGGCCAACGGCGCCCATCAGCTCGTCTTTGCAATAGTTCAGCGTGGTGACGGTGCCCTCGCTCAGCTCTCGTTTCATGCCGCCAACGGGCAAAAAAACGATCGCATCCGACACCAGAATAAAGTTCCGGGCGAATTCAAACGAGATCGTCTCGATCCGGTTCGAGAAACGCGACAGACCCTTGCCGATGATGAAGCGCTCCAGCTCGTCCCGAATGATGGTGTTGGCCAGCGGGATAACGACGGGGAATTCGTTAATGTCATGAATCGTCAGATTTGGATCGCTGACAAGGGGATGATCGCGGCGCACAAAAAACACCAAAGGCTCGCTGAACAGGTGTTCAAAGTTAAGCCCCTGCATCTCTTCGGCTGACTGAATGCGACCAAAGCTGAAATCAGCGTCGCCCAACCGCAGATGATGATGCAGCCCGCCGCCGGTGGTCGCCTTGAATTCAACGTCAATCGAGGGATACAGCGATTTGAACCGCGCCGTCGCTCCAGGCATCACCATGCGCACCACGTTGGGCAGAACATAGGCGCTGACGCGCTGTTCCACGATCTGACCTCGCATTGTTTTCAGACCCAGATCGACCTGTTCCAATCCGCCATCGACATAGGAATACAGCAGCCGCCCCGCCGCGTTCATCGCCAATCCGGTCGAGGTGCGTTCGAACAAGGTGGCCCCCAGCTCTTCCTCTAGCTCACGGATCGAGCGAGAGACCGAGGGCTGCACCGTCCCCATCCGTTCCGCCGCGCGGGTGACCGAGCCCAGATCGGCAACGGCAAGAAAGCACCGTAAATGGCGCATTCGGATGCGTTTGGAAACCATAAGGACCGGGGCCTTTTTGTTCGCGTGGACGGGTCGGTGCCGATCACCCTAGCCGAGCGTTGATCACGCGTCCAACACCTTGGCCCCGGAAAATGTTGCGACGCGGCGTGAAATCTATTGCCTGAATGTTAATAATTCGATATTTCGCGAAATATGGAAATGAATCGAGTCGAACAGCTGGCCGCCTTGGCCCACCCGCAACGTCTGGCGATCTTTCGTCTGCTGATGCGCCGCTATCCTGATGCGGTCTCGGCGGGCGAAATCGCCGGAGTTCTAGAGGCCCGCGCCAACACGTTGTCCGCCTACCTGTCATCTTTACGTCAAGCAGGGCTGATAGCTCAGACCCGCGACGGGCGTTCGTTGCTGTATCGCGTAGCATTGGAGCAGGCAGATGGGCTTGTGTCTTTTCTTGTCGATGATTGCTGCCGGGGACGTCCCGAAATGTGCCAACCGCGGTCGTTCGCACCGCAAAGCATGGAAGCCGAAATGACTGATCGTAAATACAATGTCCTGTTCATCTGCGTCGGCAATTCCGCCCGCTCGATCTTTGCAGAATCAATCCTGAGGGCCGAGGCCGGGGAGCGCTTTAACGCCTATTCCGCTGGTCTAAATCCAGCGATTGGCCTGAACCCTTTTGCGGTCGAAATGCTGAGCACGAAGGGCCACGATATTGACAGGCTCTCTTCGAAACCCATTGCGGTGTTTCAGGGGGCGGATGCGCCGGTGATGGATTTTGTCTTTACTGTTTGCGATCTGGCCGCGAACGAGGAATGCCCCGCCTGGTCTGGCCAGCCGATCAGCGCGCATTGGGGGGTGCCTGACCCGGTAAAGGCCACCGGCACCGATGCCGAAAAACGCCTGGCCTTCCAACAAGCTTATGCCGCGCTGCGCAACCGGATCATCGCCTTTGCCGCGCTGCCGTTTGACAGCCTGGATCGCGTGTCGCTGCAAAGCCGCGTGGACGCTCTTGCCAATGATATGGAAACACAATGACGACATATGCAGTGAACGGCCTTGGCCGCATGGGAAAACTGGCGCTGAAACCTTTGCTGGACAGCGGCGCGAAGGTGGCCTGGATCAATGATGCGGTGGGCGATGCGGCGATGCAGGCGCATCTGCTGGAATTCGACACGGTCCATGGCCGTTGGGACGCTGAGTTCGCCTCGGATGCCGACAGCGTGACCATTGATGGCACGCGTATCCCGTTCATCGGCACCTCGAAAATCGAGGATTTGCCGCTGGAGGGCGTGGACGTGGTGATCGACTGCACCGGCGTCTTCAAGACCGAGGCCAAGCTGGCCCCTTATTTTGCCGCCGGTGTGAAAAAGGTCGTGGTCTCGGCCCCCGTCAAGGACGGCCCGACCGCGAATATCGTCTATGGCATCAACACCGAGGACTATGACCCCGCCCAGCACCAGATCGTGACCGCGGCCAGCTGCACCACCAATTGTCTGGCTCCCGTGGTCAAGGTTCTGCACGAAGGGCTGGGGATCAAGCACGGCTCGATGACCACGATCCATGACGTGACCAACACGCAGACCATCGTGGACCGTCCGGCCAAGGACCTGCGGCGCGCGCGCTCGGCGCTGAACTCGCTGATCCCGACGACCTCGGGCTCGGCGACGGCGATCATGCTGATTTTCCCCGAACTTCAGGGTAAATTGAATGGTCATGCGGTGCGGGTGCCGCTGTTGAATGCCTCGCTGACTGATTGCGTGTTCGAGATGGAGCGTGAAACCACCGTCGAAGAGGTCAACGCCCTGTTCGAGGCCGCCGCCAATGGCCCGCTGAAGGGTATTCTGGGCTATGAAACCCGCCCGCTAGTGTCGTGCGATTATACCAATGACCCGCGCAGCTCGATCATCGACGCGCCCTCGACCATGGTGGTGAACGGGACGCAGGTGAAAATCTATGCCTGGTACGACAACGAATGGGGCTATGCCCAGCGTCTGGTTGACGTGGCGCTGATGGTGGGTAACTCGCTGTGAGCCAAACGAAACCAGACGGGTTGGCGGCGTATATCGCCGTCACCGCCGCCTATTGGGCGTTCATGCTGACGGACGGAGCTTTGCGGATGTTGGTGCTGCTGCACTTTCACACGCTGGGGTTTTCGCCTGTGCAGCTGGCCTATCTGTTTATCCTGTACGAGATCGCGGGGATCATCACCAACCTGTCCGCAGGCTGGATCGCCGCGCGGTTCGGGCTGACCTCGACCCTGTATGCGGGACTGGCGCTGCAAGTGGTGGCGTTGCTGGCGCTGGCGCAGCTTGACCCAAGCTGGGCGCTGTGGACTTCGGTCGCTTTTGTGATGGCGGTGCAGGGGGCCTCGGGCGTGGCCAAGGATCTGGCCAAAATGAGCGCCAAAAGCGCAGTCAAGCTGCTGGCGCCAACCGGCGACGGGGGATTGTTCCGGTGGGTCGCGATTCTGACAGGCTCGAAAAACGCGGTCAAAGGGTTCGGATTTCTGCTGGGCGCTGCGATGCTGGGACTGTTTGGGTTCGTGTCCTCGGTCTTGATCATGGCAGCGATCCTGACGGTTATTCTGATTGCAATTGCTCTGAAAATGCCCAGCGGACTGCCGCAGGGCAAGAAGGGCGCGAAGTTCTCGGAAGTGTTCTCGAAAGACCGTAATATCAACTGGTTATCCTGCGCCCGTCTGTTCCTGTTCGGCGCGCGGGACGTGTGGTTCGTGGTGGGAATTCCGATCTTTTTCTATGCCGTCCTGTCCGATGGCAGCGAAGAGGGCAACCGGCGCGCGTTCTTCTTGATCGGCAGTTTCATGGCCGTCTGGACGATCCTTTACGGGGCCGTTCAGGCCTACGCGCCCAAGCTGCTGCGCGCCAAATCCCGCCCTCCGCAAGAGCTGGTCCACGCCGCCAAAGGATGGGTCGCGGCATTGTGCGTGGTCCCGGTGATTTTGACCGTGCTGTGTGAAATCTCGGACGGCCCGACCCCTTGGTTCACGATCAGCTTGGTTATCGGCCTGCTGATTTTTGGCGCGATTTTCGCTGTGAACTCGTCGCTGCATTCCTACTTGATCCTGGCCTTTACCAAGTCCGAGCGGGTCACAATGGATGTCGGATTTTACTATATGGCCAACGCGGCGGGGCGGTTGTTGGGCACGTTGATGAGCGGGCTGAGCTATCAGATCGGCGGCTTGCCGTTATGCCTGGGCGTTGCGGCCGTGTTTGTCGGGATCAGCTGGTTGGGCGCGCGACGTCTGCACGCGCCCCAGGCGCAGCCCGCCTAAGCAAGAACGGGACGCATGGTGGCCGTTAGCTCGGCCACCTTTATACCGAATTTTCGCATTTCCGAGCGGTTCAGGATCACGCCGTTTTCCATCAGATACAGCCAATCGGTCACCGACAGGATATGCCCGCCCGCGTCCGGTTGCAGACGTATCCGGTACCGCATACAGATTGCCGCCCCCGAGACTTCGCCCGTGGCAGTGCCGATCACATCTGGGGCGGTGGCGGTAAATGTCCCGTCATTGGCCAGTTTCAGCGACCATTCGCGGGTCTGTTTTCGCCCACCAGCAAACGAGAAATTCTCGGTCAGGGTGCCCGTTGCGCCGTTCCATTCTCCGTGCATTTGAGCCACAAATCGCGAACTAACGCGACCCGTCGGCCCGTGGATCACTCCCTCGGACTGGATTGGGCCGTTCAGATGGGTGCGCAAGTCAAAGGCAGGCCCGGTTTGCGCATAGTCGCCAGCACGCTGCGACGAAAACCGCATTCCAGGGCGCAGCGCTACCGCCAGCGCAATCAGCAGAATAGCCGTCAGGATCATCAGAAACTCTCCCATCAGATGTGCCTCAATTCGACCTGAACGACGCCTGTCTGCCCGGTCGCAAAGGACGCCGCGCAGATATCAAGATAGTACAGCCAACTGCGCAGGAACCCCTCGTCATAGCCCAGTTTGCGAACCTTGGGCGCAGCATTGCGCAGCCGTTTGGCCCAGATGCGGCAGGTCTGGGCATAGTCCGGTCCAAAGGCGTGGCTGTGTTGCACCTGCAAACCCGCCTGTTTGGCCTGATCGGCGATTATCCCGTCCGAAAGCAGCATGCCCCCAGGAAAAGTGTGTTGCCGGATATAGTCCGAGGATTTGCGATAGGTCGGGAAATAGGCGTCACTGACGGTGATCGCCTGCACCAGGGCCGTGCCGGTTTCGGCCAGTCGCGCCTTCAGCGTCTGGAAATAGCTCGGCCAGTATTTTTCACCCACGGCCTCGATCATCTCGATGGATACGATGTTGTCGAATGTGCCGGTTTGGGCGCGATAGTCCCGCAGCTCGATTTTGGCGCGTCCGTCCAGCCGCGCATCGGCATAGCCCTTTTGGCTGGGCGACAAAGTGATGCCGGTCACGCGGTGGCCACGATCCGCCGCAGCCTCGGCAAATCCGCCCCAACCACAGCCAATCTCTAGCACGGTTTCGCCGCCCGAAAGGCGGTCTAAAACACGGTTGTTCTTGCGGGTCTGAGCGCGACCCAAATCCAGCCCCGGCTGGTCAAATAGAGCCGAGGAATAGGTCATCCCGCGGTCCAGCCACAGTTGGTAAAACTCGTTTCCGACATCGTAATGCGCCCGGATATTGCGCGACGCACCGCTGGGGGAATTGGCGCGCATCACCCGGTCGATCATCCGAAATTTCAGCCCTTGCCATGCGCCCGGATAGGCAAAACCACCGAATTTATCCATGTTCATCAGTGCTATACGGACCAACGCTTCGACATCTGTGCTGTCCCAAAGCCCCGCGACATAGGTCTCTCCTAACCCGATATCGCCCCGCGCCGCCAAGGCGGTGACGACGGCCCAGTCGCGAATTTCCATGTCCGCCTCGGGGTGGCCCTGACCAAAATGCAGCACCTCGCCGTCCGGGGTTTTCAAGGTCAGGCTGCCGTGCTCGATCTGGGCGCAGCAGTCTATGAAGTCGTGTTTTATACGTTTTGAGAGGAAGAGCATCGGGTCACCTCGGTTTTAGGAGCGATAGGACGAGCGCGATAACGGGCGCCCTTCAGCCGCAATTTCAGGGCCTGCCAAAAGATCAGCGCGACAGTGCGCAGCGCACCAAAGGGGCGGCGCAGCAGCGACCACAGGATTGCTCGATTGGTCAGGGGCGCGCGGGGGCCGGTCAACGTGGCGATCACGCCGTCAGCGCCGTTTTCATGGGCGATGCGAATGGAAATCCGGGCCGGGGTTAGGTCGAAATGAAACGCATAGGCTCCGGCGACGTCCTGAAACGGGGACACGTGCATCAGTTTGCGCGCTTTGATCCGGTCGCGCGGCGTGATGGCGCGAAAATCGGGCAGATGACAGAGATAACAGTGCCGGTCGCCAAACGTATTGTTAACCTCTGCGATCACCGTCACCAGGGTGTCTGCGCGCATCGCCAGCCAGAAACTGACAGGATTAAAACCCATGCCCAACACCCGAGGTTGCGTCAGCAGGCGCAGATCATAGGCCCCAGTCAAACCCGCGCGATCAAGGGTGTCGCGCGCCCAAATCGGGCCATTTCCTGCGCCGCGCGCGCCTCCGTGATGGCGGTCGGGAACTGCGGCCAAATTGATCCCGGTTCGCGAAAACAGGGCCGGGCCTGTGCTGTCATCCTCGGGGTCAATCAGCACGAAATCGACGCTGTAGCGGAACGCGTTTCGGACTGCGCCGCGCCGTGCATGGGTCGTGTGCGCCGGGATATGTTGAGGTCCGATCATGAGGCTACCCGCATCAATTCTGACTTCTGGTTCAACATCTTAGCCACGCGATGCGCACTGGCGAAACCGTCCTCGTGAAAGCCGTGTCTCAGATATGCGCCGGCGAACCAGGTGTTGTTTTGACCTTGGAGGTCAGCGATCTGACCTTGGGCCTTTAGCGCGCCGGTATCGAACACCGGATGCCGGAAAATATGTTGGTCATAAATTTGCGCTTCGTCCACGGGGCGATCTGGATTTAAGGTCACGAACAAGGGGTCGGAATCGGGAATATTCTGCAATCTGTTCATCCAATAGGTGACGCCGATCGAGGGTTTTTCCTGCCCCGTACGCGCCTGATAAACCCAAGAGGACCAGCAGATTTTACGTCTTGGCATGACGCTGGTGTCTCGGTGCAGGACCATGGTGTTGTCTTGATATTTCAAGGCGGATAAAGCGGTGAATTCGGCGTGCGAGGGACGCTCGATCAGGCGCAGCGCGGTATCGGAATGACAGGCAAAGATGACCTGGTCAAAATGCTCGGGCTCGGCCCCTTTGGCACGGATGGTGACGCCCGCCGGGTTGCGGCTGACCGAATGTACTGGCGTGTCGGGGCGCAGCTGGGTGCCGTGATCGGCCAAATGCCTCTGAAGCCGGCGGACATATTCGATGCTGCCGCCCGATACGGTCCACCACTGGTGCTGACCCGTCGCCGAAAGCAGCGCGTGATTGCGGAAAAAACGCACCAACGAGCGGGCGGGAAAGTCGCGGATCTTGTCCGGAGGCGTCGACCAGATCGCGCCGCAGATTGGCATCAGATAATAGGACTGAAACCAGTGCCCCAGCCCCAGTTTTTGAACCAGATCGCCGACGGAAATATCATCATCTGCGGCCATCGTTTCGGCATGGGTGTTGAAGCGGTTGATGTCGCGTACCATGCGCACGAAACCGGGTCGCGCCAGATTGCGTTTCTGCCCGATCAAGGCGCCCAACGTGCGCAGGCCATATTCAATCCGCCCACCATCAATGCTGGCGCCAAAGGACATGTCACTGCGTTCGACAGGCACCTCGAGGTCATGAAACATCCGCGTCAGATGCGGGTAATTGGCGTAGTTGAAGACGATAAACCCGGTGTCGACCGGCTGATCCCCGTTGCGCCCGGCCAAGATGGTGCGGGCGTGTCCACCCAGGCGGGGCGCGGCCTCGTACAGGGTGACCTGGTGCTGGTCTTGCAACAGATAGGCCGCAGCCAGACCCGAGATGCCCCCGCCGATCACGGCGATGCGTTGTCCTGTATGCTTTGGAATATCAAACGACATTTTGCCTCCGAACTGTTTAAGACTGATACTGTGAGGCGTGGCGTTTGGATCATTTTTGGGATGCAGAAAAAAATGTGATCCAGTTCGGGCTCATCCGCGTAAGAAAGGTATGTTAGCTCATGACCAGACACAGTTTGCCCCCAGATCAACGGCCCCGCATGTGGGGGCCGCTGCGTGCGCGTCTGGACATAATCGGAGGGCGTTGGTGACAAACGTGTCAGAGGTTTCAGAGCAGACGACCTGGATGCTGCGGGTGAAAAATGATCGCGACAAGGCCGCCTTTGGCTTGTTGTTCGATCATTACGCACCGCGTCTAAAGGGGATGGTGATGCGCGGGGGGCTGGGCGCTGCTCAGGCCGAAGAGGTCGTGCAGGACGTGATGCTGAAAGTCTGGCACCGCGCCGCGCAATTCGACCCGGAACGCGCGCAGGTGGCGGCTTGGATATATCAGATCGCCCGGAACCAGCAGTCGGATCATGTCAGAAAAGAACACCGCCCTGTGCCTGAGGCCCTGAAAACGCCGGATCAGCCCGCGCCTGACATGACGCAGATCGTGGCTTTGGAACAGGAAACGGCGCAACTGCGCGCCGCACTGAACACGCTCTCGCCCGAGCAACGCAGCCTGGTCGAACAGGCCTATCTGGGCGAAATGAGCCACAGCGAAATCCGCAAAGTAACGGGGTTGCCGCTGGGCACGATAAAGTCGCGTATCCGATTGGGTTTGGACCGGCTACGACACGAGTTGAAAGGAACACGACCGTGACAACGGGCATTGCGCATCATCTTCCGGATCATTTGCTGCTGGCCTATGCGGCGGGGACGCTGAGCCACCCTTATGCGGTGGTTGTCGCGACGCATGTCTCGATGTGTGACGCGTGTCGCGCGCGGGTTGCAGCACATGCCCATGCGGGCGGACATCTGCTAGAAAGCACAGTCAAAGACGCGCCCATGTCTGCCGGTGCCAAGGATCAACTGATGGGCATGTTGGACCTACCAGCCGAGGTTCCATCCGCGCCGCAACGTGACGGGATTTATCCTGCTCCGGTCGTCGAGGCGCTGAAGAACGCCCCACCGCGCTGGAAACGCATGGGCATGGGCTCGCGTCAGTGCATCTTGCATAACGGCCCCGAGGGCAGCGTGCGTCTGCTGTACATCCCGGCGGGTCAGGCGGTGCCGGATCATGGTCATAACGGGTTGGAGCTGACGTTGGTTTTGCAAGGTGCCTTTCACGATGAAACCGGGCGTTTTGGTGTTGGCGATGTCGAGGTCGCCGATGACGATCTGGAACACACCCCCATCGCCGAAGACGGCGCGCCGTGTATTTGCCTGGCTGCAACGGATGCCAATCTAAGGTTCCGGGCGCTGGTGCCGCGTTTGCTGCAACCTCTGTTTCGAATCTAAGCTGTCAGGGCCGGGCGTTGCCCCAGCCCAGTTGCTTGGGTTTACTGCGCCTGGGGCAGCAGTGACACGTTGGTTACAGGCTCCATCACACGGGTCAGGACATCTGCCCAGCGCGCAGCATAGTCTTGTTCGCAGCGACGTGGATCCGGGCGTTTGATCGTGGGCGTGCCATGCTCGGCCAGTTCCGACATCGCGTTGGCCCAGCCAGTGGCGGCATAGACATGGACCCGGATCGCGCCGTCTTGAGCCTGATCGTCCAGCCCGTCGACCCCCGAGACCAGAACCGGCCGCCCGGCAACGCGGGCTTCGATCGCAACCAGCCCATATGCCTCCCAACGCGAGGGCATGACGACAGCGTCAACGGCATGCATGGCTGCCACCGGGTTTTTGGCATGTCCCAGAAACCGGATACGCGCATCCCCGTCCGCCAAGGCTTGTAAGGCCGGACGTTCGGGGCCTTCGCCATAGATGTTCAGGCGCAGGTCGGGGTTGGGCAGCTTGCGAAAGGCCTGGATCAGCAGGTCGAACCCTTTTTGCCGGTGCAGCCGCCCGATGGCACCAAAGGTGCGGGCCTGAGGGGCAGGGGCAGGCAGCTGCGCGAACCCGCTCATCCCCACCACGGGCGAGATCACCGTAAGTGCCCCCAGATCGGCCAGCCTGTGACGGAACATCCAGCGCGCTTGCGCATGGCTGACAGCGATCAGGTGGTCAAAGACGGAATACCCGATCCGCAGCAGGTTCAGGAATCGTTTCTTGTTGGGCACGTTATGGGCCGTGAAGCCTTGGGTATAGCTATGCTCGACATGGATCATCGGAGTGCCGGCATTCAGCGCGCGCAGCGACAACAGCGCAGGCAGCGTGCGCCAACTGATCACCAGATGCGAGACGATGACGTCCGCCTTGATCCGCCGAACGGCCAGACCTCCGCGCTTGACCACACGTATCTGGTGCTGGCCAGACCGGGCCATGCCTGAACATTGGGAAATATGCTCTAGCAGACGCATCACGCCGCCAGCGGTGGTATCATCGACAAGGTGAACAACAATGGGTCGGGTCATGATGGGCTCCAGTTCAGGATTGTGGGGCGGACAGAAGTTTCGACAGATGACGCAGGCGCGCGTTCCCCAGCAGCGTGACGCCATGCGCTGCAGCCAGGGTGACCAGGGTTTTCGCCGGCTCCTCGATCAGTGGACGTTTGGACAGCGCCAGGCTGGCATGGGCCATTTTACGGGCAGTTGTCCCGTCCAGATCACTCACCGCGCGCCGCGCCAAATAGCGGAGCTGATAGGCCCGTGCTGCCGGTTCGTGCTGTGCAAACAAGGTCGGGTTCAAGGGGCGCAGTTTGTCCATCACACGTTCCCAACTTGCCAATTGGCGCTCGGTATTTGCGGACAACCCGCCGGGATTGACGCGATAATGGGTCAGCGCGCCGGGCACGCCCTCGATTTGCCAATCAGTGGTCAGGGCCAGCCGCAGCCAGCATTCGATATCCTCGGATTGACGAAAGGTTTCGTCGAACACCCAGTCGCGCTGTTTTTCCGACGCGGGGCGATAGGCCAGTTGTTCCAGCGCGCCACGCCGCATCACCGCCGCCGAGCCATTGCCAACAGGATTACGCTTCATCACATGCGCGGCGGTGATCCCGTTCAGACGCGGGCGCTGGGCATGGCGGGTACGTTCTCCATTCGCGGTGATCAGCAAAGATCCCGAATAGCTGAGCCCGATCGACGGGTCAGCCTCCAGATGGGCGATATGCGTGGCCAGCTTGTCCTGTTGCCACAGGTCGTCGGCATCGCAAAAGCCGATGAATTCGCCCCGCGCGGCATGGATGCCGGAATTGCGCGCGCCGGCCAGACCTCGATTGGCCTGCTGGACCAGACGGATGCCGGGGTGGCGGGCGTATTTATGCGCCATTTCAGTGGTTTGATCGGTCGAGCCATCGTCAACGATGATAATCTCGGAATCGCGAAAACTTTGGGTTGTCAGGGTCGCCATGGTCTGGGGCAGAGTGCGCGTGGCGTTAAAGGCGGGAACGATGATGGATGCTTTGGGCATGGGGGGCTCCTGAATTAATGGCTGAATAACGCGCGGCGCATGGGCGAGGGCAGGACAAGTGCGGCGCAGGCCCCGACAGCGGTCAAAACTCCGCGTTTGGCGGGCGAGCAAAAGGCGCGAGGGTCCAAAGACAGGCCGCGTAGGGTCAGACGGGCGGCCTCGGTCTTGCCCAGATCCAACCGCAAGGCACGGCGCGCCAAATACCGGAAATACACGGCCTCGACCGCGCGCGTGGGGCGATATCCGAACCGTTTGGCGGTTTGCAAAGCAACATCGCGGCTGGCCTGCATCGCGGGCAGATCCGAGGACAACCCGCCACCCGAGGTACGATACCAGACCTGTAGGCTGTCCAGTCCCTGCACACAGGCGCCGCTGCCGACGATGCGGATCAGAAACTCCAGATCCTCGTTATGGCTCATTTGCGGATCAAACCCGCCCGCACGGGCAAAGACATGGCGGCGGATGGTTAGGTTTGACAGGGTGCAGATCGGGTTTTCTGCCATCAGCATCTCGACCGTAACAGGGGTCTGGGGCACCGTTGAAAATGTCCGCGCATCGTTTGAGGCATGACGGAAGAACGCGATTTGCCCAAAGGTGGCATCCACCCGCGGATCGGCCAGAGCCTCGTTAATCTCGGCCAATTTGGTGTGGGACCACAGATCGTCAGCGTCGCAAAAGGCCAGAACCTCGCCCGTGGCCAGATCGAGGGCCCCGTGATTTCGGGCGTCACTGGGCCCCTTGCCGGGATTGCGGACCAGGCGGATACGGGGGTCGTTTCGCTCCCAGCATTCCACAACCTGACGGGTGCCATCGGTCGAACCATCGTCGATCACGAACGCCTCCCATTGGGTATGAAGCTGTGCGGTGATCGTCGCCAGCGTATCGCCAATGGTGTCAGCGGCATTGTAGGCGGGGATGATGATGGAGAACTGGGTCATGGGTCAAACTCGCACTGTTGGGGAAAGAAAAGCGAAGGACAGGGCCGGGCGCGATGCGATCAGCAGGATCACAAAGCTGACAAGCGTGTATCCGGTGGCAATAGCGACCAGCCCGTGCGGGGCCATTGCCACCGTGTTGACGATCAGCGCGACGGTCAGGATCGCGGTGACGGTGAACTCTTTTTGCGGCTGACCATTGGCGCGCAGCCACCCGGCAGCGGCGGTCCACAGCAAGGCAGGGATTGCAGCCAGACACAGGATCGAGACGACCTGCGCATGTTCAGCCCAGCCCGCACCCAGCAGCAGCGGGACATAGAACGGGGCCAGTGCGGCTTGCAGCAGCACGATCGGAGTGATCACGGCCATGCTCATAACAATGGACTGACGCAAAGCTGTGGCGCGATCCTGCGCGGCGCATAGATGTGGGAACAGCACTGTTGCAAACGCGACCGAGAAGGAGCTGGCGATGCTGAGGCCAGCGTTGAAGGCCATGAAGTAGATGCCCAAAGCCTCGGCCCCCAGCAGCATCCCGACGATCAGCTTGTCTGCCTGCATCCGCAAGGCTTTGACGACCTCGACCCCAAGCACCGCCCAGCCGAACCGGATAAACGGCGCGACAGGTGCGGGGCGGATGGCGCGATCACGTTGCCAGGGCGTCAGGCGACGCATGGCGATCAGCCAATAGGGCGCTGTCAAAAGCCGCGGCAGGATCAGCGCCAGCGCCGAGGGCCAGACCAGCGCCAATCCGACAGACAGGATATTCGCGACCACAACCTGACTGCCCGCGATTGTAGCGGTTTGACGCAGTTTGCCCTGACGCATGGCCAAGCCAGCCTGTACCAAACCGCCGGGCATGAACAGATATTCGCCTGCCAGCAGCAGGATCAGGATGGGAATAATGGGGTCCGCTCCGCCCAGCCAGAATGCCAGCGCAACAAGGCTTTGCAGAGTAAACAGACCCAAGCACCAGGCCCAGAATAACCGGTGCGCGGTGGCACATGTGGCCTGAAGCGTGTCGTCACTGGCCGCGATGATCCGTTGGATAACGCCATTTTCGGTCAGCGCCTTCAGAATATCAGCCGAGGCCAGCGCGGTCGCGGCCAGGCCAATTTGCAGCGGGTCCATCCGATGCGCGATGACCACCACGACGAACAGGCGCGAGCCTTTGGCCGCGGCCTCGGACGCGCCATATGCGGCCAGATTGCGGGCCAAAGAGCCAAGAGTTGCCGTGTGATCGGTCATGGTTAATGTGATCCAGAAATGGTTTCGTTCTCCTTAAGATAGAAGCATTGCAGCGCCGTTGGGACTGCGCCGATGGGGGGCTGGGATGGGCGTTGGCATGGGGGCATATCCGCATGGGTAGGGCAGCTATCCTCTGGCGGGCGGGATTGTGGAGCAGACCGGCCCACAGCTTGTTGCCAATGCGCCCAGCCGACGCGTAAGGTGCATTGAGTATTTGAAGAACAAAGAAAGAGTTGGGTCGGGCATGAACGGTCGCGTGATGCGAGCTTTGGTAGGAGGTGCGGTTTTGGGGATCGGGGGATGTGCGGCCAGTGTGCAGCCCGACAACATCGAGCCCGTCGCCGAAGGACGTGCCTATCAGGCGCAATATCGCGCGCCTGCCGTCAAAGTGCCCGAACCACCTGTGCTTGTGTCCGCCAGGATGAATGCCGAACGTTGTAAGCCGCCGCAGGGGGATGGCGCGGGTCGGGGCAAAGGCGCGCCGCTGGAAGCCTTGTTGGGGGAACGGCTGTCGCGCAATGATCTGGTCGATGTGCGCGTGGACGATGATGATGTATTGAACGGTCAATATGTCGTGTCGCGCGATGGGACGCTGAAATTGCCGTTTCTCGATCCGATTCCTGCGCAGGGGCGTCGTGTTGATGAGGTTGAGGCTGAACTGGGGCATGCCTTGATCGAGGAAGGGTTTTATGACGTGTTGCCGCGCTTGTCGGTGCGGGTGACGGATTTCGCTTCGGTCTCGGTTGGCGTTGCGGGGTCTGTTTTCGAAGCTCATGCGGTTGAGGTCGGGGGCACCCCCGGCGATCAGGTGGATAGCGCGCGGCAGGCGGCTCTTGGGTCATCAACCGAGGCGCGCAACCTGTCCGCGGCGGTCCGCGCGGCGGGGGGTATTCGCCCCGATGCCGATCTGTCTGCGGTCCAGCTTTGGCGGGGCGGAGAGCGCCACGTCTTGGATTTGCGAGACCTGTTCGATGGTCATGACAGTGTCGATGTCATGTTACTGGCCGGGGACAAAATCCATGTGCCCAGTCGCGAGTGTTTCCAGGATGATCTGATGCGGCCTGGCCCGCTAAGCCCGCCGGGTGTCAGCCTGTTCCTGTCCAATCTGACGCAGCCTGCGACGGGCAATGCGCCCTCGGCCATTGGGCGGGAGGTGCGCGAGGTGCCCTATGGCACGCGCTATGTTCAGGCGGTTGTGGATGCCAATTGTGTGGGTGGAGCGCGGGCGACCAGCGCTCGGCGCTCGGCTATTTTGGTGTCGCGAAACCCGATGAGCGGGATCTCGACCGTGATCGAGCGAGAGATCGAGCCGCTGCTGCGCCGTGCGGACCGGGATGACTATGATCCGTATGTGCTGCCCGGTGACGCCGTTGCGTGCTACGATAGCGATGTCACCAATATTGCCGAGGTCGGGCGGGTGCTGGGAATCGTCGGCGCTGCGTTTCTACTGGATTGATCTTGTGCAGATCTAACCCGTTGTAATCATTTCTGGATCATGTTCAGACCATATGGCCTGGGCAGTCTTTATCCGGGCGGTCAGCTTGCCCAGTTGATCCGGTGAATTTGCGGCCTGTTCGATTTGAACTAGGGCATCACGCAAGTCCAGCTGGCCAAAGGCGGCGGCGCTGCCAGCGACCTTGTGACAGCGCGCGGCGATCTCATTCGTGTCGTCGGGCGTCGTGCCGAGCCAGGCCATCAGGCTGTCCGCCTCGTCAATAAAACGGGATTTGAGGGCGGCCAGAACGTCGTCTTCGGGATCGGTCTGAGACGTAGAAACCGGCTGGGGCACCGGCGCGCGTCGGGCTGCGTTTAGCACGGCATCCAGCTCCTCTCGTTGTAAAGGTTTGCCCAGAAAACCGGTCATTCCGGCGTCCACGATTTGGCCGCGGACCTCGGGCAGGACATTCGCGGACAAGGCGACGATGGGGCTGAGATGAGAGGGACCATCCTCGTCGCGGATACGGCGGCACGCCTCCAGCCCGTCCATCACGGGCATGCTGATATCCATCAGGATCAGGTCAAACCTCTGCGTGCCCGCCATGTGAACCCCGTCCAATCCATTCGTAGCCGTACGGACTTGGTGACCCTTTTTCTGCAACAATTCGCAGACAAGATGCAGGTTGATTTCGTTGTCTTCGACCACCAGAATCTCCAACGGGGCGCGGTCATTCGTGGCTTGTTTGGATTGCATTTCCGGCGCGGGGCGAGAGGTTTCGACAAAGGGCAAGCGGACCCAGAAAACGCTGCCTTCTCCGGTCTCGCTTTCGACGCCCAGTGTGCCGCCCATCGCCTCGACCAGGCGGCGGACGATGCCCAGCCCCAGACCTGTGCCCCCTGCTGAACGCTGAAACGAGGTATCAACGGTTTGAAAATCCTCGAAAATTCTCTCTTGATCTGCGGGCGAGATGCCGATGCCTGTGTCGATAATGCGGAATTCAACTTCGACTGACTGATCGCCAAGGTTGCGATACAGCCGCTCGGCCTCGATCGAGATTTTGCCGCCTTCGGTGAATTTTATTGCATTGCCAACAAGGTTCAGCAGGACTTGTTGCAAGCGTGCGGCATCCGTCATCACCCAATCCACCGAGGGCCCGATCCAGCCGCGTTCCAGCCGATTGCCATTCGCTTCGGCATAGCCGGACTGACCGTCCACGATATCTTGCAGCAGGGTGCCCAGATGGGTGGGGCTTTCGTCGGGGGCGATCTGGCCAGATTCAAAACGCGCGATGTCCAGAACAGTGTCCACATGGCGCATCAATTGCTTGGCTGAAATCGACATGTTGGCCGCATAGCGTTCCTGTTGACGGGTCAGGCGGGTGTCTTCGAGCAGCGACAGATTCCCCAGCACACCATTCAGTGGCGTACGGATTTCGTGGGTCATGACGGCCAGGAAATCCGCCTTAGCCTTCTCTCCGGCCAGGGCACGGTCGCGGGCCTCGACCAGCTCTTGCTCGGCAGCGACCTGGGCCGAGATATCCCGCATGAAACCGATTACGATCATGTCATCGCCGTCACCTGCGGCTTCGAGCGCCAGTTCCACCGGGAAAACTTCGCCTGATTTGCGCATCCCTTCGAGTTTCACCCGGCCATGGCCGACCACGCGATGGGCGCCACCGTCCATCATGCGTTTCATGCCGGCGGTATGCGCATCACGCAGATGCGGAGGGATAACAACATCTGCCAAGGATTTGCCCAGCACCTCGTCGAGGGTATAGCCAAACACCTTTTCAGCCGAGGCATTATATTCCACGATCCGCCCCTGACGATCCGAAACGATCACGGCATCCAACGACGCGGTAACGATAGAATTCAGGCGGGTATGCGCGATTTGCAGCGCCATCCGGCTGCGCTGACTTTGACGGCCGACTCGGTGAGAATAATAGGCCAGCAATGCCAGCGCCGCGATCAAAGAGGTCGTCACCAGAGCCAGACGTTTCAGCGAGATCGCGATGGATTCCCGACGTTCATCCGACTGAGACGCGAAGTAATAGAGCCCCGAATTGGCGATCCGCCGCACAGTGTCACGCAGGTTTTCAGCGTCTTGTTCCAGCGTGATGACGCGGGCTCGATCCGCAGATTCCAGTGCATCAATCAGCCCAACATGGGTGTTCAGATATTGCCGCGCTGCCCCCAGCGAACGGGTGAAGTCCGAGTTCTGTCGCAGCCCGTCATACAGACGGCCCGACTCCAACGTGACAATGCGGCTGTAAAACACGTCAAACGCCCGGCGGATGGCGCGGGCGTCCAGCGCGGGGCTGAGCAGGTTTTCCTCTAGCACATGGTGGAATTCCATGAACTCCACCTCGGCCTGCGCCAGCGTCCATTGCACGTTATCCGAGTTCGCCGTTTCCAGCAGGCGCAGATCGCGTGTCACGGCCTGGCTGAGCGAGATGATCGCCAGAATACACAGCGCCGAAACAGTCAGCAAAACGGTAAAGCCTTGCCGCCGTAAGGTGCGGGCGCCTTTGATTGCGATGCTCATCTGCGCCTCTTTCGTGGGGGCTCTAGTTCACGATTTCAATCCGGTCCAATTGCCAGATACTGCGAGAGTACACCACTTCGGTGCGAAATCGAGGGTCAGAATCGTAAGGGTAAACAACCCAAAGTGGCCCCTTGTCGCGTACCGACATTGCGGCTCCGTTCAGCTCGTAGGCAATAATCGGACCGCCATCTTGGGCATCGCTGACGGGAATCTGGACCTCGTAGGCGTTGATCGCGATCGAGCGGAGGGTTTTGCCGTCTGCGCCAAGCTCTTGCATCAGCGCCTTTAGCGGGACGCCTTTGAATTGCTGCGGGCCGTTGGTCCAGATTGTGCTGGTTTCGAACGCGTCCGAGGGCAGGGCACGCAGCATATCCAGATCAAACTGGGCGGTTCCATCCGCATTGGTTTCGGTGATCGTACCCGAAACGGTCAGGATCACCTCGCCCTGGGGGGTGGCCAAATCCGCCAGCGCGGGCAGGGCACAGGCGGACAAAAGGGCGGCAGCGGTCAAACGAATATGGGCAAGCATTGGGGTCAATCTCTGTGATCGTGTTGCGTTAAGAAGAGTATCGCACGGACAGCCACAAGACGCATCCGCGCCGAGGGATAGGCGCCTACCCGAACGGGTAGGTGTGCTATCCTTTGGCAGAGCGTGGGTTTATGCCGCTGCATTTTTCGGGGCCAGCAATGAGCGCAAGGCGGGGGTCACTCCGGCTGCCAATTCGGGGCGATCAAGGGCAAAAGCCACCGTGGCCTCGACATATCCCCGAACCGAGCCGCAATCATAGCGCTCGCCCTCAAAGGCCAATCCAGAGACGCCCACGCGCTCTACATCCGCATTGATGGCGTCGGTCAGCTGGATCTCTCCGCCGGCGCCGGGCCCCTGATCGGCCAGCCTGTCGAAAATATCGGGCGTCAGGATATAGCGACCAATGACCGCCTGTGTCGAGGGCGCGATATCTGGGCGGGGTTTCTCGACCAGTCCACGGGCGCGCATCAGGTTGTCCTCAGAAGGATCACAATCCAACACGCCATAGGCGCTGACCTGCGCGCGGGGCACCTGCATCGTGGCCACCATATGTCCGCCGGTTTTGGCATGAGCCGCAACCATCTGAGACAGCGCAGGCACGCGGGCACGGATCACGTCATCGGGCAGGATCACGGCAAAGGGGTCGTCCCCCACCAATCTGCGGGCCAGGCTGACCGCATGACCCAACCCGCGCGGTCGGTCTTGGCGCAGGATCGTCATCGCGCTTTCGGCCATGCGGGTGGTGGCCAGACGGTTCAGAAGGTCGGTCTTGCCGCGTCGCTCCAGATCGTTTTCCAGCGCGGCTGCGGTGCAGAAATAATCCTCGAGCGCGGATTTTCCGGGGGCGCTGACAAATATGAACTCTTCGATGCCAGCGGCGCGGGCCTCGTCCACGGCGTATTGGATCAAGGGGCGATCGACCAGTGGCAGCATTTCTTTGGGGATGGATTTGGTGGCGGGCAGAAATCGGGTGCCCATGCCAGCGACGGGAAAGACAGCTTTGCGAATATGAGACATGACAGTGTCCTTTTGCTAAGATTTAATAGGCGCCGCGACCGCTGAGAACGACGCGGAAGGTCAGGGCGATCAGCATCAGATCCAACAGAACCGAGCGTGAGCGGGCATAGGCAACATCCATGTCGACCATTTTCTCGAACCCGATGTCGGCCCGCCCCGAGACTTGCCACAGCCCGGTCAGGCCGGGTTTCACCGACAGACGTTCGCGCGCATGGGCGGGGTAGGCACGGGTTTCCTCGGGCAGGGCAGGACGCGGTCCGACCAGTGACATCTGCCCCATGAGGACGTTGAGGATTTGAGGCAACTCGTCCAAGGAATAGCGGCGCAGCAGGCGCCCAACCC
The DNA here is from genome assembly GCA_050633445.1 of Thalassovita sp. Lineage (GTDB taxonomy): Bacteria > Pseudomonadota > Alphaproteobacteria > Rhodobacterales > Rhodobacteraceae > Thalassobius. The sequence goes on from JBOEGN010000030.1 coordinate 58,293, forward strand.
GGGTGACGCGCGGATCATGGCGGGACTTGAAACAGATGCCCGCACGGTCCGAGGTCTGGAGCAGCGCGGCGCGACGGGCACCGGCATCTTGCACCATCGAACGGAATTTCAGCATTCGGAATATGCGGCCATCTTTGCCGACACGATCCTGCTGGAAAAACACCGGGCCGCGACTGTCCAGTTTGATGGCCAGGGCGATCAGGCCAAAGATCGGCAGCATCGGAATGATCCCCAGCGTGGTCAGCGTCAGGTCCAGTGCGCGTTTGCGCGTGGCCGTGCGATCTCGGTTGCGAAACGCGTGCCAGCCGGCGCGGGCCAGAAAGGTTCCATTGCCGATCAGATAGCGGCGGGCCAGACGACGGGGCTCTTGGGCCAGTCGCCAGGCCCATTCTGCGCGGGCGCGGCGCACCACAGCGGGCGCACGCTGAACGTTGCCTGCCAGAAAATCGAACAGGGCACCGACCCCAAGGTTCAGGCGGGTTTTCAGCAGGGGTAGGTTTCGATCCAGCCACAGCTCTTGCATGGGAACGCCCATGGCGACCAGCAGGATATCAGCACCCGAAGCGTTGATCTGCGCAACGGCTGCTGCCTCGTCCTGCGCCTCTTTGTATCCGTCCAAAGTGCCTGCAATACGCAGGCCGGGGATGTCCACAGCCAGCCTCCCAGCCGCTGCCTGGGCCGTCCCCGGCCGCCCCCCCACCAGGAACACCGACAATCCGCGCCGTGCCGCGCGGGCCAGCAATTCGGGAACAAAATCGGTGCCGTTCAGGTTCTGGGTCAGTTGGTGGCCGGTCATCTTGGCGGCCAGCTCGACCCCGATCCCATCGGGAAGGATGTGGTCAGCCCGTGCCAGCGCCGCGGCATAGTCCCGGTGGGCTGCGCGAATGTTCAGGCAATGGGCATTGACGAAAAAGACCTGCCGCGCTGCGCCGTCCAGCAGCGCCTCCGCCGTGTCGTGAGTGGTGGCGTCAACCACGGGGAGTCCCAGAATGGGAAGCGTCGGCAAGCGTGTATCCCGGGTAGAGTGGCGGGATACACTGGGGGCAACATCGGAGGCCAGGGGCCAGGCCGGAACGCCCTGACCGGCGGGGATGAATGCGGTGTCGTGCAGCATGGGAAACCTCCGTTTGTTCAAATTCGCTGGACTTTCCTCAGTCATGACGGACCAGGGCGGGGGTCTTCAAGCGAGCGAGCGGACAGGAAAGAGACGCGTCAGGGGCGTGAAATATGCAATCGGAACAGGGTGTTGTGCCCTAAGGTGCAGAAACCGATCCGTTCGGATAGGTGGGCTGACCAAATGTTCGGGCATTTCCCCTTGAGTTTGGCGAAAAGCGTGCAGATACTCGCGTAGAACAAGAGACGAGTGAGTGACTTGCGTATTCTGATCGCCGATGACCACGAATTGCTGCGCGACACGCTGGTCGCCTTTCTGTCCTCTGAGGATGGGTTGGAAACCGACACCGCCCCCAGCTTTGACACCGCCTGCCAGATGATCGAGGACAGCGGTCCCTATGACCTGGTTTTGCTGGACTATAAGATGCCCGGAATGCATGGGATCGACAGCGTAAAGGCCGCAATGGCCATGGCCGGGGGGCAGCGTGTTGCGCTGATCTCGGGCGAGGCGACCAAGGCCATTGCCGAAGAAGCCCTGGAGGCCGGAGCCGCTGGTTTTGTGCCCAAAACTCTGCCCGCCAAATCCCTGGTAAATGCGATCAAGTTCATGGCCATGGGCGAACAATATGCCCCCATCGACTTTATGACGGCTGCGGATGAAGCCGAGACGCATCCGCTGGCCGAAAAGCTGACACAGCGGGAAATGCAGGTGTTAAAAGGGCTGACCGAGGGCAAATCCAACAAAGAGATTGCCCGCGATCTGGATCTGACCGAGCCGACGATCAAGCTGCATATGAAGACGCTGTATCGCAAGCTAGAGGTGGGCAACCGCACGCAGGCCGCGATCATTGCGCGCGATGCGGGGCTGTTCTGACCCATCCGTTTGGATAGGCGGGCATCCGTCTTCGCCACTGACCCATCCCCCGGCGCAGAGGCACCATCGCAGGTATCCAGGTAACACTTGGGCAAAGGAGTTTGCTCATGTTGTTCCAGTCCCGAGTGTCGAGCGCCGTTCGTGATCCCCAAACGCCCACTGGCCGGTTGGCGCTGTGGCGCATCCCCCTGCGGCAGCTGTCTTTTGCGCGTCTTCTGACGGGGGGGCGGATCACAGATGCGGGGCGGTTGCCGCGCTATGCCGGTGTGTTTCTGATCGGCGCTGCTGCGATCTGGGCGCCGATCACGGGCTATCTGCAAACGGCCCCGTTGCGGTATACGTCGTATATGTCATTGATTTTGCCGGGGTCTGGCGCGTCGGCCTCGGTCAACCTGAACGACATCGGGCAGGCGTCCTCCTTTGCGAACTCGGCCTTTTCCAGCAACTCGATCAGCCCGACCGAGACCTATAAACGCCTGATCGGAGCGGAACGTATCCTGATCGACGCGGCCAACCTGATGGGGATGCAACGGCGGGATTTCGGCACCCCTCGGATCAATCTGGTTGACCAGACCGGGCTGATTCATCTGCAAATGGTTGGGAACTCGCCAGAGGATGCACAGCAGCGGGGCGAGGCCGTGCTGGCCGCCTTTTTCACAGAACTAAGCCGCCTGCGTCGTGATGAACAGGTCACGCGCGAAGATGGCGGGCTGGAGGCGATCCGGGACTATCGCGCATCGATTCAAGAGACCCGCGATGCGATCGCGGATTTGCAACGTCAGACGGGGCTGTTTTCGGCGCAGCAATACCTTGATCAGGTCTCGGCCAATGAGGTGTTGCGCGGCGAGGTAGACCGGCTGGGGGCGTCTTTGCAGAAACGGACCGGCGCGGCGCAGATGTTACAAGCCAAACTGGGGCTGACCCCGGATCAGGCAGCCGCCGGACTAAAGCTGTTCGCGGATTCCGAATATTTGGCCATGGTACAACAAATGTCGGCGCAAGCGGCGGAACTGGCGGATTTGAACTCGCGTTTTGGGTCTCAGCACCCTCTGGTGACGCGGGCGCGCACGGCGTATCAGACCGAAAGACGGGATGCTTTGGCGCGCGGAGTTGCCGTGACCAATTTGTCTGTGCAGGCCTTGGGTCAGATCGACGTAGCACCTGACGGTGCGCGCGCGGAATTGCTGGCGGAACTGGTGCGACAGGAAATGGAACGCGCGGGGCTCGAGGCCCAATGGGCTGAAATGTCTGCGCGTTTTGATCGAGAATCCACGCGGCTGGAACGCATGGCCCCCATGGCGGCGCGCCTAGAAGATATGCAGCGTGATTTCGCAGTCGCCGAAGCGGTTTTTGCCTCGGCCATTGCGCGAACGCAGTCCAGCAAATCCGACATCTATGCCTCGTACCCGCTGGTGCAGGTCCTGGAGAATCCGACATTGGCGCAAGAGCCATCCTCGCCACGGCGCAAAATGGCCATCGGCGCGGGGATCGCTGCGACCTTGATGGTTCTGATCGGGCTGTCGTTGGGGTGGGTGCGGGTCGCGCTGATCGGACGGTTGCTAAAGAAGGGCACGGCGCAATGACCCCCGCCAACCCGGCCGAGAGCATGGTCTATCGCGCGCTTGTCTGGACCTGGCCCTTTTATGGGCTAGGCGCCTTGTATGTGGTCGGGCCAGTGTTGGCCTGGCTGCTGGCAATGCTGGCTTTTTTGGCGCTGTACCTTGGGCCCGCGATCCGAGATGACCTGCGGGCCACAGGCCCCGTGCCGCCCATCGTATGGGCGTGGATGGCCGGGATGTTGGTGATGCTGGTGGCGCTATGGATTGGCCATCTGGATTGGGGCCTCGGGGTGAAAAAGACCATCAAATCGTCGATTGGATGGGCCAAGGGCTGGGCGTTGCTGGCGCTGTTCATCTTTGCGGGGTCTGTGCTGCCCATCCGGCGCGAGATTCTGGTTCGGGGGCAATGCGTGGTCGGCGCGTGGACCCTGGCTCTGGCGCCAATCCTGCTGATTGCGCCCTATATTGGCCTGCCAGAGAAGATTTTCACATCGCCCCTCAAGGCGATTGGCGGACCGGGCCCCGAGTATTTCTCGGTCTATTTCTTTACGTTTGATCCCGCCACCTGGACCCCGCGCTGGCAGTTCTATGCCCCATGGTCGCCCTTTGCGGCGCTTTTGGGGGTGATCATGGTTCTGTTCGCGCTTGAGGAAAAAGACCGGCGTTGGATGGCTGCGGGAATTGGCGCGGGTGTGCTGATGATCCTGGCCTCGAAATCTCGGATGGGTCTGGTGGGGCTGGTCGCCTGCACCATCGGCCCGCGTATGATGCCTTTGATCCTGAAGGGGTGGGCATGGCAGATCGTGGCGGGCCTGACGGCGTCGCTGGCAGTGGTGGGGGCGTGGTTGCTCCAATCTGTCGAGACTGGGATCGCTGCCTTCAAAGGAGCCCGTGCCGACAGCACCCGGGTGCGCGCCACCCTGCAACGCATCGCCGAAGAACGCTGGCGCACCGAGGCGCCATGGTTCGGGCATGGCACCGTACAGCCAGGCCCGCATCTGGTGGAATACATGCCCATCGGCAGTCATCACACCTGGTACGGGCTGCTTTTTGTCAAAGGGCTGGTGGGTTTCATGGCGCTCCTTGTGCCGTTGTTGTGGCAAATTGGGCTGGCACTGACGGATGCCGCGCGCGGGCCACGGGGTTGGCTGCCCCTGGGGATCGTCATGACCATCGTCCTCTTGTCCTTTGGTGAAAACCTAGAGATCGAGGCCTATATGCTGTGGCCCGGCCTGCTGGTTTTGGGATTGCATGCTCGTGAACTGGCCGATGAAAAATCCCCCGATGTTGCCGGCCGCACAGATCCAGCCGTCGCTGTGCCTGCGGAATAACCCCGCGTCGTGTATCAGATCGTATGACGATTTTGTCTTTCAATTTTTCCGTGCCCATGCTGTACTTTGTGCAGAAGGTTATTTCGCACAGAGAAATGAGGGAGAGATATGGATTTCGGAATCAGGGAGGAGAACCGCAAGCTGCTGGCACGTGTCGCAGCAATGGTTCGCGACGAGATTACGCCACTGGCCGAGGAATACGAAGCAGAGGTCGCCAAAGAAGACCGCTGGCAATATACCGCGCGCCAGTCAGAAATTCTGGAAGGGCTGAAAACCAAGGCCAAAGCCGAAGGTCTGTGGAATTTCTTTCTGACTGACAGCGACAAAGGCTTTGGTCTGACGACGGTTGAATATGCCTATTTCGCCGAGGAAATGGGTAAAACCCCGCTGGGCGCCGAGGTGTTCAACTGTTCGGCCCCCGATACCGGCAACATGGAAGTGTTCGAGCGCTACGGCACCGAAGCGCTGAAAAAACAATGGCTTGAGCCGCTCCTGGCGGGCGAGATCCGCTCGGCCTATTGCATGACCGAGCCCAATGTGGCCTCGTCTGACGCCACGAATATCTCGATGTCTTGCGTGCGCGACGGGGATGAATACGTGCTGAACGGCGAAAAATGGTGGGCGTCCGGGGCAGGGGACCCGCGTTGCGCCGTCTATATCGTGATGGTGAAAACCGGCGGCGATGATCAGCCCAAACACAAGCAGCACTCCATGGTCGTTGTGCCCTCCGCGACCGAAGGGATCGAGATCATCCGCCCCATGCAAGTCTATGGCGACGATGACGCCCCCCACGGTCACATGCATATGCGGTTCACCGATGTGCGCATCCCGGCGGAAAATCTGCTGCTCGGCGAGGGCCGCGGCTTTGAGATCTCGCAAGGACGCTTGGGGCCGGGCCGCATCCACCACTGCATGCGCGCCATCGGTCAGGCCGAGGCCGCGCTGGAACTTCTGTGCAAACGCTCGCTGGATCGCGAGGCCTTTGGCAAACCGCTGGCAAATCTGGGCGCGAACTATGACATCATCGCCGAATGCCGGATGGAGATCGAACAGGCCCGCCTGCTCTGCCTCAAAGCTGCCTGGTTCATGGATCAGGGCGATGCCCGCGCCGCCGCGCCGTGGATCTCGATGATCAAAACGGTCGCCCCACGCATGGCGCTCAAAGTGATCGACGAGGCCAGCCAAATGTACGGCGCCCAAGGTGTCAGTCAAGACACACCGCTGGCCCATGCCTGGACCCATGTCCGCACATTGCGTCTGGCCGATGGCCCCGACGCCGTGCATCGCAGGCAAATCGCCCGCACGGAAATCCGCAAATACACCCAACAAAAAGTGTAAAATGAACAAAGGGGCCCACGCGGCCCCTTCCTTTCTTTGCTCTGAAATTACTCCGGGGTGAATGCGCGCAGCGCAGAGGGGCAGCGCCCCTCATCCCCCTATTCTGCGGGCTGGAACCCTTCGATCAACTGGCGCAAGCCCAAAGCCGCCCCTGCGAAAATCGCCAGGAACGTCACGGGCGCGGAGAAAGCCAACATCGAAAACGCGCTCAGCCCCTGACCAACAGTGCACCCCAGCGCCAGCACGGCCCCGAACCCCATTAGGGCAGCACCAGTGATCTGACGACGCAGTTCGCGCGGGTCCTCGCAGGCTTCCCACCGGAAATGGCCCTTGATCAGCGACCCGATAAAGGCCCCTGTGATCACCCCAGCGACCGAGCCGACCGCAAAAGACGGTGCCCGTGCCGAGGCGGTCATGAAATACAACAGGCTTTCCCCAACCGGGGCGGAGAAACTGTGCGAAACAACCTGGATGTCCGAAAACCCGGTGGTCGCGACCCAATGGCTGCCAACCCAACCGGACACGATGGCCAGGCCGACAATGACGGACCAGAAGATCGCTTTGCCCTCGGTGACGAAGGCTCTGTTTGCCAGGGCCCCGAGGATAATCAGCGCACCAATCCCAATCCCGATGGCGTTGACCGAGGCTCCGGTCCAGCTGCCCAGCAAATGCGCGATGCCCGGAGGCAGGTCGTTTACCACGTCCTCTTGCGGGAAGATCATCACCCGCAACGGGGCCAGCGGGCCGGACAGAACGGCATAGGCGGACACGCCCATGACCAGCACGATCACAAAGGCGCGCATGTCGCCTCCGCCCAATCGCGCGATGGAGCCAAAGCCGCAATTTCCGGCCAGCGCCATGCCATAGCCAAAAACCAGCCCGCCCAGAACCGAGGCAAAGGGCATCCAGCGGATCGACAGGTAATAAGAGGTTTCGGTCTGCATAAACCCGGCCGCAGACATCGCAAAGCTGCCCAGAACGGCCACACCAATGGCCAGCACCCACATCCGCATACGGGTGTCGGAGCCGCCATAAAGCAAATCCTCGATCGCGCCCATGGTGCAAAACCGGCCCAAACGGGCGGCCAGACCCAGCAACAGGCCTCCGCCCATGCCGATCAGCGCGACAAGCACTTCTTCCGTCAGAAATTCCGGCATGACCCTCTCCTCCTTAGGATCGCCGCGGCATTCCCGCGTCGTTTTCAGTATGTCAGGTCAAGAGGGCCTGTTCAGTCCTCGTCCGCGCAGAACAGGTCGTAGACCAGTTCGAGTATACGCCGAGGTTTGTCATCCGCCAAACGATAATAGATCGCCTTGCCCTCGCGTCGCGGGACAACCAGCCCTTCGAGCCGCAAGCGGGACAGCTGCTGCGACACCGCCGCCTGACGCGCCGAGAGCAATTCTTCGAGTTCGGTGACAGATTTTTCGCCGGTAACAAGGTGGCACAGGATCATCATCCGGCCTTCATGGCTGACCGCTTTCAGAAAGTTAGACGCATTCGTGGCGTTGTCCACGATACGGTCCATCTCCGGTTCGGTGATGGTGTTTGTAAACACCGGCAATGCCATGTTCTGTCCCTTTGGCGTTGGTCCTTAGTTTGTTGAGCTTATCAACTATTTTTTTATTTCTGTCCAGACGGACGCTGCGTTGCAGCACCGCCCGCTATCCCGAGGTCGTTAAGTAGTCAGTTTTGGCCTTCAGCATCATATTCAGCAAACCCCAAAAGAAGTCCTCGCCGGGATAGCCTTCGATCCTACCGATCTCGGAATTGTTTTCCACCAACACGAAAGTCGGGGTATAGATAACCTTGCGCGCAAAGGTGACACCGTCCGGGGCCCCCTGAGATATGTCGATAATGCGCAGAGGGGCGTATTTACCCTCGGGCGTGTTGGGATAGACCGGGCCCAGATCGGCCTTCCATTCGATACAGTAATGGCAGCCTTTGCGTTCGACCATGATCAGTTCGGCGGCCTGCGCGGGCAGGGCCAGGGAAATGAGAAACAGCGTAGAAGCGAGAAAGTTTCGCAGGTTCATGATGCACCTGATTGACGGAATGTTATCGTACAACATAATATGAATATGTGAATTGTTCAAGGAGTCGCGCCGATGTTGGATATTTCCTTTGCCGGAGCGGCACTTGCAGGGCTGCTCAGCTTCTTTACGCCCTGCATCCTGCCGATGGTCCCCTTTTACCTGTGCTACATGGCGGGAATCTCGATGTCCCAGTTGCAGGACGACGGAGAGATCGCCCCCGGCGCGCAACGGCGCCTGGTCATCTCGGCGGTGTTTTTTGCGCTTGGGGTCAGCACCATTTTCGTTCTGTTGGGCATGGGCGCGACCGCGCTGGGGCAGGCGTTTGCACAGTGGAGCAAGCCGCTGAGCTATGTCGCGGCGGGCGTTTTGCTGCTGTTCGGGCTGCATTTCCTGGGCATCCTGCGCATTCCGCTGCTGTACCGCGAGGCCAAGCTGGAAAGCAAAGCCGAACCCACAACCGTGATCGGCGCCTATGTGATGGGGCTGGCGTTTGGGTTTGGCTGGACGCCCTGTGTGGGGCCGGCGCTGGCCTCGATCCTGATGATCGCCAGCGGAATGGGAGACATTTGGCGCGGCGGATTGTTGTTGCTGGTTTACGGTTTGTCCATGACTGCACCGTTTATTGTGGCCGCACTGTTCGCCAAACCGTTCCTGCGCTGGATGCAGCGCAACCGGAAATACTTGGGTCATGTCGAAAAGGTGATGGGCGCGATGCTGATCATCTTTGCTATCCTGATCGCGACCAACGCGGTTAACCTGATCGCGGATCTGATGATCCGATGGTTCCCTGGCTTTGCCGGTCTGGGGTAATTGAAACAGAGGGAGGAGACTATGAAACGACTGCTGATGACGATCGGCGCGGTGATCGCGCTGGCGTTGCCTGTTGCCGCCGAAGTTGGGGATGACGGGCTGCACAAAGAACCGTGGATGCGTGACACCTTCAAGGACCTGCGCGAAGATCTGGAGGAAGCCAATGCCGAGGGCAAGCGTCTTGCCGTGATCATCGAGCAGCGCGGCTGCATCTATTGTCAGAAAATGCACGAAGAGGTCTACTCGAAACCCGAACTGTCGCAATTCATCGACGACAACTTTTTCATGGTGCAACTGAACCTGCATGGCAGCGACACGGCCACTGATTTTGACGGTCAAGAACTGGCCCAGTCGGCCCTGATGCGCAAGTGGGGGATTCTGTTTACACCGACCGTGATCTTCTTTCCCGAACAGGTGCCCGAAGACGTTCCAGCCCCGCAAACAGCGGTGGCGATCATGCCCGGAGCCTTTGCCACAGGCACCACGACAGACATGTATACGTGGGTCGCGGAAAAGCGGTACTTGCTTGATAACGGGGAAGATTTCCAACGTTACCATGCGCGTCGCATCCAAGAGCGCAACAATGGAAAATTTGACTGACCCCTTGCGCAATAATTAAAAAAATTCACAGAAGTGAATTTGTTGTTGCGTTTCGAGGGGCCGGTGAACTACGGTATACCAAGCTTTAACAGCCAAAAAAATCCATGGGAGGAAACATGCGGCTATCTACACTGATACTGGTGGCCAGCTTTGCCGCCGGATCGGCCTACGCCAATCCGGTTGCGCCCGCTGATGTTGTATTCACCGAAGACGGGGCCGTGGAAATGTCCCTGACTGGTGCGCCTGGCAATCCCGAAGCCGGGTTTGACGTGTTCTCGAATAAGAAAAAGGGCAATTGCATTGCCTGCCATAATATCGAGGCACGCACAGATCTTAACTTCCCGGGCAATGTTGGTCCCGTGCTGGACGGTGTCGGTGAAAACCGTACAACCGCAGAACTGCGCGGCATTCTGGCGAACTCGAAAATGACGTTCGAAGGCACCGTGATGCCGGCCTATTTCAAGGTCGATGGCTTCACGCGCCCAGGCAACGCCTATACCGGCAAGGCCCCTGACGGTCCGCTGGATCCGCTGCTGTCTGCCGCACAAATCGAAGATGTGATCGCCTTCCTGGCCACTCTGAAAGAGTGATCAGGGGCGTCGAGACTTAAGGAGATGAACATGGAATTCTCAAGACGCGACACGCTGGCGCTTGGGCTGGGGGCTGCGGCGCTGACCGTACTGCCAATCCAGGTCAACGCGGCTGCCGAAGACGATATCGCTGCCTTCACCGGCGGTGCTGACATTGCCGAGGGGGGTGTGTCCCTGACCGCGCCGGAAATCGCGGAAAACGGCAACACCGTGCCCGTTTCGGTCGAAGCAGAAGGCGCAACCGCCATCCTGCTGCTGGCCGCAGGCAACCCGACCCCCGGCGTTGCGACCTTTAACTTTGGCGAGCTGTCCGGCTCGCAGGCTGCATCGACCCGCATTCGTTTGGCCGGCACCCAGGACGTCGTGGCAATCGCCAAGATGGCCGACGGTTCCTTTGCCAAAGCCAGCTCGACCGTCAAGGTCACCATCGGCGGCTGCGGCGGCTAATCAGGACAAGGAGACTAGACAATGGCAAAAGGTGTAAAACCCCGCGTCAAGGCCCCCAAAAAGGCCGCAGCAGGTGACTCCGTCACCCTGAAGACCCTGATCAGCCACAAGATGGAATCGGGTCAGCGCAAGAACAAGGATGGCTCGGTCATCCCGCGTTCGATCATCAACCGCTTCACCTGCGAATTCAACGGCAAGTCGGTCGTTGACGTCACGCTGGAGTCCGCGATCTCGACCAACCCGTATTTCGAATTCGAGGCATTGATCCCCGAAGCGGGCGAACTGAAGTTCACCTGGTACGATGATGACGGGTCGGTTTACGAGACCTCGAAGAAGGTCGCAATCGCTTAATAAATCTGGTGGCCTGTTCCGGCGCGTTGCACCGTCGGGCAGGCTTGCCACTAGGGAGGAAGCTAGATGAAATTCAAGCAACTGACTGCTGTCACAGCTCTGGCGCTGGCCTTGCCCACGCTGGCCTTGGCCGACGCTGATGACGATACGCTGGTCGTGAATGAAGAACAAACGCTGGTCACCAAGACTGCCGCTCCGGCGCATCTGTCGGATGCCCTGGACGAGGTGATCTCGGGCTGGCATTTCCGGTCGGACAACACGCAGATGATGCAGGCGGATGACTTTGACAACCCCGGTATGCTGGCCGTCGAGGCCGGGATGGATGACTGGGACACTGTCGAGGGCAGCGAAGGTAAATCCTGTTCGTCCTGTCACGGTGATGTCGAAGACAGCATGAAGGGCGTGCGCGCCGTCTATCCCAAGTGGAATGACGGGGCCGAAGAGGTCCGCACCCTGGAAATGCAGGTCAACGATTGCCGCGAAACCCGTATGGGCGCTGACAAGCTGAAATACACTTCGGGCAAGCTGACCAACATGGTTGCTTTGATCAGCCTGCAATCGCGCGGGATGCCGGTCAATGTTGCGATCGACGGCCCGGCCGAGGCGATGTGGGAAGAAGGTAAAGAGATTTACTATACCCGCACCGGTCAGCTGGAACTGTCCTGCGCGAACTGCCACGAAGACAACTATGGCAACATGATCCGCGCAGACCACCTGTCTCAGGGTCAGATCAACGGCTTCCCCGTGTACCGTCTGAAAAACGCCAAGCTGAACTCGGTTCACGCGCGTTTCAAAGGCTGCGTGCGCGACACCCGTGCTGAAACCTATAAGCCCGGTAGCGCCGATTTCGTCGCTCTGGAGCTGTATGTTGCCAGCCGCGGCAACGGCCTGTCGGTCGAAGCTCCGTCGGTTCGGAACTGATCTGTGATCCAGAGCGGCGCGGGTCGCTCTGGATACACTAAGGATCGCAATACATTGATATTTAAGACCATTTCGGTCTGACCTCTGGTTCCTCCCGCCAGGGGCATAGGAACACCTAACCGCTCGGAGTTATGAGCTATGATCTCTCGCCGCGATTTTCTTCAGGTTTCGATGGCCGCGTCCGCGATGTACGGCGCGTCGGGTTTTGGCAACTGGGCCCGTCTGGCCGCGCAGCAAAAGCTGACGCAGGACGAGCTGTTGCAATTCGACACGTTTGGCAACGTATCGTTGATCCACGTCACTGATATTCATGCCCAGCTGAAACCGATTTACTTCCGCGAGCCCGAGATCAACCTGGGTGTTGGTGCCGCCAAGGGGCAGGTGCCCCATGTCACCGGCGCTGATTTCCGCAAGATGTATGGCGTCAATGATGGTTCGCCCTCGGCCTACGCGCTGACGCATGACGATTTCTCGTCGCTGGCGCAGGCCTATGGTAAGGTCGGCGGTCTGGATCGCGTGTCCACTGTGATCAACTCGATCCGCGCCGAACGCCCTGATGCGCTGCTGCTGGATGGCGGCGATACCTGGCACGGCTCCTATACGTGCTATCACACCGAAGGCCAGGACATGGTCAACGTGATGAACGTGCTGAAGCCCGATGCGATGACCTTCCACTGGGAATTCACCCTGGGCAGCGAACGCGTGCGCGAGATTGTCGAAGATCTGCCCTTTGCGGCGCTGGGTGCCAATATCTATGACGCCGAATGGGACGAACCCGCCGAGGATTTCGCCCCCTACAAAATGTTCGAACGAGGCGGTGTGAAGATCGCTGTGATCGGTCAGGCCTTCCCCTATATGCCCATCGCGAACCCGCGTTGGATGTTCCCCGAATACAGCTTTGGTATCCGGGATGAACGGATGCAGGAAGTGGTCGAAGAGGTGAAAGCCGCCGGTGCCGAGCTGGTCGTGCTGCTGAGCCACAACGGTTTTGACGTGGACAAGAAGATGGCCAGCCGCGTGCAGGGCATCGACGTGATCCTGTCGGGCCACACTCATGATGCGCTGCCCGAGCCTGTTCTGGTCGGCGAGACGATCATTATCGCCTCAGGCTCGAACGGAAAATTCGTCAGCCGCGTTGATCTGGACGTGCGCGATGGCCGGATGATGGGCTTCCGTCACAAACTGATCCCGATTTTCAGCGACGTGATCGAACCTGACAAGGCCGTGACCTCGGTGATTGACGCTCAGCGCGCGCCTTACGCGGACACGATGTCCGAGGTAATCGGCAAGACCGACAGCCTGCTGTACCGCCGTGGGAACTTTAACGGAACCTGGGATGACCTGATCTGTGACGCCTTGCTGAGCGAGCGCGAAGCCGACATCGCCATGTCGCCCGGCGTACGTTGGGGCCCCTCGATCCTGCCCGGTCAGGATATCACCCGCGAGGATATCTGGAACGCGACCTCGATGACCTATGGTCAGGCGTATCGGTCTGAAATGACTGGGGAATTCATTAACGTGATCCTCGAAGATGTGGCCGATAACCTGTTCAACACCGACCCCTATTATCAGCAGGGCGGCGACATGGTGCGCATCGGTGGCATGGGCTACAAAATCGACGTCAGCAAGCCTCAGGGCGAGCGGATCAGCGACATGACGCTGCTGAAAACCGGCGAGCTGATCGACCCGGCGAAAAACTATGTTGTGGCCGGTTGGGCCAGCGTGAACGAAGGCACTGAAGGCCCACAAATCTGGGACGTGGTCGAGGACCACATCCGCAAGATGGGCACCGTGACCGTCAATCCGCATGACAACGTGAAAGTGGTGGGGGCCTAAGCCCCCGCATCCTTGGGGGCCAAGTGCGGCCGACCCGTTCACACAGATGAATCCGAGAATTTCAAGAGGAGGCAAAGACACATGACAGTCCGCTTCAAAGGTAAACAGCCCTCGCGGCGCGCGTTCCTGAAGGGCACGCTGGCGTCTACTGCGGGCGCGGTTGCCGGCGCAGGGGCCGCTGGCGCTGCCACGCCAGACCCGTTGATTACCGAAAAACAAGAATGGGCCATGGGCCTGGGCGATGGCGTCGATGCCACGCCTTATGGTCTGCCGATTCAGTACGAAGGCGACGTGATCCGCCGCAATGTGGAATGGCTGACGGCTGACACGATCAGCTCGATCAACTTCACGCCGATCCACGCGCTGGACGGCACCATCACTCCGCAAGGCTGTGGGTTCGAGCGTCACCACTCTGGCGCGATTGATCTGAAGAAGGACGATTTCCGTCTGATGATCAATGGCTTGGTGGACACGCCGCTGGTGTTCTCTTACGAGGATCTGGAGCGTTTCCCGCGTGAGAACAAGACGTTCTTCCTGGAATGCGCGGCCAATACCGGTATGGAATGGGCGGGCTCGCAGCTGAACGGCGCGCAGTTTACCCACGGCATGATCCACAACATGGAATATTCGGGCATCTCGCTGCGCACCCTGCTGGAAGAGGCCGGTTTGGATGCTGCGGGCGATCTAAAGGACAAATGGGTCTATGTCGAAGGCGCGGATGCGTCCTCGAACGGGCGCTCGATCCCGATGGAAAAGGCGCTGGACGACTGCATGATCGCCTTCAAGGCCAATGGCGAGGCGCTGCGCAAAGAGCACGGCTATCCCGCGCGTCTGGTCGTTCCCGGTTGGGAAGGCAACATGTGGGTCAAATGGATCCGCCGTATCGAGGTGACCAATCAGGCGATCGAAAGCCGCGAGGAAACCTCTAAATATACCGACACGCTGGAGGACGGCACCAGCCGTAAATGGACCTGGGTCATGGACGCCAAATCGGTTGTCACCAGCCCCAGCCCACAATCGCCGATCAAGCACGGTCATGGCCCGCTGGTCATCACCGGTCTGGCCTGGTCTGGCCGCGGTGCGATCACCCGTGTGGACGTGTCCAAGGACGGTGGCAAGACCTGGGAAACCGCCCGTCTGGCCAATCCCGGTCAACCCATGGCGCTGACACGGTTCTATCTGGATACCGATTGGAACGGCGAAGAAATGCTGCTGCAATCGCGCGCCGTGGATGAAACGGGCTATGTTCAGCCGACCAAACACATGCTGCGCGACGTGCGCGGCGAAAACTCCATCTACCACAATAACTGCATTCAGACCTGGTGGGTCAAATCGGACGGGGAGGCAGAGAATGTCGAAGTATCGTAATCTGTTGATCGGCTCGGCCGTCGCTGCCATGACCGCTGTTCCGGCCTATGCTGAAAAGATGGGCCTGGGCCGTCCCGCGCTGCCCGAGGAGGTTGCCGCCTGGGATCATGACATCTCGCCCGATGGCACCGGATTGCCGGTAGGCTCTGGCTCGGTTGAAGATGGCGAAGTGGTGTTCGTGGACAATTGCGCCGTCTGTCACGGTGAGTTCGCCGAAGGCGCTGGCAACTGGCCGAAACTGGCCGGCGGCGAAGACAGTCTGGCCGACAAGGATCCGCTGAAAACCGTGGGCTCGTACTGGCCGTACCTGTCGACCGTGTATGACTATGTCCGCCGCTCGATGCCGTTTGGCGCAGCCCAGACCATGAGCGATGACGATGTCTATGCGATCACCGCGTATATCCTGTATTCGAACTATCTGGTCGAGGATGACTTCGTTCTGTCGAACGAGAACTTCATGGACGTGGAAATGCCCAATGCGGGTGGGTTCATCGTGGATGACCGCGAAACCACCGAGAAGCATTTCTGGACCGAGCCTTGCATGGAAAACTGCAAGGAAGGTGAGGTTAAGATCACCATGCGCGCTGCCGTTCTGGACGTGACACCGGAAGAAGAGGGCGCAGAAGAGGCCAAGGCCGAACCCGCAGCTGAACCGGCGATGGAAGAGCCCAAAGTTGTGCCCGCCGCCGCCGAAGAAGCGCCTGCTGAAGAGCCCGAGCCTTCGATGGCCGCACTGGACCCCGAGCTGGTGAAAGCCGGTGAAAAGGTCTTTAAGAAGTGTAAATCCTGCCACCAGGTGGGCGACAAGGCCAAGAACAAGACCGGTCCGCATCTGAACGATGTGATGGGTCGTACACTGGGCGGAATCGACGGGTTCAAATACTCGAAAACCATGAAGGCCATGGGCGAAGACGGCACCGTCTGGAACGAGGAAACCATGGCGACCTTCCTGGCCAGGCCCAAGAAATTCGTGAAGAAAACCAAGATGTCCTTTGCCGGTTTGAAAAAGGAAAAAGACATCGTGGCGATCACGGAATACCTGAAATCCCTGTCGCAATAAGCGCTAGGTAAGGGGGCCGGTTTTCTGGCCCCCTTAAGACCATGTTGAGGAGCGTGGTCAATCGTCAGTACGACCGGGAGGAGGCCTTGCTGACAAAACTCGGGACAGGACACGCGGGCAGGCTGCCCGGTTGTGCTGTCCAACGGCCTGTACTCTCCCGGAACACAAGATTTCGGCAACCTGGCGGCGGGAAACGCACAGGATGCACAAGGGAGACGCGCGCATGTTCACAAATTGGATCAAGTCCGCCGGATTGATTGCCGGATTGATCATTACCAGCTCGACCGCGATGGCCGATCAAATCGGTGACGCCGAAAAAGGTGCCAAGGTTTTTAAGAAATGCTCGGGCTGCCACCAGGTGGGGCAGGGCGCCAAGAACCGGGTCGGTCCGCATCTGAACGGTATCTTTGGGCGCAAGGCCGCGACCGTCAGCGAGGATTTCAAATACTCCAAGGGTCTGCGCCGCGCCGGTGCTGATGGGCTGGTCTGGTCGCTGGACAAGCTGGACGCCTACCTGGAAAACCCCAAGGCGCTGGTCACCGGGACGCGGATGAGCTTTCGCGGATTGAAGAAAGAGCAAGACCGTCATGACGTTCTGGCCTATCTGCGTCAATTCTCGGACAATCCGGCCAACATCCCCGAGGCGCAGCCGACGCAGGTCCCGCCCGAGGTCGAGCTGACCCCTGAAATTCTGGCCATTGTCGGGGATCCTGACTATGGTGAATACCTAGCCAGCGAATGTACGACATGCCACCAGCGCAGTGGCGCGGACGAGGGGATCCCCTCGATCACGCATTGGCCGCTCGAAGATTTCGTCATCGCCATGCACGCCTACAAACGTAAAATCCGTCCGCACCCTGTGATGCAGATGATGGCCGGGCGTTTGTCAGACGAAGAGATTGCGGCCCTGGCCGCGTACTTCAAGGACCTTGAAGGTTAACAAAGGTCCGTCACTCATAAGGGAGGAAGACTTATGACACTCAACAGAAGAGCCTTTATCGGGACCGGCGTCGCCGCCGCGGCCGCGCTATCGGCGCCCGCCGTGCGTGCAGGCAGCCATGGTAAGCCCCGTGTGGTTATCGTCGGTGGGGGAGCCGGCGGAGCAACAGCTGCGCGCTATATCGCCAAGGACAGCAAGGGCGCGATTGACGTGACCTTGGTTGAACCGACGCGGATGTATTACACCTGTTTCTTCTCGAACCTCTATATCGGTGGGTTCCGTCAGCTCAGCTCGATCGGGCACAGTTATGGCACTTTGGCCAGCCAGTATGGCGTGAACGTGGTGCATGACTGGGCCATTGGGATCGACAATGACGCGAAAACCGTGTCGCTGGCCGGTGGGGCCAAGCTGCCTTATGACCGCCTGATCCTGTCGCCCGGCATTGATTTCGTCGACGGCGCGGTGCCCGGTTGGGACGTGACCAAGCAAAACAAGATGCCGCATGCCTATAAGGCGGGCTCGCAGTCCGAACTGCTGAAGGCTCAGATCGAGGCGATGCCCGAGGGCGGGACCTTTGCGATGATCGCGCCGCCGAACCCCTATCGTTGTCCCCCCGGTCCGTATGAGCGGGTCAGCATGGTCGCGCATTTGCTGAAAAACATTAACCCGACGGCGAAAATCCTGATCGCGGACCCCAAGCCGAAATTCTCGAAAATGGCGCTGTTCCAAGAAGGCTGGGGCAACCATTATGACGGGATGATCGAGTGGGTCGGCCCCGATTTCGGCGGTGATGTGGTCGAGGTGAATGCAGACGAGATGACCGTCAGCATTGATGGCGAAGTGACCAAGGTCGACGCCTGTAACGTGATCCCCGCTATGAAAGCCGGCAAGATCTGCGACATGGCCGGCATCACCGAAGGCAACTGGGCGCCTGTGTCGGGCCACACCATGCAAAGCCGCATTGACCCGAACATCCACGTTCTGGGCGATGCGACCAACCAGGGTGACATGCCGAAATCGGGCTTCTCGGCCAACTCTCAGGCCAAGGTTGCGGCCATGGCCGTACGCGGCGCGCTGCTGGATTCCAAGGTCTTCCCGGCGAAATTCTCTAATACTTGTTGGTCATTGATCGACACGGATGATGGGGTCAAAGTGGGCGCATCCTATCAAGCCACGGATGAAAAAATCGCCAAAGTTGATGGTTTTATCAGCAAAACGGGCGAAGATGCCGCACTTCGCAAGGCTACATACGAGGAATCGGTAGGCTGGTACGCTGGTATCACTAATGATATGTTCGGCTAAACGCTGAAGACCATGTTTCTGGTCCCCTCGGGGGCCAGAGGCACCGAAGAACAGGAATAGGAAGGCCCTCACGGAATGGACTACCAGGGATATTTCGCCGAAGCGCTGGCGCAGCTTCGGGACGAAGGAAATTACCGAGTTTTCGCAGATCTCGAACGTCATCTAGGAGAGTTCCCCAAAGCGACCTTCCGCAATCAGGGTGACGCGAAAGACGTCACAATCTGGTGTTCGAATGACTATCTGGGCATGGGGCAGCATCCGTCGGTTCTGGAGGCGATGCATGTCGCGCTGGATCGCAGCGGCGCTGGCGCGGGCGGCACTCGCAACATCAGCGGCACCACCCATGACCATGTGGAGCTGGAGGTCGAGCTGGCCGATCTGCACGGCAAAGAGGCGGCGCTGCTGTTTACCTCGGGCTATGTGTCCAACTGGGCGACGCTGGGCACGCTGGGCGCGAAAATCCCCGGCTTGGTGATCCTGTCGGACGCGCTGAACCATGCCTCGATGATCGAGGGCATCCGCCATTCCAAGGCGCAGCGCATTGTCTGGAAACACAACGATCTTGAGGACCTTGAGGCGCATCTGCAATCGCTGCCACTGGAGCAGCCCAAGCTGATCGCGTTTGAATCCGTCTACTCGATGGATGGCGACATCGCCCCAATCGAGGCGATCTGCGATCTGGCCGATAAATACAACGCGATGACCTATATCGACGAAGTGCACGCGGTCGGCATGTACGGCCCCCGCGGTGGCGGTGTGGCCGAACGCGAAGGCCTGATGGGCCGGATCGACATCATCGAGGGCACGCTGGGTAAGGCGTTCGGCGTGGTCGGTGGCTATATCACCGGCACCAAGGAACTGGTCGATTTCATCCGCAGCTTTGCTAGCGGATTCATCTTTACCACCGCGCTGCCGCCGCATGTGGCCGCCGGGGCCGTAGCCTCGATCCGGCATCTGAAACAGTCGGCGCAGGAACGTCAGGGTCAACAGGCGCGCGTGGCGGAACTGCGCACACGCCTGGACGCGATTGGCATCCACCACATCCCGAATCCCAGCCATATCATTCCGGTGATGGTGGGCGATCCGGTGAAGTGCAAGTTCATCTCGGACCGGCTGATGGCCGATCACGGGATCTATATCCAGCCGATCAACTATCCCACCGTTCCTAAGGGTACCGAGCGTCTGCGGATCACCCCGTCGCCCGTCCATTCCGCCGAGGATATGGACCGTTTGGTTGGCGCATTGGAATCCCTGTGGGCCGAATGCCAGCTGGCGCGCCGTCCGATGGCCGCGCAGTAAACGCACCAACTGATCTAGTTGAAAAATCCGAAGTGGCCAGTGCTGCTTCGGATTTTTTTATGTTTCGCGGCCAGCCGAACTAAATCAGGGGTCAGCCCTTGCAGCCCCCCCGGCGCAACACTAAGACTCTGTTAGCACCGGGTGCGTAAAGGTGCAGTATCAACAGCAGGCGAGCGGATATGAAAGACCCTATTGACACATATATGAACACCCTGGTCCCGATGGTTGTGGAACAAACCAGCCGGGGCGAACGTGCATACGACATCTTCTCGCGCCTGTTGAAGGAGCGGATTATTTTCCTGAACGGCCCGGTGCATGACGGCATGTCCAGCCTGATCGTGGCCCAGTTGCTGCACCTGGAGGCGGAAAACCCCTCCAAGGAAATCAGCATGTATATCAACAGCCCCGGCGGCGTTGTGACCTCGGGCCTGTCGATCTATGACACCATGCAGTACATCAAACCCAAGGTTAGCACGCTGGTGATTGGCCAGGCGGCCTCGATGGGGTCGCTGCTGCTGACGGCCGGTGAGGCCGGGATGCGGTTCAGCCTGCCCAACAGCCGCGTGATGGTACACCAGCCCTCGGGTGGGTATCAGGGTCAGGCGACGGACATCATGATCCACGCCGAAGAGACGCTGAAACTGAAAAAGCGCCTGAACGAGATTTACGTAAAACACACCGGTCGCACCTATGAAGAGGTCGAGGCCGGGCTGGAGCGTGATAACTTTATGTCCCCCGAAGATGCCAAGGACTGGGGTCTGATCGACGAGATCGTGACCAACCGCGCCAAGGCTGACGGCGAAGACGCGTAACCGAGCATTCCGCCCGAGGATCCCATTCCTCGGGCGTTTTTGACATTGTGGCCGCTGACCGGCTGCCATAAGCTTGAACACCAAGGGCGAACACACTGTTCGCAAATGATGCAAAGACGAGGCCTGGAAGGGACGAAATGGCGAACAATTCTGGCGGCGACAGCAAGAATACACTGTATTGCAGCTTCTGCGGCAAAAGCCAGCACGAGGTCCGCAAACTGATTGCCGGGCCAACTGTGTTCATCTGCGATGAATGCGTTGAACTTTGCATGGATATCATCCGCGAGGAAACCAAGACCGCTGGGCTGAAATCCGGCGAAGGCGTTCCCACTCCGCAGGACATCTGCACCGTGCTGGATGACTATGTGATCGGCCAGGCGATGGCCAAGCGCGTGTTGTCCGTGGCCGTGCACAACCACTATAAGCGTCTCAACCACGCGCAGAAATCCGGCGAGATTGAGCTGAGCAAATCCAACATCCTGCTGATCGGCCCGACCGGTTGCGGTAAAACGCTGCTCGCGCAGACGCTGGCGCGCATTCTGGACGTGCCCTTTACCATGGCCGATGCGACCACGCTGACCGAGGCCGGTTATGTGGGTGAGGATGTTGAGAATATCATCCTCAAGCTGCTGCAATCGTCGGAATATAACGTCGAACGCGCGCAGCGTGGCATCGTTTATATTGACGAGGTCGACAAGATTACCCGCAAGTCCGAAAACCCCTCGATCACCCGCGATGTGTCGGGCGAGGGTGTGCAGCAGGCCTTGCTGAAGCTGATGGAAGGCACCGTTGCAAGCGTGCCTCCGCAGGGTGGACGCAAGCATCCGCAGCAGGAATTCCTGCAAGTGGACACGACCAACATCCTGTTCATCTGCGGCGGTGCGTTCGCCGGTCTGGACCGGATCATCAAACAACGTGGCAAGGGCTCGGCGATGGGCTTTGGCGCGGATGTGCGCGACGATAGCGACCAGGGAGTTGGCGAGACTTTCAAAAGCCTTGAACCCGAGGATTTGCTGAAATTCGGCCTGATCCCGGAATTTGTCGGTCGTCTGCCTGTGATCGCGACGTTGGAAGATCTGGACCAGGACGCGCTGGTCACCATTCTGACGCAGCCCAAGAACGCATTGGTTAAACAATACCAGCGCCTGTTCGAACTGGAGGACGCGCAGCTGACCTTTACCGACGATGCGCTGGCAGCCATCGCCAAGCGTGCCATCGAACGTAAAACCGGTGCACGGGGCCTACGCTCGATCCTCGAAGAGATCCTGCTGGACACCATGTTTGACCTGCCCGGAATGGAAAACGTCAACGAGGTGGTCGTCAACGAAGAGGCCGCGACGTCTGCCGCGAAACCTTTGATGATTTTCGCAGATGGTCAGGCCGAGGAAGCCAGCGCCAGCTAAATGCGGTGGCTCTTTCGTCAACTGGCGCTAAATGCTTTGAAAATGCTCGCGGGTGCCGCGGGCATTTTTCTTTTGTTTTCCTTGGGTTGTGAAATGCTCAAAGACAACTACAACGCTGCGGCGGACGATCCGGCCTATGCCACCGCTGTTTTTGAGCCAATCGTCCCATTCGCGCATGTTCTGGCTAGCAGGGAATATCATCTGATCGGCGAAGACTGGCCCAACTGGGACTGTACCTATGCGATTGTCGAGCTGTCGCCCAACGCGCCCGAAACGCCTCCGAGCAGAATTGAGGATTCAGACGGTTTCCTTGTGAATTGGCGGTATCGCTTTGGTGGGGACTGGTTACCAACACCAAAACCTCCGTTGCCAGACAATACCAGAGATGCGTTGGGGTTTTGCGCCCAATACTTTGATGACGATTTGATCGGGCGCATGGAAAAGGCATTGGCAAACCCGGGCAGTTGGTTCGCGCTTGGGCGCGTTGGCGAAACCCTATTCATTTATTCATTGCCTCAAAAGGTCGCTGCGCGTATTCGGTTCGGCGATTAACGGAGGCAGACATGACCATCAAACGTATTCATTCCGGCGGCGAATTCGAGGCCAAGATCGGCTATTGCCGTGCTGTTGTCGCGGGCGGCTTTGTCCATGTGGCGGGCACCGTAGGGCAGGGCGACACTGTTCAGGATCAATGCCGCGCCGCGCTGGACGTCATTCAGGGCGCGTTAGAGCAGGCAGGCGCGACCATGGCGGATGTTGTTCGCGCGAACTACTACCTGCCCGATGCGGCCGAGTTCGAGCTGTGCTGGCCGATTCTGTCCGAGGTTTTCGGCGCCAACCCACCCGCTGCGACGATGATCGAATGCAACCTGATCGACCCAAAATTCCGGATCGAGATCGAAGTCACCGCTCTGGCCCGCTGACGTCACAGCGCGTCGCGAAAACTTGCGCAATTGCCGTGATCCCATCGGACCCTGCTACTGGACCTTTGCCGGAAATTGGGTCATATCAGGGACAAGGCATCTTGGAGAGACCCATGGGCATTTTGAAGACCATCCTGAGCGCTGTTACCTGGTGGAACGGCGGCACCCTCAACACTCGTTTGTATACTGCGCGCAAAGGCGTGAAGGTCGGCGAGGACGAGCAGGGCAACGTGTATTACCGCAGCGTGGACGGCAAGCGCCGGTGGGTTATGTATAACGGTGAAATCGAAGCCAGCCGGGTCAGCCCCGATTGGCATGGCTGGCTGCACCACACCTTCAAGGACGCGCCCAGCGATAAACCGTTGGTTCACAAGGATTGGGAAAAGCCGCATCAGGAAAACCTGACAGGCTCGGCTCTGGCCTATGCGCCCAAGGGCTCGATTCGTCGCAGCGAACCCGCGCCACGCGCCGATTACGAGGCGTGGACACCCGAATAAGGGGCCGCAGATGTCTGAACATAAAACCGAAGTAGTCGTCGGTGCCGTGGTTCTGGCTGCGGCGGTCGGGTTCGTGGTCTATGCAGGCCAGATCACCGGATTTACCAAGCAGACCTCGGGCTACGGGCTGAGCGCGTCGTTCCGCTCGGCCGAGGGTGTGACCGTAGGCACGGACGTGCGCTTGGCGGGTGTTAAGATCGGCACCATCACTGACATCACGCTAAACCCTCAGACCTTTCGTGCAGACACTGAATTCAGCGTAGCCGAAGGCATCGAAATTCCGGATGACAGCGCTGTAGTCGTCGCATCCGAAGGATTGCTGGGCGGCAATTTCGTCGAGGTTGTGCCGGGCGGGTCGCCCTTCAATTTCGCCCCCGGAGACGAGATTGAGGATACGCAAGGCGCGGTCTCGTTGGTTGGTTTGCTGATGAAATTCGTGTCCGGAGGCGGCGAATGAAGCGCTTTCTGACGCTGCTTGCGCTTTGTGCGACCCCGGTTTTGGCGCAGGACGAGGACACCTTGATCATCGGGAATGTCGATGCTGTCGAGACCGGCACCGGCGCTGTGTTGCGCGGGTTGGACAAGGTGAATGCCGAGTTCCAGGACATCGAAATTCTGAATGGCTCCAGCGTTCGTTACGAGCGTTTGGTGATCGACCTGGGCGAATGCCGCTACCCCGAGGATAACCCAGCTGGCGACGCGTACGCCTTTCTGACGATCCGGGATCAAGGCGCGGCAGAGCCCGTGTTTCAGGGCTGGATGCTGGCCTCGTCACCCGCGTTGAACGCGTTGGATCACGCGCGTTATGACGTTTGGGTGTTGCGCTGCAAAACATCCTGAGGCGAAGCGGGCAGGGGCGGCTCGGTAAAATCCGCTTCGATTTCAAGCGCCTCTTCCAGCAATAAATGATACTGTCCGCGCGGGATTTCGATCGCCCCCAAAGATGACAGATGCGGTGTGATAAATTGCGTATCAAACAAGCTAAAGCCCGCCAGGCTCAGGCGATCCACCAGATACGCCAGTGCGATTTTTGATGCATCGGTGCGGCGTGAAAACATGCTTTCGCCGAAAAACGCACCGCCCAAAGTGACGCCATAGACGCCACCGACCAGCGTATCTCGTTCAAAAATCTCTAGAGAATGCGCAAACCCCAGCGCATATAATTGATTGTAAAGAAAGAAGATTTCGTCATTGATCCAGGTTTCTTCTCGATCCGCGCAACCCTGGACGACACCGGGAAAATCACTGTTGATGCGCACCTCAAAGTCCTGCCGACGGATACGCTTGGCGAGGCTTTTAGAGATGTGAAAACGATCGAGCGGAAAGACACCCCGGCGGCGCGGATCAACCCAGAAAATCTCGGGGTCGTCACGGGTTTCAGCCATGGGAAATACGCCCGAGGCATAGGCGTTCAACAGCAGTTCCGGGGTCAGGATGGTGTCGTCCTTGGCCATGCCTCGTCCGTAAAAGGGGCCGGGCCACGCGGGCCCGGCCATGTGGTTACTCGGCCAGATTGGTTTCCAACCAGTGTTCCAACCAATGAATATTGTAGGTGCCGCTGTGGATGTCTTCTTCTTGCAGCAACGCGTGGAACAGCGGCACGGTGGTGTCGATCCCGTCGATGATCAGCTCGCCCAAAGCGCGGTTCAAGCGCGCCAATGCCTCGGGACGGTCGCGCCCGTGCACGATCAGCTTGCCGATCAAAGAGTCGTAATAGGGCGGAATCGCATAGCCGTCATAAAGCGCCGAATCCATCCGCACGCCCAGCCCGCCAGGGGCGTGGAAATGCGTGATTTTGCCCGGACAGGGCGAGAAATTCGGCAGCTTTTCGGCGTTGATCCGCACCTCGATCGCGTGGCCGTTGATGACCAGATCGTCCTGAGTGAACGACATGGGCAGGCCTTCGGCGACGCGGATCTGTTCGCGCACCAGATCGACACCAAAGATGCCTTCGGTCACAGGGTGTTCGACCTGAAGACGCGTGTTCATCTCGATGAAGTAGAACTCGCCGTTCTCATACAGAAATTCCACCGTACCAGCGCCGCGATAGCCCATTTTGCCGATCGCATCCGCACAGACCTTGCCGATCTCGGCGCGTTCTTCTGGGGTGATGCTGGGGCCGGGAGCCTCTTCGAAGACCTTCTGGTGGCGCCGCTGCAACGAGCAGTCGCGTTCGCCCAAATGGACACCGACGCCTTTACCGTCGCCAAACACCTGAATTTCGATGTGGCGGGGCGTGGTCAGGTACTTCTCGATATAGACTTCGTCATTGCCAAAGGCGGCCTTGGATTCACTGCGCGCGGTGCGAAAGGCGCTTTCCATTTCGGCTTCGCTATTGGCGACCTTCATCCCGCGACCACCGCCGCCGGCAGTGGCCTTGATGATCACCGGATAGCCGAATTCCTGGCCGATTTTCTTGGCGTCTTCGACAGTTGGCACACCGCCAGCCGAGCCGGGCACGACCGGGATTCCCAGGTCTGCTGCGGTTTCCTTGGCCGTGATTTTATCGCCCATGATGCGGATGTGTTCCGCGCTGGGGCCGATAAAGGCGATGCCGTGATCTTCGAGGATCTGTACGAAATTGGCGTTTTCCGACAGAAAGCCATAGCCCGGATGGATCGCCTGCGCGCCGGTGATTTCACAGGCCGAGATGATCGCAGGGATCGACAGATAGCTTTGGGTCGAGGAGGGCGGGCCGATACACACGGCCTCGTCCGCCATGCGCACATGCATCGCATCGGCGTCGGCAGTTGAATGGACCGCGACGGACTTGATGCCCATTTCGCGGCAGGCACGGATCACGCGCAGGGCGATCTCTCCGCGGTTTGCAATCAGGATTTTATCGAACATGGCGCGGCCCTTATTCGATGATCATCAGCGGTGCGCCAAATTCCACGGCGCTGGAATCCTCGACCAGGATGCGTTTCACCGTGCCGGATTTGGGCGCGGGGATGTGGTTCATGGTTTTCATCGCTTCGATGATCAGCAGGGTGTCGCCTTCTTTGACCTGCGCGCCAACCGAAACAAATGCGGGCGTGCCGGGTTCGGCTTGCAGATACACAGTGCCCACCATCGGCGAGGTCACAGCGCCAGGCAGGCTGGCGGGATCTTCGGAGGGGGCAGCTGCGACGGGCGCAGCAGCAACAGGGGCCGGGGCGGCAACGGGCGCTGCGGCAACAGGGGCTGCAACTTGCGTTACGATTTCCTGAGCGCGGCTGACGCGGACGTTCATGCTGTCATTGTCGCCATATTCGCGCATCACTTCCAGTTCAGTAAGCTCGTTGGCGGCCAGAAGCTCGGCGAGCGCCTGGATGAAGGCTACGTCTGCGTCATGATTTTTCTTAGTCATTGTATCCTCGACCGGTTACGGATGGCCGCATTGTGTTGCGGCCGTGTGCCATTCCGCGCGCGTTATAGGTTATGTATTACGAGACGGAAAGCGTTCTTCTGGCGTGGAATGTGGGGGTTTTATCGGGGAATTTCGAGGGGAAAATTGCACGAAAGTCGCATTTCCTGCGCTTACAGCGGCATTCCGGACAGTTTGGCCACCAGTTCTGCCAGTTTGCGGGCCTGAAACTTCTCTAACAGGCGGGCGCGATACAGTTCGACCGTGCGATATGACAGTTCCAGCTCTTTGCCGACCTCTTTGCTGGTCATGCCCCGGCAGGTCAGAATCGCCACTTCGCGCTCGCGCTGGGTCAGTTCCACCAGGGGGCGTTCATCTGACAAGTCGGACAGCGACCAGATACCTTTGCGAAATGGATTCTCGGGCGTCAGCGATTGGCCGCGGACCCGGCACCAGAACATCTCGCCCGAGCGGCGGCGCATCACCCGTTCATCGGAATAACGCC
The DNA here is from genome assembly GCA_050633445.1 of Thalassovita sp. GTDB lineage: Bacteria > Pseudomonadota > Alphaproteobacteria > Rhodobacterales > Rhodobacteraceae > Thalassobius. The sequence continues at coordinate 85,551 of JBOEGN010000030.1, forward strand.
CGGTTTTCTGCATCTGAGCCAACCCGCGTGCGCCGATTTTTTCGTAATCCTCCATCGAGGCATAGAAATGGGCGAAGGGCACGCCCTGGAAATCGGCCATCTCACCCCCAAAAATGTCGGCGAATTCCCGGTTGCACCCCGAGATGATGCGGTTTTCCAACATGCACAGGCCCACGGGCGCATATTCAAAGGCAAGATCGCTGAGTTCCATGCCCGCAGGTATGCCCGGTTTCACGACGCGATGCAAAGCGCAGGTATTTCTACGCATTGACCCACGTAGTCCTACGAATTGCGCGCCGTGCTGCGGGATGATTTCATACGCGCCGAGGAGAGGGAGGGCTGACATGAATATTGCACTGTGGTTGCAGCGGCAGGCCGTGGCGTATCCAGATCGTCCCGCGTTGTTTCTGGGTCGCGACCTGGTGGCGGACTACGCCGGATTTCAGGGTCGTGTGGCGCGTCTGGCCGGGTGGTTGCAAGGGCAGGGTGTCCGGCCGGGTGACCGCGTCGCGATCTTTATGAAGAACTGCCCCGATTATCTGATTGTGCAATACGCGATCTGGTTTGCCGGGGCTGTGGCGGTTCCGATCAACGCCAAGCTCCATGGGGCCGAGGCTGCCTGGATCATCGACAATGCCGGGGCCGGTATGGTTTTTGCTTCGGATCAGCAAGCGCACGCGTTGCAAGATGCGGGCTGCTCTGCTCAGGTGGTTCAGGGTACACCACAGGCCGAGGCCATTGCGCCGGTGCCTCGGGACGCACATGATATTTGTTGGCTGTTCTACACCTCTGGCACCACTGGGCGCCCCAAGGGGGTGATGATTTCGCATCGAATGCTGGCGGTGATGTCGCTGGCCTATCTGACGGATGTGGATCAGGTGACGGCGCAGGATACGGCTCTGTATGCGGCACCAATGAGCCATGGCGCGGGCCTCTACAACATCATCCACGTTCTGCAAGGCGCGCGGCATGTCTGTCCGGTTTCGGGGGGCTTTAACGAGGCCGAGATTTTTGATCTGGCCGGCCATCATGGTCGTGTCCACATGTTTGCCGCGCCTACGATGGTCAAACGTTTGACCCAAGTGGCCAAAGAAACGGGCGAAACCGGGGAGGGGCTGCGCTCGGTTATCTATGGCGGCGGGCCGATGTATGTGGCGGATATTGTCGAGGCGGTGGCGCATTTCGGGCCAATCTTCATCCAGATTTACGGTCAGGGCGAGGCCCCGATGGCTGTCACCTCGCTCCGTCGCGGGGAAGTTGCGGACCGCAGCCACCCGCGCTGGCGCGAGCGCCTGGCCTCGGTCGGTCGGGCGCAGTCAATTGTTGATATTCGGATTGGTGATGCCGATGGGCGTGCGCTGGCCAATGGTCAGACGGGCGAGATTATGGTCAGCGGCGATCTGGCCATGCCCGGTTACTGGCAGAACCCCGAAGCGACAGCGACTACGCTGGTTGATGGCTGGCTGATGACCGGCGACATGGGGTTTCTGGACGATGATGGCTATCTGACGCTGCAAGATCGGTCCAAGGATCTGATCATCTCGGGGGGGACCAATATCTATCCGCGCGAGATCGAAGAAGTGTTGCTGACCCACCCGGATGTGGCCGAGGCCAGCGTGATCGGTCGCCCGAACGCGGATTGGGGCGAGGACGTGGTGGCCTTTGTGGTGCTGGCGCCTGGCGCCGCTCTGAACCCGACTGCGCTGGACTCGCATTGTCTGTCACAAATCGCGCGCTTTAAGCGCCCCAAGGCGTACCACGCGCTGCGCGAACTGCCGAAAAACAACTATGGAAAGGTGCTAAAAACCGCCCTGCGTGATCTGCTGAAGGAGGAGGGGCCAAGGCCGTTATGACCGAAAAAACCAGAATGGTCAGCGGGTGTTGATTGGCGGTCCAAAGCGACGAAAAAAGACCGCCCCACAAAAGTGGAGCGGTCCAGGAGGGGGATCAGAGCCGATTGGCCCCGACCACTGGAGAGTGGGTTCAGCTCTTACTCTGCCGGTTTTGGATGAGTTCGTCGACGACGGATGGGTCTGCGAGTGTTGATGTGTCGCCCAGTGAACCGTAGTCGTTTTCGGCGATTTTGCGCAGGATGCGGCGCATGATTTTGCCGGAACGGGTTTTGGGCAGGCCGGGCGACCATTGGATTACATCGGGGGCGGCGATCGGACCGATCTCTGTGCGGACCCAGG
>JBOEGN010000031.1:0-74431 GCA_050633445.1 Thalassovita sp.
TCGGAGATATCCCTGAACATCTGGCGAACTACATCGACACGAACGCCATCGCCTATGATCTGGCTATGGATTGCGCTGAAACCGAAGTCGCAGGCGTGCGGCTGATCTATCGGGCGGCTTAATGCGTGACGAGCTGAAGCGGCTTGCAAACGTTGATGCCGAGGACAGCATCTCTGCATCAACGATCAAGCACATTATATCGCAACTGATTGAATTCTTCGATTGGTTGTTGATGCAAGATGGGTTCCGCCGCATTCTCAAGGATTTTGCCGGAAATCTTAAAGTACCCAAAACGGTCGTCGCGCGGTCAGCGCAGGTAAAGCAAAAGCAATTTCCTAATCTTCCTGAGGCACAAGAGCTCTTAATCGTTATGCCATCCCAATCACTGGAAGATCTTCGCGCGCGCACAATTTTTGCTATGGCTTTTCTTGGCGCATTGCGCGCTGACAGGCTCGTATCGTTCAAGATGAAACATGTGGACGTAGTACGGCGTTTGATCGTGCAGGACGCAAGCCTTGTTCGATCTAAAGCTGGCAAGAGCATCAATATTGTGTGTTTCAAGATACCGTAGATGTTTGAAGTTGCTGTCTTAGAATGGATGGATCGTCTGAAAATTTTTAGGGGTTTGGTGACAATGATGCCTTATTTCCGGAGATCAAATGGGTGAAACCTCGGATCGGACCGTTTCGACGTAATTCTGTGCCTGTTCCGGTTATGAGAACGACTCACGCGGTGACGTCCGCTTTTGCTGCGACCTGCCAAAACAGTGAAATTAAGTACACGCCTCATGCGGCGAAACACACCATCGGTGCCGAACGTGACATCCGCCATTTAACACACGAAGAGCGCAAGGCGTGGTCGCTCAATATGGGGCATGCAAGCGAGCAAACGACGGACCAGCGCTATGGGACAATGTCAGACGATCGACGCTTTGAGGTCTTGGAGAGTATTGGCACCAAAAAGACCATTGATCCCACCAATATGTCTGAAGCAGAAAAGGCGAAGATGCTGGACGCAGTGATCCAGTTGTTCGGCGATAAGATTTGAGCGCAACAGTCAGGCCTTCGTGCCTCAGGTTTCAGAAGTTTGCCGCAAAGGGAATAGCGGATCACGAAGCCATCGTTATCCTTCTGTCTGAAGCGCCTTATAAACGGTGGATCGGCCAGTGCCAAATTCTCTTGCAATCGCTGACGCGCCAATTCCAGCTTGCCGCATCTCCAAGATTTTTTTCTCATCGACGGTTTTGGGCCGCCCCTTGTAGAGGCCTTTCAGCTTTGCCTTAGCGATGCCTTCAGCTTGTCGCTTTCGGATTATGTTGCGTTCAAACTCGGCAAAGGCTCCCATCATTTGAAGCTGCAGCTTGGCAAATGCGTCATCTGAACCCGCGGTAAAGCTCAGATTCCCTGTAGGAACGTTGATCGTCACACCTTTCGAGTTGAGGGCTTCGATAGTCCTTTGCAGTTAGCGTAGATCTCTGGCCAAGCGGTCAATGCTGTGGACCACCACGATATCGCCGTCTATTACCCAGTCCAGCATGTCTGTGAGCGCCGGGGGTCCTTGGCGCTCTTTCCCGATAACTTCTCTTCAAACTATTTGTCGACCTCTCCGAGGTCTTGACGGTCAAAGTTCCGATCAACGGTGCTGACCCGACGATATCCCACAATCGACATTCCATGTCTCCTAAGGTCTAAACCTTTTTAGAAAAGTGTCCTTAAAGCAAGCATGTAAACCTAAATGGACGGCAAGCGTGGGTTTTTCAGTTGTCCACTTTGGGTGGACCTTTGTGGGCGTATTGATGATCGATCAGCCTGGGTTGCCACGATAGCTGCCCAGAAGCCTTCCTCCAAGCCACCGATTTCGCCGTTACCATCCTGTTTTGACGACGGGTTTTCAGCTGACTTGTCCCCCCAGAAAGCCTCTGCAAAGGCGGTCACAGGCTGGTCTCGCAATGGTTAATATTTGACCGCAACGTCAAAAAAATCGGCAGTGTCAGGAAATTGATGTAGGTTAGATTTATATTTGGGGGGCAAAGTTCGATGCGTAGGCAAGATACTTCGTTAACTTTTTCGACCACCGGCCAGTCACTCTGGAGGCCAGGCCCCGCTGAAAGTTTCCGTATAGATACAGGCGAGTACCTGATTTATGACACGGGTGAGCTCACATACAATTTCAGTGCCGATGCAGCCGTCGCAGAATTCTCGGCGCAGGCCTATTTTGGTATGCGATTCGGCTTGGTCGCCTGGGCCAATCTGGGTGATGGCGGCAGTTGGAGCGCGAGCTATGAGCTGGATTTATCGGTAGGAATCCCTGATCCTCAGGTGGTCAGCCGACAAAATCCGGATCAAACCTATCTGCCCAGGACAACGATGCTGTTCGATTTTGACCAGGTCGAAATTGTCTCAGCAGAGATCTCTTCCGAAGGGTTCGAAATCGGCGATGACGGGTCGATTTCCGCCGGGTTGGACCTGGTCATCGATGTTCAGGCAGGTGTTCGTCACATCGAAGTCGAAACGATTTTCAAGGATTTCAGCTTTGACGACCTTCAGGTCATCAACGTTGACGAGACCATCAATTTGATCACAGTTTCTGCCGAACTGCCTGAATATACGTTGGAATTGTACTCTGGCGTGGAATTGACCGCGCGTGTCCCGCAAGGCGCCGACACCGAGGGGGACTCGACCGGCAGCGGCGTGGTCTCGGGACGCGGGTTTTCAGATACCGAATTCCTGGCGCTGGACGCCGACCTGGACCAATTGCTGACGGAGCTTCTGAGCAATGCCGGACCACAGGCCGCCGCCGTGGCCAGAGCGCTGCAAAATACGGTCTTCCTTGAACGCGAATTTTCGATCGGGCCCGTCGATATCGAGGTCACCGTGGTCGATATCACGGCCCATATGGGATTGGGGCTGACTGAAACGGTCGAGCTGGATATTCGCGACCCAAGAACGGTGACCGATCCGAACGATCCAACCTCGGGATTGCCGAATGTAAGCGTGCTGCTGACATCGGATAACGGAACTCCGAACGACACCAGCGATGATGTTTCGAATGTTGCCCGGCTGGGGGATACTGGCGTGGCGTTGTTGGCGCCCTACCGAGGATCCAACTACGGCACCGCGACAATTACGGCCCAATACAGCATCGACCAGGCAAGATTTGGGCATACTGTCGGCCTGGGCCTGAACGCCTATGTTGCCATCGACATTCTTTCGGTCTCGGTTGATGTTTGGGGGCTGGGCGATAGTTGGGGCCCGCTGTTTCATCGCCAATTCCCGGAGGATTCAGTTACCGATCTGGGCACGCTTTATTCGGACAGCTTTCTGGTCGATGGCGCAATTTTTGGCACCGATAGTGACACTTACGAGGTCTTCTTTGTCGAAGAGCGGATTGCCCCTCCGGGCTGGGATCCGACGCTGCCATCGGCCGAGGCCGCCGTCTATGGCTATTTCGAAGCCAACAACCGCCAGCTTGATGCGCTGTTCACCAATTTGAATGCGATATTTGCTAATATCTACCCAGGCGATCCGTTTCTGATCGAGCGGCCAGTTCCTGTTGATGCCGCCAATCCGCCTTTGGACACCTATGATTTCAGCAGCGAGACAGACAAGGTCCACTTTCTGTGGCAGGGCGCATATACCACCACTGTGACGCTGGCGTATGGCAATGGCAGCCGCGTCACTATTGCAACGCCGACCTCGATCGACGTTCCCGCCGCTGCCGGCACATCCGCACCAACGCCGACATATGGTGAATTGCAGGTCAGGCTGGATTCGACCACGCAGACCGGTGTCGGCGCCTCGCTGGATGACAAATACCGCCTGCTGTTCCATTCGGGCACATCCCAAGACATCCGCTATACCTATGTGGATCGCGACACCGGGCTGGCGGATCGGTCCATCATCACTGGCAACGTGACCAATGTGCTTGGCGGAGTTGGTGGGGACGTGATGGTCTATCACTATGACCAATCGACCGGAGACACCCGCGGGGGTGAATATTTTGACGGTGGTGACAATATCTATCGCGACAGCAACGAGGTCTTGCAACCCAACGTTCATGTCGGCGATCTTTTTGTGGCCGATCTGTCCCATTTCACAACACCGATTGATATCAATCTGGCTGAATCGGTGCGGCTTGAAAACGATGGGCTGAGCACCACAATCGGTGGCTTTACCATTCGCACCTACCAGACCGACCCAGCCACGGGCGAGGTTTTGTTGGACCCAATCACCGGCGAGCGGCTGACGGTTGCCAATGATCCCAACCGGATCGTGGTGCGCAATGTCGAGGCCCTGGCCGTGAGCACAGGGGATGGTGACGATTATCTTGTGGGAGGCACGTTCAGCGATATTTTCCTGACCGGCGGGGGCGACGACATCGTGCGTTTGGTCAACTCGATCTCGATGGCGGGCGTCAGCACCACCAACACCTATTACGATGTCGATGATGACTTTGTTCATCTGGGCGATGGCGACGATGTGGCGATCGTTGAAATGTCGAATATGCCCGGAGCCGCGCATCACCGACAGTTCACCGATGTCATCATGGGCGGTCGGGGCGTGGACCAGCTGTTTGTGCAATTGGGCAATCAAGGGCTGCGCTATGACATCTCGGTTGATGGCACCAGCTATACCTTTGGCGGATCCGGGATCGGTGCCCTGGCGTCGCATGATCAATTCGCTCAGCTGCTTGCCCTTGTTGAACAAACCCGCAGTGATCTATGGACCAGCAACCGCTATGGCAATGAACAATCATTCTATGGCTCCACTCATCAGCATGTCCTGATGCTGAACGGCACCGGAAATCGCGGTGCCGTAGAGTTTGGTCGCGATGTCGAGCTGGTCAGTGTCATTCCCGACGCCCCAGTGGATGCAAACGGCGATCGAATTGCCCCGGTGCAAGGCGCAGGCGACGATCTTTTGGTCTATATGGGGGGCAGCCGCTATGATGGCGGCTCGGGGGGCACCGACACGTTCCTGGCCGATTTCAGTACCTTGGCGGGCTATCGCTCGCTTGGGCGAACTGGCGAAGGCGTTGCGATTTCCCTGGCGCAGGACATCTCCTATTTCGGCTCGACCACCCTGCGCAACATCGACCGGCTGCATGTGCGCGGCACCTTTGACTTTGACGTGATCACCGGCGGTCAGTTCGATGACTATATTGATGGCGGCGACGCCGATGACGTGCTGTATGGCGGAGTCGATCGCGCGTCTGACACGCTTATCGGCGGTCTGGGCAACGACCAGATCAGATGGGCATCTGACGGCGATGATATCGTTGATGGCGGATCAGGCGTCGATACGCTGAACATCTCTTATGGCGGGCGCGGCACGGGCCATTTTATCCGCTTGCTGGATCAGAATGGCGACCAGATCGGCCCCGACCTGACAACCCGTGTCGACCCCGGCAGCAGCGACGCCGAAGTGACCCAGTTCTTCGATCAGCTTGCCTCGGCCAGCACCACGATTGCGGGATTTTCTTCGGATCATCAGGTAACCTATTCCAATGTCGAACGGGTCAATATTACCGGCAATGTGCATGCGGATGATGTGCTGCTCTATCAGAATGGCAGCTATTACAACGGTGGCAATACCGCAGCGGATGGCGACCTGTTCATTGCCGATTTCCGCGGTCAGCAGGCCGGTATTAATTTCGAAGTACGGGACACGCGCTCGATCGGGGAAAGCAACGGCTATTGGCTGGGCAACGAAGTCTACATTGACGGGATCGACCGAGCGCTGATTTTCGGCGGCGAAGCGTTTGACACCTTTGCTGGTGGCATCCATGGCGACATGTTCCACGGCGGTGGAGGCAATGACATCATGATCGGGCGCGGTGGCAATGACACGCTGCTGGGCGGCACCGGCAGCGATACGTTCTTTTATGACAACCAGGGCCATGACATCATCATCGGCGGGACCAATCCGACCAATTCCTATGTCGGCGGGTTGCTGGTGTTGAACGAACCCGAAGTCGACCGGCTGAACATCATGAATGCCAGTGGCCCGCTGCGGGCCGCCATTCTGGACAGCAATGGCGACTATATCCTTAACAGCCGCTATGGCATGGCGCTGAGCACCAGCTCCCATGCTGTTCTTACTCAGCTTGCGGTGAACTCGCTTACCGCGCCGGAATGGCACTATCATACCCATTTCAATTCAAACCTGGCCAGCACCACCAGCCCGGATGTGATCTATAGCGAGATCGAGGCGGTCGATATTGCTGGCTCGGACTTGTACGATGACCTGGTCGTCTATCAAAACGGCATGGCCTATGTCGGCGGCGAAGGCTATCGCGATGCCGACCTGTTCCTGGCTGACTTGCGCAGCCACGACGAGAACCTGTCCCTTGACGCAAACTATACCCCAGGCGAAGCCTATGACATCGGTCAGGGCACTCAGATTGCTGACTTTGAGCGGTTCTTTCTGTTGCTTGGCGCGGGTGACGATACCGTGTTGGGTGGCGATCTGAATGACTCGGTCGAAGGCGGTGCCGGGGATGACATGTTGATCGGTGGCCTTGGGGATGACCGTTTGCTGGGCGAGGACGGCAATGATCTGTTTGAACATACCGGCGGGCGCGACACCATTGATGGCGGTGCCGGAGCCAACGACACGCTGCTGATCGGCGCGACCCTTGATCCGGTTACGCTCAGCTTCTTTGATGGGTCTGACACGCAGCTTGGCATCACATTGTCGATGCAGAATGGCGGCCCAAGCTTTGCCGAATTCGCCGCGTTTTTTGGCCAGACCACAGCAACATATACGATACTTCAGCACGGCCAGGATTCGGTTCAGTTCCGCAACATCGAAAATCTGCAAATGTCCGGCAGCGCAGCGAATGACGTACTGTTGGCGGGCACCGCTCAAAGCGTGTTGTTCGGCGGTGCAGGCAATGACGCGTTGATCGGCCGTACAGGCGACGACTTTTTGTCCGGTGGCGAAGGGTCCGACATCTATGTCTTTGGCCCGGATTTCGGCAATGACGTGATTTTTGGCGAAAGCTTCGGCTCTAGCCGTCTGGTCTTTACCAGTGTTTCGATGTCCGATCTCAGTTTTTCCGCAACCGGCGTTGATCTGATCATCACCGAGGGCGGCAATTCGGTGCGCGTGGTGGATTACTTTGCCTCCAACACCTCGTTCGGGTTGAATTTCGTCTTTGAAACCACCGACGGCGTTGCCACCCGCGATTTCACGAGTCTGGGCGTCAGCAGCCCCGGTGCGCCGGTTGCCGGACAGACCTATCTGGGCACAGCGCAGGACGATACCATTCTCGAGGGCACCGACAATCGCGACACCTATCGCGGCTTTGCGGGGGATGACGGTTTCAGCGCCAGTGCGGGGGCCGATCTGTATGATGGCGGCGTCGGGCAGGATCTGGTGGATTACCTGCAATCTTTGGCACCGGTCAATGTCAACCTGGCCACATTCAGCGGCAGTGGCGGGCTGGCCGAAGGCGATTTCTTGGTGTCCATCGAGTCGGTCTTTGGCTCGCCTGGCGACGATACGATTTCGGGCAACAGCTTTAACAATACGCTGTCTGGCGAAGCGGGGAATGATCATCTGATTGGTGCTGGCGGAGCCGACATTCTGTTGGGCGAAGCGGGCAATGACATTTTGGACGGCGGAGCGGGCCGCGATACCCTGCTGGGCGGGGACGGCAGCGATCGCCTCTCTGGTGGCAGCGAAACTGACCTTTTGGTTGGCGGTGAGGGCAACGACACGCTTGATGGCGACGATGGGGCCGACCTGCTGGATGACGGTGCGGGCAATGACACGGCGCGAGGCGGCGCTGGGAACGATATCTTTGCGTATCGCTCTGGTCTGGATGTCTGGGACGGCGGGGCTGGCAGCGACTTTGCCAACTTTGCCGCCTTTGAATATGCGGTGCTGTTTGACCTGACAGCCGTGGATACTGCTGTGACCCGCGATGCCTTTGGGCTGGATGCTGCGGACGGAGAGCTGCGGACTCTGGTGCGCATGACCAACATCGAAAACGTGCGCGGATCGTTCCAAAATGACGACCTGCGCGGTTCCGCGTTGGACAACCTGCAGGATGGCAGCAGCGGCGACGATACGCTGACAGGCCACGCGGGGGATGACACGCTGACGGGCAGCGCGGGCCTTGATACGCTGGATTACAGCCGTGAAGCTGGCCCAGCAGGCGTAACCGTCCGGATGGATGATGCTGCGGGCGAATTTGCCATCGACAGCCATGGGGATCGTGACACGCTGGGCGGGTTCGAGATTGTGATAGGCACCGCTCGGGCCGATCAGATCACCGGGAATACTGCTGACAATGTGCTGTTTGGCGGTGCTGGCGACGATGCATTGCTGCATGGCTATGACGGCCATGATCTGATCTTTGGCCAAGCCGGAAACGATACGCTGCGCGGCGGCGACGGCAGTGACAGCCTAAGCGGAGGCGATGGCAATGACCTGGTCTTGGGTGGGGCGGGCAATGATCTGTTCTATGGCAGCATGGTGGCAGAGGCGACTGCCAGCTTCAGCAGTGGTTTGGGGAATGACACCTATAACGGCGGAACCGGCGTTGATACGCTGTCCTATTCCTCTACGACGGCAGGTATTTCCGTCGATCTGACCCTGTCCTTGGGTCAGGTCAATGGGTCTGAAATCGGCACTGATACGCTGATCGAGATCGACAATATCGTTGGCGGGCTTGGCAATGACAACATGGTTGGCAACGCTCAGTCGAACACCTTCTCGTATTTTGGCGGCGTGGATGCCTACACTGGCGCAGGCGGCGACGATATCGTCAGCTTCTTGATGTTCGGCTCGGCGGTTTGGGTTGATCTTGCAAATCCCAACGAGGTACGCACGGCAGATCGACAGGATGTCGCGACCGGCCCCTATCGCACCATTGCTCAGCTTTCCAGCATCGAGGGGATCTGGGGGTCGGCCTTCCATGATCGGCTATCAGGCGATTTCCGCACCAACACCATTCTTGGTGGCGCGGGGAACGACATCATCGACGGCGGTCATTCGACGGATCCCAACACCGATTCCGACCGCTTGTTCGGCAATGATGGCGATGACCGTTTCATCGCGGCAAGCAGTGATGGTGCTGATACGTTTGATGGCGGCGCTGGCACCGATGCGCTGGACTATTCGGCAGAAGCAGCCGGCGTCATTGTCAGCCTGGTGGATGGTAACGGCAATGACACCGTTATTGATGTCGAGCGTCTGATCGGCACCGGTTTTGACGACCAGCTGACCGGCGATGCGGCGGGCAATATTCTGCAAGCGGGTGCGGGCAACGATACGATTGATGGCGGTTTGGGCGATGATCTGATCGCCTATAGCAGTGGGCTGGATGTCGCGCGCGGTGGCAACGGTCTGGACACGTTGGATTATACGCTGTTTGGCAGCGCGGTGGACGTTGATCTGCGCATCACTGGAGACGCTGCATTTACCACCGATGGCACCAATTGGGATGTCGGAACACGTCGCTTGATCATGCAATTGCCGGATCGGGACGTGGAAAACGTGATCGGAAGCGATCACAATGATCGCCTGCAAGGCAACGAGCTCGACAATATGCTGAACGGCGGGTTGGGCAATGATGTGATGTTTGGCCACGCGGGCAACGACATGTTTGCCTATACCGGCGGGCTGGACAGCTGGAACGGTGGCGAGGGCATCGACAGCGGCAATTTTTCGACCTTCCGCTTCGCTGTGGATGTCAACTTGACGTCAAGCGGCGTCGATGCGCGCCATCGCGGTGGCTCGGACGTACAAACCGGCACCTATGTCGACATGGCCTCGCTGGACTCCATTGAAAATATCATCGGGACCTCGTTCGACGACGGGATTTCCGGCGATGGCAGCAATAACGAGCTTTCGGGCTTCATGGGCGATGACATTCTGATTGGCAATGGCGGCGACGATGTGTTGAGCGGCGGTCTGGGCGACGACCTGCTGCGTGGCGGCATTGGCGCAGATACGCTGCGTGGCGGTGACGGGACCGACACAGCCGGATATGAAGCATCCGGCGCTGCGGTCGCGGTCAATCTGGTGGCCAACACTGCATCAGGTGGCACAGCCCAAGACGACGTTCTGAGCCTGATCGAGAACCTCTATGGCTCGGCGCATGGCGATGCGCTGGTGGGCAGCAATGACAACAACGAACTCCGCGGCCTTGCTGGGAATGACACGCTGGACGGCCAGGGCGCGAATGACCGGCTCGAAGGCGGGCTGGGCAATGACCGGATGATCGGCGGCGACGGCTTTGACATGGCGATCCTGCGGGTTGCCAGCGACGATGTGACGGTGCAGATCACCTATGGTGGCGTTCAGGTCACTTCGGCTGAAGGCGTGGATTTCATCGCCGATGATGTTGAATTCATTCAGTTTAATGACGGCGAAATAACCTTTGGCGAATTGGCGGCTATGGCTGGTGCGGGCGATGATACGATCGTCGGAACCGACCAACCCGATCAGCTGTATGGGCACGCGGGGAATGACCGTATCGAAGCCCGCGAAGGCAATGACCACCTGTTTGGCGGTGTTGGCAATGACACCTTGCTCGGAGAAGCCGGTTCTGACCGGCTGGTCGGCGACAGCGGCAATGACCGACTGGATGGCGGCTCGGATCGCGATCAGCTGGTTGGTGGGGCTGGCAATGACACATATGTGGTCGATCGCACGGATGATGTTGTCATCGAGCAGGCGAATGCGGGGACGGATACCGTGCTCAGCGCGGCCAACTTTGTGCTTTCTGACAATGTCGAGAACCTTACCCTGACCGGATCCGAGGATCTGGAGGCAACGGGCAACAGCCTGCACAACCGGATCGCGGGAAATCTAGGCGATAACCGCTTGGTTGGCGGTGGCGGTGATGACACGCTGCTGGGCGGCGGCGGCGTCGATACCGCAGTGATTGGCCTGGCCAGTTCCTCGGTTACGGTGACCCGTTCGGGCACTGACCTGGTATTGGCCACGTCGCTGGGCAATATTCTGATCGGGGCAGATGTTGAATTTGTGGACTTCACCGATCAGCAGCTTAGCTTTGGCGACCTTGCGGCCCTGCTAGGCTCGGCCAGTACCGGAACTGCCGCGGGCGACACCCTGACAGGAACGCCGAATGCCGATGTTCTGGCCGGTCTTGGTGGCAATGACCGTATCGAAGGCCGTGCCGAGAATGATATTCTTGTTGGCGGTGCGGGCAACGATACCCTGTTGGGCGAAGCCGGAGACGATCGCTTGGATGGCGGGACCGGAAACGACGAACTGAATGGTGGCGACGGCGCAGATCAGCATTTTGGCGGCACCGGAGACGACACCTATATCGTGGACAATGCCTCTGACCGCGTGGTTGAACGCGCCGCAGATGGCAATGACAGCGTCATGGCCTCGGTCAGCTTCACGCTGAGCGATCATGTCGAAGCCCTGACCTTGATGGGCAGCGCAGATCTGGATGGAACCGGCAATGCTGGCGATAACATGCTGGTCGGCAATGCCGGTGCCAACACGCTGCGCGGTGACGCGGGCGACGACACGCTGAATGGCGGCGCAGGAGATGACATTCTGCTAGGAGGGACAGGCTCGGATACCGCCGTTTTGGCCGGAACATTGTCCACAGCGACGTTCAACTTTGACACTCCGGGCTTTGTCCTTGTCACCGATGCCAGTGGCACCAATCACCTGGAAGACATCGAGTTCCTGCAATTCAGCGATCAGACCATCGCGCTTGAGGATCAGCGCAACGCGGTCATTCGGCAACAGCATGTCAGTCTGGGCGCAGGCGATTACTATGCGACCGATTTTGGCATCGACAATTCCGTCGAGGGTGGCGGGGCGCAATTCCTCAATATCGGCACGGCCAGCCAGGGGTCCAATCAGGGCAACAATCTGCACTTTACCACCGAATTCGAAGGCGGCGGCGGACGTGCCTATTACTCTGGCAGCGGTTTCCTTAATCAGGACACAGCGAACGCGAATGCGATCCGGGTGGATTTCACCGGCGGCAACACCACGCAGATGTATCTGCAATCCATGAGCCTGCCGTTACTGGATTTGATCGGGGCCGATTGGGCGTACTTCCAAACCCACGTCTTCAGCGGCAATGACCGTATGGTGGGGTCTTATCTGTCGGATCACCTGGTCGGCTATGAGGGCGACGATACCCTGATGGGCGGAATGGGTGACAAAGAACAGTACAACATCATCACCGACAACCCCTCCCCTTCCCCGTCGCCGATCCGTACGCCGGGCCAGTCAGTTACCAACCCGGACTACTTTGTGCTGGATGGTGACGACACGCTGGATGGTGCGGGCGGCAATGACAGCATTGATGGCGGAACCGGCAATGATCTTTTGATCGGAGGCACCGGAAATGACCAGCTTTGGGGCGGTGGCGACGCGGGAATGGACACGCTGTACGGCGGCCTTGGCGATGATACATTGCATGGAGGCGACGGTCAGGACACCGCGATATTCGATGCCGCCAGCACCGATGTGACGTTCCGCATTGCCTCTGGCAACATCGAGATTTCGGCGGCCGATGGAACCGATATTGTCCATGACGACGTCGAGATTTTCCAGTTCAGCGATGCCACGCTCAGCCGTGACCAGGTTCTGGTACAAGCACGCGTCAGCGCCACGGCCACCCCTCAGGATGACACGCTGATCGGCACCCCTGACGCGGATACAATCGCGGCCCTGGCCGGGAGCGACATCATCCATGGCCTGGCTGGCAACGATGTTCTGTCGGGCAACGATGGCGATGACACCGTCAATGGCGGCGCCGGAAACGACACCCTGGCCGGGGACGACGGGCGCGACCTGTTGCAAGGGGGAACTGGCGACGATCTGCTGCTCAACGGCGCGGGCAACGATACGCTGGACGGAGGCGATGGCATAGATCGGGTGCGTTTCGACGTGAATTTCTCTTCGGTCAGCATCAGCTATGACAACGGCATTGTCGTGAGGTCCGCACTGGGCGTCGACACTGTGATCAACAGCGAAGAGTTTGTGTTTAATGACCGCTCTGTCGACCATCTGGAAATGTTCGATCTCTCCTTGAATGGGACTCCGACATCCAACCTGCCCAGCACCGTGGTTGTTGATGAAGGTGTGATTAATCTGGACCTCAGCCAGTATTTCCAAGACCCGGAATCAGAGGCGCTGGAATATATCGTGCGCGGTCTGCCTGCCGGTCTGTCACTGGATCCTGCGACCGGACTTGTCACCGGCACCCTGACGGGCGGAGACGCAACATATGCTCTGTCGCTGACGGTCACCGATGCCATTGGCAATTCTGTGAACAGCTCGGCCAACCTGCGGGTGAACGATGTCAACGATCTGCCGACCGGGGCGGTGACAATCACGGGAACCCTGCGCGTGGGCGAAACCCTGACAGCGGCTTCCACCGTGGCGGATGCTGACGGCATTGACGCGGCAACCGTTGAATATCAGTGGTTCCGCGACGGCACCCAGATCAGCGGCGCGACCAGTGACACCTATGTCCTTGCCGAGGGTGATATCGGTCAGACCCTGACAGCCGTGCAGCGATACACCGATCTGCTTGGGACCGACGAGAGTGTCGAGAGCGCCGCAACCGCGGCCATTCCGGGCACGGCTTTGGATCTGACGGGGACACCTGGACCTGACCGGCTGGTTGGCGCCGAAGGGAACGACACTCTGCGTGGCTTGGACGGACCAGATACCCTGATTGGCGGCGCGGGCAATGACCGCCTGATCGGTGGCGATACCAGCGGCGACCTGCGCGACGTGATCTATGGTGGCACGGGCAATGACAATCTGGATGGTGGCTATGGCAATGATCAGCTGCGCGGAGATGGCGGCAATGACACCATTGTAGGCGGCTCTGGCGTTGACGAAATCTTTGGCGGTACCGGAGATGACCAACTGACCGGTCAAGCCTGGTCGGATCTGATTTTTGGCGGGGATGGCATCGACTTCGTCAATGGCGGTTTCGGTCATGACCGGGTCAATGGCGGCGCGGGCGCGGATCGGTTTTTCCATATCGGCAATCTCGGCCACGGCAGCGACTGGATTCAGGACTATTCCGCCGATGATGGCGATGCGCTGATGTATGGTGCCAGCGCCACGCGCGATCAGTTCCAGATCAATTTCACCGAAACCGCCAATGCCGGCGTGGCCGGTGTCGAGGAAGCCTTTGTGATCTATCGCCCCACGGGTCAGATCCTGTGGGCCCTGGTCGATGGCGGTGGACAGACCGAGATCAATCTGCTGTTGAACGGGACCGAATACAATCTGCTGGGCTAGGCTCTGGGCACATCGCGACAACAGGACAGTAGCGGTGAGAGCGTCGGTAGTAAGAAAGACGTTTGGGCAGCTATCAAGGCGGCACACCGACCGGTTTTCAGGCGACGTTCAATTCACGAACTTTTCCTTACAGATACCTGTGTTCTCAATCATGGTCTGGAACGGCGTTCTGCTGCTACGCATTTTGCCCAGATCGACCTGCAACGCGTCGATGCGTTCGTGAAGCTGCCTGCGGAAGGTGACTTTCTGGAATTCCTGCATGGACAAGGTACGATGGTTGCAAAGACCCTGCGCCAGATCGGCGTGAAACAGCAGACGCTCTTGCTATGGTGCACCTACAGCGCGCCGAAAAGCACCTCGTGGCCAGATCAACAGAAGCTAAGAGGCGCCTAAATCTCGCCAGTCTTATTTCCAAAACGCGGAGTGGTTCATCTATCGTGTTAAGTACAGCCATATGAAGGCTCTAAATCCACCAACAACCTCCCCGAGCGTGCGCAATCTGAGACGGAACTTTCAAACGCAATGACTTCCGAAACCGGAGGCAAACTTGCTACACAACCTTCCCGCCAAGGCGAAGGGTATGTCATTTGCACGCCAATTTTTCAGCGCGCCGAGCGTGGACTCACTCTCTGTCCGGCAGGGTTTCGCGTCTAAAGCCCCCGCCCAGCCTTTGCTGCAAGGGGATGTATACTAAAAACAGCACACGAAAGACTTCGTACATCCATCGTTTGACCCAAGCCTGAAGTTTGGTCAGCCATGCGTTTCGGGTATAAAGCTGTTGGATGAGCATCGAGGCCAATACGTGGGCGCAAATGCTGCGTGTTTGTCCATGAAACTCTGGGCGCATGACATCAAAAATGACGACGATACGGCGCTCATCGGATTGGTTCCACGCCGTATGCGTTTGAGCATCACAAAAAACAAGCAGCTTGCCTTCTTCCCATCCCTTGATCTCGGTGCCCACTTGAAATCCGCAATCGGGCAACGGGGCCGGAACTTTGATCCCCAGATGGCAGCGATATACGGCGTCCGTATCGCCTTGGTGCGGGTTGATATTGGAGCCCGGTTCGAGAATGCTCATCGACAGGCTGGTGACACCTGGAACCGACTTCATGATTTCCACTGTCTTGGGGCATTTTTTGTAGTTCTCATGCATCCGGAGCCCCCAGAACATGATCCCCATCGTCTTCCAATGCTTCGGAGGAAAAGCCATCGCGTGGTTAAAAGAATAGGGCTGCACGCGCTCTGGATTTTCCTTGGACAGCGCGAAAAGCTCGTCGCGAATGGTTTCCCAATTGTCCTCAAATACCTGCGCCCATTCCAAATCCTGCGGGTCATAAAAGAACGGCTGGTCGCCCCGAAAACGCCCGCTAAAGATTGCGTACCATGGCTCTGATTTCGTCATGTCAGGCCCTCTCCCTTTTACAAAAGCGCTCTCTCGGCTCGATCAATCGCATCCACCACAGTGCCCGGATTGTTGATAACCAACTGGTGATCTCCATCGACGCGATTGCAATAGAATGCGTTTTGCGCCAACTCCTCCCAGGCCGCGACACGGTCCGTAGATACGAGCTTGTCGCTCTGACCATATAGCGCACATACGGGCGGCGTCATCGCAACCCCTGATGGTTTGTAGGTCGCAAAAAGAGTGAGATCAGCACGCAAGAGATCCTTCAGTTTTTCGACAACGGGGCGGCGTTCGTCACAATCGCCCTCGTTCCCATAGGCGGCCAGAACCTCTGAGACAAAGTCGTCGTCGTCCAGAAGGTGGGTGTTTTTGTGACTGGCGTCGGGTCGGGGCCTGTTGGCGCCAGAAAGGACAACCAACTTGGGCGCCCTGCCCCCGGCTTGGGTCAGATTTATCGTCAATTCATAGGCCAGAAACGCCCCCATAGAATGGCCGAACAGAATGAATGTGCCTTCGATCTCTGCCAGATCCTCGGCGATGCGCTGGACAAGATCTTGGACATCCAACGAGGGCTGCATATGCCCCAAATCCTCGCGCCCCGGAATTTGCACGGCAATCACATGACGCGTCCCGTCAAGCGCGTTCGCCAGATTCTGATAGGCAAAAGCCCCCGACCCCGCAAATGGAAGACAGACCAGCGTGGCGCGACCTGCAACAGGCGCATTCAGCGGGCGCAACCAGGATGGTCGCACGGTCTTTTCTGGCAAATCCAGACCGTCAGGCGCCGCCAGTTCGCCGTTCAAATGGCCATCAATGACCAGAGTCCGGGCCGCCCCACCAGTCCCATCTCCACCTTGGACAACATCGAAAATGAAACCCGACAGGGCGTTAATCGTTGGATAGTTATAAGCAACGGTGGTGGGAAATTCGCATTGGAAATAGTTCTCGAGATTCGCCGCAAAGGTCAGCGCCATCAGCGAATCCATGCCCAAAATATTGAAACGCATATCGCCACTGATTTCATCCGCTGTGTCCAGCAAAGTGACGGCCTGCAACTCTTTGCGGATGACGCGCTGAATGATATCCATCGCGACATCTGGCTGCACGTCGCGAAGTGCGGCCAAGCGATCCGTATCTGATCTGACGGGCCGGTCCTCGCCCTGGTGGACCCCCGCAAAAAACGACGGCTGGGGCGCAAATTTGATGACATAGGAATAGGATTGCCAATCCACCGAGCAAATCATGCTGGACGCACGGCGACCCGCGATTGCCGTCTCTAGGGCGGCTGTTGCATCGGCCACAGGCATCAGCTCGAACCCCAGCTTTTGAAGCGTCGGCTTTTCGCTGGGCGCGGCGCTCATGCCCACCTCGTCCCACGGTCCCCAATTGACGTTCGTGACCGGAAGCCCCTGCGCCTGACGCATGCCTGCAAGGCAATCCAAAAAGTGGTTGGCCGCCGTGTAATGGCTGAGTTTGGCCGATCCCCAAAGGGACGACACGGTCGAGAACAGGATAAAGCAATCCAAATCCCGGTCCTTCGTCAAATCGTGCAATTGCCAACTTGCCTGAACCTTGGTTTTCAGCGTTTCAAGCAGTCTTTCGACATCCACGTCTTCGACCAGATCAAACCAGTTTTCCCCAGCTGCGTGGACAACACCCCGAACGGGGACGGACAGATCATCAAACGACGTAAACAGCGCCCGAAGCGCGGATGCATCCCTGACATCAAGCTGCCGCGTCTCGACATTCACACCAGCCGCGCGCATGTCCTTTATGCCATTGACGACTGTCTGCCAGGCGTCCTCTGGGGCTAAATCGTCCCATGAGGCCTCGGTCGGCAGCGCCCGGCGCGACAACAGTACCAGATGCCTTGCCCCCTTGGCCGCCAACCACTTTGCCGTGGCAAAGCCGAGCCCGGACAGCCCACCTGTCACGATATAGGCACCATCCGCCCGGAAATCCGGGATCTTTGCCAGTTTCAAAGGATCAGGCCTTAGCTGCTGCGCATAGAAGTCTTGCCCCCGCAGCGCCACGAAGGGTTCAAACTCGGGGTTGATGACTTTGTGAACGATCAAGCCGGCGGATGACGCTGGATCGTCTTGGCGGTCAACATCAATCATCCCGCCGCGCGTGTCGGGCTGTTCCAAGTACAGCGTTTTGCCAAATCCCCACAGCGGCGCGCCCGAGGGCGCCAGATCGGGCGACGTGTTGGCGGCAAGAACGGCTTGGGTGTTGTTGCTCACAAGCCAGATCGGACAGATGACAACCTGTTCTTTCAACGCGCGTAAGAACCAGATCAGACCGGTGAAATCGCGGGTTTGTTGGGCGTTCAGGGCCTCAAGCTCGACCTCATCAGTCTCTGTATTTTGCGATACAAACAGGATTTTCCACGGGAAATTCTCGGCGGTGCGCCGCATGTGGTAGATCTCCCACACGCTATCATGCCAGTCTTGCTGCGACGCGTTCTCCGGGAGCTTGATGCGCGCGCCAAGTTTGGGATAGGTCTGCGGCTGCTGGCCTTTTCGGGTGCCGTATTCAATCCAGAAACACGCATCTCCGCGCCCCTCGATGGTACGGGTCAACGACGCCAGCAACGGTGCGTCCGGGCCAACCAAAACCCAGTTAAAGCGCCGCTCATTGAACGCTCCGGTATCCATATTCGTATGCAGCTTGGCCCAATTGACTGTGTAGTGCCAATCATCCGTGGTCTTTTTGGGAACGGGTGGCGTTTCGGATTTAACCAGGGACGTCTCTCTTTGATCATCTATGGACGCTCGAAGCGGAGCATTCGTGGCGCCCTGATAATGAGCCTGATGGCGGGCAAACGCCTCTGCGTTGATGGCTTTGATCCAATGACGGCTTCGGTCAAAAACCTGTGGCGGCAACCGTTCCGGGTAAAAGTGACCCTCGTAAATCGCCGACCAATCCACATCCCGACCACGCTGATAAAAGCTGGTGATGGCCTCGATGAAAAAGCTGTCTTCTTGCCGGAACTTCTTGGTGAACAGCATGGTGCGCAGGTATTTCGCGTCGCGCCTGCGCAGATTTGCCAACGCCAACGCAAGGCAAGACCCACCCGGACCAATTTCGACGAAATCCAAACTCTCGGAATGCATTGCGTTAAGCGCTTGCGCGTACTGAACCGGATTGCGCAGGTGATCCATCCAGTGCTGAACCGTCGGTGCGCCACTTACAAAATCCGCAGTTACGCTGGACACCCATGGCCGGGTCGGAGCGCGAAAGTCCACCTGTTCAAGGAGCAGCCGGTATTCCTCGAGAATTGGCTCGACAATCGGACTGTGGAAACCAAACCGCGTGTTAAGCGGGTGGGTTTCGATCCCGCTTGCCTCTAGGTCTTGCTGCACGGCCATGATGTGATTGATATCGCCCGAGATCGTAATCTTACCGCGGGCATTAAACGCAGCGATTTGCGCAAGTTCGGGCGCAAGCCGGTCCTGGACATCCTCGGCCCCCGCATTGACCACCAGCATGCAGCCGGGCACGTCCAGGCCCTCCATCAGCTTGCTGCGGTGATAGAGCAGCCACATCGCATCTTCCGGCGACAAAACTCCCGCAGCACTGGCCGCCGCGAATTCCCCCATGCTGTGCCCCAGCACCACTGCGGGCGTGATCCCCACGGCATCAAAAAGCGTGGTCAAACTATGCTGAACAGCGAAGAGGATCGGCAGGTTATAGCGATCCTCGGCAATGTGGTGGTCCGCCTTAGAGAAAGCCAATTCCACCAGGTTCAGGTCGGGCTCTAACGGGTTAAGAACAGCCGCACAGCGGTCAAATTCCCTGCGGAACACCGCGTGTCTTTGGTACAGTTCCTTGCCCATTTGATGATACAGTTCGCCCTGCCCCGAAAACAGGAAACAAGGCTGCCAATCCTTGGTCGTGGCACTTTCCCAGGTGTCCAGGGCAAGCAGCTCGTCCAATTGTTCTGCTGCATCAGGCCCCTGAAGCGCGTTGACACAGACCCGATGTTTTTGATCCGACCGGCCCTTCGCGAAAGTATAGCTGATATCAGCAAGCGGGAGACCAGGTGCCGATTTCAGCCAGTCCGCAGTGGCGGCCATCGTGGCCTTTAGGCTCTCGCGGGTTGGTGCAGAAAGCGCCAGAGGATAATATTGATACCCATGCATTTCAGGATGGTCAGGCACTTGGCGAGCTTCGAGCGCAGGCTCGGACAGGATTACGTGGGCCAGCGCACCGCCAAATCCAAAAGAGCTGACAGCCGCCAACCGGGTCATCCCCTCTGGGGGCGTCCAACTTTCCAACTGGCGCGGCACCGCCAAACGCCCAGTGGACAGGTCGATAGCCGGGTTAAGATTTTTGACATGGATCTGCGGTGGGATCTGGCGATTTTGCAAGACAAGCACGGCCTTGATCAATCCAGCGATCCCCGCCGCCGATTCCAGATGCCCGATATTCGCCTTGACCGCACCAAGCCAGCATACCGGCGCTGCGGTGTCGCTGTGCGAGCCATAGTGATGCTTCAGCTGCGCAACCTCAATCGGATCGCCCGAGGCCGTCCCCGTGCCATGGGTCTCGACATAGGACACTCGGTCCCCCGACAGCCCGCTTTGACGCAAAGTTCGCGCGATCAGAGTGTCTTGGGCTGGACCGTTGGGAAAAGTGATGCCAGCCGCATGGCGCGACCCGGCACCATCCTGCCCGGCCGCACTCGCCTTGATGTCGGCCAGGATCTTGTCCCCATTTGCAATCGCAGCGGATCGTCGCTTGATCATCACCAGACCGCAGCCTTCGGCGCGCACATACCCGTCTGCGCTAGCGTCAAAAACCTTGCACCGTCCTTCGGGTGACATCATGCCGAATTGGCTGAGGACAATGGTAGAGCCCGGCGACAAGATCGCATTTACACCGCCAACAATCGCCTGATCACATTCGCCCAGACGCACGGCCTGGACCGCCAAATGAAAGGCCGTCAGAGACGAAGAACAGGCGGTATCAACGCTCATGCTGGGGCCGCGAAGATCGTAGAAATAGGACAGCCTATTGGCGGCAATGCTCGCTGCATTTCCCAAGCCCGTATAGGCATTATAGCTAGAGATGTTCGGGCTTAGCGTTATCTTTGCATGCAGATAATCTGAATTGCTGATCCCGACATAGACGCCGGTATTTGTTCCGGCGAGCTCGGACTTTTTGGTTCCTGTATTTTCCAGCAACCGCCAAGAGGTTTCCAACAACAGGCGGTGTTGCGGATCTGTTTCCCGAGCCTCAATCGCTGACAGGCCGAACAAATCCGCATCAAAGCTTTCGATTTCATCAACAAAGCCAGCCCATTTCGTGTTGGACTTACCGGGAATGCCCGGACGCGGATCATAGCACAGGTCGTTGTCCCATCTGGACTTGGGCACCTCGCTGATCGAGTCCACGCCGTTGCATAAATTGTCCCAAAACTGTTGCAGCGTGTCGGCACCTGGGAAACGACACGCCATGCCAACAATCACAATTGGATCATCCTCCGCGTGCCCCTGCTGGTCGGCTGCCTGCCCGGATTCGCACGGCGTTTCACCCGTATTGTCCGCCGCAGGCACACTGGAATCGCGGTGGTTTTCTGCGCCGAGCACTGCAAGATCACCTGCCGCATATTGCACAAGACAGGCGCGCCGCTTCAGCTTGGCGCTGGATGTTCGCGGCAACATCCCTTTGGGAACGAACAAAATTTCACGCGGGGCGACCCCAAAGTTTTCGATGACGCTTGCTGCCATCCGTTTTTTGATTTGCGCGATCTCGGCTTGGGGCGTGTGGCGGTGAAGTTCTTGAAAAAGAAAGAGGTCTTCTTCTGTCTCGCCTTGCTGAGAGACGGCAACACCTGGCAATCCGCCCAGAACATCGCTTAGGTTTGCGGCCAGGCACTGCTCCAAATCCTCTGCCGGAAGATTTTTGCCGCGCACGATCACCACGTCCTTTTTACGCCCCGAAATATAGACGCGCCCGGCCGAGATCAGTCCCAGATCCCCCGTCGGCAGCTCGCCTTTGTCGGTCAAAAGCGCCCCACTGATGGACCCGCTGGCCAGACTGGCCCCGGAGAGATGGATTTCTCCTTCGGTGCCATCGGGCGCAATGTCGCCGGTTTCAACGTCGCGGATTGTGACCGCAATTCCGTCCTCAATCGCATATGGAAGCATGGTCCGTCTGGACGTAGCTCCGACGGTTTTGTGCAGGATTCGCGTACGTAAATCTGTCAGACCTTCGCGGCCCCCGGCGGCCAAAAGGCCGGCTTCTGCCAGACCGTAGACAGGGCGCAGCGCGTTGGGATTCAGACCACATGGGCCAAACTTGTCGACAAACGCGTCCAGGTCCCTCAAGCTTACAGTCTCAGCGCCAACAAAAATCTGCGTCCAGCACGACAGATCCCACTCCGGTTGAGGCTCAACACGTTCCGCACAAAGACGCAGCGCGAAATTTGGCGTGGCCGCCGAATTGGCTCGAAACTTGTGAATGGTCTCAAGCCAGATCGCCGGATTGCGTAAAAACGTGTTGGGCGTCATGAAGACACCAAAACCGCGATTATAGAGCACCGTCAGCAAGTGCCCCACCAACCCCATATCGTGGTGCAGCGGCAGCCAACTGGCCAAACGCACGGTCTGGGATCGGTCAAACACCTTGTCCATAAAGCCAAGGTTTTCCAGCACATTTGCATGCGTCAGCGCGATCCCCTTTGGGCGCGAGGTCGAGCCGGACGTATATTGGATATAGGCAATATCCGAGGGCTGTGGCTGTGGCCAACCGTTTGAAACCGGCTCGGAAACCGGGCGCTCCATCATCAGATCTTCGATACATAAGACCAAGATATCTGTCAGGCCCGCATCATCTAGCACCCTCTTGGTGGTTTCCAATGCCTGGCTTTCAAGGACAAGGCAGCGCACGTTGTCTTCGCGCAGAGTGCGCAGAATTCTGTCAAATCCAGCGTGATTGCGTCGTGTGGGTACCGGAGGGATCGGAGCCGGAATTGCCCCAGCAAGCATGAGCCCAAAGAAACAAGTGGTAAAGCGGGCCTGATCACTGATCGCCATCAAGGCAATATCGCCCGACTGCACGCCATTCCCAGTGAAAACGCGGGCAAGTCGTTGGCTGCTGACCCTGAGCTGGGGCACAGAAACCTTGGACCTGGACCGACCTCGGCTGTCCAAAAAGACCAGGCCCTTCGTGTCCGAGGGATCATCATGATCATCGACAAGAAGGTCGGTCAAAATTGTAAATGAACGCACTTTTGCTCTCCGTTGCGGCGCGCGTGCCGTCGCGACCCTCTCGTCCTTGGAAAGCCGGTCGTTTGGGCGCGTTGTCGCTCTTAGGTGGTCTGCCTAGCTTGGGCTTGGCGCAAGAATGACATGCGGGGTCGCTCCTGCTTTGCCATGTTCGCCGGTTTTACCCCGGCCCTCGTCGCCGTTCCCGTCTGGACTAATGCCGGGCGCGCCGCCTTTGCCGCCAATGCCACCCTCGCCGACCAGAATCGCGACTTGGATATCGGCGGCCTTACGCTTCACCACGCGGATCGGCTCGACGGTTTGACCGGCATCGCCGCCGTCACCACCCGGCCCACCTTTGCCGCCGGGGCCGGAAATCCCCTGCTTTGCGGGTTTGCACCCCGTTGGGGCATAGCCGGGCATGCCGCCTGGACCACCAGTACCGCCTTGCCCGCCATCTCCGCCGTTCTGACCGCAGCCACCCTGAACCAAAAGATCGAGCGCTTGCCCAGAGATCGCGTAAATGTCGATATTGGCAGCCTGAAGATGACGTCCAGGGCCGCCATCGGCACCCTTTCCGCCGACTTTACCAGGCAGGCCCATAACGCCGTTTTTCGGTTCCGCGGTGCATATATATTGGTCTGTGTTTTTGTCAAATTCATGCTGCCCATCCTCGGCCCCCTTAGGCTGTTCGGGCGTCGCGCCGTTCGCTCCGGTTTGCGCCATTGGCACAGAATAGGGTTGCCCGGCGACAAATATCTGGGGCCTGGCTTTGGCGCCTTTTGCAGGATTTTGATCGGTGATCGTCACCTGACCAAAGAACAAAGTTGCCTTGCTAAAGACCGCAATCTGCGACGAAGCGCACATCTCGACGTACTCAAAATTCAAAACGATGGGTTCCAGCCCGTCGATGATCAGCGTGGTGTTGGGCCCCAGCACCAATGTTTCGCCCGTGTAGGCCGTCAGTTGCGAGGGGAAAAGCACGCGATTAATGTCTTGCATGGTTTGCTGCGGCACACCCACGCCCCCAAAGGCATAAAGCGAGGCGTATTTTTCCAGTTTCGCCTTCAGCGTTTGTGCCTCGGTCTCTGCACCCGGCTCGGCAACCATGTCTGGCTGTAGATCGCCCAAACTCACCTCCCCCAGTTCTTCGCGCATCCGCGTCAACTCGCGGATAACGGACCCGTCCTGAGGCTGGTCGTTGAGTATGATTTTCCTGAGTTCAGTAATTCCCTTGGTCTTGAAAATATGCCCCTTAAGCGGACCAGAGCCATCGCAATTGATTGTGACCACCGGCTGGTTCGGATCATCAAAGACAACCTTTCGTCCCGCGGTATAGTCTTTTGGACCGAGCCCGACGTTCTTGTTCACTTCTGCAAAGCGTTCCGCAATGGCGTTGTTGATGTCAGTGGTGGTCATAATATTCCTCGCGTCAAAATACGATTGCAATGCCGCGCAAAACGGTCAGCTTTTTCGCGCAACGCTAGGGTGTTAAGCGCCTGGCATAATGAGGCTGCCTGTGGTGTTCGCAGTGCCTGGGGTTCCGTCCCCGTTGCTCCCGCCTGCGGGGGTGCCTGCGCCGCCCAAACCACCTGTCCCCGGCGCTCCGCCATTAAGAAGGTTGTAACCCACGCTGACGGTTGCAGTGCCTTCCCACACAAGCCGGGTGGTGACTGCGCTTCCGCCATTGCCGCCATTGCCGCCACGCCCACCGACGCCACCGGGCCCCTTTGGACCTTGTGTTTTTGTGATGCATCCGGTGGCGCTGTCTCCGGGTTGACCACCGTCGCCGCCTTCGCCGCCAGCACCGCCTTTGCCGCCTTTTTGCCCTGTCCCGCCGCCGTAATTCAACGTGAGCACACCGCTTATGGGGCCAAGGTCAATGGTGTTGGGATTGGTGTAACTGGTGCCATCCGTGCCTGGCGTCCCAGGGTCGCCATCTACGCCTTTGCCACCCGGCTGGCCATCGCCTGGCTGCGTGGAGCAAACATAAGGGCAATTGCCCGTTGTTGACTTGGCGCTCGCACCATTTGGCGTCGCCTTTGCGGGTTGATCCCCATGCGTTCCATCAGCACCATCAGCCGCCGGGGGCAATTCTGCCGGCACGTAATTGAACGAAGGATTGTCATAAAGACCATGCTTTTCCTCTGACAACATCTCGGCGCGCGCATCGCGTCCGGTCACGTCCGTCATCTGCGCAAAACCGACCATCGGCGCGAACACGTTAATGCATGAAACGCCCTGAAGCTCCAGTTTGCCCACGTTCATGAAAATCGGCGCCTTGCCCACAAAGCTTAGCTGCGCGTGGTCCTTGAGGACCAAATGCTCGGCCGTAAAAAGCCCCATCGGCGCAGGGAAAAACACTCGGTTAGCAACAGCGGCCAGATTTTCGATCAGGTTCCCGTGGCCGTTCACAAAGACACTAAGCGCCTCGTAAAGCTTGAACTGTTCCTCTGGCGAGAACGCCTCGAAACCTTGCTCGGCGCGGGCCATCCAATCTTGGATTTCATTGTGCTCAAGATCCTTGGGGTGCAACTCTTCGGCGAGTCGTGGATGTGATGCAGAGCGGTGCTCCAAGTCCGTTGACGGGTTGCGCCAATCACCATTTGCAATATGTGCAAAGCGTTCGATGGTGTCGACTTGGAGCACTGGCAGGTCGAAATGCGATCGCTCGTCAAGAGAGACAACTTTGTGCTCGCCTTCCTCTACCACGATTTGCGGGGATTCTACCGTTGTGAATTCCGTCGGCCCCAAGTTCACTCGCGTATTTAATTCGCTGAAATTTCTGGAAAAAATCGGATTTTCTAAGATCATGGTTCCCCCTAAATTGAGCGCGCGATTCAACCAGGATGAGATCGCGCGCCCAGGTTGACGCTACATCATATCCTTCGCTTTTCAAGAATGGATTGACAAAGGTCGTGTCGAAAAACTCTGCCGCAAGGACATTTCAGCGCAGATTGGCAGGCGTTTTTGAATGAAAATTTCAGCGCCGACGGGGCCAGCACTGCTGGCAACTAGCCGAGTATTTTGCCGACTCGGCCCGTCAAACAGGGCCCAGCCTAAGGCGAGCAGGTTTTGGCAAAGCGAAGGTATTTCTACTTTTATCTTGCCAGCAGCCAAACCCCCATGCAACCTTAAGGTCATACTGCAGGTTTATACTGCGGGCGTCGCGCATAGGAATTTTTTCCATATTTAGCGTCCTGCGCAAGGCCCTCGCTTTTGAGGATACTTTATGAATTACGATAACATTCAGGACAGTCTGGATAGCGTTGGCGTCTCTCCTCCGGACCTGTTTCGCGCGGCGTTGTATCTGACATATCTTCAAGACGCAGAGATTTTTTTCACCACGACACTTGCGAAAGACAGCGACGATGATGGCCTGGGCGCGGCCTGCTATGCCTTCGTATCGGATGCGCTGACCGCCTCTGAATTGCTAGATCAGCTTGCTGTGATTTTGGACACCCTTGTGGCGCCCGCAGTGCAAGGGCAGTTGGACGAAAAAACATCCCCCCCCGACGGATATTACGCAGATTTTTTTAGCACGACAATTTTGCCGACCAGCCAATCCGGCAAGGATATCACCCAAGCGCAGTTCGACGCGAATGTCACCAAGTTCTACGACGCACAAAGCATCTGCAAGGCAGCGCTGGACAAGGCATACAGCAACTTCACCTCGAATATCAAAACGGCCTGCACACGGCTTTACGCGGACCGAGGCTCGCTCAAGACGTTTTATGCGGACCAGTTTGACGATGGTTTCGCTCTGCAAAACCTCAAATCCATCAACACCGGCACCAAGCCATTTTACAACGGCGGGCAACAGTCGTTAGAGCTGCAACTGGTGGTCGCGGGCAGCCCCTCAACAGGATCAATCTTTAAGCCCGCCCAGTTCGGCAACACGATTTCTGTTGTTTATGAACCGAGGGATCTGGAAATTGATTGCCTGATTTGCGGCGTCTCCTCGGCTGCCAATAGCGTGCTTGGCGAAGATTTTATCGCGCAATCGCTGTTTGAAATTTACAATAAGGGCGTGTCCGACAACCAAGACCCGGTTCTGGCTAAGACACTCAAACCGCTACCCACACTGCTGATCCTTCCTGTAAACCCATCCTCCAAAGCCGAAAAACCTGTGGTTGGATCTTATGGGTATCGCCAAAGCCTGACCACGCCTTGGCTGTCGCTGACAGAGCGCGCAGAGCCAACGACATTGACTGCGGATGCTTTGATTGGTCCGGACGATGACGCGACCTCGATCACGTCTGATTATTACCTCACACTTGGCGCGATGACGGCGCTAAGCACGACGTTTTCCATCACCGAACTGACAAGCGCGAACATCGTCTCGACACAGCGCATTCCCACCGCAGCTAACACAAACGCCTCTCTTGTGCAGAGCATCGAGACAATTGCGACCGCCGGGTTGGTCTCGGGGGCTGGGATTTCTGGGGGCATTGATGGCCAGGCCTCTGCGCTTGCTGTGTTGTCGATCAATGCAGAAAAATCTGGCTTGGCGTCAGTGACCCAGGATTACCGAGATCCAAACAGGCTTTGGCAGGGCTCAAAAAGTGGCACCGCTGCGGTTGTTCCGTTGAAGCCCAATGACACAACAGCCCCCAGTCCGACCGCGCTTTTGGTGCAGGGGTTTGACGCAGGCACCGCGATTCTCAAGGCGATTTACACGGGCGACTCCAAGGCCAGCATAACTGGCTTCATCAAACGCGCGGACAAGGTTGTTGTCAAAATCGTCGCTATCTCTGCTGCATCACTAAGCGAATTGAAAACAAAGGTTTTTACGACTTTGCCCGCGCAGCGATCGCAACTGAGCCTTGAGGATGCCTGCAATACAACCGTAAGCGCCAGCCTGAGCACCGCCTATACTGCCTACAAGACCGCAGCCGATACCAAAGCGGATCCCGCCTTTATCGCGCTGTCCCCATTACTGGCGGGCAAAGCGTTGATGGAGCTTGATGACCCAACGCTGTTTCATCAAATTGGCACCCCTGATTTGCTGGGCGCAGACGGCACAAAGATCGCTATCCCCACGACAATCACGACCTATCCAGACCCCAAGACCCCTAAGACAACCGGCACCTTAAACGTCAAGGGGGCCGAAGGGATGCCCGATCGGGACACCTATTTTGCCCAAGCGCCAAGCGCAGCGCGGGTGTTCAAGCCGCAAGTTGAGACAATTGGCACGTCCGCCGGCGATCTCTGGACCGCAAAAATTCGCGCCAGCATTTTCACAAGCCTGGGCCTGGCATCGGACTTTGATCCGACGGCCGTGGTCGCACAGGGTAAGGACAGCAGCTGATGAGCACGATTGAAACCATCATCAAAGTCTTCCAGTCATTGCCGACTGACGGCAGAAAAATTGATCTGGATGCAAAGGCATTCGACCTGGATTTCGTCAATAACGTCTTCAAATTCTTGTTGCTCGAAGACACGCTGACCTTTGAAACGACAACCGTCACGGCATCCGGCGACACCTCGGCCAGTATCAAGGGCACGACAAGCATTTATGGCTACAGCGCGGTCCCCTGTACGCTGAGCTTCGAGGTCAAAGACACGCTGGTCGTGGCAAAGATCACCAGCGATCTGGGCGTGGCCGCCAATATTCAATTGCCAGTGCTTTTCTGGATCAAAACAACTGGTCTGAGCTTTGCCGGCAGCATGACCGAAACCAAAGGCCTGCCAACGTTTGGGTTTAGCGGCGGGCTTGACCTGGGCAATCAGGCATCGGCACCGATCGCCATCGGCTATCAGTCAGCAGGCAACTGGAACCTGGGGATCGCTAAGGGCGAAAAAGCTACGATTAGCGGCAGCCAGGTTGCAACCTTGCTGGGCGGAGAGGCTCTCAG
The DNA here is from genome assembly GCA_050633445.1 of Thalassovita sp. GTDB lineage: Bacteria > Pseudomonadota > Alphaproteobacteria > Rhodobacterales > Rhodobacteraceae > Thalassobius. The sequence continues at coordinate 28,751 of JBOEGN010000031.1, forward strand.
CAGCTTGCTGCCAGAAAGTCTGGAAAAAGATCTGGATAAATTTGCGGTCTCCAGCATTGATGCCTCGTTCAATTCAAAGACCCATTTCCTGTCGTATTTCAAAGCGGGATTTGAAGTCGTCGAAGGCTGGGACATCACCTCGGACCTGTCGTTAGATCCTGGGTTGGGCCTGTCTTTCACCCTGTCGGAAAGAAAGATCGACCTACCGAAACTGGGGGGCACCGCGCTTGAGGAGCAAGCCAAGAGCGACAAAAATATCGCCGCGCAGGTGACAGGCACACTCAAACTTGGCGGCACTAAAGTCCCACTGATTTTGGCGGCCACGTTCAATGACGTCGCGAAATGGAAATTCGGCCTGCAAGCGGGCAAGAGCGTGACCATCCCCTCGCTCAAGGACCTGCTGTTGCTTGGTGGTGATCAGGCTTTTGTCGACAGCCTGCCGGCACAGATTTCCACCCTTCCCAGCATCGAAATTGACCGTCTCTTTGTCATTTTCCAGCCCAAACAAAAGCTGATCAATGAGGTCAGTTTCAAGGTCCAAACCGCGTCTACATGGGCTGTGCTGCCAGGCTATTTTGAACTGAGCAAGGTCAAATTGGATTTCGACATCACGGACGTCAACACGCCTGCGAACCGAAAGGTCGTAGGCGAAGCTTATGGCGGTTTTGACATTGGCGACGTTCCGTTTTTTTGCCAAATCAAGAATACGAAAAAGGATCAGGATTGGGTCATCAGCGGCGGCTTGCTTAAGGGCAGCACGCTGAATTTCACATCCATTGCGGCGTCCCTATTCAAAGGCGAACTGTCCATCCCCGACGATGCGCCACAGATTGCCTTTACCAAAGCAACGCTAGTGGTTGCGCCGAAAAAGAAGACATTCGAGATCAGCGCTGGCTCTGACAAAAAATGGGTCATAATAAAGGACAAACTGTCAATCGACACGCTGTCGATCGTCTTCCAAAGAAAACCACAAGACAAAAAGGCCGACGTTTTGGCGCTGCCCGTAAGCGACGTCGATCAGGCTGACCCGCCGCCCGCGACCCCTTTTGTTTATACCGGCCAGATATCTGGCAGCCTGACCATCGGCTCTGTCGCCGTTTCGCTGAGCGCGGCGTTGAACAAAAAACCCGACAGCGGCATTGATTTCAAAGGCAGCACCGACCAACACAAGATCCCATTCGGCACTTGGCTACAGGACTTTGCGTCCCTCTTTGGAGAGATCGACCTGCCCCATTGGATAACCGAGCTGACCCTGTCGGACATCGCCGTCACCTACAACACAAAGTCTAAAGACTTTAGTTTTGCCATTAAGCTGTCAGACAATGACGCGCCGGGGCTGCTTATCGCTCTGTCCATTGATCTGACGCACAAAGACAGCGCCTGGTCCAAGGTCATTGCCGCGACGTTGACCTATAAAGACGACGATGTTGATCTGCTGTTCTCGCTGACATTCTCGACCTCGGTCGATGCTAAGGGCGTGAAAACAACAAGCACGCGCGCGGTTTGGGGCGGGGCACACCCGCCAAGCCTTGCGACGTTCCTGATTTTCATGGGCAAGACGCTTAAGCTTGATGTTGATTTCCCGCAGGCCGTCAATTGGGACGCCACGCTTACGAAAATGATCGTCGAGTCCAAACAGATCGAAGCCAAGCCCCAAACGATCGAGGCCGCCGGACAATTCGATCTGAAGATTGATGGGAACACCGACTGGAGCCTCTATTTTTCCTATACAAACGAAACAAGCTTTGCAGGAGCGAGCGGCGAAAACAGCGCTGGCAAGCTAACGCTTTACACAAGCGATGAGGTGGAAAAAGCCCCCCCAGAGCCCGAGACCGCGCCCTATGTTTTTGGCATCGCGCTGAGTGGGCCAATGAACCTGACGGATTTGCCGCTGGTCGGCTCAATTCCTGGGATCGACGCCTATAACATTGATAAACTGGGGTTTTATTACACCAACGCGACCTTCAAGGATGACAAATCCAAGCTAAACTTCACAATTCCTGACCTTGAGAGCGTCGGCAAAGCCAAACCCGCCCATAGCCAAGCGCAGTTGGACAAGACCAAGTTCAACCTTTTGGCCTTGTTTGCCAAAGATGCCCAAGGCGGGGCCCAGGGTGCGGGTGCCTTGACCGCACCCCAGATGCTGGGGGCTGGCGGGTCTGGTGATGAGGGTCAGGGCAGCATGAGCCTGGGCACCCCCATGGGCACCCCTGCCACCAAAGGCCAACCCGGCTTTGCCAAAACGCAGTCCACAACGGATGCGCCGGTAGCGTGGCTCGCGCTTAACAAAACCATTGGCCCTGTCTCTTTAGAGAAGGTTGGGCTTAGCTATACCTCCCCTCCTGCGGGCGAAGACGGGGAACTTGGCATTTTCGGAGTGTACCTTAATGGTGGACTTTCAATAGCCAGCTTTTCCATGGCTCTTGATGGGCTTGGAATCACCTTTCCACTGCCAAAACCCGGCGGGTCCGTCAAAGACCCCATGTCCCAGATAGATTTCCATCTGAACGGGCTGTTCCTGGATCTTGAGGAACCGGGCTTTAAAATTGCGGGCGGGTTTATCAAGCTTCCCGGTGACTCGGTAGATATGATTGGCCAGTTGTCGGTTGATGCAGGTCCCTATGGGTTGGACGCATATGGCGGTTTCGCGGGTGATCTTTCGGACCCTTCGGTCTTTCTGTTCCTGCACCTGACGGCGCCTCTGGGCGGCCCTCCGTTTTTCTTTGTGGACGGGGTGTCGGGCGGCTTCGGGCTGAACCGCGATTTCAAACTCCCCACGTTCGACGAGCTGGCCAGCTATCCTCTGTTGCCTCAAAGCCCGGCGATCCCCACTGCGGGCGATTTGGGTGGAAAATCGGCGGCTGAAAAGCTTCAGACGATGCAAACCGCGCTGCTGAGCCTGGCCAAGTATTTCCCCGTCAGCGACGGCCAATACTGGGTGGCAGCTGGCTTGGATATCACCTCTTTTGAGATGATCAAAGTCTCTGTGATTTTGTCTGTGTCCTTTGGCAAAGACCTTCAGGTTGCTGTTATCGGTAGCGCGGGCATGTCTTTACCGGTCGACGTCGGCACCGATCCGATGGCCTATATCCAAATCAATTTTTTGGTGTCCTATTCCTCGTCTAACAGTCTGCTTGCCGTGATCGGGGTCATCACGCCGTCGTCGTTTATTCTGTCGAAAGAGATCAAGCTGTCGGGTGGCTTCGCGTTTTACCTCTGGCTGGATGGTCCGAATTCGGGTGATTTTGTCCTGACAGTCGGCGGGTACAGCCCGTTTTATAACAAGCCAGCCCTCTATCCCGACGTGCCCAGGATGAGCCTGTCTGCCAACATTGGCATTCTGTCCATGCAGGGTGAAAGTTACTTTGCCTTGGTGCCCAGCGCGTTGATGGCGGGGATTGATATCAAAGCGACGGCGGATCTGGGGCCGATCACGGCGTGGTTTCATGCCAGTGCGGATTTCTTTATCGGGTGGAAACCCTTTACCTATCATGCGCGGATTGGCATCGCGTTGGGCGCATCGCTGACACTGGATGTCGGGTTTGTCACCATTCGCATTACGATTCACGTTGGCGTCGGGCTCGACATTTGGGGGCCAGAGTTCGGTGGCCGCGCCGTCGTGGACCTGTCAATCGTGTCGTTTGCAATCGACTTTGGCAATCAACAGCAACCCGCCCCAGTTTTGACCTGGTCCGAGTTCGTGGACTTCCTGCCCAGCAAAACTGCCAACTCTACGGAACAGCCTGCGCCGCTGCGCATGGCGCCAATGATGGCCTTTGCGTTGATGGAAGAACCAGTGCTTAAGGCCGCAGCACCCGAGCCAGACAAAGGCCCCAAAACCCTGATTTCGATCGAGGTCGCGCGTGGCAAACTTGCCAAGGATCAGGCCGCGGCGAAAGCCTCTGGTGTGGATTGGGTCGTGGACGCCAATGACTTTGCCATTCGCACACATGCCAGTGCACCTTCTAACAATATCGAGTTTAATGGCACGGCCCTACCCCAAGATACCAGCCGGTATCTGCGCCCTGGCAACCTGAAACAGCAGTTCGAAGAGCACCCGAACCTGGTGGGGGTTACGCCCTATATCATTGATCCCTTACCGCCCAAGGGCGCGCCGCTTTGGTATGATATCGAAGTTGGTATCAAGCCCAGCAATTTCAACAAACTGACCTCGACCCAGATCATCACCATCCAAAACGAGAATGGCACCGACCAAGACGTGATGATCCAACTGGTCAAGGGCGGCGTTGCTTCGGCGCTTTGGGGCTCCGAAGGTGACGCCTCCAATTCGGACCGTGCCCTGATGACGGGGTCTGTCGTCGGTATCGAGATGTTGCCCAACATCTATTTCCCGACCCGCACGTCCTATATTCAGTACTATTATCTGGTCTTCTCGACCAACAACGTGTTCATCGAGCAAGACACAGCCCCCACCATCGACACCAGCGCCTATCCAAACGCGGTGCAAATCATCGAAAACATGGATGATGGCTCGGCGTTTTCCAGCACCGAAAATACACGCGAGCAGACCGTGGATGTGCTGGGCACGCTTGGGTTTGACAACTTGTCCCTAAAGAACTCGGGGGCGTTGAGCACCCAGGACTACGTACAATCGGCTGAACTGATGCACATGACGGCTGCCTGATGGGTGATCTGAATTTTTGCATGAAATTTGAAAGCGATTAAGAGCATGAAAGAAAACAAAGCCCCGGTCACGACTGACGATTCGCCTTTGTTCCAGGTGCGCGCCTCTTTCGTGCAGCACAGTTTGCCAGGGCTGGAGGCGGGTAAATACACGGTCACCGCGCAGCAACAGCTTAACCACTCGGACAAGACCTCAGCGACGGGCGGCCCCTTGCCCGTTGTCACTCACAGTTTTGGCGTAGAGGGGGAAAAGTACACAGTTTCAAAGGCCTCTGTGCACAGCGTCTATCCGCCGGACGCAGCCCAAGGCGAATTTTCGACCAACCTCCCGCAAATTGTCTTTGAAAATGCGACCAAGCTCCCTTGGATCAGGTCGCCGTATTATCACGACGAACCGCCGGTCCGCACACATACCTACGACGTGGACGGGCATCAGCACGAGTATGATGACGACAAGGCGACCTGGCTGTTTGTGATGTCCTTGTGTGCCACGGATTTTGGCGGTGTTTCTCCGAAAAACCTTGTGAAAAAGGGGACGGTTGCAGACCTGATCCCAGACACGATGACCGTGCGAAGCAACACGTCGCAAACTCCGATCCCTGGCAAATTGCCCGCCAATGATGGCTATTCGACATTCTCCTATGTCTTTGAGGACGGCACCACCAAGCCCGCAGGCACCGAGCTTGACCCCGGTGTGGGGCATGATGGAAACGACGCCATCAAATACATAGATATCCCCATCGCCCTGTTCCAAAAGCTAGCGCCATCAATGCAGGATTTGCAGCTTATGGCGCATGTTCGGTCGGTCAAACTGGACAACAAAGCCTTGGCGGACGGAAAGGTTATCGACGCAGAAGGCGAATATGCGGTCGTCATGGGCAACCGGTTGCCGCAATCTCTGCCCGCCGCGCAGGCCGTTGCGCCCACGCCGGGCAAACCCGCACCTGGCGCGAATGACGCGTTCCTGGTGTCTGTCGAAAAACTGGAATGCGCGCTGCGAAGCTATGCAAAACCCAGCTACTTCAGCAAAACTATTGCCAGCAATCCGAACGGTTTCGTACGTCTTGTGATCCTAAATCAATGGAGCTTTACGTCCTATGAAAACACGAGCTTCGAATTCAAGCTGATCCTTGAAAGCCTGAACAAGAGGACAGCAGACCCGCAGCACCCAAGCGATGGTCCGTTGGAAAACCCTCGGATGCGACTGCCAAATCCGCCCAGTTTCGAGACCCCAACAGAGCCGCAGAAAGTTGCGCAGCACATGCTGTCACTGGGCTATGTGCCGATGAACCACCTTACTCGAAAACCGGACGTGAGCGTTGTCCCAAAGGCACCCATCCAGACTGTCTCTTGGTACCGCGGACCTTTGGCGCCCTTTGAGGTTGAGCCAGACAAAAACGGGCCTCTGGGCGGGGGCGCGGTTGGCAGCGACCTGTCCAAAATGGTCTATTCAGCCGACAAATTGCTTCGCTTTGACCCCACTGTGGGCATGTACGATACCAGCTATGCTGCGGCCTGGCAGCTTGGCCGGCTACTTGCGCTACAGGACAAAAGCTTTTCGGTTCCCTATTACCAATGGCAACGCAGCCGGGCTTTTGCATTTCGCATGTTGATCGAAACCGAAGCCGTCGGCGACGATTTTGCAGAGCTAAAAGCAGCCACGCAGGGTTTGATTGCCCAGCAAAGCGGAGACGCCGCGCCAAATAATATTCTGTACAAATCGGCGGTGAACTTCTTGGTCCAGATGTCAGTGAAGGCAGAATAATATGTTGAATTCGATCGAACGCATGACTGCCCTGGCGCAAGACAACGCAAGCGCTGAGATCCCGGAAGATCTGGCAACGTGGCTGAGCAATCTGGAAAACCTTGTGGGGGTGCCCTTCAACTATCTGGTGCCAGAGAATGCGATGTTGCCGCCCGAAAGCATACGCCAGTTCCACGTTGATCCCAATTGGGTCAATGCGCTGGTGGATGGTGCCATGAGCATCGGACGGCACTTTGAGGGTCGACAAAAATCCACCGTGAACCAGCTCTCAGAACATGCGAATACGCTGGCCGCGCGGTCTCAGACGACGGAAATGAAAAGCATGGTGCGCGATGCGCAACTGTCGAAACTTCCCAAAAAGGATTTGCCGGCGTTGGGGCGGGAAAAAACCCAAGAGAAACTGAACGCTCGGGGGCTTGCAGCACCTGTGGATCTGGCAAGCACGCCTCTTACCGGCTTTATCCTGCGGTCCCGTGTGGTCAAGGGATGGCCCAGCATGGATGTTGCTGGCTATCCCAAAGGTGCGTCGCCCTATGACAACAGCAAATCGCCGACCGTTAAGGTCGTTCCCCTAAAGGTCATCCGCTTGGTCCGGCTTTCCGACGAGGTTCTCTTTGGCCTTTTTCACGGCGATCTTTTTGAGTTGGTGTTCCACCAACCGGCCGAGGCAATCCATTTCGGTTTCGACTCTTTGACGCATGTGGGCGGCGCGGCGCACGTTGCCAAAGACCTAAGATATCCCACGCAGGGTTGGGATGCCGCGACGTCGCCCTATAAATACCTCAACGATCAGCCCATTGCGAATCCGTTTCACGACAGCGACGCGCGCGTTCTGGACATGATGGCCATCAGCCAGTCGATCGGCGAAACACTTAACCAGAACAACGCCGCACCTGGGTACTACCAAGCCTCCCCCACGTCGGATTCTTACAAAAACCACCTCGTTTCTTCGGACTTTGGCCTGGAAATGGTGGAAGGCGTCGGACTGGTCAGTTTTATCAATGCTCAAGCGCCGGAAGGTTCACAATGAACATCATTGTTCCCATTCACGTCGAAGCACTGCGTGTCACCCCAAACACAGCGCAGTTAACCAAAACAGCGCTCTATGAATTTGATAAACTGGGCAAAGTCGCAACCTCCGCTGGCAGCGGCATGATTGCGGCAGAGAATTTTGCGACCTCGCAAACCTATCTAAGAAATCAACCTGGTATCCATCTGCACTGGTCGATCCCCCGCGCCTATACACGCGGGTTGCAGGATCAGGACACCGGTGCCTTGCAGTACCCGGTTGTTCCAAATCGCTGGGTCGTCATCCGCACTTTGAAAAACAATACGCCAAGCCAGGCGCCTCGTGCAGGTACCAAGGCCGAGCCAGCCACTGACACCTGTATGTGGGTTTTGGAAAGCGACGCGCATTCTGTTGTTGACGGTGACACAACGCTTGGCGCATCCGTCGCGCCCTGGATGGACAATGCAGGCGACTTGCAGGGGTTGCAGGGCAACGTGCTGGGGCGTCGGTTGCACATCACCGATGGCTGGCACGAACCAAATGCGGCGATGCATACATTGGCCGCGACCCTTGGCGACGGAAACCACGGCTATCTGGGCAAGCTGTTTCAGGCGCCATATGGGTCAGGCGAGACCTTTACCGCTTACATGCCCAGTTCGGGCAACATCCTGGGCATCTACGACAGTCTTGAGGATTATTTCCCGAACCCCAGCACCCTGTCGGATGATGCCGATTTCTCTGTCTCGTATATTGTTATGGGGTGGGTAAGCGATATCGCCTCGGATGCGTGCCATATCATCCTGAACGAGGCCGTCGCCAATTACGCCAAGTTGCCCGAGCGCGACAAGCCGACTTTGGCGCAATATCTTGAACAAATCATGGGCGAAGAGCTGAAATGGTCTTTGTCGGACTATTCCGCGCTGACATCGACGTCTATTCCCCAAACCCAGGCGATCATGAATGGGATTGTCTCGGATATTTCATGGAAAACGACGACCCAATCCGGTGTCACCTACCCGACCGGCACGCCCAAAAATCAGGATATCAAGGTGAGCATCGGCAGCAATACAGCCGATGCCTTGTCCGCTTATCTTAACGGCACGGTGGCCGATCCGTTTTTCAATCCTGACGCACCCGAGGTTGACCATCAGGTTGAATGGCTGCTGAACGCGCTGCAATTTGATCAACTGCCCAAGCTGGATTCGGGCACCAAGGGTGTCGGGCAGCTTCAGGAATTTCTGCATACAACAACCTTTGCCGGACAACCGGGCGGAAATGTCTGGTCTGTTCGCCAAAACAAGGAAAAAACTCAGTCCCAAGGACAGGGAAACAACAACGAAGTCACGCTGCCAGCCTATCTTGGTAAACTCTTGGCAGAGCTAAACTCGGCGCAAATTCAACTGGATACATCCAAAGACAACATCGCCAATCAGCGCAAACAATTGTTTCTGGACTGGTCGTATCACGCCGGTCAATTGCAAACCAACGTGTTTGGACCCGCAAAGGAAAACCTGGATAAGGATGTGACAGGCGCGTTTCTGGTCGATGGAATGCTGCACTATTTCCCAACGCTGTTAGAGACCGGCAGCTACAACAGCTTTGCCAAACCTGTGGCCCCGTTTGTGCCCACGCCCGACGACTTTAAGATCGCGCTGCCAGAGGCCGCACATCCCGATCAGACCAGCGGCATCGCCAGCTATGCATTTCTGGGCCAGTTCAACCCCACTGCTCAGGCTTTTGGCACGGCGCTCCAAGAGATGCTGGTTGACGCGGACGCGCTGTCCGAGGAATTGCTGCCTTTGGGCATCGCAAGCCTCGAAGAGGTCGCCGCTCTTTTGGAATTGGCAAGCCTGGTTCCCGCCTCCAGCCCCACGGGACAGTCTCAGATCAATGAGCTTGTCAAACAGGCGCTCGACAGCTTTGACACTGCAAGCGCCGCGCTTAACAAGGCCTCAACCTATGGAAATGCTTTGGTCGACAATTCCTCTGGGATCGACCACCTGATCACAGAAGCCACCAACAGTACGGCCTCAATTGCCACGCTGATTTCAGATTTCAAAAGCTATTTCACCGTTCAGGACGTGCCCGAGCCTTTGCCTTTGGCCGGAGGCAAATCCTTTACCGACATCGTTGCCGCGTCGGATGTTCTGAACCTGTTTAAATACGGCGCCGAAAACGAAGGCTTTCCCGGAGTGGAGCCCCTGCTGGACAGCTATAACGGCACCAACGGCCACCCGTCCTACGTCTGCGACACCAGCAGGGCAGCGTTTTACATGGCCTGCGCGCATATCTATGCGATTCAAACCCTGGTGCCGTTCAATGTCACCTGCGCTTATTACCTTCAGTTTTGTCTTCAGGAACTGACAAAAGCGCATAGTGATGCGACTGCGATTACGACCAATCTCACGGCCGCCAACACTGCCCTGACAACGGACCCGATCCACGCGGTCATCACCGGATTGGCAAGCACCGCAAACGGCATTTTGCCGACAATTAAGTCCGATCTAGAGGCTACCTCGCCGAAAATCGCGGATGCCTTATCCAAGGTCACGGCGTTGCTTGATGCCCAAAGCGGCGGTTTGCCAGCGTATTTGGCCGACTTGAAAGGTAAAAGCTGGCTGACTGTTCTCGAAAACATGCGCGCCGCCAAAACGGTCGCGTTCCAACGGATGCCCGTTGCGCAGGTTGTGGGTATCCTCAATCAATCTTTGTACGGCAAAGTCAGCAAACAGTTCGAGCTGGTCTCCGCGCCGGGACAGATGTTCGCCTCTCCGAATGAGCCCGTGATCCTGATGGCGCAAGATGCGACCGAGGAAACGATCCTAGAGCCATTTACCCGCAACGGGCGTGCTGAAATCATTCCCTGTCGGCTGCCAAATGAGTTGGTCGCCGCCGATACCCCACCGCCTTTTCCAGCGGCCATCACGTCAATCTCGACATCTATCGTGCCCGCCCAAGCCGGGATGAGCACGGTGTTCCAGCAATTGGCAGAGGAAGGCGTGCTTTTGACACCCGAGCTGTCGTCGCCCGTGTCAGCTGCGGATCTGAAAGCTGCGGCAACGGCCAACCAACAGCTGCACCTGGACAAGCTGAAACATGTCGAACTTAACGACGCGCCGACCGGGCTAAAGGGAAAACTGCCCTACTATGTCGCCTACAACTGGCGGAACAACAAAGACCCGTTCATGCCGCTGTTTATCTGGTGGACCGCCAAGTACACCTTCTCAAACCAATTCGACTTTGCCCAAAAGAAGGTCGCACCCGATTTCTTGGACCAGTTTCAACTGGGCCAGTATCAGGTCGAAATGCATCTCAAATCCAGCGCGGCGGGCAACTTCTCTAGCACAAGTGGACAAAGCAACCATTTCGAACTTCAGGGCGTCATCGCTATGTCTGCGAACCCGACCTATGTCCTGTGCGACCAGATCGCAAAATACTGTCAAACCTACCTTGATTATGACCCCAAAGAGGCTCCGAAACAGCAGGCCGGCGATCCGAACTATGACGTGAAATTGCTGTTTCACAAATCCTATCTGGAATACAACAGCCTGCGCATGCTGAGCCAGGGTCTGAGCGGCTTTAACCCCAGTATGATCCAGCGCGTCCAGGAAATGCAGCTGCCTGTAAACATTCCGACGTCGTGGACAGATGCGGGGTATGCGCTTTCTAACTTCTGGCAAACTCAGTTTCTGCATGAGCAATCCAAAAATTGGCCCGTGAATTGGAACAACGAGGCCCCCAACCCGGCCGCATTGGCGACAAATGACAGCTATGTTGATTTCAACCCGCTTCGGGCAGGCATGCTAGAGATCGACCGGATTCAATTGGTCGATGCCTTTGGGCGCTTTATCGACTTGAGCGAGCCAAATCCGACCCATGTGTCTGACACCATGATTGATCCCGAGGCGGACAAGAAAATCTACCTTGCACCACGGCTGACCCAGCCGACGCGGTTGAATATGGATTGGATCGCCGCAGAGACCTCTGCCGTGACTGGCAGCTTTGTGGAACCCGGCAGCGCTCAGCCTGCTGTCTCGCCAATCTGCGGCTGGATATGGCCAAATCATTTGGACAATACCCTGGCGCTTTATGACGCGCGGGGCATTCCAGTTGGTTCGTTGGGCCTGCGGGACACGCCCAACCGCGAGGACGGCCCCGTCGTCCATTGGTTCCCGGTCCCCGGAGAAACAACAAGTGTCAGTGTCGCAAACCGCGAGCAGATGTTGACCTTTTTAGCAGACAAAGACGTCAATTCAGTCTTTATTGACGTCCTTTCCAAGTTTCTGTTCGGCGATGAAACAAAGACTTCTGGGCAAAATTTTGCGGATGTCTTGCTGCTGCTTGAAGAATCTCAAAGCTTCATCATCACCAATTCTCTGCAAGTTGATCAGGATCTTAGCCTGTTTGTCGGGCGCCCTCTTGTCGTTGCACAGACGCAACTTGGTCTGGAAACGAAAGGGACCATTAGCCGAGCTGGCGACCTGAGTACCTTCCCAACCTGGAACAAAAATGGCGACCAGTTCACGATTGATAGCACGTCTTACATTCCCTATCAGCAGGACAATTTTAACGATGGCGGGGTCTCTGATCTCCAGGTGCCGACGCGCATCGGGACGTCGCAGGTAAAGCTGCCAAGCGGAAACACCTTCCCCTATTTTGACGATGGGGTTGTGGGGTATTTTGTCGGTGATGACTATGGCACTCTATTCACGCCGGTAGACATGGAGGCAACGGGCGCGATCAAATCCCTTGCGGACAGCGATAGCGACTATCCCGTGAAAATCACGCCGAATTCCGCCCCCGAGATCGTGACTTTCATCATGGACCCGCGCGCCTCTGTCCATGCGACAACCGGTATTCTGCCGGCCCTGGGCATAAAAATCCCAGAGGATCAGTTCAACGACGTCTTGCGACAGATCGAGATTACTTTCCTGACGGCTCCGGTACTGACACGCGGCACGGTTCCAGACCTGCCAATCCCGAAAGAGCAAGGTTATGGTTGGGATTGGGTTACCACGGTCTCGGAGAACCCGATCGAGGGCACCCAGAATTTTCAACAAGCCAAGTTCCCTGAAACGCCACAAAGCCTTGTCGATGGCTGGCTGAAGCTAAAGCGCCAATAACACGAAGAAAACAACGCCGCGTCCGGTTCAACGTGCGGCAATTCTGAATCCCAAGATCATTTCAGCAGGTCAAATCCTATGGCAACCTATCCTCTAAACCTTACGAATCCCGCCATAACGACGGGCGACAAAGCGGTTGTTTTCACCGGGAACGACACAGCGAACACGCTGGAATTGACGATAGAAAACAATTCCGGTTTTCCGCAGAGCTTTACGCCGGACAAAAACCTGACGCTGGACTTTCCAAGCACCATTATTTCTTATGATCAAATCAAGAAATTGCAGGTGAATGACGCGTGGACGATCACGCCGCCTGCCCCAATCGAACAAGGCACCAACAACCCCTACAAAATCGCTCTGACGCCCGTCAAAACGATGGATTTCAAGTCAAATGCTAAGATCACGATCACCCTGAAGGATCTGTATCCCACAAAGGCTGGCAACGGGCCATTGAAGCTCAGCTATGCGTTTGAGCTTGGCAGTATGACCTCCACGGCGACGCTGACGTGTAACGCCCTGCCCAAGCCAGATAATCAGACGTTGATGGGTGCAATCTATGCCGTTTCCGTCGGTGTCGAGGTCGAAGGAAATTCTGCGGGCACCGACAAAACAGATAGGATCGAACCAAGCGTTAAGCCGGTCCAAGGACGCATCAAGGACGCCAGCGTCGTTGAAAATCGCGTCACGCTTAAGGTCGCGTTTCATGGCGAGAACAACAAGGCAAAACCCAGCAAGGGCTACACGCCGTCAACCGAGCTGCTCGAAAAACCGGGCAGCTCTTTGCCACGCCTCACCTTCCGCTTTCCCTATTCAAATGCCGCCGCTCAAATTGATCAAATTTACACTCTGACGGATAACTCAAAAAGAACCAACGATGGGTATCTAAGCCCCACAAGTGGGCGTAATATCGACGTCTCCCTAAGCTCGACCCAGGCAGGCGTAACCAAAAATACCTGGTGGAACATTCTGGCCCCGGACGATAGCGACGATGCCACGGCTCCGGTTTGGACCGTCGAACCAACAGCCGCAAACGAGCATTTCTTTACGTCGATTGACCATCCCGGCCCTGGGCCTGGCCCGACGCTAAATATCTATCTCAGCAAAATTTGCACGACGCTTGAGATTTTCCCGCCAACCCCTCAGACGGCAATTTACGTTCAGAGCTTGGACTTTCCGGGTTTCAATGACCAAATGTCCGTGCATCTGATCGACAAGGACCCTGTACAAAAAACCAAATCCTTTAGCGCCAAGGTGGCGGATCCGTCAGCGCAGCCTACCCTGCAACTGGATTGGCACACCCAGAACACGACCTCTGTCCAGATAACGGACATCGAAAATCCGAATGCAGATCAAGCATTTGGCGCCGCGTCGACCCAGCTGGACCCATCTGGGCCGTTGACTGTTCCTATTTCCGTAACCAAGCCGCTTTTGTGCGAATATACGCTGACGTCCTATAATTCAGGGCGAAGCCCCCAATCGAGCACCAGCGGCAACGGCAAGATTTCGGCGCTCTGGGCGATCAATCAGACGGTGGGAACGGATTGGTACGGCAACACCACGGTCATTTCCGCGTCACCGGACGGGTCACTGATCTATATGCCCGCGCAGGGCGCAGATGCCGGCACACCACTTTATGCCTTCAATTGCAGCGACTTGTCCATCAACACCAAAAAACCCTTTGATAACAATCTGCAAGCCGTCAATGTGACGTCATCCCCGGATGGGAAACACGTTTATGTCGTCCTGAAGGATCAACAGTATCAAGCCGCGCAGATTGTCCAACTGGCCTCTGATGGCCTTGCGATTGTTAACACTTTTGACGCGCTGCCTGGCGGTATCATGAATGACGGCGGCTCTTTGGCTGTGTCCCCAGACAGCACGCATCTCGCCTATTCCAGTTATAAACCCGGATCCGGGGAGCCCCGCGTTTTGTACCTGGATTGCACAAAGTCCTGGACAAGCTACACGCCCACAACAGTCACAGTTTCAAGCATGGTTAACCGGGGGCTGGCCGTCACATCAGGGGCGATTTTTCACGCTGATACGGGCGGTCTTGGGCATATAGGCCTGACCCCCACAATCGGCACGACATCGCAAACTTTGGCGCTCAGCTCTGGTGGCATCAACTACCGGTCTGGCCCGATGAGCCTGTCGCCGGACGGATCGCTGCTAGCGGTTATGGCCCTGCCCCCCGCGCGCACGACCGGTGCCAAAGTGTTCTTCGTAGACACAAACAATATCACCGTTAATCCAATGTCCATCGACACCCCGATCAGTTTTGACGACGGGTTTGTCCTGCCGGGCCTGACATTCTCTGTTGATGGTCGGTATCTCTTTGTCTCTGGGGCCAGCCCCAGCGGCACCGCTGCGCTGTATACATATTCTGTCGCAACCGGAGAAGCTTTGCCACAGATGCAGATGCCAAGCGAACAGTTTGGAAACGTCGTCGCACAGCCCACGGGCGCGGGCGTTTTTGTTCTAAATTCGCAACCATCGCTTATGGGTCGTCTGCTGCGCCTTAATCCTACATTTGAACCATTTAGCAACCCAAATTCCTGAATTCCGACCCTCGGCCGGAATGCCCCGCCCATGCGCGCAGAGTGAAGCTGTCTGACGAATGTCACCGCCAACCAAAATCGCTGAGGGCAGCTTTGCCACCGTCTATGAAATCGACGCGATGCGGGTTTCTAAACGCTTTAGGGACAAGTCCAGCGGCGACGCAATCAAATATGAAGCGATGATGGCCGAGCACGCCCGAAACGCAGGTATCCCGACGCCTCAGGTCCGTGACGTCGATCTCGAAAACGGGACGATCATCTTTGACAAGATTGAGGGCATCACGCTGGTGAACGTCGTCAAAAACAGGCCCTGGACTGTTTTCTGGGCCGCCCGTGAAATGGCCCGACTGTTCGCACGCATTCACAAAGTCAATGCCAGCAGTTTCGGAGCGAAGTCTCTGCACGATCAAATCGCGGAGCAAATTCAAGGATGTAGCGCCGTCCCTGACCACAAGCAGGCGCATCTCTTGGCGTCGATAAAACCCGCGCATCCGATGTCACGACTGTGCCATTTCGATTTTCATCCCGAGAATGTCATGTTCGATGATCAGCAGGTTCATGTGATCGATTGGGGCTCTGCGAAACAAGGTCACCCTTTGTTGGACATCACTCAAACCGTCGTCATGAACCGGGTCGATCGCATCCTCCAAGAGCCGGGAAATCCGCCCACTTTTGTGGTCCGACTGCTGCGGAAAGCTTATATAGAGGCCTTTCTCTTTTTCTACGCAAGGTTTTCGCGCGATTTCACATATCGGGAAATTAGGCAGGGCATTGCAAAGCTCTCCAAGGCGATCGCCGCCGCGCGTTTGGCGAATGCAAAACCCTATGAGACCCAAAAACTGCGCAGGATGATCGAGGCCTAGGTGGATCATTGTTCGCCTGATCCTGGCCCGTCCGAACGCGGACACACCTGGCCCGCAAACACCCGTTTTTGAACGAGGGAAGACACCGTTCAAAGCATAGCCAACGTGTATTTAGGCCAAACCACGACGCCATTTTGGCAGATGCGATGGAATTAGCGCAGCAAAGCGGGCCGCATTGGCCGGACGACGTTTCCGCCTCAACAAGGCCTTCCCGAGGGCCATCACCTTCTGCGCAAAACAGATCCAACCATCGCTAGTTTCAGCACGAGGGTCGTAAGAAGACTGCAAAAGGTTTTACCGCAGCTTTCCTCGAAATCGAACGGGGCGTCAGCTCGACGAAAACGGCCCGACAAACATGCCGGGCCGCTCAGTTCCTAATATGTGGGTGGCGAAGCGCCTATCACCCCAGTGTCGGCATGGTGAATTCCGGGTCCGTGCGCTGACCGCTGGGCCACCGGGTCGTGGTGGTTTTGATGCGGGTATAGAACCGCACGCCTTCCATCCCGTGCATGTGATGCTCGCCAAAGATCGACGATTTCCAGCCACCGAACGAGTGGTAGGCCATGGGCACAGGAATCGGAACGTTGATCCCGATCATGCCCACTTCGACATCCTGGCTAAAGCTGCGCGCGGTGTCGCCATCGCGGGTAAAGATCGCGGTGCCGTTGGCGTATTCGTGGCTGTGCACCAGATCCAGCGCGTCCTGATAGGAATTGCGGCGAACAACCGACAGGACCGGACCAAAGATTTCCTCTTTCCAGACGGTCATATCCGGGGTCACATTGTCCAGCAGCGTGCCACCCAGGAAATAGCCGTTCTCATAGCCCTGCATCTCTTGGTTAAAGTCACGACCATCGACAACGACCTTCGCGCCTTCGGCCTCGCCGGTGTCAATGTAGCCGCGGACCTTCGCCAGGTGCTGTTCGGTGACCAGCGGACCCATTTCCGAGCTTTTGTCGATGGTCGGGCCGATTTTCAGCGCGTTGATCTTGGGGATCATGATGTCGATCAGCGCATCTGCAACAGCATCGGTGACCGGAACAGCGACGGAAATCGCCATGCAGCGTTCGCCAGCCGAGCCATAGGCGGCCCCCATCAGCGCGTTAGCGGTCATTTCCAGATCAGCATCGGGCATGATAATCGCGTGGTTTTTAGCGCCACCCAGAGCCTGAACGCGCTTGCCGTTGGCAGTGCCGGTCTGGTGAATGTATTTCGCGATCGGGGTCGAACCGACAAAGCTGATGGCTTTGACATCGGGGCTGTGCAGCAGCGCATCGACCGCTTCTTTGTCCCCGTTAACGACGTTGAATACGCCATCGGGCAGGCCGGCTTCGGTCAGCCACTCGGCCAGTTTCAGCGAAGACGACGGCACGCGCTCGGAGGGTTTCAGCACGAAGGTGTTGCCGGTGACCAGCGCGACGGGGAACATCCACATCGGCACCATGGCCGGGAAGTTGAACGGGGTGATGCCCGCGCAAACGCCAAGCGCCTGACGGATGTTGTGGCTGTCAACGACCGAGCCGACATTCTCGGAGAACTCGCCCTTCATGAAGGTGGGCGCGCCGATGGCGAATTCCACAACTTCCAGACCGCGGGTCACTTCGCCAACGGCGTCGTCATGGGTTTTGCCGTGCTCGGAGGCCAGAATCGAGGCCAGCTCGTCGGCGCGTTCCCACAGGATGTTTTTGAATTTGTCCAGGATGCGAGCGCGGCGCAGGACAGGTGTTTTCGACCATTTGGGCCAGGCGGCTTTGGCGGCGGCCACGGCGCTGTTGACTTCGTCGGTCGAGGCCAGCGGCACATCGCGCTCGGACGCGCCGATGGCGGGGTTGAAGACCGGTTGCGAGCGGCCAGATGTGCCCTGCACATGGGCGCCGTTGATGTAGTGAGTAAGTTCGGACATGGGTTCCTCCTAATGTGTGGCCCAAGTCTTACCGGCGTGTTACAGTCAAAAATATAGACAATATCGGCGATCTGTTATTCGAAAATGGATGTTAAGAATGAACTGGGATGATTTGCGTTTCTTTCTGGCCGTCGCACGCGAGGGGCAGATTTTGCGGGCTGCGCAACGGCTTGGGACCAGTCAGGCGCGGGTCAATCGCCGGATCACGCAGTTCGAAGAGGCGCTGGGTGAAAAGCTGTTTGACCGACGCACGGTTGGATGCACCCTGACACCGGCCGGACGCGCGATGATGCCCAACGCCCTTGCCGCCGAAGAGGCGATGCTGAAGCTGAGCAGTGGCCCCGGATCCGCCAGGTCAAGCCAGATCAAAGGAACCGTGCGCATTGGTGCGCCGGATGGGTTTGGCGTGGCCTATCTGGCGGCGCATCTCCCGAAATTGCGGGCGCTTTATCCAGATCTAAAGGTACAGCTTGTGCCCGCGCCGCGTGCTTTTTCATTGTCGCAACGCGAGGCAGATATCGCCATTGTCATCGGGCAACCGCAAAAGGGGCGACTTAAGGCGACCAAGCTTACGGACTATTCGCTTGGGCTTTATGCAGCGAAATCCTATCTTGCGGCGCACGGTTCGCCCCAATCGCTTGGTGATCTCGCTGACCATAATCTTGTCGGCTACGTGGATGATCTGATCTACACGCCCGAGCTTGAATTCAACAAGAGTTTCTGGCCCGGATGGACATCACAAATCGAGATTTCCAGCGCCTTGGCTCAGGTCGCAGCTGTACGCTCTGGCGCGGGTATCGGCGTTCTGCATGATTTTATCGTGCGCTCTGATCCAGAGCTGGAGCCGCTGTTTTCGGACATCAAGGCCGACAGAAGCTATTGGGTGGTCTGGCACGAAGCGATGGATGCTGTGCCGCATGTCTCTGTCACGACGCGGTTTATCATCGACACTGTGCGAAAGGATCGCGGGTTGTTTTCACCCAGATCTTAATACGGACAAGGGGGGCAATCCGCCCCCCTCGCCAGTGTTTATTCGCCAGCGTGAACGGATTGCACACCGTTCTTCGCGCGAATGCCGTCTTTGATGATCGCTTTGACAAGCGCGACACACATCAACAGCATCACCAGCGAGAACGGCAGCGCGCCGATAACCATGGCGGATTGGATTGCACCAACGCCACCGGCGATCAGCAGCCCTCCAACAACCAGCGACAATGCCAGTCCCCAGAACAGGATATGCGGACGACCAGAGGGTTTCTCGGCACCGGCTGCGTTGATGGTGTTCACGATCAGGATCGCAGAATCAGCCGTTGTCACAAGGTAAGTGAGCAGCAGGATGACAACGATCACAGCCATGATCCAGGCAGCGCCAGACGACAGGATGAAATCGAGCATTGCGAACAGCTGGTTTTGCTGGCCCGCTCCCGAAATCGCATCACCTGCACCACCGTTCAGGGTCAGGTCGATGGCGGTGCCGCCAACAACGGTGAACCAGACAAAGCACATCATCGAAGGAATGATGATCGCACCCAGAATATATTCACGCAACGACCGGCCGCGGGAAATACGGGCCAGGAACACGCCCACGAACGGAGCGAACGCGATCCACCAGGCCCAGTAGAACACCGACCAGCCACCTTGCCAGCCCGCCAATTTCGCGGCTTCGCTGCCTTCGACACCGTCAGAAGCCCAAACAGTAAACAGCAGTTTCGGCAGTTGAACGATGTAGGTGATCAGCCCCTCGACCAGGGCGCTCAGACCAAAGAATGTGGACCCGAACAGCAAGAAGAACGCCAGCAAGAAGAAGCTCAGGCCCATGTTGATGTTGGACAGCCACTTAATGCCTTTGCCAACGCCGGACAGCGCGGACAGGGTCGATGCGCCCATGATGATCAGCAAAGCGGTGATGATACCAGCAGTCGAAGGATCACCCGTTTCCGCAACAATCAGCCAGTCGCCAAAGCCGATGCGGTGCAAACCGGAAACAAACTGCTCCACACCAAAGCCGAGCGTCTGGGCAACACCCAGAATGGTGGCGACAACAGCAACAACATCCACGACGTGACCCAGGATACCGGACAGGCTTTCTCCGAAAATCGGGGTCAGCGCCGAACGGATGGTCAGCGGCAGGTTGCGACGGTACGAGAAGTAAGCAAGCGACAGACCCACAATCGCATAGCAAGCCCATGCCGAGAAGCCCCAGTGCAGGAACGACCACAGATAAGCGTTGTTGACATTGTCAGCCGCAGAACCGGTTGCCTCGCCCATGATCACGTTCGGGTTGGTTGCGAAATGATACATCGGCTCGGCGGTTGCGAAGGTCAGCATGCCAATGCCAATACCGGCACCGAACATCATCGAGAACCAGGAGAAGCTGGAGAATTCAGGCGTATCCCCTTCAAGACCAAGCTTCAGCCGGCCCGTGCTTGGGATAAGGGCCAGAACCACGCAGACAATCAGGAACAGCGCGACAACGTAGATGTACCAGCTTGAAAACGTGCCAAGCAGCGAACCGTTCAGGTCTCCGAGGATTTGGGCAGCGGTCTCGGGGACGGCAATGGCCCAAACGATGAGCGCTGCGATGAGGATTTTAGATGTAATCGCGACGTCTTTGCTGAAACCAGCATAGAAGCCGCGATCTGCGGTTTGGATGGGTAGATCCATCAATGGGGGTTTTTTAGCCATGTTTCCTCCTGAATGGCTGATGAAAGCCAGACGCAATTGGCCCTCCCTCGCGGTGGAATACCGCGAGGCCAATGCTGTTTGTCTGGCCTGGGTGGGGCCAAGCTCTGAACTTGGCCCATTGTTTTATGTCCTGAGCCATTGGCCTGGACGGGGCAAGCACCCTGGCGGGTTAGCTTGGCAAATATTCCTCGCTCCAAGACTCGCTCAGGTGACCTGACTTGATCATCGACTCGATGGCCGTGTCTGCATAGCCCAGTTCCTGCAAAATAACGCGCGTCGACGCACCGAACTTCTCTGAGGGCGTCAGCGCCATGACCTTTGCGCGGGTGGGTCGCACCGCGTAGGGGTCCAGCTGAATGACCTCGTGCCCACTGGGGTGATCGGGGTAGTTCGAGAACGAATAACTGCCGTTGTGAATGCCAGGATCACCGTCGGCGTCACGCAGGTTCATCGCCCGCAGCGAGTCCAGGTTTTCGCAGATCACTGCACCGATATCGGCGGCTTGCAGCCGTTCAACCCATTCCGAGGCACGCTGGGTCTGGAACGCGGTGGCCAGATAGGCCGCGCGCTCTTCCTCTTCCAGATCAGGCAGGTCTTCCAGACCTTCGACGTTGCGGAACAGCGGCAGATCAGATTCATAGGCGCTCAGCAGGATGTGGCGCGACGCGGTGCTGTAAAAACGCGTCAGCGCGTCATAGCCACTGGCCTCGGGACCCGAGGGTTCGTCAAACAAACCGCGACCTCTGTAGTCATAGGCAAAGGGCACCTGCAACAGACCACTGTTAGACGACAGCGACGTCCGTCCACGCCCAACGCGACCAAAACGGTGTTTCTGGTACAACGCCGCCGCAACGGCCAAGGCCCCGCCGAACCCGCACATTACGTCGATTGTGCCAACATGGGCGTGCTCTTCGGGGCGGTCCATCGCGCCACCAAAGCGCAGCATGATCCCCGTGGCAGCCTGCACAAGGTCGTCATACCCAATGTAGTCGGTCCGCGCGCCACGACGCACTCCGCTAAAGCAATCAAGCTTGGTGAAAATCGCATCGGGGTTCAGCTTGCGCAGATGCTCGGCGTCCAGACCCACTTTCTTGATTTGGTTGTCAGGTGCGTTCCAGATGATGACATCAACGGATTTCACCAGATCCTCGAACACCTGCCGACCGTGGCGGGACGTGATGTCAGCCAGGATCGAGCGTTTGCCGCGCATTTGCGACATGCCATAGATCACCGTGTTCCAGCTGTCATACATCGGGCTTGCTGGCTCCAGCTTGATCACCTCGGCCCCGAAACGCGCCAGATAGCTGGCCGAATGCGGGCCCGCGATCACGTTGCACAGATCCAGAACCCGCACCCCCGAGAGCCAGCCTTCCTGCGCGGTCTCCTCTGAGGGCTCGGGGATTTCCGTCCGGATTTTCTTGAGGGTTTTCAACGCCTCGTCAAAGTCGACCCAACGACGCGGATTGGGCTGCAACGCCTCTTCGCCACTTTCCTCCATCCAGACCACGGGGCCGGGCTGCATCATGTCACCATAGATGGGATCCCAGACGTCGATCATCAGACCAGACGTTTCGGCGAATTCATCGTGAATCCATTCCTGCAACCAACGCTGAGGCGCGCCCGGAATAAGCCCGCGACCGAACATCTTTTTCCACTCGTGCGAGGTCCGGGTCATAAAGACCTCTTTCATCCGCTCCGAGATTTTGTCGGCCCAGTCTTTTGGCATTGGGTAAACACCCAACGAGGTTTCATGCTCCCATTCTGACCAGGGTTTGTAGGTGTTTTCTTCCGAGGTCAGACCCTCTTCGACCAGTTCCTCGTAGATGCCAAGCACCTCAAGACAGCGGCGCGCGTGGTTCTTGTGGCTGGGGCAGACGACATAGAACATCCGCCCGTCTTTGCACATGTAGCTGCGGAAAAACGGGTCCATCAGTTCCTGAAGGTCTTCGTAGCTGACATTCATCGGCAGACCTTCGATGCGGCGACGCTCGATCTCGGTCTCGCGCTGGGTCAGATACCGTTCGGGCATCCTGTCAACCTTGATCGAGTTGTAGCACAGCCCTTCCATCACGGCGGCGGCCAGAGGCACCTCGATCTGGTCACCCAGCCCGGTCACCTGACGCGATTGCAGCGCCAGAACCGTTGCAGACGCCGCGATCTGGGACGCATAAGCCGACGCCAGCGGCAGGGGCGAGAACGAGGGGTTCAGACCCATCAGAACCCGGTTCAGACCCATATCGGTGAACACGCCCGAGCTGGCCGAGACAATGCTTTCATAGGCCCGCAACTCACGGCGTTCGGCATCATTCGAAGCAAAGCCAGGCACAGAAATCGTGATCAGCTCGGGGCGTTCTTCGCGCATTGCAGCGAAATCGATCCCAAGTTTCGCCAGTTTACCCGGACGAAAGTTTTCAACGATAATGTCGGCCTCGGCGCACAGCGCCCGCGCCTGTTCCAGGCCCTCATCGGATTTCATGTCCAGGTTCACGATGACCTTGTTGCGGTTCAACGCGGCATTGGCGGGGCTGTCCCACATCGGGCCTTCGGGCGGGTCGATATGAACGACCGTGGCCCCCAGGTCACCAAGAAGCATCGCGACCGCCGGGCCAGCAATATACTGGCCAAAGTCGACGATCTTCACACCCGTTAGCGGCAGGTTGGAAAACGAATTGCGCATGTGACCTCCTGTAAGACGTCAAAGTTTGGGTTGTTTTGTTGGGTTACTGACCGGACAGAATCCAGCCTGCCGCTTTTTCAGCGATCATGATTGTGGGCGAGTTGGTGTTGCCGCTGGTGATTTCTGGCATCACCGAGGCATCCACAACGCGCAGACCAACGACGCCTTTCAGGCGCAGATGCGGGTCCAGAACGGCGCTGGGGTCGTCGTCGCGGCCCATTTTGACCGTGCCAACCGGGTGGAAAATCGTGCTGGCGATATCACCGGCCAATCGGGCCAGTTCATCGTCGCTTTGGTACTGAATGCCCGGCTTATATTCTTCGGGCTCGTAGGGCAGCATCGACGATTGTGCCATGATTTCACGCACTTGACGCAGGCTGTTTGCAGCGATCTTGCGATCATCCTCGGTGTCCAGATAGTTCGGCGTGATCTTGGGCGCATCGCGGAAATCAGACGAGGTGATCCGAACGTGTCCACGGCTGGTCGGGTTCAGGTTGCAAACGCTGACGGTCATGGCCGGGAAATCGTGCAGATCGTCGCCAAAGGCTTCGAGGCTGAGCGGCTGAACATGATATTCAAGGTTCGCATGGGGCCGTTCGGGATCAGACCGGGTGAACGCGCCCAGTTGGCTTGGGGACATGCTCATCGGGCCGGACCGTTTCAGCAGGTATTCCAGACCGATCTTGGCCTTACCGACCAAGGAATTGGCCAGCGTGTTCATCGTCCGTGTGCCCTTGACCTTGAAAACTGCGCGGATTTGCAGGTGATCCTGTAGGTTTTCGCCAACGTAAGGCTGGTCCATGACCACGTCGATGCCGTGCTCTTGCAGCAGCGCCGAGGGACCGATGCCGGACAGTTGCAGGATCTGCGGCGAGTTCACCGCACCGGCAGACAACACGACCTCTTTGGCGGCCGTCACCGAGACTGATTTGCCTTCGCGAGAGACTTTGGCCCCGACGCAGCGCAGCGCGCCGTCAGCGTCTTTGTCAAAGGTCAGCTTTTCAACTTGCGCTTCGGTCCAGATGGTCAGGTTCTTGCGCGCCTTTGCAGGGCGCAAAAATGCTTTGGAGGTGTTCCAACGCCAACCCGACCGCTGGTTCACGTCGAAATAGCCCACACCGGCATTGTCACCACTGTTGAAGTCATCGGTTTTCCGAATTCCGGTTTCTTCGGCCGCATCGGCAAAGCTGTCCAGAACGTCCCAGCTCAGGCGTTGCTTCTCGATCCGCCATTCGCCGCCGTGCCCGTGCATATCCGAGAAACGGCTGTTGTTGCCCGTGACCGGGTCGGCGCCATCGTCCAGCTTATAGTGGTTTTCGTGCGCCTTGAAATCTGCAAGAGAGTTTTCCCAGTTCCAGGCCGCCTCGCCCGTCAGGTCTGCCCAGTTGTCATAGTCACGCGCCTGACCACGCATGTAGATCATGCCGTTGATCGACGAACATCCACCAAGCGTTTTACCGCGCGGATAAAGAAGGCTACGCCCATTCAGGCCCTTGTCCGGCTCGGTTTTGTACATCCAGTCGGCCCGCGGGTTGCCGATGCAGTACAGGTACCCGACGGGGATATGAATCCACGGATAGGTGTCGGGTTTGCCAGCTTCCAGCAGCAGCACCCGGTTGGCTGGATCGGCGCTTAGGCGGTTGGCCATCAAGCACCCGGCGGACCCGCCACCAATCACAATATAGTCGAACCCGTTCACACCTTCAGCCATTTGGTCATCCACCTATCAGTCGTTTCATTGCCAATTGCGCGCTGAGAAGGACGGAAAACCACTCCACTTGCAGACGGCCTGTCTGACGACCGCTGCAAGCCCGAGGCTGGTTCGCGTTCCCTCCCAGAACGCTGAATTCATTGATCTCTGGGGGAGGGGTCGAAAAAAATCTAATGACAAATCACACAGAGCAATATTAGAAATTTTTATATGGAGCGATTTTCGAATATTAACACTATCTTGGCATTTGTGACGGTGGCCCGAGAGGGCAGCGTTTCTCGCGCGGCCGAGGTATTGAACCTGACGCAGCCCGCCATCAGCCATCAGATCAAGCGACTTGGCGAAGAGACCGGAATCACGCTTTTCGACAGAACGCCCACCGGTCTTAGGATCAGCCATGACGGCGCGGCGGTGCTGTCCAAGGCCGAACGGGTCCTCGAGGCGATGACGGAATTTCAACGCAGCGCCCGTCTGCGCTCGGGCCAGATCAGCGGCAAACTCAGGATCGGGACAATCGTCGACCCCGAGTTCATCCGTCTGGGGCGGATGCTGGCTCAACTGCGCACTGAACATCCTGGCATTGCAACCGAGCTGATGCATGGCGTCAGTGGCAATGTTCTGAAATGGCTGAAACAGGGTCGCGTCGACGCTGGTTTCTATTTGTGTGGCCCTGATGATCTGGAACAGATGGGATCCGAAAGCGAAGACCCGATACATGCGATCAAGCTTGCCGACTTCAGCTATCGGGTCATCGGCCCGGCTGGCTGGCAGAATACTGTAGAAGATGCCGATTGGGCCTCTCTGGCGACGCTGCCCTGGATTGGCACGCCTGAAACCTCGGTGCATCGCCGCCTGTTGGGCAAGGTCTATGAAGATCTGGACAATCGTCTGAACGTGGTCGCCCTGGTCGACCAAGAAGCGTCGATGTTAGAGATGGTCCGCTCGGGCATTGGTCTAAGCCTGTGCCGGGATTCCATCGCGCTCCACCAGAAACAATCCTTCGGCCTTGCGGTCTGCAATTCGGTTTCTGTGCCGGCGTGTCTGTGCTTTGTCGCTCTGGATCGTCGAAAGGATAGCCCGATCCTGACGGCGATTTTCAATCTATTGCAGAGCTCGTGGTGATTGCCAGGCTGCCAATAGGGCCTCGATGGGTCGCGGCGACGCAGAGATCAAATTGCGCTGGCGGGGTTAGGGCAGCGGACTGACCCCGATAACGCTGGGATGCAAGACGATCAGGACGGCCCAGGCAATCAACGCCACGGCCAGACGGACCAGATTTGGCAGGGTACGCGGACGCCATTTTCCCGAAAACAATGCGGACAAAGGAAACCCGCTTGTCTGTCGAATTTGGGTCTTCCAGACCTCCGGGCCCATCTGGCGACGGCGGCGGCGTTCGACCAGCGGCATTCCCAGCGCTGAAAATACAGCGAAGGTGCCAAACAGGATCACATGGGCCAGATCTCCGTTCGCGAAAAGATGAGCGCCCGACCAAAGCAACAGCGCCCACAAAAGCGGTTGCCGTGTGACCCCTGCGATGCCGGGACGAGCGGGATCAAAGCCTGTAGAACGCCCCTCGAAGGCAAAGGGATTGCGCGCTCCGACACCGAAGCTGCCCAGCAAAATTGCGACGGGGAGTGCAAGATTGACGGCCCAGCGGGACAGGTCGGTTTGCGGCCACAGCGGCACCACCGGCGCGCGCCCCGCAGCCCAGATGACCCACAACAGCAGCAGCACCGAGACCACGCTGAACACTGCCGTATAGCCCCGCGCGCTCAGACGGCGCTCCAAGGTGGCCTTGATGCCCATCAGCGCCGGGATGCGATGAGACGCCATGAACACCACCATCGCGACCGCGAACTCCAACCACTCCACGCTTGTTCCTTTCCTTTTTGCCCTGACAATGGCTACCTTAGGCGCGCCGGCCAGCAAAGGGCTTGATTTGGCACAACACCGGCGCTGAAAAACCTGGAAAGGTGTGACAAAACATACGCGATCTTTGGGTATTGTATCGCTCAAGGCCCGAAAGAATGGACAGCTGGCGCAGGATCGCCTACCCGTGGAAAAGAGAAATTTATTGGCAGGCAGTATTAGAATGTTTCTTCGGGATGACCCAATGAGCTCGGGTAAATCGAGCCGCTCTCATCGCGCCGCTGGCAAACACGCCCTTCGGGTTGGCGTTTTGGCGATGCTCATGACCTCCAGCGCGGCGCTGGCGCAGGACGTGACGACCTTCAACTTGTACGGCACTCCGGGCATGATCGACATGCCCACGGCGGAAATGGCGCCTGACGCAACGCTGTCGTCAACCATTTCCTACTTCGGTGGCAACACCCGCAGCACGCTGACCTTTCAGGTCCTGCCGCGCCTGACCGGGTCATTCCGGTATTCGGCGATCCGGCACCTATACGTGCCAACCTGGACCGACAGCAGCTATTACGACCGCAGCTTTGATCTGCGATACCAGGTTTGGGACGAGACCAATCTGCGCCCGGCAGTTTCGGTTGGTTTGCAGGATTTCATCGGCACCGGCCTTTATGGTGGCGAATATATCGTCGCCAGCAAGACCCTTGGCAACCGCCTGCACCTGACTGGTGGTTTGGGGTGGGGCCGTCTGGGCAGCTATGATCCTTTGGGGTCGACCAGCACCCGCCCGACCGAAATCCTGGGTCAGGGTGGTATCCCCACATATGATCGCTGGTTCCGCGGTGACTTTGCCGCCTTTGGTGGGGTCGCTTACCGGGCCACGGACCGCCTGACGCTGAAGGCCGAGTATTCTTCGGACGCGTATGTGCAAGAGACCGACACCACTGGTATCGGGCCGGTGTTCGCAAAGAAATCGCCCTGGAACTTCGGTGTCGACTATCGGCTGCGCAACGGGACGCAGCTGTCATTCTATCATATGTATGGCTCGGAATTTGGCGCTCAGGTGACGTTCCATGCTAATCCCAAGAAATCCAATGCGCCCAGCGGCAGCGAACAGGCCCCCTTGCCGGTCAAGCCGCGCTCGGCGGGTGCCAAGTCAAATCTGGGCTGGCAAAACAACGTCGAGCTGGTGCAAGGCCTGCCTACCCGCATGCGCAAATCCTTGGAAAGCCAGGGGTTGATCTACGAGGGCATGACCCTGACCGCCAACACCGCGACGCTGCGGATGGCCAACAAAACCTACGGCTACGAGCCCGAGGCCGTCGGTCGCGCCGCCCGCACCATGACGCGCATCCTGCCCGGTTCCGTCGAGACCTTTGTGATCATCCCCGTCGTGCGCGGCATGGCAATGTCGGCGATCACGCTCAAGCGTTCGGATCTTGAGCGGCTGGAAAACGCCCCGGCTGATCAGATGCTGGCCAAGCTGGGCGTTTCTGATGCGCGCGGCATGGTTCCCCCTCTCGAAGGTGGTATCCAGCAACGTTTGAACTGGTCGATCAGCCCCTACATGCAGCTGAGCGTGTTTGACCCGGACAACCCTGTCCGCGCGGATTTCGGCATTCGCGCCCGCGCAAAATATCTGATCGCGCCGAATATCATCGCGTCAGGCTCGATCGCGAAAAAGCTGTCGGGCAACCTGGATTCTGTGACCCGCGCCATCCCCTCGGGTCTGGCCCGCGTGCGCACCGATTACGCCCAATACAGCCAACAAGGCGACCCGGCCTTGGAACATCTGACGCTTAGCGCCTACGGCCGTCCGGGCAAAAACTTGTACAGCCGTGTTACCGCCGGGTATCTGGAAACCATGTATGCTGGTGTCTCTGGCGAGGTTCTTTGGAAACCCGTCAACAGCCGCCTGGCCATCGGAGGCGAGCTGAACTGGGTTCGCCCGCGCGACTTTGACCAGCAATTCGGTCTGCGCAGCCGCGTGACGTCGTCCGGTATCATCCCCGAGCTGAACGGCCATATCTCGGCCTATTACGACATGGGCAATGGCTTTCATGGTCAGTTGGATGTCGGCAGCTATCTGGCAGGCGATATCGGTGCGACCTTCTCGTTGGATCGTGAATTCGCAAATGGATGGCGCGTTGGGGCCTATGCGACCTTTACCGATGCCAGCATCGACGATTTCGGCGAAGGCTCGTTCGACAAAGGTATCCGGGTGACATTGCCGTTTGCCTGGGCGTCGGGCAGACCTTCGCGCACGACCAATACGGTCACGATTCAGTCCCTGACCCGCGATGGCGGTGCCCGTCTGAATGTGGGCGATCGCCTTTACCCGATGGTGCGCGATTATCATCAACCCGATCTTGCGCGTGAATGGGAGCTTTTCTGGAGATGAGCCGCTTGTCCTTTGTAAAACGACCCGCCCTGGCGTGCTTGGCCGCTTTGATGATCGCAGGATGTTCGAACGCCAGTTCGGAACTGAACCTTAAGAGCGCGCTTAAATCGGTATTCAACCGGAGTGAAAATACGCAGGCCGCAGCCCCGGCAAAAGTCGACATCAACACTATTTTGCGGCAAACGGCCCCGGCCTCTTTGGTGCTTGTGAACCTGACAGACCACGACAACATTTCGGCCTTGATGCTGGAAATCGAGTCAAACGGCGGTTTCCGCACCTATGGCACCGCAGCCAAACAGAGCGTAACCTTTCGGAACGGCCTGATTACCTCCACGCGTGGCTTGGGCGACGATCTTATGGCCTCGATCAGTGGGGACAGCCGGGCGCTGATCCGCGCCCGCCGTGCTGGTACAGGCACTCGTGTGATGGATCATGTAAACGGCGCTGGCGAGCTGCTTCGTCAGACCTTTTCCTGCGAAACTTTCGTGACAGGGTCCGGTCGCGTCAAGCAAGGCGCCGTCAACGCGGCGACGACCGAGCTGACCGAAAACTGCGCCTCTGCGCAGAACAAATTCACCAATGTCTATCAGATCAGCGGGTCTGGTATGATCCTCAGCTCGACCCAATGGATCGGGCCCGGCGCGGGTTATGTCGAGGTCAAAGTCCTTCGACCTTGATGACCTAACTCGTTCAAACACAAAAGGCGGCCCTGCTTGGCCGCCTTTTTTTGTTCAGGTGTCTTTTCGAAAGCAACCCTCAGACATGAAAAAAGGCACGAGATCCCTCGTGCCTTTTCCCGAATTTTTTTGACGCAAGCGAACTTAGGAGTCGCCAGCAGCCGCGATGCCGATGATCAGGATAGCGGCGCCAACAGCGGCCAAAGCCGAAGACTCACCCACGGCCAGGCTGGCCTGAGTCGAGACGAAGGGATCGTCGTTGGTTGCGGTGTCAGCAACAGCCGGAGCGGCCGAAGCCAGTGCCAGAGCGGCAGCGGCGGCAATGGTAAATTTTTTCATAATGTCTCTCCAACATCCAGAATGAGATGACTCGGGAAACCCGGTCTCACTCCTTTTCTCACATCAATTCCAAAAAGAAAACCTACTTGCTGCAGAGCGGCACGAAAATTGACGGATTTTCGCTGATTTGCCTATGGATTGCTCCAAAATCGCAACAGTTGGGCCCGATTCACCCGCTTAAGGCGAGTAAATCAGGTGTTAAACAAGAAATGCATGACATCGCCGTCCTGCACCACATAGCCCTTACCCTCGGCCCGCAGCTTGCCAGTTTCACGGGCTTTGGCCTCGCCACCACAAGAAATATAGTCATCATAGGCTATGGTTTCGGCCCGGATAAAGCCCTTTTCGAAGTCACCATGGATGACGCCTGCGGCTTGCGGCGCTTGCGTTCCGACGCGAATCGTCCAGGCGCGGGCCTCTTTGGGGCCGACGGTGAAGTAGGTTTCCAGGTGCAGCAGCTCGTAACCCGCGCGGATCAGACGATCCAGGCCCGCCTCTTCCAGCCCCATCTCCTCGAGGAACATGGTGGCTTCATCCTCGTCCAGCTGGCTGATCTCTTCTTCGATCTGGGCCGAGATGATCACGTGCGAATTGCCCTGCTCGGCTGCCATCGCTGCGACCTTGGCCGAGAATTCATTCCCCTCGGCGGCCTCAGCCTCGCCGACATTGCAGACATACAGAACCGGTTTGGTGGTCAGCAGTTGCAACTGGCCCCAGGTTTTGCGGTCGTCGGCATCCACTTCGACCAGACGTGCAGGTTTGCCGTCTTCCAGCATCTCTTGGGCCGCGGCCAGCAGGCGATCCTGATCTTTGGCCTCTTTGTCGTTGCCCTTCAGCTTGCGCACCAGATTGGCGCGGCGCTTTTCGATGGATTCCAGATCGGCCAGCATCAGCTCGGTCTCGATGGTATCGGCATCCGCCACGGGATCAACGCGCCCGTCCACATGGGTCACGTCGCCATCTTCGAAACAACGCAGCACATGAGCGATCGCGTCGGTTTCGCGGATGTTAGCCAGGAATTGGTTGCCCAGGCCCTCGCCCTTCGAGGCCCCTTTGACCAGACCGGCGATATCAACAAAGGTCATCCGGGTCGGGATGATCTGCTTGGAGCCTGCAATCTCGGCCAGGGTATCCAGGCGCGCATCGGGCACGGCCACATCACCGACGTTCGGCTCAATCGTACAGAAAGGAAAATTCGCTGCCTGCGCCGCAGCCGTTTTCGTCAACGCATTGAACAGGGTCGATTTGCCTACATTCGGCAGCCCGACAATACCCATCTTGAAACCCATCTGCGGCCTCCGTGTGATCAGATGTCTGATCCGTTAAATATCCAGTTGGCCGCTCTTAGAACGCGCAAGCCTGCATGGCAAGGCCGCGTACCCTGCCCTCCCCCATGGAAATTGCGCTTTTCGCGCGTTCCAGCCATTGAGTTCCGTCCCCATTTGCGGCACATCGGGGCGAACGACAGAATGGGGATCCCGGTATGACACGCATCGACGCCAAGTTCGCCGAGTTGAACGCAGCAGGCAAGAAAGCCTTCGTCGCCTATATCATGGCGGGCGACCCCAACTACGACACCTCTTTAGAAGTGCTGAAGGGTCTGCCCGAAGCCGGCGTTGACGTGATCGAGCTGGGCCTGCCCTTTACCGACCCCATGGCCGATGGTCCCACCATCCAGCTGGCCGGTCAGCGCGCGCTGGAGGCCGGACAGACCCTGCAAAAGACGCTGGATATGGCGACGGATTTCCGCAAGGGCGACGATACGACCCCGATCGTTCTGATGGGCTACTATAACCCGATCTTCAATCGCGGCGTTGATCAGTTTCTGGTGGACGCAAAAGAGGCCGGCATCGACGGCTTGATCGTCGTGGACCTGCCCCCCGAGGAAGACGACGAGCTGTGCATCCCCGCGCAAAAGGCCGGGCTGAACTTTATCCGTCTGGCCACGCCGACCACGGATGATGAGCGCCTTCCGACCGTGCTGCAAAACACCAGCGGCTTTGTCTATTACGTTTCGATCACTGGCATCACCGGCGCCGCTGCGGCTCAATCCGCCGACGTCGCCCCCGAGGTCGCGCGTATCAAAGCCAAAACCGACCTTCCAGTGATTGTGGGCTTCGGCATCCGCACCCCTGACACATCCGAATCCATCGCCAGCGTTGCCGACGGCTGCGTCGTCGGTTCAGCAATCGTCGGAGAAATCGCCTCGGGCAAACCCGTAAGCGACGTCCTGAGCTTCGTCAAATCCCTGGCCGACGGCGCCCACCGCGCCTAAACTCTTCTTGAATTGAGCGCGCTGCCGCGCGCACACGATATCTCGTCATCGGCCTTCGGCCGTTTCCGCGGGAATTGGTTATTTATGCCAAGAAGAAGCCGCTTCTGCTTTTTCCAAATATCCCGGGGGAGCGCCAAAGGCGCGGGGGCAGAGCCCCATAAACTGCTCTAACGTGCCGAGAGCTTTCGTTGTCCTGAATGACGTCATGCCCCACGCGGATTTACATTGCCCTTCATGCCTCATATTGGTAAATATTTCTCACCAATATGAGCAAAAAGGCCAGATTCATGCCTGTGATCACCTGTATCGACGACCTCAAGCGTCTATATGAACGCCGCGCGCCACGGATGTTCTATGACTATGCCGAAAGCGGCAGTTGGACCGAACAGACCTTTCGCGAGAACACCAGAGATTTCGATCTGATCAGGCTGCGGCAGCGCGTGGCGGTGGATATGTCGGGACGCTCGACAGCGACGCAGATGATCGGGCAGGACGTGTCTTTGCCCGTGGCGCTGGCGCCGGTGGGGTTAACCGGGATGCAATGCGCTGACGGAGAGATCAAGGCCGCCCGCGCCGCCGAGGCCTTTGGGGTGCCGTTTACGCTGTCCACCATGTCGATTAACTCGATCGAGGATGTGGCCGAGGCGACGACAAAACCCTTTTGGTTTCAACTATATACGATGAAGGATCAGGATTACCTGCGCCGTCTGATTGACCGCGCCAAGGCGGCGAAATGCTCAGCGCTGGTGATCACACTGGACCTGCAAATACTGGGGCAGCGGCATAAGGATCTGAAAAACGGGCTGTCTGCGCCGCCCAAGCTGACCCCTGCCACAATCGCCAATCTGATGACGAAATGGCGCTGGGGGATTGGCATGCTGGGCGCGAAACGGCGGCATTTCGGCAATGTTGTGGGCCATGTCGAGGGGATTTCGGACGCGGCTGATCTGGGCGCCTGGACGGCCGAGCAGTTCGACCCAACGCTGGACTGGGGCAAGATTGCCGCCATCAAGGAAATGTGGGGCGGGCCGGTGATCCTCAAGGGGATTCTGGACGCCGAGGACGCGAAGATGGCGCTGCAGGTCGGCGCGGATGCGATCATTGTGTCGAACCACGGAGGCCGGCAATTGGACGGGGCGATCAGCTCGATCAAGGCGTTGCCATCGATTTTGGAGGCCGTTGGCGATCAAATCGAGGTGCATCTGGACAGCGGCATCCGCTCGGGTCAGGACATCCTCAAGGCCGTCGCCATGGGCGCCAAGGGCACCTATATCGGGCGCTCGTTCATCTATGGGCTGGGCGCGATGGGCCAGGCGGGCGTCACCAAGGCGCTGGAGGTGCTGCACAAGGAATTCGACACTTCGATGGCGCTGTGCGGACGTCGCCAGGTGGCGGATCTGGATCGCTCCATCCTGATGATTCCACAGGATTTCGAGGGGCGTTGGCAGTAACCCAAACCGCAGACGAAATGCAAAAAGCCCCTTATGAAAAAGGGTCTTTTCAAAGCATGAAGACTGGTTTATACGCGCGACTTCATGTGGGGATACAGCCTTGGAGGATCCCCCGAACCCATAGCTAGGAGAAATACTATGGCTGGAGAAATTCCTGACCTCAACGCTGAGGTCCGCACGGGGACAGGCAAGGGCGCCGCTCGTCAGGCACGTCGCGCGGGCAAAGTGCCCGGAATCGTTTTTGGTGGCGACGCAGAACCGCTGCCTATTAGCGTTCCGTTCAACGAACTGTTCAAACGCCTGAAAGCCGGTCGCTTTAAATCGACCCTGTTCAACATGAAAGTTGAAGGCCAGGAAGATGTTCGCGTGATCTGCCGCGACGTCCAGCGGGACGTTGTCAAAGACCTGCCGACCCACGTCGACTTCATGCGTCTGCGTCGCACCTCGCGCATCAACCTGTTCATCCACGTTGATTTCGTGAACCAGGAAACCTGCCCCGGCATCAAAAAGGGCGGCGTGCTGACCATCGTGCGCCCCGAAGTTGAGCTGGAAGTGCTGGCCGGTGAGATCCCTGATCACATCACCGTTGACCTGGCGAACGCCGAAGTTGGCGACGTGCTGCACATCAGCGACGTGACCCTGCCCGAAGGCGCCAAGCCGACCATCGACCGTGACTTCGTCATCGCGAATGTCTCGGCTCCGTCGGGTCTGCGTTCGGAAGAGAACGAAGGCGACGAAGGCGAAGCTGAAGAAGTCGCAGCCGCAGAAGAATAATCTGCGCTGCACCCCGCATTTGGGGGACAGTATCGGGCGCGGCCTTCGGGTCGCGCCTTTTGCATTTGATAGACATTCCCGGCGCATGGCCCTACCCTGCCCGCGTCCGAAACAGGGGTGAACGACATGCAGCTTTGGGTCGGCCTGGGCAATCCTGGCACGAAATACGCAGGTAACCGGCACAATATCGGCTTCATGGTCCTGGACCGGATCGCCGAGGATCACGGGTTTGCGCCCTGGCGCTCGAAATTTCAGGGTCAGCTGACCGAAGGCCGTTTGGGCCGCGAAAAAGTGCTGCTGCTAAAGCCCGAGACCTTTATGAACCTGTCCGGTCAATCCGTGGGCGAGGCGATGCGGTTTTTCAAACTGACCCCGGATGACGTCACCGTTTTTCATGACGAACTGGATCTGGCCCCCGGCAAATGCCGCGTGAAGCAGGGGGGCGGCCATGCGGGCCATAACGGGCTGCGCTCGATCCATCAGCATATCGGAGCTGACTACGCCCGCGTTCGGCTTGGCATCGGGCATCCGGGGCATAAGGACCGCGTTTCGGGCTATGTTCTGGCGGATTTCGCCAAGGCCGATCAAAACTGGCTAGACGATCTGCAACGCGGCATCAGCGATGGCGCCGCCAAGCTGGCGGAGGATGATAGCTCGCGCTTTCTGAATGCGGTCGCACAGCGCACGGCCCCGCCACGCTCTTCGAAATCCAAGCCTAAGTCTGAGCCAAAACCTGCCCCAGAAACCCCGCCCGAGGACACGCGCAGCGCCATGCAAAAGCTGATGGACAAGTTCAGCTAACTCTTGCGGGGCAGGCCCTGCCTATGCTCCACTGGGCGCAAATGGCCCCCTGCCGGCATCGGAGCGAGAAATGGAAAAATTCCCGTCTATCAACGTCTTGGGGCGCCCTCTTAAATCTTGCTCTGAAGATCCGTTAACGGGGTATTTCCGTGATGGCCATTGCAACACCTGCGCCCAGGACAGCGGCAGCCACACGGTTTGCGCGGTGATGACGGACGAATTTCTGGCCTACTCGAAATATGTCGGCAACGATCTTAGTACACCGCGTCTCGAACTCGGGTTTGCAGGCCTGAAAGCGGGCGATCAATGGTGCCTATGCGCCGCGCGTTTTTTGCAAGCGCATGACGAGGGCTGCGCGCCCAAGGTCAATCTTGCCGCGACCCACGTGACCGCTTTGGACATCGTGCGACTGGAAGTGCTGCAAGAGCACGCGATGGACCCTGATTGCTGAGTTTTCCACAAATTATCGTGTATAAATCACGATCCGGTCTAATTCTGTGGATAACTGCGCGCCGAAGGTCGGGAATTTGATAGGTGTTCGATCCCGGAAATAGAAAAACCCCCGCCGATGGCAGGGGTTTTCACAGTTTCTAAAGGGATTAACCGCCAGTTTTAATATCCACGCCCAGATGCTTTGCGACAGTAAAGATGTCCTTGTCGCCACGGCCACACATGTTCATCACGATGATATGGTCCTTGGGCAGGGTTGGTGCGATCTTGGCCACATGGGCCAGCGCGTGGCAGGGCTCTAGCGCGGGAATAATGCCTTCGGTCGAGCAGGACAGCTGGAACGCTTCCAGCGCCTCTTTGTCGGTGATCGCAACATATTCGGCGCGGCCGATGTCGTGCAGCCAGCTGTGTTCGGGCCCGATACCAGGATAGTCCAGACCGGCCGAAATCGAGTGTCCTTCAAGGATCTGACCGTCATCGTCCTGCAACAGATAGGTGCGGTTGCCATGCAATACGCCCGGGCGACCGCCGGTCAACGAAGCGCAATGCTCCATCTTTTGGGTGACGCCTTTGCCGCCGGCCTCGACCCCAATGATGTTCACCTGCGGGTCATCCAGGAATTCGTAGAACAGCCCCATCGCGTTCGAGCCACCGCCAATCGCGGCGATCAGGGTGTCGGGCAGACGCCCCTCGCCCTCTTGCGCGGCCAATTGCTGGCGAACCTCTTTGCCGATGATCGACTGGAAATCACGAACCATCGCAGGATAGGGGTGCGGGCCAGCCACGGTGCCAATGCAATAGAACGTATCGCGCACGTTGGTCACCCAATCGCGCAGAGCGTCGTTCATCGCGTCCTTCAAGGTGCCTCGTCCGCTGGTCACGGGCACGACCTCGGCCCCCAGCAAGCGCATGCGGAACACGTTTGGCGCCTGACGCTCAACGTCATGCGCGCCCATATAGACCACGCATTTCAGACCGAATTTGGCACAAACCGTCGCCGTCGCCACGCCATGCTGACCCGCGCCCGTTTCGGCGATAATGCGGTCTTTGCCCATGCGCTTGGCCAACAGGATCTGGCCCAACACATTGTTGATTTTATGCGCGCCGGTGTGGTTCAGCTCGTCCCGCTTGAGGTAAATCTTGGCCCCGCCCAGATGCTCGGTCAGACCCGAGGCATAATACAGCGGCGAGGGACGGCCCACATAATGTTCCCACAGATCATCCATCTCGGCCCAAAAGGCCGTGTCGGTTTTGGCCTTCTCGTATTCCTCTTGCAAGGAAAGGATCAGCGGCATCAGGGTTTCCGACACGAAACGCCCGCCAAACTGGCCAAAGCGGCCCTTTTCATCGGGGCCATTCATGAAGCTGTTGAAAAGATCGTCGGCCATGCGGCTCCCTCTCGATCGCGTGTAATTTGACATGACGTGCATAAGGCCCGCGCGGAGGCAATTCAATGCAATACGGGGGAATTGTGCCATGGTTTGGCACAGATTTGGCTCAATGCTACAGAACCGGCACCGATGGCCCCAGGGCCGCGCCGACAAATGCACGGATCAGGTCGGCATCCTTCACCCCCGGTGCGCTTTCCACCCCCGAGGATACATCAACCTGACGCGCGCCCGTCATCTGAGTGGCCAGCGCTACGTTGTCAGGTGTCAACCCTCCGGCCAGCATCCACGGGCGTGGCCAGTATTTGCGATTCACCAGTTTCCAGTCAAAGGACAGCCCATTCCCACCAGGCAGATCGGCACCTTTGGGGGCCTTGGCATCGACCAAAAGCTGATCCGCAACACCGCCATAAAGGCTGATCTGCTCCAGGTCCGCCTCCTCGGCGATGCCGATAGCCTTCATCACAGGCAAGCCATAGCGCGCGCGAATTTCGGCCACGCGTTCAGGGCTTTCCTTGCCATGCAACTGCAACATATCCAGCGGAACGGTATCCAGAATGGCGTCGAGCGTTGCGTCATTCGCGTTGACCAAAAGGGCGACCTTGGCCAGCCCCAACGGCGCTTCGATCGCCAGATCGCGCGCCAGTTCAATCGACACATTCCGAGGTGATTTCGCGAAGAAGACAAAGCCGACATAGGCCGCGCCCGCTTGGGCCGCGACATGCACATGCTCGGGCTGTTTCAGCCCGCAGATCTTGACCTTGATGTCTTGGGGCATGGGATCAGGACTTGCTGTCCAGCAGCGCCAGAACCTCGTCTTGCTGACCGCTTTCCACAGCTTTGCGCTGTTCGCGCTTCAGCTTCCGCTCCAGATCGTGGACTTCACGTTCCTTGCGAACGGCCGTGGCGCGATGTTTGTGCTCGCGCAGCCATTCCCACACAAATCCAATCAGCAGGCCCGCAACGATGCCGCCGAAAATCACCGCAAACAACGGCAGCTGGATCGCGAAGTTCAGGTTCAAAACTTCGGCCAGAGGTTCCGGCAGCAAGGTCAGCGACACCATCTGGCGATTGGCCACAGCAATCGTGATCAGACACACGCCCAGAACGGCGAGGAAAGCATAGCGAATATAGCGCATGAGCACCCTGTTATTTCGAGTTCAGACGATCACGCAGCAGTTTACCGGTTTTGAAGAAAGGCACGTGCTTTTCTTCAACTTCCACCGACTCGCCGGTACGCGGGTTTCGTCCAACCCTAGCATCCCGTTGCTTGACCGAAAACGCGCCGAAGCCGCGCAGTTCAACGCGATCTCCTCGCGCCATCGCGCCCGTTATTTCGTCAAAAACCGTATTCACGATTTTCTCAGCGTCGCGCATGGTCAATTGATTTTCAGAACTCCGGTCCTGGTTTTCTTCGAAAATCTTTTGAATGAGTTCCGATCGGATCATCGGCGACCTCCCCCAGGTTATTGGCTAGTGCCCCCATCAATATCTGAGACTATAGAAAGAAAGTCGCAGCAGGTGAACAACAAGCTTTGCCAAATGGCGAGATTCAGCCGTCTAACCATCTAAGTTTTCAACATAAATTGGGTTCGACGCATTCAGAACAGGCAGAATGCCCGACTCGGCCCGATGTTGCAGTGCAGCGACGGGATTGATTCGCAGGACATTTTGGGGTCCAAAACGGCCACTTTTGCAATTATGGCTTGGAAACTTGTCGCACGACCACACAGGAGCCTTGGGTGAATTTCGATACAATCGCAACCACCATCGCCGCCGAGATGTCCGCCGTCACTGACCGGGGGCGCGTGGCCAGCTATATCCCTGAACTGGCCCGGATCGACCCGAACCAGTTTGGCATCGCCATCGCGTTGCCGGACGGTCGGGTTCACATGGCCGGGGACGCCGCGGTGCCGTTTTCCATTCAGTCCGTTTCCAAAGTGTTCACACTGGCGCTGGCGTTGGGGCGGTTGGGTGACCAACTTTGGCACCGGGTAGGGCGAGAGCCTTCGGGGTTGCCCTTCAACTCGATCCTTCAGCTGGAACACGAGGCTGGAATTCCCCGCAATCCATTCGTGAACGCTGGCGCGCTGGCCGTGACGGATGCCATCCTGACGGGCCACCAACCGCGTGAAGTTCTGGGCGAGCTGCTGCGCTTCATCCGACAAGCCAGTGGAGAGGAAGATATCCATATCAACCAGGCCGTGGCGCGTTCGGAAAAGCTGCATGGCCATCGGAACATGTCTCTGGCGCATTTCATGGCTGCCCATGGCAATTTCGTGAATCCACCCGAGCTGACCTGCGGCACCTACTTTCACCAATGCGCGATTGAAATGTCTTGCGCCCAATTGGCCAAGGCAGGGCGTTTCCTGATCGGTGGCGACGCGGCCCCTGCCCTAATCTCGCGCCGTTCGGTCCGTCGGATCAACGCGCTGATGCTGACATGTGGGCACTATGACGGGTCGGGCGATTTCGCGTATCGGGTTGGTCTTCCGGGCAAAAGCGGCGTGGGCGGCGGCATCCTGTTGGTCGCGCCCGGTCAGGCCTCGATTGCAGTGTGGTCGCCTGGGCTGAACGCAAATGGCAACTCGCAACTGGGAACGCTGGCTGTCGTGCGGCTGGCCCAGATGACGGGTTGGTCGATTTTCGGTTAGGCCAAAGAAAAACCCCGCAGCCGGTAAGCTGCGGGGTTCAATTTTTCAGTCAGAGCAAAAAGCTTACTCGTCGCCGGTTTTCAGAGCTGCGCCCAGGATGTCGCCCAGCGATGCACCCGAGTCCGAGGAACCGTACTGTGCAACGGCCTCTTTCTCTTCGGCGATTTCGCGTGCTTTGATCGACAGACCCAGACGACGCGATTTCATGTCCACGTTGGTGACACGAACGTCGACTTTATCGCCAACCGAGAAACGCTCGGGGCGCTGTTCGGCACGATCGCGCGACAGGTCCGAACGACGGATGAACGACTTCATGGCTTCGTATTCGACTTCGATGCCGCCGTCTTCGATGGCAGTCACGTTGACGGTTACGATCGAGCCGCGCTTCACGCCGCCAGCTGCTTCAGCAAACTTGTCGCCGCCCAGGGCTTTGATCGACAGCGAGATACGCTCTTTGTCGACATCAACCTCGGAGACAACCGCCTGAACGACGTCGCCCTTGCGGTAGTTCTGGATGGCTTCCTCGCCGCGCTCGTCCCAGGACAAGTCGGACAGGTGAACCATGCCGTCGATTTCGCCGGGCAGGCNNTGTTCTTGACTTCGCCTTCGACCTCGGTGCCCTCGGGGTGAGTTTCTGCAAACACTTCCCAGGGGTTACGCATGGTCTGTTTCAGACCCAGCGAAACGCGACGCTTGGCGGCGTCGATTTCCAGAACCATGACGTCGACTTCTTGGCTGGTCGAAACGATTTTGCCAGGATGGACGTTTTTCTTGGTCCAGGACATTTCCGAAACGTGGACCAGACCTTCGACACCGGGCTCCAGCTCGACGAATGCACCGTAGTCGGTGATGTTGGTCACGCGGCCTTTGTGCACCGATTCCAGCGGGAATTTGGCGGCAACCAGATCCCAGGGATCTTCTTGCAGCTGTTTCATGCCCAGGCTGATGCGGTGAGTTTCCTTGTTGATCTTGATGACCTGTACTTTGACAGTTTCACCGATCGACAGGATTTCCGAGGGGTGGTTCACACGGCGCCAGGCCATGTCGGTGACGTGCAGCAGGCCGTCTACGCCGCCCAGGTCAACAAAGGCACCGTATTCGGTGATGTTCTTGACCACACCGTCGACTGCCTGACCTTCGGACAGGTTGCCGATGACTTCGGCGCGCTGTTCGGCACGCGATTCTTCCAGGATGGCGCGGCGCGACACAACGATGTTGCCACGGCGACGGTCCATTTTCAGGATTTGGAAGGGCTGCTTCAGACCCATCAGCGGGCCAGCGTCGCGCACGGGGCGGACGTCGACTTGCGAACCGGGCAGGAACGCAACAGCGCCGCCCAGATCCACGGTGAAGCCGCCTTTGACGCGGTTGAAGATGGCGCCGTCGACGCGTTCTTCGTTGGCGTAGGCTTTTTCCAGACGATCCCATGCTTCCTCGCGGCGGGCCATCTCACGCGAGATAACTGCTTCGCCACGGGCGTTTTCTGCGGCGCGCAAGAAGACTTCTACTTCGTCGCCAACAGCAATTTCAGGGGCTTCGCCGGGGTTTGCGAATTCTTTAAGATCAACGCGGCCTTCCATTTTGTAGCCGACGTCGATGATGGCTTGGCCCGCTTCGATCGCGATAACCTTACCTTTGACAACCGAACCTTCGTTCGGTGTGTCCATTTCGAAGCTTTCTTCCAGAAGGGCTTCGAACTCTTCCATAGTTGTATTAGCCATGAGGCGTTTCATTCCTTTTTCAAACGTTTTATCGGGCCGAGCGGTTGTCTCCGCCGGTCTTGGTTGATGGCCACCTGGGGCAGCTCGAATTGGTCAGAGCGATACGCAAAACAAAGAGGGCCGGTTGGTCCGACCCTGCTCGATCTCTTTATTCTACGGCGTTTATCGCCTTGTCGACGGGGGGCATATAGCCGCTGAGGGCCTGTATGACAAGGGAAATCGCGCACATCATGCCGAGTGACGGACCAGGTTTTCGCGGTCTTTTGCCAGCATTGCAGCCTCGATCGCATTCAGCCGTTCGATTGCCTGCGCGGCCCCACCCTTACGGCAAGCTTTGCGCCAGATTCGCAACGCGGATTGCGGGCTCCAGGGCAGCGCAGCCGTTCGCAGCCAGGATCTGAGGTCTGGTGGTAGATTATCATAGGCCCGCATCGGATCAGGGCGCGGGCGGCGTTTCAGGCTGGATCGGGTGTTACGCATGTTGGCTCTGGGTTATGTTATGTCATAACATTTTTCAGACCCTGCGCCAGAATGCAAGCAGGCCCCGCAAATAACGGGGCCTGAAAATTGCTGAGTCTTGGATTTTGCCGTTAGCAGTAGCGTTCCGGCCCGACGTTCTGACCCGCGCTATAGCGATCCCCATAGGCCCAGCCGACCGGCAGGATGTCCTCGATCTTGGTCAGTTGATCCGGCGTCAGGTCCAGATTGGCGCCTGTCACCAGCTCGGCAAAGTGACCTGTCGAACGCGTTCCCGGGATAGCGATGATATGTTCGCCCTGCGCCAGAACCCAAGCGATGGCCAGCGCGGCAGTCGGCACACCCAGTTCGCCCGCATAGGCGCGCAACGGATCAGTTGCGGCCAGGTTCAGGCTGTAGTTCGGCTCCAAAAAGCGCGGATTCACTTTCATAAAGCCCAGTTCGGGGATGCGCTCTTTGGGAATCGGGTTGTCCGTCAGCAACGCACG
This sequence comes from Thalassovita sp., assembly GCA_050633445.1. Lineage (GTDB taxonomy): Bacteria > Pseudomonadota > Alphaproteobacteria > Rhodobacterales > Rhodobacteraceae > Thalassobius. Next base: position 71,448 of record JBOEGN010000031.1, read on the forward strand.
CCCCACAGGTGAAAACGCAACCAGCGTGGTGCCCAGTTCGGCACAGGCCTGCACCAGACCCATCTCGGGCAAGCGCGTGGACAAGGAGTATTCGTTCTGCACGGCGTCGATCTGAGCTTCGGTGGCGGCGCGGCGCAGGGTATAGGGTGCGATCTCGGACAGACCGATGGCCTTGATCTTGCCCTTCTCCTTGAGGATATTCATGTGGCCGGCGACCTCTTCGATCGGCATGTCATCCTGACGGCGGTGGACATAGAACAGATCAACATGATCAACGCCCAGTTTTTCCAGGCTCTTGTCCAGCTCACTTTCCAGATGTTCCAGCGAGTTCTTGAAGCAGCGATTGCCGTCGTCGTCCTTGGTGATCGCGGCCTTGGTGGCGATGTGGAATTGCTCGCGTGTGCCAGGGTTGTCGCGCAGAAACTGGCCAATCGCGCGCTCGGACCGGCCCATGCCATAGACGTTGGCCGTGTCGATATGGGTCACGCCCGCATCCAAAGCGGCGGACAAAACGGCAAAGGAGTTTTCCTCGGTCGTAGGACCATAGAATTCGGCAAAAGACATGGCCCCGATCCCAAGAGCCGAGATTTCAGGGCCGTTCTTGCCCAATTTACGAAGTTTCATGCGGTGTTCCGTTTGCTGTCGATGGCAGAAATGGCCGATGCAATGGCCTGGTCAATGTCCAGCGTAGACGTGTCGATGGTGACCGCATCGCTGGCAGGTTTCAAGGGCGCCTCGGCCCGGTTCATGTCGCGTTCATCTCGGGCAACGACATCGGCCAATACTTCGGCAAATGTGGTTTCATGCCCGTTGGCCGCCAGCTCTTTGTAACGCCGTTCTGCACGCACTTCGGCGCTGGCGGTGACGAACAGTTTGGCCTCGGCCTCGGGACAGATGACCGTGCCAATGTCGCGCCCGTCCAGAACAGCTCCCCCGGCCCGACGGGCAAAACTGCGCTGAAAATCAACCAAAGCCTTGCGTACATCTGCGACCACCGCGACCTTGCTGGCGGCCTGAGCAACCTCGGGCGTGCGCAGGTTGTCATCCTCCAGGTCTTCGGGCGTCAGGGCGCGCGCAGCCTCAATGGCATCGACCCCGGCCAATGTCTTGGCCCCGACAGCGCGATACAGCAGCCCGGTATCCAGATGCGCAAACCCGAAATGCTGCGCGACGGCCTTTGAGATCGTGCCCTTGCCCGCAGCCGCAGGCCCGTCGATGGCAATTGTGAATGACATCAGGTCGTCAATCCTTTTGCTGGACCACCCCGCGCTGAAATGAGGAAGCGGGTCAGTCAGGTCAGAATAATCGCCTTTGTACGCGCAAAAAATATGGTTTTCCAGACGTGTTCCGGTTGCTCCGTCCACCGTTCCCAGGCTGATCCAAATTTGCCCGTCGCCCTCGTCCCAGAACAGATAGGAGCCGCAGTCCGGACAGAATGCGCGTTTGGCATGGGGCGAACTTGGGAACCATTTCGGCGCACCTTGGATGGTTAATGCAGTGGCTGCAACCGGGGCGGCAATCGAATAGCTGCCGGTGATTTTGCGACACTGAGTGCAGTGGCACGCCGTCGCCGGACCCAGTGCCGTGTCCGAATGATAGCTCACCGCACCGCACAGGCAGCTGCCTTGGATCACAGCGCTCTCCACCGGACAATGCCAGCGCGACCCAAAAGGATCAGCGTGATGGCCAGCAGGGTGAACTTGGCCTGCGTAGCCACGCTGGCCCACGCAACCAGATCCGTAGAAACCACGCCACCATGCCCCGCCAAAAGGCGTGAGACCAGCGCGTTCTCGATCAAATCGACCAGTGCATAGGCCGGTCCCATCCAGATCAACGGGCGTTGGCGGACCTTTAGTGCGCGGGCCGAGACATAGAGCCAGACGCCAAACATCACCGGGAAAATCGTGTCCAAAAGGCGCAGAATTCCGCGATACAGTGTGACTTGGACCGGGTGAAGCGCGTCCAGATAGGCCTGCGCCTCGTCCGCGGAATATCCCATCACCCGCAGATCAAAGGGCTGCTGGCCGTCACCGACATCCAGATGCATCTGGCCAAGCGAAACAAGCGCCGCGTAGACCAAAACGGTCAGCAGGGTCAACCCCCACCATGCGAAGCGGGAGCGAGTCATCAGGTCCGCTCGATTTTGGCACCCAATGCAGCCATCAACCCTTCGAAAATCGGAAAGGACGTGGCAATCGGGCCGCCATCATCAACGCTGACAGGGGACTGACTGGCCATGCCCATCACAAGAAACGACATGGCGATGCGGTGATCCAGATGGCTTTCGCAGGTGGCACCACCGGGCACGTTGCCATGGCCGCGCCCCTTGACGATCCACCAATCGGGGCCGTCCTCGACTTCGATGCCGTTCAGGCGCAACCCGCTGGCCATCGCCTCGATCCGGTCGGATTCTTTGACGCGCAATTCCTTGACGCCGCGCATCACGGTATCGCCCTGCGCAAAGGCCGCGACCACGGACAGCACCGGGTATTCGTCGATCATGCTGGCGGCGCGTTCGGGCGGCACCTCGATGCCCTTAAGGTCAGGCGAGAATTTCGCGCGCAGATCGGCGACGGGCTCGCCGCCCTCTTCGCGCATGTTTTCAAAGGTCAGATCCGCGCCCATATCCTGTAGCGTATAAAACAGGCCCGCGCGGGTGGGGTTCAGGCCGATATTGGGCACCAAAACGTCCGAGCCGGGCGTGATGATCGCCGCGCAGACCGGAAAGGCCGCGCTGGAGGGATCACGCGGTACGATGATGGTTTGGGGCTTCAACTCGGGGCGACCGGTCAGGGTGATGACGCGGCCCTCGTCCGTGACCTCGGTTGTGATCTGAGCGCCGAATCCAGCCAGCATCCGTTCGGTGTGATCGCGGGTGGCTTCTTTTTCGATCACCACGGTTTCGCCGGGGGCGTTCAGACCCGCCAGCAGCACAGCCGATTTCACCTGGGCCGAGGGCACGGGCACCACATAGCGCACCGGCA
>JBOEGN010000032.1:0-80310 GCA_050633445.1 Thalassovita sp.
CGCGGCAATTCCTACCCTTGAGTGTGTCGAAATTCCATGCGACCCATGCACCAGACAGGAAGGAATTACCAGATGCCCCACCAATCCCAGGCCCCCTTTCCCACCACGCGGTTCCGTCGCACGCGTCAATCGGCTCGGATTCGGGCGCTTGTGCAGGAAAACACACTGAGCGTCGGCGATCTGATCTGGCCGATCTTTGTGCGGGATGGGGACGGTATTTCCGAGCCCGTCAGCTCGATGCCTGGTGTGAACCGCCTGTCGGTCGATAAGATCGTCGAGGCCGCACGCGAGGCCTCGGATCTGGGTATCCCCGCAATCTGCCTGTTTCCCTATACCGATCCGTCGCTAAAAACGCCGGGTTGCGAGGAGGCCTGGAACCCAGACAACCTGTCCAACCGCGCCACCCGCGCGATCAAGGACGCAGGTATCGACGTCGCGATCATGTCGGACGTGGCTTTGGATCCGTATAATTCGAACGGTCATGACGGGATCGTTGAGGATGGCATCATTCTGAATGACGAAACCGTCGACGCGCTGGTCAAACAAGCGCTGGAACAGGCGCGGGCTGGCGTGGACATCATCGGCCCGTCGGACATGATGGACGGCCGGATCGGCGCCATCCGCGCCGCATTGGAATCCGAGGGGCACAAGGACACCATGATCCTGTCTTATGCCGCGAAATATGCCAGCGCCTTTTACGGGCCCTTCCGCGATGCTGTTGGCGCGTCGGGCGCGCTGAAGGGCGATAAAACCACCTATCAGATGAACCCTGCCAACACCGACGAAGCCCTGCGTATGATCCAACGCGACCTGTCCGAAGGCGCTGACATGGTGATGGTCAAACCCGGTATGCCCTATCTGGATATCTGCCAACGGGTGAAAGAGGCCTTTGCGGTCCCCACCTATGCCTATCAGGTATCCGGCGAATACGCGATGATCCAGGCGGCGGCTCAGAACGGATGGATTGATGGCGAGCGGGCGATGATGGAAAGCCTGATGTGCTTCAAACGTGCGGGCTGTGACGGGGTGCTGACCTATTTCGCCCCCGCCGTTGCCCGTGAATTGCACAAGCGCTAAGCGCGCATTCTTGCCGACCCTGACCATGGGGCAGCCGCCCTAGTGACAGCCTGCGGCGTGCGGTGTATCGTTGCCACATAAACCGGCCCAAATCAGAGGCCGGCCCAAACAGGCAACAAACACAGGCGATCCCTATGACCCAATTTACCCGACGCAGCTTTGCGCTGGCCGCGCTGGCCGGTGCTGGTGTGACCGCAGCGTGCTCGAACGGCACGGGCACCCCGAACGCAGATACGATCGACGCGCGTGTCAACGCGACTATGGACTATCTGCTGACCAACTATCCCAATGTCCAAGAAGTCATGGATAAATCCGTGGCCCAGCTGGTGATGCCCCTGGTGACCGAGGCCGGTCTGTTCGTCGGCGGCGGCTATGGCCGTGGTGCGCTGCGTGTGGATAGCATGACGGTTGATTACTACTCGGCCGCCAAAGGCAGCTTTGGTTTGCAAATCGGCGCGCAGCAATATGCGCATGTACTGTTCTTCATGACTCAGCCCGCGCTCGAGAATTTCCGCAGCGGCCATGGCTGGGCCGTTGGTGCAGATCTGGAATATGTCTTCTCGGATGTGGCCGAGAATGTGCGGACCGACACCACCACTGCCACCTCGCCGGTTCTGGCGGTCGTGTTCGGACAGGCCGGACTGCTGGCCGGTGCCAGCCTGGAAGGACTGAAATACACCCGGATCATTCCCTGATATCGGGCGCTACAGGGGGCGCTGCCCCCTTGTCCCACAATCAAGATTGCGGGCCTTAACCCCCGGGATATTTAGAAAAAGAAGAAGGGCTGGGAGCGTTGAGAGCGCCCCGGCCTATTTCTTTTTTGTGAAGAGATGTAATAGTCGTTTTATTTCAGTAGGTTGAAGCGTCAATGCCGCCTGACATCGGGTTAGCCTGCATGGACCATTGCACCCTATATGATGGCTCTGATATACCAAATGTAACAAAATATAGACGACCCAGACAGAGCGGTAGGACCACGTGAGCGACTCGCCTCAAACACCTGAGAACGAACAAGAAAACGCACCTGAACGGCCCGCGTATAGCGGCCCCAGTGTGTCGATCACGGACGAGATGAAATCGTCCTATCTCGACTACGCCATGAGCGTCATCGTCAGCCGGGCCATCCCCGATCTGCGGGACGGGTTGAAACCGGTGCATCGGCGCATCCTTTACGCGATGCACGAGACCGGAAATGGGCATGATAAACCCTATCGAAAGTCGGCCCGTCCGGTCGGTGATGTGATGGGTAAATATCACCCGCATGGCGACAGCGCGATCTATGATGCATTGGTGCGGATGGCGCAGGATTTCTCCATGTCGCTGCCCTTGCTGGATGGTCAGGGCAACTTTGGTTCGATGGATGGCGATAATGCCGCGGCCATGCGTTACACCGAAGTGCGGATGGACAAACCCGCCGCATTTCTGCTGAGCGATATCGACAAAGACACCGTCGATTTCCAGGACAACTATGATGGCAAGGACCGCGAGCCGACTGTCCTGCCCGCGCGATTCCCCAATATGCTGGTCAATGGTGCCGGTGGTATTGCGGTCGGCATGGCGACGAACATTCCGCCGCATAATCTGGGCGAGATTGTGGATGCGACGCTGGCCTTGATCGAAGATCCAGACCTGACCAGCGAACAGCTGATCCAGTTTGTTCCTGGCCCTGATTTCCCCACAGGTGGTGTAATGCTGGGCCGCACCGGCGCGCGCAAAGCCTATCTGGAGGGTCGCGGCAGCGTCGTGATCCGCGCAAAAACCCGTGTCGAGGAAATCCGCAAGGATCGCTATGCCATCGTGCTGGACGAGATTCCCTATCAGGTGAACAAGGCCTCGATGATCGAAAAGATCGCCGAAGCTGTCCGCGAAAAACGGATCGAGGGCATCAGCCACGTACAGGACGAATCCGACCGCAACGGCGTGCGCGTGGTGGTCGAGCTGAAGCGTGACGCCACCGCCGAGGTGGTGCTGAACCAGCTGTTCCGTTTCACGCCGATGCAAACCTCGTTTGGGTGTAACATGCTGGCGCTGAATGGCGGGCGGCCTGAACAGCTGACGCTGCGCCGCTTCTTGACCTCGTTCATTGATTTCCGCGAGGATGTCGTGGCACGGCGCACGGCTTATCTGCTGCGCAAGGCGCGCGAGCGGTCTCATATTCTGTGTGGTTTGGCCGTGGCCGTCACCAATGTCGATGAGGTCGTCGCGACCATCCGCGCCAGTGCGGATGCGGCCGAAGCGCGGCATAAACTGATGACACGCCGCTGGCCTGCCGGGTCCATCGTGGAATATCTGCGCCTGATCGACGATCCTCTGCACCCTGTGAATGACGACGGGACCTATAACCTGTCCGAAACCCAGGCCCGCGCCATCCTGGAACTGCGCCTGCAACGCCTGACCCAGATCGGCGTACAAGAAGTCACCGACGAGCTGGAAGAGCTGGCCGGCAAAATCAAGGAATACCTGGAAATTCTGGGCAGCCGCGATCGCATCATGGGCATCATCGCGGACGAGCTGCGCGAAGTGCGCGACCAGTTCGCCGTTCCTCGTCGGACCGAGATCGTTGACTGGTCCGGCGACATGATGGACGAAGACTTGATCGAGCGCGAGGATATGGTCGTGACCGTCACCTCGGGCGGTTGGATCAAGCGGACTCCACTGGCCGATTTCCGCGCGCAAAAACGCGGCGGCAAGGGCTTGTCCGGGATGCAAACCAAAGAAGAAGACGTGGTCACCACCCTCTTCGTGGCCAACACCCATACGCAGCTGCTGTTCTTCACCACGGACGGCATGGTCTACAAGCTGAAAACCTGGCGTCTGCCGCAAGGGGGCCGGACCGCCAAGGGCAAGGCCATCGTCAATATCCTGCCAATTCCCACAGGTGTCTCGATTGCCGCGATCATGCCCGTTGACCGCCCGGACGAGGAATGGGACGCGCTGCAAATCGTGTTCGCCACCACCGCGGGTGACGTGCGCCGCAACAAGCTGTCGGATTTCACCAACGTCAAATCCAACGGTAAGATCGCGATGAAACTGCCCGAAGATGGCAGCGTCAGCCTGGTGAATGCGCGCATCTGCTCCGAAGAGGACGACGTGATGCTGGTCACAAATTCGGGTCGTGCGATCCGTTTCCCGACCACGGATGTGCGGGTGTTTGCGGGCCGGAACTCGACCGGGGTGCGCGGCATCAAACTGTCCGAGGATCAGGTCGTCTCGATGTCGGTGATCCGCCATTTCGAGGCGACCTCGGAAGAGCGCGCAGCCTATCTGAAGATGCGCCGTGCGGTCGCTGGTCTGACCGATGATGGCGAAAGCGATGAGGAAGCCATCGAAGGCAGCATCACTCAGGAACGCTATGCTGAAATGTCGGCGGCGGAAAACCTGATCCTGACGATCAGCATGGGCGGCGCGGGCAAGTTGAGCTCGTCGCATGACTACCCGGTGCGAGGCCGTGGTGGCATGGGCGTGATGGCCATGGACAAAGCCATGCGTGGCGGCGATCTGGTGGCGTCCTTCCCTGTGGAAATGGACGATCAGGTGATGCTGGCGACCTCGAAAGGGCAGTCAATCCGGGTGCCGGTTGAGGGGATTTCTTTCCGCTCGCGTTCAGCCGGAGGTGTGAAAGTATTCAACACCGGCAAAGGCGAAGAGGTCGTTTCGGTCGCACGGATCGCCGAGCAAGGCGATGATGAGGACGAAACCGAGAGCTAAGGGCGGGGGCGCTGCCCCCACGGCCTGCGGCCGTCCCCCGGGATATTTGGAAAAAGAAGAAGCCCGCCCCTGATTGTTGGGGCGGGCTTTTTAGATCTGGTAGAGTGTGCCAAATTTTTCTGTGAGGTAGTCGACCAGAGGTTTTTCGCTAGGGGGCGTGCCCCCGCAAGCATGGGTGATGGTGTCTTGGGGGCTGCGCAGCCCGCCATGGGTTTGTAGCTTGGTCTTCAGCCATTCGGTTGCGGGGCGGGTGTCGCCTTGGGCCAGGGCTGTGTCCAGATTCGGGAGATCTTGGCGCAGGGCGGCGTTCAAACAGCCTGCGTAGACATTGCCCAGCGTATAGGTCGGGAAGTACCCAAACAGCCCCACGGACCAATGGACGTCTTGAAGGCAGCCATTGGAGGGCTTGTCGACCTCGTAACCGAAATCGGCTTGGAAGCGGTCATTCCAGGCGGTGGGCAGATCCGCTACAGACAGGTCGCCAGCGATCAGCGCGCGTTCCAGATCAAACCGTAACATGACATGAAGGTTATACTGAACCTCGTCCGCTTCAGTGCGAATGAAGCCGTTTTGCAGGCGGTTTACGGCGGCATAGAAGGCATCCTCGGACGCGATCCCGATATCGCCGAAACGGTCTCGCAGCTGGCCAAAAAGCCACCCCGTAAAGGCGCGGCTGCGGCCCAATTGATTTTCATAGATGCGGGATTGGGATTCATGCACCCCCATCGACACGCCCTGCCCCAGCGGTGTCAGCAAATAGGCGCGGTCGATATTCTGTTCGTAACAGGCGTGCCCAACCTCGTGAATGGTAGAGTAAATGCAGTTGAACGGGTCGGCTTCATCCGTGCGGGTGGTGATCCGCACATCCAGCCCCGAGCCAGAGCTGAACGGATGCACGGCCTTATCCAAGCGGCCATGATCGCTGTCATACCCGAAACTTTGCGCCAACAAGCGGGCAAGCTCCATTTGCTGAGCCTGGTCAAAGTGGCCCGTCAGGCCAGCGGGCGCAGGTTGGTCCAACGCGGCGGCGCGCAGCTCCACCAGATGGGGCCGCAACGCATCAAACATCGCTTGCAGATCCGCAGCCTTGCAGTCGGGTTCATAGTCATCCAACAGCGCATCGTACAGATCACCGCCTTGGGCCAACGCGGCGGCCTCTTGGCGGCGCAGGGTCAGAACCTCGTCCAGGACGGGGGCGAAAGCAGCGTAATCTTCGTCGGCACGGGCCTGAGCCCATTGACCTTGTGCCCGGCTGGTCGTGCGCGCCAGTGCCGAGGCCAGATCAGCGGGGACCTTACGCGCCCGATCAAAACTGCGTCGGATTTGACGCAACTGAGCCTTGTCGACGTCATCCTGAGGCGCGACGGTCTCCAACCACTCCGCAATCCGAGGGTCGGTCCGGCGCGCATGCAGAACGGATTCCAGGGCGGCCATTTCCTCGGCCCGTTGTTCAGCGGCCCCGCGCGGCATCATAGTTTCCTGATCCCAGCCCAACCGGCCCGCGATCTGCGCCAACGCCATGGTTTCGCGGGTAAAGCCCATCAGGGCATCAAAAGAGGTCATGCTAGGTTCTCCGAATAGCGTCGGTAATGGGATAACCGGACAGGAAACGCGCCCTAAGGATCAGGACCCAAACCAGCACAGCGATGATCTGGTGGGTCAGCGCAACATGCGGCTGCACGCCGGAAAACAGAACATAAACGCCCAGACAAACCTGCCCAAAGACAGCAATCGACGCCGCGATAAAGGCAGCGCGGGTGCTGGCATTCGCGGATTTACGGCCCTTGATCAGCGCCATGATGGTCATCGCCAACAGCAGGTACGCCACGCAGCGATGGATGAATTGCACCAGCCCCGCGTTCTCAAAGAAGTTGCGCCAAACCGGGGTCAGATCAAACGCCTCGGGTGGGACAACCTGTCCGCCCATCAGCGGCCAATCGGTAAAGCTTTGACCGGCATCAATGCCAGCGACCAGCGCGCCCAGAAGGATCTGAATAAAGGCCAGATGCAGCCAGCCCGTCGAAATGCCCCACAATTTGGACTCGCGCAAGCGACGAGCTTGCATCAGGTCGCGCTCTTCGCGGCCCAATTGCAAAATGAACCAAGAGATAAAACCCAGAATAATGAAGGCCAGCCCCAGATGCGTCGCCAACCGGTACGAGGCGACGTCCAGCATGGTTCCTTTCAGGCCCGAGCTGACCATCCACCAACCAACGGCGCCCTGAAGCCCACCAAGCGCGCCGATCAGCACCAATCGTCCGGTCCACCCCGTCGGGATCGCGCGAGCCAGTGCGAAACCGGCAAAACCAACGGCCCAGACCAGCCCGATAAAGCGACCCAGCTGTCGGTGTCCCCATTCCCACCAGTAGATGGATTTGAATTCAGACAGGCTCATGCCTTTGTTTTGCAACTGGAATTCGGGAATTTCCTGATACTTCGCGAATTCGGCCTGCCAGTCAGTCTGAGACATCGGAGGGATCGCGCCAGTGACCGGTTTCCATTCAGTGATAGACAGGCCGCTGTCGGTCAGGCGGGTCAGACCACCAACCGCGATCATCACCACAACCAAAGCGAACAGCACCGCCAGCCAGGCTCGAATGCCGCGCCGGGCACCGCGTTTTCCTTGGTCGATCATTCCGCCCGCAGGGGTTTTCCGCTCCGAGGATGCCTCGGTGGTGACCTCTTCGAAGATGCTGCGTTTATCGCTCATTCGCTCGCTTTCCTCTGCTCGCCGCCCGCAGGCGCGTCATCCTTTTGCCGCAAGTTAGGGCGCGTGCGCCCTCACGTCCAGCACTCAGCCGCGTTCTTTCCAGCGCACCATTTGACGCATGATCCCGTGCAACATCTGCACATCGCTGCGGGTCAGCTGCATCCGGCTCCAGAGGTTACGCAGAACGACTTTCATACCCTCGGCCTTGGTTTCGGGAAAAAAGAAACCGGCATCGTCCAGGCGTTGTTCGTAATGCTCGGCCAGTTTTTCCACCTCGATGGTGCTGGCCCAGTCCGAGCCAGCCAGTTCGATCGTTTCAGGCACAACCTCGACCGACTGACGCCGCCATTCATAGGCCGTCAGCAGCACGCATTGCGCCAGGTTCAGCGAGGCAAATTCCGGGTTCACCGGAACCGAGATTATGGCATTGGCCCGCGCGATATCCTCGTTTTCCAGACCGGCGCGTTCGGGGCCAAACATCACGGCCACCTTCTCACCATTTGCGATCTTTTCGCGGGCGATTTCCATTGCGCGTTCCGGGGTCACGACAGGTTTGGTCAGCCCACGCTGACGGGCGGTCGTGGCGAATACATAAGTACAATCGCCCAAGGCATCGGCCAGATTGTCATGCAGCCCGGCCTCGTCCAGCAATCGCCCGGCCCCACTGGCCATGGCGATGGCTTTCTGGTTCGGCCAGCCGTCGCGCGGGCTGACGATCCGCATCCGGTCCAGCCCGAAATTCCACATCGCGCGTGCGGCTCCGCCGATGTTTTCGCCCATCTGCGGGCGCACCAGAACAAAAGCGGGTTGAGGGGTTTCGCTGGGCATCCAAACTCTCCGATTGATCACCGAATGCTGATACGCTAGGCCCGCGCCCATTTCCACCCCTGCGGTGCCCCATTTTCAAACGCGCCGAAGCACGGTATAGCAGCCGGAAACCCCAAGACAGGAGCAGCCCCATGGCCGAATCCGAGCAGCCGCAGATCTACCTTATTACCCCGCCCGAATTCGAACTGTCGCAATTCCCCAGCCAACTGGGTCGTGTGCTGGACAGCACCGAGATCGCGTGCGTCCGCCTGGCCCTGTCCACGCATGACGAAGACCGCATTTCCCGCGCCGCCGATGCGCTGCGCGAGGTGACAATCTCGCGGGATGTGGCCCTGGTGATCGACAGCCATCTTCTGATGGTCGAACGTCTGGGTCTGGATGGTGTGCATCTGACCGATGGCGCGCGCTCGGTGCGCAAGGCCCGCAAAGAGCTGGGGGACGACGCGATAGTGGGCGCCTATTGCGGCGCATCGCGCCATGACGGCATGAGCGCGGGCGAATCCGGCGCCGATTACGTCAGCTTTGGCCCGGTTGGTCAGACGCCCTTGTTCGACGGCACCGTCGCCGAGCGCGAGCTGTTTGAATGGTGGTCCATGATGATCGAGGTCCCCGTGGTGGCCGAGGGCGCTCTGGACGCTGAATTGATCGCGAAATTCTCGCCCGTTACCGATTTCTTTGGGATTGGCCAGGAAATCTGGCAAGCCGACGATTCGGTCCAGGCGCTAAAGGATCTCAAGGCCGCATTTTAATGTGCGCCCTGCCCCAGCCCGTTTAATACCGCCCGCGCCGCCCGCAAGCCGGGCGCCTCGCCGCCGCGTCCCAAACGCTCCATCGTCAGGCGCATCGCTGCGTGCTGCGCCGTTGGGTTGTCCAGCACTGACAGCAGACCGGCAGCGATTTTTTCTGGCTTGCACTCGGCCCCGATGAATTCGGGCACCGCGCGCGTGTCACTGACCAGATTGACCAGCGTCACCGTGTCGACCTTCAGCATCCGTCCGATAATTTGACGGCTTAGCCAGTTCATATCATAGGCGATCACCATCGGTGTGTCCGTCGCCGCCAATTCCAACGAGACCGTCCCCGAGGCCGCCAGCGCCGCGTCAGCCGCCCTAAAACACGCGGATTTCTGCGCCAGATAAGCGTCTTTGCTTTGCCCTGTCGGCGTCAAAATCAAAGGTTGGACGGGCCAGTCCGCCACAAGATCACGCACCAATTCGGTCACGTTCGCAGTGGTCGGGATCACCAGTTTCAGATCGGGTTTCGCGTCCAAAACGGGCTTCAGAGCCTCTCTGAATATTGGGGTCAGCCGGGTGACTTCGCCTCGGCGCGAGCCAGGCAGCACCATCAATAATGGCCCGTCACCGATCCCATGGGTCGTGCGGAACGCTTGGGCATCGGCGGTGCTGGCAATCTGTTCCGCGACCACAGGATGCCCGACAAAATCGCACGCCATCCCTTCGGCCCGCATGTAGGGCGGTTCGAACGGAAACAGCGCCAAAACGTGGTCGATCATTTTCGCCATCTTAGCCGCCCGCCCCGCACGCCAGGCCCAAACGGTCGGCGCAACATAATGAACGGTGCGGATGTCAGCGTGTTCCTTAACGCGCTTGGCCACACGCAGGCAGAAATCGGGGCTATCAATGGTGATCAAAACGTCCGGGCGCGCGTCCAATACGGCCTGTGCGGTCTGCTCCATCCGACGTTTCAAATGGCGGTATTTGGGCAGCACCTCGGCGATGCCCATGACCGACAATTCGTCCATGGGAAAGTTGCTTTTCATCCCCTCGGACTGCATCAAGGGGCCACCGACCCCCATGAATTCAACATCTGTCAGCGACTTCAGGCCAGCCATCAAAGCCGCGCCCAATTTATCGCCAGACGCCTCGCCAGCGATTAAGAAGACGCGGATCAAAGCTGCCGTCCCAGAATGAAAATCCCTGCGTTTTCTGCGGCTTGCAGCGTACAATTGCGATCCAAAAGCAGGACCTTTCCGGCTTGAACAACGATACCCTGGATACCCGCCTTAGCCGCGTTTTCGATCGTCAGAGGGCCAATCGCAGGCATATCGACGCGCAGATCCTGGCCGCGTTTGGGCGCTTTCACGAAGATCGGGGCGTGCCCACGCAGCAGCGGTTTCGGCGTCTCAGCGACGAATTCCAGCAATGCATCAGTGCCTTGAATGGTCTCGATCCCGACGCAAATTCCGCCAGCCACAACGCATCCTTGACCAACGTCGACCGGAGCCAGCGCGTTCAGAATGTCAGCCGCACGTTCAGCGTCTTTCAGCGCCTGCTCAGAAGGTTCAGGGCCGCACATCAGCCCCTCGGCCACGGTCAAATCCGGCGCGATTTCATGCGCACCGACAACTGTGAAACCCTGCTCTTCGAACACCTCGATGACCAGGCGCAACAAGGCGTCGTCGCCCCCTTGCATTCCTGCCAACAAGCGGGGAGCCAGTGCCATCATCGTGGCATCAAAATTGGCCGGATTCAGCGGAGGGCGGCTCATTGACCCACCGAAACTGACATGGGTCACACCATTCTCGCGCAGGTCCGCGAACAATGCGCCCAGTTTTTCGAAGTGGTGTACGTGCGTGCTGGTCAGGTCTGTCGGCACACCGGCAAAACTGACGCAATAGGCATCGGGTGCGGCTTTGGCCAAGGCGACGGGCAACGCGCCGCTGCCCGCCAATATCGCCAGGCGTCCACTCATGTTTTTGGGGTCAGAAACGAGCGGTCCGACGCGCCGGTCACAAAGTCCACAATCTGTTGGACGTATTCGCTGTCGGTCTCTGCACCCAGGGCCTTGGCACGTTCCTGGAACGAGCCTTCGCCCGCGCCAAGCCGTTTGAAAGCGTCACGCAAGGCGGAAATGTCAGCGCGGGCCACGCCGCGCCGCTTTAGCCCCACCAGGTTCAGGCCATCCAACTCGCCCCGATCAGCCTGAACAAGACCATAGGGCATCACGTCCGCCGTCACCATCGTCACAGCGCCAATGATCGCGCCCTGCCCCACACGCACCCATTGGTGAATGCCGGACAGACCGCCGATGATCACGTCGTCTCCGATGATGCAATGCCCGGCCAGCGCGGCCGAGTTCACAACGATCACGCGGTCACCAAGGATAACATCATGCGCCACGTGACAGCCGGCCATAAACAGACCGTCATCGCCAACTTTGGTCAGCCCGCCACCGCCTTGGGTGCCGGTGTTCATGGTGACATGTTCCCGGATGCGGTTGCGCTTACCGATGACAAGACGGGTTTCTTCGCCGTTGAACTTCAGATCTTGCGGGATCTCTCCGAGGACCGAGAACGAGAAGACCACCGTATCCGCGCCCAGCTCGGTTTTGCCGGTGACAACGACGTGGCTTTTCAGCTCGACCCGATCGCCCAGAACCACATCGGGCCCGACAATACAGAACGGGCCGATCTTAACGCCCGCGCCCAGTTGCGCACCGTCCTCGATGATCGCCGAGGGATGAATGTCAACGGTCATCCGTGTCACTCCGAGCCCAGGTCCATCATCGCGGTGAACTCGGCCTCGGCGGCCAGTTCGCCATCAACCGTGGCCACGCCCGAGAATTTCCAGACCTTGCCACCGGGCTTGCCACGCACTGTGGTGATGTTCAGATCCAGCACGTCACCGGGCACGACCATGCGCCGGAATTTGGATTTCTCGATGGCCATGAAATAGACCAGCATGTTCTTGTCAGCCATGTCCAGCGCGGTGCCCACCATGACGGCAGCGGTTTGGGCCATCGCCTCGATAATGGTGACGCCGGGCATGATCGGCTTGCCGGGAAAGTGCCCCTGGAAATGCGGTTCGTTCATGGTGACATTTTTGATGCCGCGACCGGATTTATACCCGTCGATATCGACCACCTTGTCCACCAGAAGGAACGGATAGCGATGCGGAATGATCCGCTGGATCAAGGCGATATCCGCGCTCAGCAACTGCTCTGACATGGTCGATTTCCTTTCTTTTGCTTAGCCCATCCCCTACCAACTGGGACCCCGCTGGGCAAGCGTCACTGCGCGTCTTCTGCGCTTTGATCCTCAAGAGGCTGCGTCGGTTCGGTTCCGTCGCCAATTTCTGCGTTCAGACGCTCGATTGCCAGATTGGTGATGTCGATCGACAGGCGGCTCAGAAAGACCGAGCGCTGTTCTACAATGATGGCCGCGCTGGTGTCTGTCATGATCGCGGCCAGAATGGGCTGCACGGCGCTCAGAAACTCGCGACGTCCAGAATCCAGCCCCTGCGTTAGGGCGCGGGCCTTGGTGCTTTGTTGCAGGCGGATCAGCTCGACCTTTTGATCAAAGGCATCGGCAAGTGCACGGAATTCTTCGGTCGGCAAAGTCGCGCGCTTTTCGGTCAGTTCTTTTTCTTCGACGATCAGATCGGCTTCAATCTGGCGGTTTTCGACCTCCAGACGTTTGCTTTCAGCCTCGAACTCCTGCGTTACGCGTTGCCCAAACAGCGAGTCCGCGAACATGCGTTCGGAATCAACGGTCAGCACCTGGCTTTGCAGAGCGGGGGCATCCTGCGCCACGACCATGGGCGGAAAAAGCAGAAGGGCCAGCACAGCCAGCCCTTTTGCCAATGTCGTCAGTCGCATCACGATCCCCATCAGAATGTGGTTGCGATGGTCAGGTTAAAGGTCTGTTCCTTGTCCTGCGCTTCTTTCTTCAACGCTTTGGAGAAGTTAAAGCGCAACGGACCGATCGGTGTGGTCCAGAAAACCGAGAAGCCGACAACGTGACGCGCGGTGAAATCTTCGTACAGAACCGGATTGGTGGCGCTGCTCAAATTATTCAGCCCCCAGACCGAGCCGACGTCATAGAACAAACCGCCGGTGATGCCGTATTCTTCGGGCAGACCCAAGGGGAACTCGGCCTCGAATTTGGCGACGGCGAACATGTCACCACCCAGGGCGTCATCGACCGTTCCGGCCGCATATTCACGGGGGCCAATTCCATCAGGCTCGAACCCACGCATGATGCCCGACCCGATGTTGAAACGATCAACCGAGCGGCCCGTGGTAGAGCCACCATAGGCCAGCACACCGGCCTCCAGGCTGGCGCGCAGAGTGATTTCTTCGTGGAAGATTTTCTTCTGAGCAACGGCGCGTGCGGTGGTCTTGATAAATTCGCTATCCCCACCGGCACCACCGAATTCCTGACCAAACTCGAAAAGCCAGCCAGCAGTCGGATCCAGCCCGGTGCGACGGGTGTCATAGGT
This sequence comes from Thalassovita sp., assembly GCA_050633445.1. GTDB lineage: Bacteria > Pseudomonadota > Alphaproteobacteria > Rhodobacterales > Rhodobacteraceae > Thalassobius. The sequence goes on from JBOEGN010000032.1 coordinate 13,564, forward strand.
GTATTCATAGGCCAAAGCGCTGGACCACAAAGCCCCCTGCGCGATCTCCGAGGCGACGATTCCACCAGTTGTGCTGCTGTTTGCCAACATCTCGCTACGCCGCGCATTGTAATACAGGTTCAACCGGCCATTTTCGCTGAGCGGAAAACCGAACCCGGTGCGGAAGCTGCCAATCGTGGTGTCATAGTTGGCATAAGACCCCTGCGTTTCAGCGTATTGCAGCCCGATATCATAGCTGACATCACGCCCCAGAAACGCCGGTTCGGTGAAGCTGAAGCCATAGCCAGCTTGATCATCCGCGCCCGAGAAGGACAGCACCAAACGCTGACCACGGCCAAGGAAGTTATCCTCTTTCAGTTTGACCACCAGACCCAGACCGCTGTTGGTCGAATAGCTGCCGCCCAAGGTCAACGAACCTGTGGGGGCTTCTTCGACATCAACGTCAACGATCACCTGATCGGGCGCCGAGCCTTCGCGGGCCTTCACGTTTGCATTCCCAAAATAGCCCAAGGCACGGATGCGTTCGGCGCTTTGGCGAATTTCACGCGGGTTAAACGGGTCACCTTCGGCGATGCGGAACTGCTGACGGATCACGCGATCCAGTGTCGCAGCGTTGCCCTCGATGTCGATACGTTCGACAAAGATACGCTTGCCGCGCTTGATCAGGAATTCAACATCCAGCGTCAGGTCACGGTCATTGCGGGTAATGCGCGGTTCGATCCGAATGAAGTCCAGCCCTTTGGCGACGGCCAAACGCTCGAGTCGAGAGATCGCGTTTTCGATCAGGCTGGGCGAATAAACAACGCCCTCTCGCAGCTTGTGCGCACCGGCAAATTCGTCGGCGTCCACGTCCGTCAGATCCGTGCTGGCCGTGACCGAGCCCAGGCGGAATTGCTGCCCCTCTTGGACGTTCACCACCATGAAATAGGCGTCACGCTCTTCGGACAGCTCGACATTGGTGCCGGTGATGCGGAAATCAACATAGCCGCGCGACTGATAGAAATCGCGCAGGACCTGTTGGTCAAAGGCAATCCGATCCTCGACAAAAGTATCCGCGCGGATCAGCTGACGCAGCAGGCCCGCCTGTTTGGTGGACAGAATCCGACGCAAACGACGGTCGCGATAGGCTTCGTTTCCGACAAAGCTGATACGCTCAATCTCGATCACACCGCCTTCGAAAACCTCGAATACCAGATCGACACGGTTGTCGCTGCGACGGATAATTTTGGGGCTGACGCGGGCGGACAGGCGCCCTTCTTGGGTATAGGCGGCGGCGATCAGCTCGGCATCGGATTCAACGACCGAGGGCGACAGAACCCGGCGCGGCTGCGATTGCAGCGCGGCCAGCAGGACCTCGTCCTTGATCCGGCGGTTCCCTTCGATCGAGATCCGGTTAATCGTGGGATATTCGACGACCTTGATGACCAGCGTGCTGCCCCGCGGCACGATTTCGACGGTTTCGAACAGACCACTGGCAACGATCCGCTGATATGCCCCGTTCAATTCGCCAGCCGAGACGGTCTCTCCGCGTGCGATTCCCGCATAGGTCAGGATCGCGTCGCCTCCGATCCGCTGGTTGCCTTCGATCTGCACCGAAGAGAACCGATAGCTTTGCGCCGACGCCCCTTGCGGGACCGAGGCAAAAGCCATTGCGATCAAAAGAAAAAACAACGCGCCAAAGCGGCGGAATTCAATGTGTTTCACGGCGCGGTTTACCCGCAGACCGCCGATTATAGTGGTCATTTTTTTAAACTCAGTCAGACATCCCATTGAGGTCCTGACTATCGGGAAAGCCCAGTGTTGTCAAAACAGCAAAACGCCCACCTGAACAAACAGGCGGGCGTTTCACGACTGAGGTAACCAAGGACACTCAGAAAGATCGCCAGTAGGAGCCCAAGGCCAGGGCCAGCATCAAGGTGCCGAGCACCAGGAAACGGTCCCAATTAAGCAACAGAAGCAGGCCAAGGCCGCGTGTTCCACTCTGAATTGTTTGCATCGTTTCCAGCCTTCTAAGAGATTTCGTTACGTAGAAACCTATCGGCGGAAAATGGCGGAAATTGGGCGCAAAGGCGGCAATCCCCCGTCCTCTCCTGCCCTTAGGGGCAGAAGATATCGTTGGACAGGGCAAACAGCATGGTTGTCAGGATCAGCGCCAGACCGGCCATCATTAGGACGCGCAGCACTTTGTCACTGGGCGCGCGACCGGTCACAGCCTCGTAGGCATAGAACACCAGGTGCCCGCCATCCAGCACGGGGATCGGGAACAGGTTCAGCAGGCCCACGGCCGCTGACAGCACCCCAATGAAGTAAATAAAGCTTTGCGTGCCCTGGCTGGCCATCGCGCCCGAGACTTCGGCAATGCCAAGCGGACCGGACATGTTACAGCTGCTGATCGCGCCGGTGATCATGTGATACAGACCCGAGATCGAGCCGCGCATAATCTCCCATGTGATCAGGATACCGCTGGTAAAGGCGGTGCCCAGACCGGCATATTCAGTGGCCGGTTCAAAGAACATACCGCCGACGATGCCAATGCGCCAATGGGTCTTGAACCCGCCCTCGGGCTGAGGTTCATCCACACGGCGCGGCGCCAAGGTGAAATCCAGCACCTGACCATCGCGCCAGACGGTGACGACCAGCGGCGCGCCTTCGGCGGCAACAACGGCCTGTTTCAGCTGGTCAAAGACGACGATTTCCTGACCATCCACGGCCAGGAACACGTCCCCGATTTTCAGATCAATGTCATAGGCGGCAGATTGCGGTGCCAATTGCGAGATGATCGGCGTCATCGGATGCGGCGCCGTCACCTCGAGTGTCTGGCCGTCGCGTTTCACCGCATAGGTCAGCGTGGATTGCGCGGGCAGCGCGTCCACCAATTGGTCCATGTAGCCGGATTCGGCGTCCGACAAACGCATGCCTTCGATCGCCACGATCTCGTCGCCCTCGGCCAGATTGACCGCATATGGAACCGGCAGCACCGTGCCGACGGTCAGCGGGTCTTTGATCACACCCGAGGTCAGACCAATGCCCGTGAACACCAGGATCGAGAAGATAAAGTTAAAAACAGGCCCCGCCGCCACGGTCGCCGTCCGCGCCCACAAAGGCGCGCCCAGCATAGTGTGGCGCTGCATATCGGGCGCCATCGCGGCCACGGCCTCTTCGTCGGGACCGCTGGCGGCATTCGCATCACCCAGAAACTTTACATAGCCACCAAAGGGCAACGCAGCCAGTTGCCATTGCGTGCCACGCTTATCCACGCGTGAAAAAAGCACCGGCCCGAACCCAAGCGAGAATACCTCGGCATGAATGCCCGACCAACGGCCAACTATGTAGTGCCCATATTCATGGATCGCCACGATCACCGACAATGCGACCACAAAGGCCAACAAGGTCGAAAGAATACCACCAACTTCGGGGATTGCGTTAAGAATATCCACTGACCTGTCCCGTCAAATTTCTGCTCTGGCCGACATGCATTTGTCAGCCTCTTTACGGGCCAAATGGTCGGCATTGGCCACGTTATCAAGGGTAAACCCGGCGCGAATAAGGCTATTATCGGATGACAATTGTGTCATCACCTGTTCGACAACATAGGCCATATCCAGAAAACCAATGCGGCCCTCGATAAAGGCATCCAGCGCGCGTTCCTTGGCTCCGTTAAAGATCGCGCCCATCATGCCGCCGGTCTGCATGACCTCGGTCGCCAGTCGCAGCGCAGGATAGCGTTCGGGGTCTGGGTCGCGAAAGGTCAACTGACCGATCTTGGCCAGATCCAGCCGTTCCACCGGCAGCGCGCGGCGTTCCGGCCAGTGCAAAGCATAGCCGATCGCGTGCCGCATATCGGGCGCGCCCACATGGGCCATCAGCGCGCCATCGTTGAACCCAACCAACGCATGCACCATGGATTCAGGATGGACCAGAACCTCGATCTGATCAGGGCGGACGCCAAAAAACTCTTTGGTCTCTATGACTTCCAGCGCCTTGTTAAACATCGAGGCGCTGTCGATGGTGATCCGCTGCCCCATGTCCCAATTCGGATGCGAGGAGGCCTGCGCAAGCGTCGCGCCGGCCAATTTCTCCATTGGCCAATCGCGAAAGGCCCCGCCGCTGGCGGTGATGATGATGCGTTCAACCGCGTCGATCTCCTCGCCCACCAGACCTTGGAAAATGGCGGAATGTTCGCTGTCCACAGGCAGCACGGTGGCGTTGTTCTGTCGGGCGGTTTCCATCAACAACGGCCCGGCAGTGACCAGAGATTCCTTGTTGGCCAGCGCCAGAGTCGCGCCTTGTTCCAATGCGGCCAGCCCCGGCGCCAGTCCAGCAGCCCCCACGATGGCGGACATGACCCAATCGGCAGGGCGCGCGGCGGCCTCGGTCAGAGCGGTTTGGCCAGATGCGGCCTGAATACCGGTGCCAGACAAGGCATCGCGCAGATCGGACAGCAGCGCATCATGCGCCGTGACGGCCAGTTCTGCGTTCAGACTGATCGCGTCGCGGGCCAGCTGGGCAATATTGCGCCCGCCGGTCAGCGCGACAACGTCATAGTCGTCAGGGGCACGGCCAATCAAATCCAGCGTGTTCTGCCCGATCGAGCCCGTCGCTCCGAATACCGAAATCCGTCTCATGGAGCCCCCGGAGGAAAGCCAACCAGACCTCCAGCAATCAGGAACAACAGCAACGCGCCAAGCATCCCGTCAAACCGATCCAACAAACCGCCATGCCCCGGAATAAGGTTCGAGCTGTCCTTAACCCCCGTCTTGCGTTTGATCGCGCTTTCGGCGGCATCGCCCATCTGCGAGGCAAAGCTCATCACCATGCTGATCCAGACCAGATTGCCACCTGCCCCGGTCATATTAATAAAGATCAACGCGACCACGGCCGCGCCGAACCAGCCCGCAATCGTGCCGGACCAGGTTTTCTTGGGGCTGACCTTGGGCCAGAATTTGGGGCCACCAATGATGCGGCCCGCGAAATAGCCCGCCACATCCGTAACCACCACCACGCAGACCAGCCACAGCATCCAGATCACACCATGATCCAGCCGCAGCACCATCGCGCCCAAACACGCCAGCAGCAAAACCGGAGTATAGGCCAGATAAATTCCGCGGTGGTTTTTGACGAAACTCAGCCCCACGATACCCGGAGCAACCAGCAAAGGCAGCGCATAAATCGGCGGCAGGTACAGCGCCAGCAACACAGCCGATGCTCCAAGCGCGCCCAATTGGACGGCCGCAGCGGGAGTTTCGGGCTGCAACATGCGCACCAGTTCCCACACCATCAGCCCGCAAATCACGGCCAGCAGCACCGTAAACACCTCGCCGCCCAGCCAGATGGCAAAGCCACCGACGGCCAACATCGCAATCGCTGACAAAATGCGCGGCGCCAGATCGTCCCACTTCGAGGCCATTATGCCTTTACCCCACCATACCGACGTTCACGGTTTGAATAACTGCTGACGATCTCTCCGAAAATCTCAGCCGAGAAATCGGGCCACAGAGTGTCGATGAATTCGTATTCGGCATAGGCCGATTGCCACAGCAAAAAGTTCGAGATCCGCGCCTCGCCACTGGTGCGAACCACCAGATCGGGGTCTGGCAGCACACAGGTGTCCAGATATTTCGGCAGGGTTTCCTCGTCCACACTGGCGGGATCCAACCGACCGTCAGCGACGTCCTGCGCCAGGCGTTTGGTGGCACGGGCGACCTCGTCTCGGCCCCCATAGTTCAGCGCGATCGTCAGATTCACCTTGGTGTTTTCAGCGGTAATCTGCTCCAGCTCGTCCATGAGCGAGATCAGTTTGGCGTCCAGTTTGACGCGATCCCCGATGAACCGGACGCGCACGCCCTCTTCGCGCAGGGCGCGTGCCTCTTTGGTGATGTAACGACGGAACAGGCTCATCAGCCCGGCCACTTCGACCTGGGTGCGTTTCCAATTCTCGGTCGAGAAGGCAAAGATCGTCAGATATTTCACGCCCAGATCGGGGCATGCCTCGACGATTTCACGGACGCGCTTGGCGCCTGCATGATGGCCAAACAGGCGCGGGCGATTGCGCGCCTGCGCCCAACGGCCATTGCCATCCATGATGATGGCGACGTGGCGGGGGCCACGCTTGAAAGAAGCGTCAGCGGGCATTGGGCCCCCTTCCGGTCATCAGACCTGCATGATTTCCGCTTGTTTGTTTTCCAGCGCCTTATCAACACCGGAAATATGGGCGTTGGTCAGGTCCTGCACCTCGGTTTCCCAGAATTTTTGGTCATCCTCGGACATGCCGTTCGTCTTGGCTTTCTTGATCTGATCCATCCCGTCGCGACGCACGTTGCGGATCGCGATGCGCGCACGTTCTGCATAGTCACCGGCGACCTTGGTCAACTCGCGGCGGCGTTCTTCGTTCAGCTCGGGAATGGGCAGCATGATGATCGTGCCGTTTAGTTGAGGATTGATCCCCAAGCCACTATTACGAATGGCTTTTTCCACCAAACCGACCATGGATTTATCCCATACATTGATCGTGACCATGCGCGGCTCGGGGACGTTGACGGTACCCACCTGGTTGATCGGAGTCATCTGGCCATAGGCTTCAACCTGGATCGGGTCCAGCATCGAGGCCGCCGCCCGTCCCGTCCGCAACGAGGCAAATTCGTTACGCAGCGCGTTCATGGCGCCGTCCATCCGGCGGGACAAATCGTCAGTGTCGATCATGATTTCTTCGTCAGACATGTGTTTGCTCTTCCTGTTTGCCCGCTCACCGGGTCTGAGTGCCTTGGTGGCAGGATACCCTTAACCCGCCACTGTTGTATAGGTGCCTTCCCCGGCCAGGATACCTTTGAACCCGCCGGGCTCATCCAACGAGAACACGATAATCGGCAGGTTATTGTCCCGCGCCAGAGCGATAGCGCTGGCATCCATCACGCCCAGATGTTGCGCCAGAACATCATCATAGCTGACGGTTTCGAACCGCTTGGCATCCGCGTGTTTGACCGGATCTTTGTCATATACACCGTCAACTTTGGTGCCCTTAAAGATCGCCTGGCAGGCCATCTCGTTCGCGCGCAGAGTCGCGGCCGTATCTGTGGTGAAATAGGGGTTGCCGGTGCCGGCTGCGAAAATGCAGACCCGTTTCTTCTCGAGGTGGCGCACAGCGCGGCGACGGATATAGGGTTCGCAGACCTGATCCATGGGAATGGCGCTGATCACACGGGTAAACACCCCCAGCGATTCCAACGCGGACTGCATTGCCAGCGCGTTCATCACCGTGGCCAGCATGCCCATATAGTCGGCGGTCGTGCGCTCCATTCCTTGGGCGCTGCCCGACAGCCCGCGGAAAATGTTGCCGCCCCCGATGACCATGCAAATCTCGACGCCCAGATCATGGACGGATTGCACTTCGCGTGCGACGCGTTCAACGGTTGGCGGGTGCAGGCCAAAGCCCTGAGGCCCCATCAACGCCTCCCCCGAGATTTTCAGCATCACCCGCTTATATTTGGCGTCTGAGGAATGCTTGGTGGGGGTTTGGGCGTTGTCGGCCATGGGGTGCTCCGTTCGAGGCATATTCTGATTGCGCGCAAAATGACGGATAACGCCGCCGGGTTCAATCCGAGAGTGCCAGTTCAGCGCGATTTCCCTACCAAACCCACGATGCAGCGCTTTGCCAAACCTGCGCAGACGGGCTATGGCGGGGCTATGATCGACCTGATGCAGATACCTTCCGACCAACCGGTACTGATCGCGGGGCCCACGGCCTCGGGGAAATCAGCGCTGGCGATGCAGATCGCGCGGCACTCTGGCGGTGTGATCATCAATGCTGACGCGCTTCAGGTTTATGATAACTGGCGTGTCCTCTCGGCGCGACCGTCGCAGGCGGACGAGGATGAGCTGCCCCACAAGCTGTACGGACATATTCCCGGACACGCCGATTATTCGGTTGGCCACTGGCTGCGCGAGGTAGCGCCCCTGTTGCACGGCCCCGATCGCCCGATCATTGTCGGAGGCACCGGTCTGTATTTCAGCGCTCTGACCCAGGGACTGGCAGATATACCGCCCACGCCTCCGGACATTCGAGCCGAGGCAGACCGGATCATCGCTGCGGACACGCATCAGCCGTTGCTGGACGCACTGGACGCTGAAACCCGCGCGCGGATCGACACGCTGAACCCGATGCGTGTGCAACGCGCGTGGGAAGTCTTGCAAGCCACCGGCAAGGGGCTGGCCGTCTGGCAGGATGCCACGCCCGCGCCGCTGCTGCCTTTGGACAGGACCACGCCCATTCTGTTTGACGTGGACAAGGACTGGCTGAACGCGCGGATCGCGCAACGGTTCGACGTGATGCTGGAACAGGGCGCACTGGACGAGGCGCGTGCCAACCTCTTTGACTGGACCCCGTCCCGGTTATCCGCCAAGGCCATTGGCGCACCGGAATTGATCGCGCATTTACAGGGCGCGTTAAGCTTGGAGCAGGCCCGCAACGCCGCCACAATTGCCACCCGACAATTCGCCAAACGACAGCGCACCTGGTTCCGGTCCAAGATGAAAACTTGGCACAAACTTAACCCTCAGGCCAGTTAGAGCTTTACTTTTTGCAATCAAATGCGTTTTCATCCTCGTGAAGCACCGCAGCAAAATTGCCGAAACCGGACAAATGGCGCAGAAACCGACGGAAAACCAATCTGACGACATCTCGGTGTCCTCATTGACCCAGTGGAACCGGTCTGGTGCCTGGCGGCTAAGCCAGTTGCACGAGCATCACAAGGATTTGCTGATCTGGGTTACCAAGGGTCAGGGGCTGGCCCTGTTGCAAGGTGTGCGGCGTGGGGTTGGCGCGCATAATGCCTTTCACATCCCCGCTGGAACTTTGTTTTCGTTGGACACTGGTCGCACAGGTTTCGGGCTGGTAGTCGAAATTCCGCACGATCCCATGTTAACCCTGCATGACGCTCCGATGCTGCTGCGAATCCGCGACGTTCACGCGCAATCTGAATTGACAGGACTGCTGGACAATCTTCAGCGCGAGCTGGAGCAAAACGCCCCGTTTGCTGCCGAGGCTGCGCGCGCGCAGGTCACGCTGATCTCGGTCTGGATGCGGCGTCAATCGGTGGCCCAACACGGCCCAAACGAGCCGAAATCTCCCGCAGGTCAGCGCCTGGTCGAGGCTTTCAGCGCCTTGGTGACGCAGGAATTTCGTTCGGGCAAACCAATGGCCGAATTCGCGGCCATGCTGGGTGTCACCCCAACCCATCTGTCGCGGGCCTGCCGCGAGTTCGCGGGCATCACGGCGGCCGATATTTTGACCCAACGCAGCCTGTACGAAGCACGGATGATGGTTGAAGCCACCCAAACCCCCTTGAAACAGATCAGCGAGGATTTGGGTTTTGGCAGTCCGGCCTATTTCTCTCGGTTCATGTTGCAGCATACGGGAAAAACGCCTTCGGATCTGCGCAGGCAGGCAGCCTTGATCACCCGCGAGGCGCAGCGGCGTTGATCATTGCGCCGCGCGCTCTTCGTCCAATTCCTGCAACAGCGGCTCGTAACGCGCATCGGTCAACGTCCGCAAGAAAGCGACCAAGGCGTCGATCCGCTCATCCTCCAGCGCGGGGCCGGTTTCCAGCTCTTTCAGCGACAGGGTTCCGGCCACTTCTGGTGCCTGCCAGACCTGTCCGGTTTCGGGATTGATCTGGCGTTTTTCAGACCTGGAATTGTACTTGTTGTAAAACAGAATCACCGTGCGCAGATCCTGAAACACCCCGTTATGCATATAGGGGCCCGTAACCGCGACGTTGCGCAGGGTCGGCACCTTGAATTTACCCGCCTGCGCCGGATCGTTGACCGCAGGGTTGTCCAGCAGCCCCCTATCGGCAACCGGCGCGCCCAGTTTTGCCTCAAGCGCCGTATTCGGGGGCACGCCGATATTGTGGTACTCGTAATTCGAGAAGGTTTCGGTCTGATCCACCTCGCTATCACGCAGTTTGTGGCACAGGTTGCAGTTGGTGAACTGCTGCGAGAAGAACAGGACACGCCCAAGGTCTTCTTCACGAGTCAGCTGCGCCTCTCCGCGCAGGTAACGATCATATTTGGAATCGAACGGGGCAAAAATCTCGGTCTGCTCAAAGGCGGCGATGGCTTCGGACATAGCGGTATAGGTTTGCTCGGAATCCTCGAAAACCTCGGCGCCAAACAGGGATTTGAACGACACGACATAGTCTGGATTTTCAAGCAAACGCGCGACGACGGCGGCCTTGCTGGGCATTGCCATTTCAGCCGGATTTAGGGGCGGACCACCCGCCTGCCCGGCCAAATCAGACTCGCGCCCGTCCAGGAACTGCCCGCCGACGTAAACCCCGTCTGCCCGTTGATGAAACCGCGGAGAGAACGCCGCATATGTCGCCGTTGGTGCATTCCGCCCACCAAGAGACTCACCGTCATCGCCAAGAGAACTGGACCAACCCAGCCGCGTTCCATTTGGGTCGGAAAATCCGGTTTCGGGCGAATGACAAGAGGCGCAGGCTTGGGTCCGATCGCGCGACAGTTCGGTGTCGAAAAACAACAATTCGCCCAGCTCGGCCTTGGTGTTGATCGGGTCGGCGGTGGCCGGGCTTGTCGCTGCAATCATGACCGCAGCAAGGGCAGCGGATCTAAGCTGTTTGGGTCGCATAGCGAGTCTCGTGCCTTTGTTCGTGGGTGCGCGCCTCACCAACACATCTTTCACAACGAGCAACGATTTACCAGAGTCTTTTAGTCACCAATTCGACGCACCCGTCTCAGCTGCCCCAAATGGCGCGCACATAGCCCTGAGTTTCCTTATATGGCGGCACACCGCGATGTTTGCGCACGGCTTCGGGGCCAGCATTATACGCGGCCAACGCCAAGCGCCAATTCCCAAAGGCCTTGTACTGATCAGCCAAATAGCGCGCCCCTCCGTCCAGGTTTTCGAACGGCACATGCGGATCAACACCCAGAAGTTTCGCCGTCCCCGGCATCAATTGCGCCAACCCCAGCGCGCCCTTATGCGACTGGGCTTTGGCATTGAACCGGCTTTCCTGATGGACCAGACGCAGGAACAGCTCTTCTGGCACTCCGTTGCGTCGCGCCGCCGAACGCGCCATGTCCAAATAAGGCCCGCGATAGGACCCGTCATACATCAACGGACCCCACTTCGTGGGCGTATGAATGCTGGGCGGCTGCAACCCCACACTGGATTTATATTGCGAGGCCGCGCGGGTATCCAACACGTTGGTCTGGGACTTGAACAATTTCGAGCGTGACTTGGTCGACAGCACATCTGCCGCAGCGCCCCCGCTGGTCGCAAGCAAAACGGCACAGCCGACAGCCAACAAATTCCGCATAATTCCGCCCAAACCCATTTTGAATTGCCCACAACATAGGCATTTTCGGAGTGAATTCCAGCCTTCTCGTCCTGATGGGCCCTGATGGGCAAGGGCTTGCTGATGGCTGGGCCGATGTCCTCGCGGATCTAACTTTACCTTTTCGGGCGCTCATGGTGTAAGCAGGTTCAAACGATTCAACGGGAGAGACAGATGGCCGGATCGGTGAACAAGGTAATTCTGGTGGGCAACCTGGGTCGTGACCCCGAGGTTCGGCAATTCCAGAACGGCGGCAAAGTGTGCAACCTGCGTATCGCGACTTCGGAAAACTGGAAGGATCGCAACACAGGCGAACGGCGCGAGCGGACGGAATGGCACTCGGTTGCTATTTTCCAAGAGGGCCTGGTGCGTGTGGCCGAACAGTATCTGCGCAAGGGCTCGAAGGTTTATATCGAAGGCCAATTGCAGACGCGCAAGTGGCAGGATCAATCCGGCGCGGACCGCTATTCGACCGAAGTTGTCCTGCAAGGTTTTGGCGGCACATTGGTGATGCTGGATGGCCGCAGCGAAGGTGGCCAAGGCGGCGGTGGCGGCTATGGTGGTGGCAGCGGCGGTGGCTACGGCGGCGGTGACCAAGGCGGTTACGGCGGCGGCTACGATTCTGGCCCGGCATCGGGTGGTAGTGGCGGCGGTGGCGCTGCTCGCGGCGGAGATATCGACGACGAAATCCCGTTCTAAAACACCCTAACTTACACTCATCAAAGCCGCCCCAACCGGGCGGCTTTTTCGTTTCACATCAACGCTTCGATCACCCAAAGCACCGTTGCAACCGGTAGCGACAATAAAACGGCCAACAGCGTCAATGCCTGCCAGGTCGGGCGCGGAGGGTGGAAATCGTCTTTCATGCCCCACGTTAACCATGAGTTCACTTACACGCGGTTAACAAGGACCATGCGACCAGCCCCTTTGCAGCAATCCAGTGAATATGCGCAGGCCCTCTCTGCGATCGGGGCAGATGTTGTGGTGGACCGTCAGCTCTGTTTGCGTCGTAAGCTGCCGGTGGTGGGCACCATTGGATATTTGCCTCGCGGTAATTGGCCGGCGCGACCACCAACAGGAATGACCCTGATCAACGCCACAGACGCGGACCAAGATAATGCGATCAGGGCAGCGGGCGCCCTGCCGTTAATGACCCCACAAACACTTGCCGTATTGGAGCTTGGCGGCACCGAAACAGACTGGTTAACCGCGATGCACGGAAAATGGCGTAACCGTCTTAGGGCAGCTTTGGACGGGCCATTGGTGTTGCATAGTGCCGAATTCTGTTCAAAGTCTCACACATGGCTTCTGGATCGGGAAACCGCACAACGCGCAGATCGAGGTTATACCACCCTGCCTCACGCCCTCATCAGAGCCTATCCCCAAGACCAGACACTGGTGATCGAGGCGCATCTGAACGACGTGCCCGTTGCAGCCATGTTGTTTCTCTTGCACCCACCCGGTGCGACCTACCACATCGGTTGGTCCGGCCCCGAGGGGCGCAAAGCCAACGCCCACAATCTGATCCTGTGGCATGCGATGCACCACCTGCAACTCCGCGGCATTACGCATCTGGAACTGGGCACATTGGACAGCATCAATGCGCCGGGGCTTGCCCGTTTCAAACTTGGCAGCGGCGCAAAACCATTAAAACTTGGCCATAGCTGGCTGTATTTGCCCCGCCTTGCGCCCCTGTTTCGGGCGATCCGACGCGTGCGCGGCTTTCCCTCTGGCCTTTTGAGCAAAGGCAGTATAGGCGGACCCCGAACAAGTCAGGATACGCCTCATGGATCTGCGCAACATCGCAATTATCGCCCACGTTGACCACGGGAAAACCACCCTGGTGGACGAACTGCTGAAACAGTCCGGGGCCTTCCGGGAAAACCAGGCCGTCGCTGAACGCGCCATGGATAGCAATGACCTGGAACGGGAACGTGGCATCACCATTTTCGCCAAGCCCACCAGTGTCGAGTGGAAAACCACCCGTATCAACATTGTGGACACCCCCGGCCACGCCGATTTCGGCGGTGAAGTCGAACGTATCCTCAGCATGGTCGACGGTGTTGTTCTGCTGGTGGACGCGGCCGAGGGCCCGATGCCCCAGACCAAATTCGTGACCTCCAAAGCGCTGGCCCTGGGTCTGCGCCCGATCGTGGTACTGAACAAGGTTGATAAACCCGACGCCGAACCCGACCGCGCGCTGGACGAATGTTTCGATCTGTTCGCCAGCCTGGGTGCTGACGAAGACCAGCTGGATTTCCCGCATATGTATGCCTCGGGCCGGAACGGCTGGGCCGATGCCGAACTGGACGGTCCGCGCAAGGATCTGCACGCCCTGTTCGAGCTGGTCGTGAACCACGTTCCCAAACCCAAACAGCTGGCACACCAGGACGAAGATTTCCGCATGCTGGCAACCACGCTGGGCAGCGATCCTTTCATGGGCCGCACCCTGACGGGCCGCGTTGAATCGGGCACCGCCCGAGTCGGCGCAACCGTGCAGGCCATCAGCCGTGTTGGCCAGAAAATCGAACAGTTCCGTGTGACCAAAATCCAGGCCTTCCGGGGCTTGGCCATGCAGGAAATTGACGAAGCCGTCGCCGGTGACATCGTCACTCTGGCCGGCATGTCCAAGGCCACTGTCGCCGACACGATTTGTGCCCTGGCTGTCGAGGATCCGCTGGACGCGCAGCCGATTGACCCGCCCACCATCACCGTGACCTTTGGCATCAACGACTCGCCCCTGGCAGGCCGTGACGGCAAAAAGGTTCAGTCGCGCGTCATCCGTGATCGTCTGATGAAAGAGGCCGAATCCAACGTTGCCATCAAGATCGGCGAAACCCCTGGTGGCGAGGCCTTCGAGGTCTCGGGCCGTGGCGAACTGCAGATGGGTGTTCTGATCGAAAACATGCGCCGCGAAGGGTTCGAACTTTCGATCTCGCGTCCGCAGGTGATCATGCGCGAAGAAGACGGTGACCGCATGGAACCCGTCGAAGAAGCCACCATCGACGTGGATGACGAATACTCGGGCGTCGTGATCGAAAAACTGACCAGCACCCGCAAGGGCGAGCTGGTCGAGATGAAACCTGCCGGCGCCGGCAAAACCCGGATCGTGGCTCATGTGCCCTCGCGCGGGTTGATCGGCTATCACGGCGAATTCCTGACTGATACCCGCGGCACCGGCGTTCTGAACCGTGTTTTCCATGGTTGGACCAAGCATAAAGGCGCCATTCCTGGTCGTCGCGCGGGTGTTCTGATCTCGATGGAGAACGGTGACGCGGTTGCTTACGCTCTGTGGAACCTCGAGGACCGTGGCAAGATGTTCATTGGCGCTCAGGCGACGGTGTATCAGGGAATGATCATCGGCGAACACAGCCGTGAAAACGACCTGGAAGTGAACCCGCTGAAGGGCAAGAAACTGACCAACGTGCGGGCCTCGGGCACCGACGAAGCGGTCCGCCTGACCACCCCCGTCACCTTGTCGCTGGAAGAGGCCATTGCCTATATCAACGACGACGAACTGGTCGAAGTGACGCCGAACGCGATCCGCCTGCGTAAACGCTATCTGGACCCGCACGAGCGTAAACGGATGGCCAAAAAGGCCTGACCCAAGGGCCGTCCCATCGCGGGGCGGCACATTTTCTGCGCATCACTGCACAAAGCCCGGTCTTGCCGGGCTTTTTTGTGCGCTGTACCTTCGCCGCAAAACAGGAGGTCCCACATGCGCAAGATCCAGGCACAGGGCGTGCATCACATCACACTGACTGGCGCTGATCGGCAGACCAGTATTGATTTCTGGGAAGGCGTGCTGGGCATGCCCTTTGTCTTTGATCAGCCAAATCTGGACAATCCGGACGAAGGCCACCTGTATTTCGATCCCGGCGACGGGCGGCTGATCACCATTTTCACCAATGAAACCCGCACGGCTGATCGGCGGCGCACGCCGACTGACCCTGGCTGCGTGCATCACATTGCGTTCAACGTCAGCAGGGCCAGCTTCACCCAGACCGCCGATCGGCTCGAAGCTCGTGGAATTGGTCATTCGGGCGTCAAGGACCGCGGTTTTATGGACTCGATCTACTTCAAAGATCCGCTGGGCATGCTGATCGAGCTGGCCTGCTACAAATTCGAACCGCCCGTCGGCTGCACCCATGCAGACGTGATGATCCTTGCGCATAAATTGCGGGTCGACCGGGGGGATTACAACATCCAAGAGGTGCATCTTGCCGATGCGATCGAGCAGCTGGTCGAGACGCGCCAGGCCTCTTTGTCAACGGATCGCAGCGCGAAGAACCCGTTCTAACCCTCTGAAAACAAAAGGCCGCGCAGTTCGACGCGGCCTTTCAAAATTCGGGTGAGCGATGATTATTCGTTGGTTTCAACAACCAGCAATTCACGCTCGGATGCACCCTGAGCATATTGCAGGGCCTCTTGGTATTCGTCGCTGTGGTAACAGGCGACAGCGGTTTCCAAGTCGGGGAAACGGGCGACAACATTGCGCGGACGCTCTTTGCCTTCCAGCTGCACATAGCGCGCAGCGCGTGCGATGAATTCGCCCCCGTTTTTGGCAATCGCCGGACCCGCCATTGCAGCATATTTTGCATAGGCTTTTTCGTCCGTGACGGTGACATGTGCGATCCAGAGTGCGCTCATCTTATTCTCCAATAACTGCTTTGGCCGCGTCGATGGCCGATTGTGCATTGCTTGCGTCGCGACCGCCGCCCTGAGCCATATCCGGGCGACCACCACCGCCCTTGCCACCCAATTCAGGCGTCGCAGCGCGGACCAAGTCTACGGCGGAAACCGCGCCGGTCATATCCTCGGTCACACCGGCGGCCACGGCAACCTTGCCTTCTGCCTCTGCAATCAGCAGAACGGCGCCCGATCCTAGACGGGATTTGTGTTCGTCGATCAGCGCAGGCAGATCCTTGCCCGATACGCCCGACAGGACCTGCGCCAGGAATTTCACGCCGTTAATCTCTTCGGCCTCGGGGCCACTGCCCTGACCTGCGCCACCGGCCATCGCCAGCTCGCGGCGCAGTTGAGCGACCTCGTTCGAGAGCTGTTTTCGCTCGCTCAACAGCGCTTCGACCCGGTCGGTCAGCTCGGACGGTTGCGCCTTTAGGGCTCCCAAGACAGCATTTAGTGTCTTGGACTGCTCTTGCAGATAGTCCAGCGCGCCCTGCCCGGTCAGCGCCTCGATCCGGCGGACACCTGCACTGGAGGCGCTGTCGCCCAGGATCACACACATGCCGATATCACCGGTCTGTTTGACATGGGTCCCGCCGCACAGTTCCAGCGAATATGTTTGGCCGTCCTGGCCTTTGCCAGTCTCGGCGCGTCCCATCGAAACGACCCGCACCTCATCGCCATATTTCTCGCCAAACAACGCCTGAGCACCAATCGCGCGGGCGTCATCGGGGGTCATGATCCGGGTTTCAACCGGCGTGTTTTGGCGGATATAGGTGTTCACATCGGTGGCAACCTTGTTCAGCTCAGCCTCGGACAGCGCCTTGGCGTGGCTAAAGTCAAAGCGCAAGCGATCCGGCGCATTGAGCGAGCCACGCTGAGCAACGTGATCCCCCAGCGCTTCGCGCAGCGCCTCGTGCAGCAAGTGTGTCGCCGAGTGGTTGGCGCGGATGGCGGTACGGCGGGTGTGATCCACCTCCAGCTCAACCGGATCGCCCTTGGCAACGGTGCCCCTTTCGACATCAACTCGATGTGCAAAAACCTTGCTATCCGCGAACTTTCGAGTGTCCGAGACCAGCGCAACATCGTCGCGATTATCAATGCGACGGATCACGCCGGTATCACCGACCTGCCCCCCGGACTCGGCATAAAACGGGGTCTGATTCACGATGACCCAACCGCTTTCGCCTTCGCCGATCTTGTCAACCAGAGCGCCGTCGACAACCAGAGCCGTTACCTGTCCCTCAGCCTTTTCGGTGTCATAGCCCAGGAAATCGGTGGCGCCTTCGGTGTCCATAACATCAAACCAGACCGCGCTATCGGCCGCTTCACCGGACCCAGACCAGGCCGCGCGTGCCTTGGCCTTTTGCTCGGCCATGGCGGTGTCAAACCCATCGGTGTCAACGGTCAGACCCTTTTCACGCAACGCGTCCTGCGTTAGATCCAGCGGGAAACCGTAAGTGTCATAAAGTTTGAACGCAGCCGCGCCGGGCAACGCGCCGCCCTCGTCCAGACCCGAAACTTCGTCATCAAGTAATTTCAGACCGCGATCCAACGTCTGTTTGAAACGCGTTTCCTCGAGCATTAGGGTCTCTTCGATCAGAGCCTGCGCCTGGCGCAATTCTGGATAGGCATCGCCCATTTGGGCAGCCAAAGCCGGCACCAGCTGGTGCATAACCGGGTCCTTGGCGCCCAACAGATGCGCGTGACGCATGGCGCGGCGCATGATGCGACGCAACACATAGCCGCGCCCATCATTTGACGGCATCACCCCATCCGCAATCAAGAACGAGGTCGAGCGCAAGTGGTCCGCAATCACGCGATGGTGCACGTTTTTGTCACCATAAGGATCAACGCTGGTGGCGTGGGCCGAGGCCTCGATCAGCGCTTTGAACAGATCGGTGTCATAGTTGTCATGGCTGCCTTGTAGCAACGCCCCGATCCGTTCCAACCCCATTCCGGTGTCGATCGACTGCATGTCCAAATCGACCATGGAGCCGTCTTCGAACTTCTCGTTCTGCATGAAAACGACGTTCCAGATTTCAATGAAACGGTCGCCATCTTCCTCGGGCGAGCCCGGAGGGCCACCCCAAATGTGATCGCCATGATCGAAGAAAATCTCGGTACACGGGCCGCAGGGGCCGGTCGGTCCCATCTGCCAGAAATTGTCGCTGGTGGCGATGCGGATAATCCGATCTTCGGGCACACCGACCTTTTTCCAGATCTCGAACGCCTCGTCATCGGTGTGATAGACCGTGGCCAACAGGCGGCTTTTGTCGATCCCGAATTCCTTGGTGATCAGCTCCCAAGCAAAGGGGATCGCCTCGGGTTTGAAATAGTCACCAAAGCTGAAATTGCCCAGCATTTCGAAGAACGTGTGGTGGCGCGCCGTGTATCCCACATTGTCCAGGTCGTTGTGTTTGCCACCAGCGCGGACACATTTTTGCGAACTGGTCGCACGGACGTAATCGCGTTTTTCGACGCCGGTGAAACAGTTTTTGAACTGCACCATACCCGAGTTGGTAAACATCAGGGTCGGGTCGTTACGCGGAACCAGCGGGCTGGAGGGCACAATCGTGTGCCCTTGCTTCTGGAAATAGTTAAGGAACGTCGAGCGGATATCGTTCAAGCTGGGCATGCGTTTCAGGTCTTTCCGGACAAGGCCAATGGTCCCGCAGATTTAGCCCCGCCCGCGCCCGGTGTCCACAGTTAGCTGCGCCCGATGCTCAACAGCAAAGGCCGACCCTGTTTCCAGGACCGGCCTTGTGTTGGATTTGTTGTCGGCTCAGGCCTCCAACACGTCCTCGTCTTCTTTGCCCATGTCGAAATCCAGGCCATGCGCTGCGCGTATCTTGTCCTCAATCTCCAACGCGACTTCCACGTTTTCCTTGAGGAAGGTCTTGGCATTTTCGCGACCCTGTCCCAGCCGTTCGTCGTTATAGCTGAACCACGAGCCCGACTTGTCCACGACCCCGCCTTTCACGCCCAGATCCAACAGCTCCCCGGTTTTCGAGATGCCTTCGCCATACATGATGTCGAATTCTACCTGCTTGAAGGGCGGCGCGACCTTGTTTTTCACGACTTTCACACGGGTCTGGTTACCCACGACCTCGTCCCGATCTTTGATGGCGCCGATCCGACGAATATCCAGCCGGACCGAGCTGTAGAATTTCAGGGCATTCCCACCAGTCGTCGTTTCCGGGCTACCGAACATCACGCCGATCTTCATCCTGATTTGGTTGATGAAAATAACCATACAATTCGAGCGGCTGATCGAACCGGTGAGCTTACGCATCGCTTGGCTCATCAGGCGGGCTTGGACGCCAACATTGCTGTCGCCCATGTCCCCTTCCAGCTCGGATTTCGGGGTCAAAGCGGCCACCGAATCGACCACGACCATGCTGACCGCGCCTGACCGCACCAGCGTATCCACAATTTCCAACGCCTGCTCGCCGGTATCTGGCTGACTGATCAACAACTCGTCCAGATTAACGCCCAGTTTCTTGGCATATTGAGGGTCGAGCGCGTGTTCGGCATCCACAAAGGCGCAAATCCCACCTTTTTTCTGCTCTTCCGCGACGCAATGCAGCGTCAAGGTTGTCTTACCCGAGCTTTCCGGGCCGTAAATCTCGACCACCCGCCCTTTGGGCAGTCCGCCGATCCCCAGGGCGATATCCAGCCCCAGAGAGCCAGTCGACGTTGCCTCGATCTCTTGAATGGCGTTTTCGCCGCCCAGTTTCATGATCGAGCCTTTGCCGAACTGGCGCTCGATCTGTGAAAGCGCACTATCAAGCGCCTTCTGTTTGTCCGCGTTGCGTTTACTGTCCATCGAAAGAAGATCTGCCGTTGCCATTGTTCACATCCTTATCCCACACACTCTGCCCTGCGGCAATCGCCACATTTGTTCGTTATATGTTCTTTTTGCACTATGCGTACAAAATAGGAACATTTCAATCAAAATTTTCATGGTTTCAATTTGGCTCACGGGCGTTAATGTTCAGTAAACACATGAGAGCGGTCGCACCCAAAATGTTGGAAAGTTAAGTTATGTTGATGTTTTGGAAAGAAAAACTTGTCTTTTTGTCTGTGCCAAAGACGGGCACCACAGCGTATGAAGATGCACTGGCCAAGCGCGCAGACATGGTCGTCAGCGATCCGCCCGAACTAAAACACGCGCCACTGTACCGCTACAATCGTTTCTTTCGCCCTATGTTCGAAAAAGTTGGCAACATTGACGTGGAGACAATGGCGGTGGTGCGCGAACCCATAAGTTGGCTAGGAAGCTGGTATAGATATCGCCGCCGTCCGTTTATGAAGGGGCGACCGAACGCCACCCATAACATCAGCTTTGATGAGTTTGTAAAAGAATACATGAAGGGTGATCCAGCCGGATTCGCAAATGTTGGCAGCCAGGTAAAATTTCTGGAACCGCGCCCCAACGGCGTCCGTGTAAACCACCTGTTCCAATACGAAGACCAACAAAAACTGCAGCGATTCCTTGAAGAGCGCCTTGGATGTGAACTTGCACTAGGTCGCTCAAATGTCTCTCCTAAGATGGAGTTGGAATTGTCCCCAGGTGTAGAACGACGATTGCGCCAAAAACGCAGTGCAGAATTTGAACTTTGGGAAAGTGCAAAGCGGTCCTTATGACAGTTGTTCGTGTACAGTTTCCAGCAGATCGTTGAGCGAGAATGGTTTCGGCAAGAAAACAGAATTGCCAACAGGTTCAGCGCTATCGTCCAACGCGTCCTCGGCATAACCTGAGACAAAAACAACTCGTGTATTGGGCCGGAACTTTCGGGCTTGCCTTACCCAAGTCGGACCATCCATCCCCGGCATGATCACATCGCTGACAAACAGATCAACATGTAGCTGGCTGTCGCTCAGTAGGTCAATCGCCTCTTCGCCTGTTCCCGCCTCAATCACGGTATATCCTCGCAGCTTCAATGCCTGCGACGCAAAGGCACGAACTGGCACTTCGTCTTCGACTAAAAGAACTACGCCTTCGTCGCGCTGTATCCCTGTTTTATTTTTAACTACAGGAGCTTGCAGCGGTTTTTCCGGCAACTTTTCTCGATGTGCGGGCAAGAGTATCGTAAAAACGGTTCCTTGACCCACGACACTGTCGATGAAGATAAACCCACCACTTTGTTTAATAATTCCGTAAGCCGTCGAAAGCCCCAGTCCAGTTCCCTCGCCGGTTCGTTTGGTGGTGTAGAAAGGCTCGAAAACTTTTTGCAGTTTGTCAGCGGGAATACCGCTCCCCTGATCCGAAACACGCACGCAAACATAGTCGCCAGGAGGTACAGCCGCCCGATCACGGCGCAGTTCTTTCTCAAGCGTTTCGCTGCTGGTTTCAATCCTGACCTCACCTCCGTCTGGCATCGCGTCGCGCGCGTTGACGACGAGGTTCATCAAAACCTGTTCGAGTTGTCGTTTGTCTGCCCGAACCGGCATCAAAATAGGATCGTGGCTGAGCGTCAGCGTCACCTTTTCACTAACCAAGCGGTTCAGCAAATGCGTGAGATCAGAGAGCGTATCTCGAAGATCCAGAACTTCGGGCCGGAGGGTTTGTTTGCGCGAAAATGCAAGCAACTGCCCGACCAAGGCCGCCGCCCGGTTGGCGTTCTGTGAAATTTGCACCAGATCCGAAAAATCAGTGTCCTCTTGATCATGACGCAACAGCAACAGATCACAGTGCCCGGAAATAGCCGTCAGTAAATTGTTGAAATCATGAGCGACTCCGCCTGCCAACTGCCCAATTGCCTGCATTTTTTGGCTTTGCACGAACTGTGCCTCAAGACTTTTGAGCTCCGTTGCATCATGCAAAACTGCAACCAGAGCATGCTTGCCACCGGGCGTGGAAATTCTGCCCAAAGAGACCTGTAGAAAGACCTCGGCCTCGGTACTTTTGAGGCGCAAAAATTCGGATTTATTGAGGTATTTACCCAAGGATGCATCTGTCAACCAGTCGGTGATCGGGCGCCCCAAACCTTCTAGAATCCCTTGTAAAGTGTCCCCTTCGGTGGCGTCCAGATGCAGCAATTCTCGCGCCAAACGATTGGACTGGACGATGTGGCCGTCGTCTTCCAACCTCAATACCGCAACCGGCAACCGATCGAACGCAGACCATTCTGATTGATCTGGCGTTTCTGTCATCCGGATAGGAAGAAACACGAACTCACGTCGACCAGGATGGGTCACGGTTTCAGCGACGGCACAAGGGTGCAAAGCATCGCCGTTCCTGGCCACACAGATCTGACCATGATCAGGAATGCCTTCGGGAAACACATCCATCAGAGAACGCGCGCGATCGCCGACAAAATGACGCGCGGCATCGTTCATTGACAAGACTGCATTGCGACGCCCGATGGTGACCGTAGGCAAGCTTGGTCCGCGACCAGCGCGGATTGGTGTATCGCGGGTTTCCTCGACACGCCACGCAATCTCATTTTGGCCCAAAGCAGTTGCAATCAACCTTAGATGCCCGCGTCTGGTCGTAACTTCTTCGGTCGCCCCGCCGGTTTCGAACGCACGAATTTGCATGCGGGCCAATAGAGTGCCCGGATTTCCCATCAAATCCTTCAGTGCAAAAGCTAACGTTTGACCGTTCTCAGTTGGAATTCCCCTTTCGGCCGCCTTGTTGGAAAAGGTGATGCGCCCGATGTCGTCGGTGATGAAGCAAAAGCTGGTGTCGTTGGCCAAATAGGCGCCAATCACAGATCGATGTAAACGCTTGCGCTGATGCGCTCGAAAACAGATTGCACCGATAACCACGCCTGCCGAACACAGCCCGACAGCGAGGGACAAAAGAACCTGACCGATTGCCCCTGGATCAACACGTGTCGACGCGAACGCGCAAAGTGCTGCGACGCCCAAAAGCCCCGCAACATGCCGTGCGCTTAACTGCCGGCCCAAACCCGGAGCGGTCTGTGCAGAAACGTTCATTCAACCCGCCATTCGCTGATTCTTCGCTGCCCCAGTTTCGGTGCGCAACGGTTAACCCACCCTTAATTCCAGAGCATTCCCTCAAGGGTAGAATTATTCAGCAATTCGGGTCAAGCACGCGGCGAAAAATCCGTCATTTTGCAGACCCGGCATCCAGTCCTGCTGCCAGGACAGGCGCCAGGTCGGATGCTGTTCCAGAAATGCTGCGACACGGTGTTGGTTTTCAACCAGCAACACCGAACAAGTCGCATAGACCAATGAACCACCAGGACCGACAAGCGACTGAGATGTATCCAGAATCTCATCCTGAGTGGCGTTCAAATCCGCCAATCCCTGGGGTGTCAGGCTCCACTTACTTTCGGGTGAACGACGCCAAGACCCGCTGCCCGAACACGGAGCATCGCACAGCACAACATCGAACGGAGCATGCCTGGACAATTCCGATGGCTCGAGTAGTTTGACAGAAACACCCGCGCGTTTTGCGCGGTCTGGCAGGTCCTTCAGGCGGCGAGGATTCGCGTCATGAGCGTAGAAACGCCCCTTGATCCGGCCCGCCATGGCCAGCGTTTTGCCGCCGCCACCTGCGCAATAGTCCAGAACCGACAGCCCGTCTTGCAACGCCATTCGATCCACCAGGGCCTGCGAACCACCGTCCTGGAGCTCGACCAACCCCTCGCGATAAGGGGCGGAGTTGTTGATTTTACGAGGCCCCTGGGTGACGATCAAAGCCGTGTCAGAGATCGCAGCAGGCTCGGCGACGATAGCTTCGTCCGCCAGCAGTGCGATCGCCTGATCACGCGAAGTTTTACGCAGGTTCACTCGCAACATCACCGGCGCGCGGTGTTGCAACGTCATGGCCACATCGGTCGCGTGATCCCCAAGGCTGTCTTTGAACTCTGTGATCACCCAATCAGGCAGGTTCATCGCCTCGTCATCCGTCGGCAAGTGCGAGGATTGCTCGGCCTCTGTCAACGGCGCGGGCGCGTGGCCTTCTCCGGTGAAAAACTCGGCAGGATCCTGATCGGCAGCACGCACGGCGCCCACCATCAGCCCACGGCCCGTTTCCACCCCGCCAAGGGCCGCATAGGACCGCCGACAGCGCAGTGCGTCAAACACATGATCGCGGATTGCGGCCCGGTCCTTGGACCCTGCATACCGCGAACGCCGCGCCCAGCCGGTCAGAACCTTTTCAGCAGGTGCGCCGTCAAGGATCTGGTCCAGCAACTCGGCCGCAGCCTGAAGTCGTGCCGCAGGGGTCATGCGCGATCAACCAACCCTGTAGTTCGGGCTTTCGCGGGTGATCTGAACGTCATGCACATGGCTTTCCTTCAGTCCCGCGCCGGTGATTTTGACGAAGTTAGAGTTCTTACGCATCTCTTCGACGGTGGCATTCCCGGTATAGCCCATGGCCGCACGCAGACCGCCCACCAGTTGGTGGATCACGGTGCCTGCCGGGCCTTTGTAGGGCACCTGACCTTCGATCCCTTCGGGCACCAGCTTGTCGCTGGCCGCGTCTTTCTGGAAATAGCGATCAGCCGAGCCGCGCGCCATCGCGCCCAACGATCCCATGCCACGATAGGATTTGAACGAGCGCCCTTGATACAGGATCACCTCGCCCGGGCTTTCATCCGTGCCCGCAATCATGCTGCCAACCATGGCGCAGGACGCACCCGCCGCGATGGCCTTGGCGAAATCGCCCGAGAACTTGATGCCGCCGTCAGCGATCACCGGGGTGTCACCCGCCGCATCTGAACAATCCATGATCGCCGTCAGCTGAGGCACGCCCACTCCGGCCACCATCCGCGTGGTACAGATCGAGCCCGGCCCGATCCCCACCTTCACGGCGTCCGCGCCCGCATCAATCAGGGCTTTGGTTGCAGCGCCTGTGGCGACGTTGCCCGCGATCACCTGCACCTCGTTGGACAGGTTCTTGGCGCGGGTCACGGCCTCTAGCACACCTTCGGAATGGCCATGCGCTGTGTCCACCACCAGGATGTCCACACCGGCATCCACCAGCGCCTCAGAGCGTTCAAAGCCCGCCTCGCCCACTCCGGTCGCCGCAGCCACGCGCAAACGACCCAACTGGTCCTTGCAGGCGGTTGGGTTCAACACGGCCATTTCGGTGTCTTTCAGCGTCAGCAGCCCGGTTAGCTTGCCCTTGCCATCATGCACCAGCAGCTTTTCGATCCGGCGCGCGCGCATCAGGCTTTTGGCCTCGTCCAGATCCGCAGGCTCGGCCAGCATCGCCAGATCATTCGAGGTCATCATCGCCGAAACCGGTACATCATCCGACTGCGCAAATCGCATGTCGCGGTTGGTCAGGATGCCCACGACCAGACCCTTGTCATCGACAACCGGAAAACCAGTGAAGTTATAGCGCTCGACCAAAGCCTTGGCGTCGGCCAGAGTCTGGTCGACCCGCAACGTCACCGGGTTGTAAACGATCCCGGATTCGAACCGCTTGACCCGGCGCACTTCGCGCGATTGCTGTTCTATGTTCAGGTTTTTGTGGATCACGCCCATGCCGCCTGCCTGCGCCATCGCAATCGCCATACGCGCTTCCGTGACCGTGTCCATCGCAGAACTCAGCAGCGGGATATTCAGCGCAATCGAACTGGTCACACGCGTACGCGTATCCGCGGTCGAGGGCAGAACGCTTGACGCAGCAGGAACCAGAAGAACATCATCGAAGGTTAAAGCCTCACGAATTTCCATTTGGGACTCCGGAAAAAATGGGATCGGTGTTGGCACGTCCCTATCTCATGCATCCGAGCGAAAGAAAAGCCCCAACTGACGGTTCCCGCCGGGATTATGCCGTTTGTCACGCTTGTTTGCGCCTGGCTCCCTTGCCATTCTGACCCCAACAGCAGGAGACCCTCATGGCACATGGATACGAGAGCGGCAGACTGGACCTGCCATTTGTAGGAATCGCGACCTTCGGAAAACGCCCCTATCAGCACGATTGGGATCAGTTGGAGGCCGACGTTGCCATCATCGGCGCGCCCTATGATTTCGGCACGCAATGGCGCTCGGGCGCGCGGTTCGGGCCGCGTGCCGTGCGCGAGGCCTCGACCCTGTTCAGCTTCGGCCATGCCGGCGCCTATGATCACGAGGATGACGCCACCTACCTGCCCGGCTCGGTGCGGATCGTGGATATGGGCGACGCCGACATCGTCCACACGGACACCGAGGCCAGCCACGCCAATATCGAAACCGCTGTGCGCGCCGCCCTGAGCGCCGGCGCCCTGCCCGTCACCATCGGCGGAGATCACTCAATCAACATCCCCTGCATCCGCGCGTTCGACGATCAGGGGGATTTTCACGTGTTGCAAATCGACGCCCACCTGGATTTCGTCGATGAACGCCACGGAGTCCGCCACGGCCATGGCAATCCCATGCGCCGCGCCGCTGAACAGCCCTACGTTACCGGCCTGACGCAGGTCGGCATCCGCAACGTCTCCTCCACCGCCCGCGAAGGGTACGAAGACGCGCGCAAAATGGGCTCCGACATCCTCTCGGTCCGCCAGGCCCGCAAGCTTGGCCCCGAAACCCTGGCCGAGCGCATCCCCGCAAAAACACCAGTCTACATCACCTTGGATATCGACGCCTTCTGCCCCTCGATCGCACCGGGCACGGGCACCCCCAGCCACGGCGGCTTCCTCTACTACGAGGTCCTCGAATTGCTGCAACAGGTCGCGCAAAACCACGACATCATCGGCATTGATCTGGTCGAGGTCGCCCCCGATTACGACCCCACCGGCTCTACCGCCATCCTCGCCGCGCAAATCCTGCTCAACACGCTGGGCTTCATCTTCCACACCCGCGGATTTCGCTGACCGCCTTCTTTGCTCACCAAATACTCCCGCCGGAGGCATCCCGCCCGCGCCACCAACGCAGCGCCCGCTCATGACGCGCCACGTACGCCAAATGCCGTTTCCCGGCTTTCCTTCGGCTGCGCAGGCCCTATGATCCGCCGCAACGCGAACACCCAAGGCCTGACCAATGACCGACCCTCTCGTCATCTTTACCCCCTCCGGCAAACGCGGCCGCTTTGCCGTCGGCACCCCCGTTCTGACCGCCGCCCGGCAACTGGGCGTGGATCTGGATTCGGTTTGTGGTGGGCGGGGCATCTGCTCGAAATGTCAGATCACGCCCTCTTATGGTGAATTCCCCAAACACGGCGTCACGGTCCAGCAGAACGCCCTGTCCGAATGGAACGCGGTTGAACAACGCTATGACGACAAACGAGGCCTGACCAAAGGCCGCCGTCTGGGCTGTCAGGCCACGGTTCAGGGCGACATCGTGATCGACGTGCCCCCGGAATCCCAAGTTCACAAGCAAGTCATCCGCAAAGCCGCCAGCGCCCGCGCGATCACCATGGACCCGGCCACGCGGCTCTATTTCATCGAGGTTGCCGCGCCCGACATGCACGTCCCCACCGGCGATTTCGAACGTCTGAAGGCCGCGCTGCGCGATCAATGGGACATCACCGACCTGCGCGCCGATCTGTCGATCCTGGCCAAGCTGCAACCCACCCTGCGCAAGGGCAACTGGCAGGTCACCGTCGCCCTGCATCACGATCACACCGGCACCGCCCCCCGTCTAATTGAACTCTGGCCCGGCCTGCATGACAGCGGCCTTTACGGACTGGCGATTGATCTGGGCTCGACCACCATCGCGGCGCATCTGTGCGATCTGCAAACCGGCGAGGTGATTGCCTCCTCTGGCCTGATGAACCCGCAGATACGCTTTGGCGAAGACCTGATGAGCCGCGTGTCCTATGCCATGATGAATCCCGGTGGCGATGCCGAGATGACCTCGGCCGTGCGCACCGCGCTGAACGATCTGGCGACGTCGCTATGCAGCGAGGCGCAGATTGATCCGGCCCTGCTGGTCGAGGCGACCTTTGTCTGTAATCCCGTCATGCACCACCTGCTGCTGGGCATTGATCCGGTCGAGCTGGGCCAAGCGCCCTTTGCGCTGGCTTCCTCTGACAGTCTGTCCTTGCCCGCCACGCAGCTGGACCTGACAGCACTGAACCCGCGTGCGCAGGTCTATATTCTACCCTGTATCGCGGGCCATGTGGGCGCCGATGCTGCCGCAGTCGCTTTGTCCGAAGAACCCAACAAATCCAAAGACCTGGTGCTCGTTGTTGATGTGGGCACCAATGCGGAAATCCTGCTGGGCAATACCGAACGCGTACTGGCTTGTTCCTCGCCCACCGGCCCCGCCTTCGAGGGCGCACAGATCAGCAGCGGCCAGCGCGCCGCCCCCGGTGCCATCGAACGGATCGAGATTGATCCCACCACCAAAGAGCCGCGTTTCCGCATCATCGGCGTGGACATGTGGTCGGACGATCCGGATTTCACGCAGGCCGCCGCCGCGACCGGCATCACCGGCATCTGCGGGTCTGGCATTATCGAGGCCGTCGCCGAAATGCGTATCGCGGGGCTGCTGGATCCTTCGGGGTTGATTGGCTCGGCTGAACAAACCGGCACCCAGCGCAACATCCCCGAGGGGCGCACCCATGCCTATGTCATTTGGGACGGTACCGCCGAGGGCGGCCCCCTGATCACCGTCACCCAGGGCGACATCCGCGCCATCCAGCTGGCCAAATCCGCTCTGTATGCTGGGGCGCGGTTGCTGATGGATGAAATGGGTGTCGACAAGGTGGATCGCGTGGTGCTGGCCGGCGCATTCGGCGCGCATATCAGCCCCAAACACGCGATGGTGCTGGGCATGATCCCTGACGTCCCGCTGGACAAGGTGCAAAGCGCTGGCAACGCCGCTGGAACCGGCGCGCGGATCGCTCTGTGCAACATCGCCGCGCGAGCCGAGATCGAACAGACCGTTTACCAGATCTCTAAGATCGAGACCGCGATTGAACCCCGTTTCCAGGAACATTTCGTCGCCGCCAACGCAATCCCCCATGCGACCGACCCCTTCCCCGAATTGGCGCAGGTCGTGACGCTGCCGCAGGTCAGCTTTAATGTCAAAGCTGACGGGGCGGGCGGG
This sequence comes from Thalassovita sp., assembly GCA_050633445.1. GTDB lineage: Bacteria > Pseudomonadota > Alphaproteobacteria > Rhodobacterales > Rhodobacteraceae > Thalassobius. The sequence continues at coordinate 42,567 of JBOEGN010000032.1, forward strand.
CGTCGCAGGCGGCGTCGTTAATCAGTTAATTATAATTACTACCGTAGTCCTAACGTCTGGCCCGCTTGTCCAAAACATGTTAGCGCAAAAATACACAACCCAGGATGCCTGCCATGACCCCGCGCGCCGCGCTGTCTCGTGTCGAGTTCATCGCCCTGATGGCGATGCTCTTCGCGACGATCGCTTTTTCCATCGATTCCATGTTGCCCGCCCTGCCCGCGATTGCAGCCGAGCTGAGCCCCGATGACATCAACCGCGCCCAGTTGATCCTGACCAGCTTTGTTCTGGGCATGGGGGTCGGGACATTTTTCACCGGTCCGTTGTCTGACCGATTTGGCCGCAAACCCGTCATCCTGGCCGGATCCGCCCTGTATATCCTTGGCGCAGGCCTGGCCTTTGTCGCTCAGGGGTTGGAGTTGGTTCTGATCGCGCGCTTCATTGGCGGTGTCGGTGCCGCCGCTCCGCGTGTTGTCGGCCTGGCCATCATCCGAGACCTGTATTCCGGGCGCGAGATGGCACGGATCATGTCCTTTGTCATGATGGTTTTCACCCTGTTTCCCGCCGTTGCGCCTCTGCTGGGGTCAATCATCATCGCCTTTGCCGGATGGCGCACGATTTTCCTGACCTTCATCCTGTTCGCAGGTCTGGCCGCTGCTTGGCTGGCCATCCGACAACCTGAATCCCTGCCCGTTGTCAAGCGCCGCTCGTTAAAGCCCTCGGACATGTGGGCCGCAATCCAAGAGATTTTCGCACACCCGCGCGTCCGGCTGTCCATTCTGGCGCAGACCCTGTGTTTCGCCATTCTGTTCATGGCCATCACGTTGATCCAACCAATCTTTTACGACGTATTTGGCCGCACCCAAACGTTCCCCTACTGGTTCGCCGGCATGGCGCTGGTGGCAGCAACCGGGAACATCCTGAACGCCGCGCTCGTGGTCCGGTTTGGCATGCGCAACCTGGCCACAATCGCGCTGGGGGGACAAGCCATCCTGTCACTGCTGATCACGCTGGCCTGGCTGTCCGGTCTGTTCCCCGGCGCGATGTTCTACCTTTTCCTGGCATGGATGACGTCAGTCTTTTTCCAGGTGGGCCTGACGCTTGGCAACCTGAACGCCATCACAATGGAGCCGATGGGCCATATTGCAGGCATCGCGGCCAGCATCTCGGGCGCCGTGGCGACAGTGATCGGGGCTGGTCTTGCCATTCCGGTCGGGCTCAGCTTCACTAACACACCTTTGCCGTTGACCGTTGGCATTCTGATCGCCGCCACAACAGCATTTCTGGTCCTTCTCAGAATGCGCCAAGTCGATATGCGCAATCCCGAGTGGGACGCAACAACCTGAACCACCCAAAGGCCCCCCATGCAGACTTATCTGATCCTGTTCATGGCCATCGCCGCCGAAACGATTGGCACCACCGCGCTTCAGGCCAGCCAGCAATTCACCCGCTTGTGGCCCTCGGTTCTGGTTGTCATCGCCTATGCGCTCAGCTTCTGGCTGCTCTCTCTGACCCTGAAAACCATGCCCGTCGGCATCGTCTACGCCATCTGGAGCGGCCTCGGCATTGTCCTGATCGCCCTCATCGGCCTCACCGTTTTCGGGCAAAAACTGGATCTGCCCGCGATCCTCGGCATGGGCCTGATCCTCACAGGCATCCTGGTGATTCACCTGTTTTCCAAAACCGCACCGCACTAACAGCCCCGTTTCTTCTTTTCCAAAATATCCCGGGGGGAGGCCGCAGGCCGGGGGGGCAGCGCCCCCCTTACCCTTAGTCCAACGCGCGCAACCGCTTGAGCAGGCTCGACGTATCCCAACGCCCGCCCCCCAGCTTCTGCACATCCTTATAGAACTGATCGACAAGCGCCGTGACCGGCAACGAGGCCTGGATCTCGTCCGCAGTTGACAGGCAAATGCCCAGGTCTTTGCGCATCCAGTCGACAGCGAAACCATGTTCGAACTCATCGTCCATCATCGTGTCATAGCGGTTCACCATCTGCCAGCTACCAGCCGCACCACCGCCGATAACCTCGACCACAGCGCGTCCGTCCAGACCGGCTTTTTCGGCGAAATGCAGACCTTCGGACAGGCCTTGCACCAGCCCTGCGATGCAAATCTGGTTCACCATCTTGCACATCTGCCCCATACCGCTGTCGCCCAGACGTTTGCACATTTTGGCATAGGCGTTGATCACGGGCTCGGCCGTGTCATAGGCGGTTTGATCCCCGCCACACATCACCACAAGCTGGCCATTCTCGGCCCCTGCCTGACCACCCGAAACCGGGCCGTCCACAAACGCCACGCCTTGTGCGGCAGCGATCTCGGCCAATTCACGGGTGACGGCGGCTGATACCGTGGTGTGATCCACAAAAATCGCACCCTTGGTCATCCCGGCAAAGGCACCGTCATCCCCCACACAGACCGAGCGCAAATCGTCATCGTTGCCCACACAGGCCATCACAAAATCGCACCCCGTCGCGGCCTCGCGCGGGGTTGTCCCCATTGCGCCACCATGTTCGGCAACCCATTTTTCGGCCTTCGCTGCGGTGCGGTTATAGACCACCACCTCGTGCCCGGCTTTCGCCAGATGCCCAGCCATCGGATACCCCATGACCCCAAGACCCAGAAACGCCACTTTTGCCATGTCACACTCCCCTAGCATTTGTATTCACGCCAGTTTGTGGCTAGCTATCTGAACAAAGGCAAGGACGAACAGGGACTCAACGCATATGGCGACATTCATCACTTGGTTGTTCCGGCTGTCCGGCGTTCTGATCGTGCTGGCCACGCTGGTGGTTCTGGTCGTCTATTATCTCGCCTCGCGCTCGTTGCCGGATTATACTAAGTCTCTGGACGTGCAGGGGATTTCCACCCCGGTCGAGATTGTGCGCGACAATGCCAATGTCCCCCATATCTTTGCCGCGACCGATGCCGATGTGTTCTATGGGCTGGGCTATGCCCATGCGCAGGACCGGCTGTGGCAGATGACTGTGATGCGCCGCACCGTGCAGGGCCGCTTGTCCGAGGTGTTCGGCGCGCGCACGGTCGAGATCGACAAGCTGTTGCGTCGGTTCGATCTGTATACGGCAGCGCAGCGCTCTGTCAGCGCACAGGACGATAGGACACAAACCGCGCTTCGCGCCTATTCCGCCGGTGTGAACGCCCGAATAAACGAGATTAACCGCGATGCTTTGGGACGTGGCGCCCCCGAGATGTTCCTGTTCAACGCCTCGATTGCCCCCTGGACCCCGGCGGATTCGATTGCATTGGTCAAGCTAATGTCGGTGCAGTTGTCCGGTCAGCTGGAAACCGAGGTTTTGCGTGCGCGTACCTCGCTACTGTTGCCTGATGCGGATCGCCTGGCCGATATTCTGCCAGATGCGCCGGGCAGTGGAATTGCTGCTCTGGCCTCTTATGCCAGCCTATTTGACGCGCCCTTGCCACGTTATGCCCAAGGGCACCGGATCGACGACCCCCTGTCCCCCTTTCCGCGCAAAGAGCTGGCTGGCGCATCAAACGCCTGGGCCGCCGCAACGCACCGATCGGCCGCGGGCGGCACATTGCTGGCGAATGATCCGCATCTTGGATTCAGTGCGCCGACGCTTTGGTATTTGGCGCGTTTGCAATTGCAGGATGGCGGCGTCATCGGGGCCACAATCCCCGGTATCCCCACAATTCAGTCAGGCCGCAGCGAGGACCTGGGTTGGGGCGTCACCTCGTCTTATCTGGATGATCTGGACGTTTATATCGAGCGTTTGAACCCGGAGAACCCCGAGCAATACCAAACACCTACGGGATTTAAGCCCTTCAAGACCCGCAAATCCATCATTCAGATCAAAGACGCCCAACCCGTCACCGTCACCTTGCGCTGGACCGAAAATGGGCCCGTTCTGCCCGGCAGCCACGCCAATTTGGGCACGATCACGCCGTCTGGACATGTGGCCAGCATCGCATGGACTGCTTTGGCTGAAAACGACACGACTCTCAGCGCGGGCCTGGGGCTGATGTATTCGAAATCGGTCCAAGACGCCCTGTCGTCCCTGCGTTCTTATGTGGCGCCTTCGCAGAATATCACCATGGTGGATCACGACCAGATTGCGCTGAAAACGGTGGGCGCCATGCCGCGCCGGTCGTCCCGCCATCAAAGCCAGGGGCGATTGCCCTCGCCCGGCTGGATCCAAGAAAACCGCTGGCAGGGGCACAGTGCCTATGCGGCCAATCCCGAGTTCCTCCAGCCGCGTGGTGGCATCGTGGGCAACACCAATAACAAAAGCGTCGACCGGCCCTTTCCGCTGCATGTCAGCTTTGACTGGGGCGATACCCAGCGGGTGCAACGCTGGCAGCGCCTGATGCAATCACGGCAGGTCCACACGCGCGACAGCTTTATCGAGGCTCAGCTGGATACTGTCAGCCCCGCGGCCCGCACGCTACTGCCGCTGATCGCCGCTGATCTGTGGTTCACAGGCGAGGCCGCGCTGGACGGCACCCCCGAACGCCAACGCCAGCGCGCCCTGACCCTGTTGGCCGAATGGAACGGCGAGATGTATGAACACGCGCCCGAGCCGCTGATCTATTCGGCCTGGATCCGTGCGCTGCAAACCCGCCTGATCCAAGACGAACTGGGCCCGCTGGCCAAGGAATTCACCCATGTGGAGCCGCTGTTCATCGAGCGTGTCTATAAGGACGTGAACGGGGCCTCGGTCTGGTGCGACGTGCTGCAATCCGCCCCCATCGAGACATGCTCGGATCTGGCTCGGATGGCGCTGGACGACGCGATTCTCTGGATCGAAGAACGCTATGGCACGCAATTGGAATCGCTGCGCTGGGGCGACGCGCATCAGGCCACGCATGACCACCCCATCCTGGGCGAAGTGCCGCTGCTGCGCTTTTTCGTCAACATCCGTCAGTCCACCAGCGGGGGCGATCACACGTTGATGCGCGGCAAAACCAGTGGCGAGGGCGATGCGCCTTTCCAGAATGTCCATGGCGCTGGCTATCGTGGCGTGTATGATTTTGCCGACCCTGACAGCTCGGTTTTCATCACAGCGACGGGGCAATCGGGGCATTTCCTGTCACGCCACTATGATGACCTGGGCGAGCTTTGGCGACGCGGAGAATACATCCCGATGTCATTGGACGCGGATTTGGCACGAGCGGCCTCGGTTGGGGTCACAGTGCTGCGCCCCGCCCAATAAGGTCGATCCAAAACTCACAATTCGCGGAAGCGTTTTTCCTGTCGGTTGGTCCACCGGACGCTGAGGTTAAACCCCGTCTCGTCCTGAGTTTCCGCCTCGACCACCTCTTGTTCGAACAGCCAGGCACGTTTGCGCCCCTCGGCAAAGGTCAGGTGGAATTCGCTAAGATGATGCTCGGCCTCCAGCGCGCGGGTGATCCGCTCCATCAGCTCGGGCAGTCCCTCGCCGGTAATCGCTGAGATCGCAAAAATGTCGTCTTCGCGCGCAGCGCGGGCCATATGAGCGGCGCGGGTTTCGTCGTCGAAATTGTCGATCTTGTTCCACAATTCCAGAACCGGCACGTCCTCTGGCATGCCCAGAGATTCCATGATCTCGTGCACGTCTTTGGCCTGATTTTCCGTTTCGGAATGCGAGATATCGCGGACATGCAAGATCAGGTTGGCAGACAGGACTTCCTCTAGCGTGGCGCGGAAAGAGGCAACCAATTCGGTGGGCAAATCACTGATGAAACCCACCGTATCAGACAGGATCACCTCGGGGCCGCCTTCGGACAGTTCCACACGACGCATCGTTGGGTCTAGCGTCGCGAACAGCATGTCCTTGGCCATCACCTCGGCGCCCGTCAAGCGATTGAAAAGCGTAGACTTTCCGGCATTCGTATAGCCCACCAATGCCACGATCGGGAACGGCACTTTCGCACGCGAGGCACGGTGCAATTCGCGGGTTTTCACGACCTTGGACAGCTGCCGACGCAGGCGGTTCAGCTGTTCATCAATGGCACGGCGGTCAGCCTCGATCTGGGTTTCACCGGGACCGCCGACAAAGCCCAATCCGCCCCGCTGACGTTCCAGGTGGGTCCAGGCGCGCACCAGACGTGTCCGCTGATAGGACAGCGCGGCCATTTCGACCTGCAAGACACCTTCGCGGGTGCGGGCGCGGTCGCTAAAAATCTCGAGGATCAGACCAGTCCGGTCCAAGAGCTTCACCTTCCACTCTTTTTCCAGATTGCGCTGTTGGACAGGCGTCACCGGGCCGTCGATCAGAACCAGTTCAACCTCTGCTTCTTTCAGCTTGGCCTTCAGCTCTTCGACCTTACCCGAACCAAAGAACAGCCCCGGCTGCGGGCGTTGCACGCGCACGGTTTCGGCCCCCACGACCTCGAGATCAGGAAGGGCAGCAGCCAGCGAAACGGCCTCGTTCAGCGCAAAGGCCGGATCACGCCGTTCACGTTCGGATTTGATATCAGGATGCAAAACCCAGGCGCGGGTTGCCTCCTTGTCATGCGTCATCAATTGTCGTCGTCACCGTCATACAGGTTGATCGGCTGCGACGGCATGATGGTCGAGATCGCATGTTTGTAGACCAGCTGTGACTGGCCATCGCGGCGCAGCAACACACAGAAGTTGTCAAACCAGGTGATAACGCCCTGCAATTTGACACCGTTGATCAGGAAAATAGTGACCGGAATTTTGGTCTTCCGCGTGTGATTTAAAAACGCGTCCTGCAAGTTTTGCCTATCGGAAGCCATAGAATAAACCTTTGTTCTTGCGCAGAGTCGCGGACCGACCCTGATGTTCTAACTGCGAGTATGTCGCGGCCAGAACCGAGTTACCAGCCAAAAGTTTAATTGTTCTCTTGCGAACGGGTTTGCACGGTCAACTACGCCAAACGTCGCTGGTCAACAAAGCAATGATGGCCAGCATCTCGAGCCGCCCCAAGATCATCGCCGCGCAAAAGGCAATTTTCGCCGCGCTGGCCAGTTCCAGCATGCCGATGCTTTCCTCGGGTGCGATCGAAACCAGAGGGCCGGTGGTGGACAGCGCCGAAATGGACAGGATGATCGCGTTCTCAAAGCTTAGCCCGATAGCCGAAAAAATCACCGTGAACCCAGACAGCGACAGGGCAAACAGCATAAAGAAGATCCAGGCGATATAGGCGCCTTTCTTGCGGATACGACGCGACACCCCGGTGCTGCGCCCAACCGAAGACGGATGCACCAGCCGGTCCATCTCGCGTAGGCCATTCAGGTACAAGGCCCAAACACGCAGCAGCTTGACCCCGCCCGCAGTCGTCGCCACGCCCCCACCAATCAACGCCAGCCCCAGAAAGATCAGCCCCGGCGTCGTCATCCCCGACCACACCTGCGCCGTTTGCCATTCCGCGCTGACAAATCCGGTGGTGGTAAGGAATGACAGAGCAGTAAAAATACTGCCCCAAAACGCACGCAAGGCGATCATGATACCGCCGGCATCTTCGCCCTCGACCGCCTCAGCCCCCCACCAGTGACGCAGGAACAACAGCACCGGAATCGCAATCACGATCAATACGCCCAAGCGGAACTCGGGGTCAGTATGGATGCCCTTGCGCGCCGTGGTAATCGTGTCGCTGGAAAAAGTCAGGCGCGACAGGGCAAACAGCATGAACAGCGCCATCACAATCTCGCCCGGAATGCCAGAGCCGCCCACCTGGGCGCCATCAACCGGGGAAATACCGCTGGTCGCCATCACCGACATCGCGTGGCACAGCGCCACCAAGGGTTGATCGCCGCTGATCACCATCATGATCCACAAAGCCAGCGTCAGCCCTGCATAGATCGGGATCAGTTGTGCCGAAATCTTCAGGATACGTCGTTGGGGGTCGCGCGTGTCCAGCCCATGTTCCGAGCTTTCACCCTGCCCCGGTTGCGCCGAGGCTGTGATCTCGAACCCGCCCAAATTAAGGGGCGCAAGGATCGCGGCCGCGGCGATCCACATCAACAGCCCGCCTAGCCATCCAACCTGCGCACGCCACAAATGCTGGGTCGAGCTTAGCCGGTCCGCGTCAAACAACGTAGCCCCGGTGGTGGTCAGACTGGACACCATCTCGACATAGGCGTTCAGAAAACTGGTGGTGCGGATGGTTTCGAACAACGGCACGGCCAACATGACCGGCAGCGCCACAAAACAGGCAAACAAGGCCAGCAGGTCGCCCATTGTGCCCCGTTTGCGCTTGCGTCCCCACATCGCCAGGGCAACCAGACAGACGGCCAGCAAAAACAGCGTTCCCGAATAAAAGAACATGCGCGCTTCGAAGAAGTTATTCACCGCCAGAGCATGCGCGGCAGGCAGGTACATCGACAATGCGCCGATCCCCATCAGCAACAGAAACAGCGGTTGATTTCGCAGCTGCACCCACATGGCTTAGAAGAAGTCGATCGAGACTTGCAGCAACCGTTCCACCTCGGGCACGTCCGAGGCCATCGAGAACAGGCAGATCACATCGCCTTCGTCCACGCGGGTATCGCTGCTGGGTTTGACCACGCGGTCGCCTTTCAGGATGCCACCAACCAGCACGCCTTCGGGGAAATCAATATCCCGCACACGTTGCCCGGCGATGGGCGAGGTTGACAGAACCTCGGCCTCGATCATCTCGGCTTCGGCGTCGCCGATGGAATAGACACCGCGCACGCGGCCATGCCGGATATGGCGCAGGATCGAGGACACAGTGGTCGCCCGTGGGTTGATATAGGCGTCGATCCCCAAAGAGCCCATCATCGTGGTCAGCGTCGGATCGTTGATCAACGCGATGGCCATGGGGCAACCTTCGGTTTTGGCGCGCACGGCGGCCAGCATGTTGGTCTTATCGTCATCCGTCACACACAGGATCGCATCGGCCCGGCTGATATTCGCCTCAGCCAAAAGGGTGGAATCCAGCCCATCCCCATGCAGAACAATCGTACGCTCCAACGCGTCAGCGGCCAGTTCGGCGTATTTGCGTTTTTTCTCGATCACCTTGGCGCGGATGCGCCGGTCGGTCCGAGCCTCTAACGCGCTGGCAACGGCCAGCCCGACATTGCCACCGCCGATGATCACCACACGTTCCTGCGTTTTCGCGACCTTGCCGAACACCTCCATCGTACGGGGCACATCTTCGTTCACCACAAAAACATAGCATTCATCGCCCACAAACAGCTGATCCCCGGCTTCGGGTGCGAACAAAGTCCCGTCGCGCCGCACACCGACGACAACGATCCGCAAGGTCGGGAACAGCTCGCTAAGTTGCCGTAAGGGGGTGTTCACCACGGGGCACTCTTCCTCGATGGTGATGCCCAGCAACTGCGCGCGGCCACCCAGAAAGGTTTCGGTGTCAAAAGCCGCAGGCGAGGCAAGGCGTTGCAAGGCGGCCTCGGCCACCTCGCGTTCGGGGCTGATCACCACATCAATCGGCAGGTGGTCCCGGCGGTACAGATCCGAGTAAATCGCCGTCAGATAGCTTTGGCTGCGCAGACGCGCGATTTTCCGCGGAATCGCAAAGACCGAATGAGCCACCTGGCAGGTGACCATGTTCACCTCGTCCGAGTAGGTCGCGGCAATGATCATGTCTGCATCCCGCGCGCCCGCGCGATCCAGCACATCAGGATAAGACGCAAAGCCCGCGATCCCCTGCACATCCAGCGTATCCGTGGCGCGGCGCACCAGATCGGGGTTGTTGTCCACCACCGTCACATCGTTGCGTTCCCCTGACAGGTGACGCGCGATCTGCCAACCAACCTGACCGGCACCGCAAATGATGACCTTCATGCCAACAATCCCTTTCGTGTCAGGAGACTTGAATCGCATGCCCCCAGAACAGCGTCAATTGATTAATGCCACAAATCGCTCCAAACTGAAGCCCAAGCGGCAGGCCACGCCGACGTGGCGTGAATTCAGCCGATAGAGCGACGGAATCTGCCCAAAACAGCGTATCATTCGGGCAAGACCTTCGATCGTTCAGAAATACAGGAACAGGATCATGCGTGTTTTTTCAGTTTTGGCGCTCGGACTTTTGGCCGGTTGCTTTCCCGTGGACATATATCACAAAACCGGAGCCTCACTGACGCGGTTGCAAGCGGATGAAACCGCCTGCAAAGTCAAAGCCTTGAAGGAGGTTCCGGTTAACAAGATGACCCGCGTCACGCCCATCCGAACGCGCCCGCGCGAGGTTTGTGAAAAAGCCGGGAAGTGCCACATCATCTATGTCACCACTGGCGGCCGGGTCCAAACCTATGATGCAAACCTGCGTCTGCGCGCGCGGTATGAAGCTCAGTGCATGGCGGACAAAGGCTATGCCGAGGTCGAGCTGCCGATCTGCACAGGCAAGACGCCTGGCACCCTGCCCGGCACCGTGCCTGCGTTAACCAAAGACAGCTGCGCTGTGCGTACCAAAACAGGCTATCGCGCGGTAACGCCCTAGCGATCAGGCCTCGGCGTCCTCGCTATCGACATGGGCAACCCGCGTGCCGGATTTGTTCGAGGTCACCACGTTCAGCGATTTCAGTTTCCGGTGAAGCGCGCTGCGCTCCATCCCCACGAAATTCGCGGTGCGGCTGATATTGCCGCCAAAACGGTTGATCTGGGTCAGCAGGTATTCGCGTTCGAACACTTCGCGCGCCTCGCGCAGGGGCAGCGTTGCCAGCGCCCCGGTCAGGACGACACGCTCGTCTTTGCCGCTGCTTTCCCCATCCTGGGGCAAGTCTTTGACTTCGATCACTTTATCGCTGTCCCCAAGGATCAAAACCCGTTCGATCAGGTTCCGCAACTGGCGCACATTCCCAGGCCAGATCATGGTCTGCATCAGCGCTGCGGCATCCTCGGAAATCTCGCGGATCGGCAGGCCCTGGGTCCGGTTGAACATCTCGATGAAATGCTCAGCCAGTTCGGGAATATCCTCGCGCCGTTCCTCTAGCGAGGGCACGGCAATCGGCACCACGTTCAGGCGGTGATACAGCTCCTGACGAAAATTCCCGGCGTCAATCTCGGTCTCGAGCCGACGGTTGGTCGAGGAGATCACGCGCAGATCCACCCGCACCTTTTCCGTGCCCCCGACGCGCTGAAATTGCTGATCGACCAACACGCGCAGGATCTTGGACTGGGTGCCCATCGGCATATCGGCGACCTCGTCAAAGAACACCACCCCGCCATGCGCCTGTTCCAGCAGGCCCGGCTCAATACCGCGCTCGCTGCCCTCGCGGCCAAACAGCACTTCTTCGACGCGGTCCGGCTCGATCGAGGCGCAGCTGACCGTCACGAAGGGCCCCGCCGCACGGCTGGAATGAGAGTGGATATAGCGCGCGGCCACTTCCTTGCCCACGCCTGCGGGCCCGGACAACATCACCCGCCCGTTGGATTTCGTGACCTTGTCCAGCTGGCTGACCATCGCCCGATAGGCGGCGGACGAGCCCACCATTTCGAACGAGTTCACCTCGCGCTGGCGCAATTCGCGATTTTCACGGCGCAGTCGCGAGGTTTCCATCGCGCGCCGGATCACAACCAACAACTGATCAATGTTGAAGGGCTTCTCGATGAAATCGAACGCGCCCTGTTTGATCGCCGCAACTGCAATCTCGATATTGCCATGCCCCGAGATGATCACCACCGGCACATCCGGGTTGTCGCGTTTCGCGGTTTTCAGGATGTCGATCCCGTCCATCCGGCTGTCCTTTAGCCAAATATCCAGGATCATCAGGGCCGGTGCCTCGGCGTTGATCTCTTTCATCGCGTCGTCCGAGTTTCCGGCCAAACGGGTAGTGTACCCCTCATCCTCCAGAATATCCGAGATCAGCTCGCGAATGTCGCGTTCATCGTCGACAATCAGAATATCACCCATGGGTCCTCAACGCTCTACTTGTTTTTGGTTGGTTTCAACAGTTTCGGTCAGCGGAAGCCGGATCACGGCCTTGGCACCGCGCCGACCAGTGTCATCAAAGGCGTCAGCATCGACCAAATCCAGCGTGCCGCCATGTTCCTCGACAATCTTGCGGACGATGGGCAAGCCAAGGCCGGTGCCTTCGCTGCGGGTCGTCACGTAAGGCTCGAACAAACGGGCGCGATCCTCTGGTAGGCCGATACCGTTATCCTCGATGGTGATCAAGGCCTGCGACCCTTCAATACGGGCTTTCACGCGGATTTCCGCCTCAAAGGCTTCACCCTTTTCTTTATATATATCAATTGCCTCTCCGGCGTTCTTCAACAAGTTCGTTAAGGCTTGATTGATCATGGTTGCATCCAGATCCGCCATCATCGGATCCTGCCCCAAATCCGCGGAAATCTGCACCTCGGGTTGACCACTTTGTTGCAGCAAAACCGCCGCTTCGGCCAGCTCGCGCAGGCTGACAGTGCGCAGTTCCGGTTGCGGCATCCGCGCGAATTTCGAGAATTCGTCAACGATCCGCCGCAAGTCATCGGTCTGGCGGACGATCACACCGGTCAGCTGCGACAGGTCATCGCTCAACGGCGTGTCCAGGTGACGGCTAAACTTGCGTTTTATCCGCTCGGCGCTCAGCTGGATGGGCGTCAGCGGGTTCTTAATCTCGTGCGCGATACGTCGCGCCACGTCGCCCCAGGCCGCCATGCGTTGCGCCGCCACAAGGTTGGTCACATCGTCAAAGGCGACCACATATCCCTCCAACTGCCCCTCTTCGGCATAGCGCGGCGACATCCGCACCAGCAAGTTTTCCAGCCGACCATTGCGGGTCACTTTGATCTCGTCCTGAACGGCGGCGCCGTCGCTTGAGATCAGCCGTTCGAACAGCCCGCTGAACTCTGGCACGGCCAGTTCAAGCGCCAAGGACTGATGTTCATCATCCCAATCCAACAGGCGCTGCGCAGAACGGTTTACAACGGCGACCCGCCCTTTGTTGTCCAACCCGACAACGCCCGACGTGACCGAACTGAGCACGGAATCAAACAGCCTGCGACGGCGCTCGATCTGGTCCGTGTTTTCCAGCAACGTGGTGCGCTGCGCCTTTAGCTGTCGGGTCATCTGGTTGAAATACCGCCCCAGCATGGCGATCTCGTCGTCGCCATCTTCCTCGACCACACGCACGTCCAGATCGCCCGAGCCGACGCGTTTTGCCGCCCCCGTCAGATCCCCAACAGGACGCGAGAGACGCTCGGCAAACCACAGCCCCAACCAGATCGCGGCCAAGATCAGGATCACCGCAAAACCCAGGTAAATAAGGCCGAATTCAAACAAAACGCGGCCACGTTCGTTTTCAAGCTGTTGATAGAACTGCGCGGTTTCTTTGGTTTCATCCAGCAGACTCAGCAGTTCGCCATCCACATCGCGGCTGACATAAAGGAAGCGATCGACAAAAGCGTTCAACGGCACCAGAGCGCGGAATTCGTTATTGTCCCAATCTTCGATGACCAGAAACTTTTCGGCGATCGAGGCCTCGATCTGCGCAGCGGTAGGTTTTTCAAAATCGAACAAATAGGACCGCTCGCCACGCGCTTTGATCTCGCCGCTGCCGTCGATCACAAAGGCCTCGCGCAGCCCGCGCTGAATTTGCGCTTGCCCCTGCGCCAGCACATTGCGGATGCCAGTATCCGCCATAAAGAAGGTGCTTTGACGAGTCGCATCCAGAATGCCCGCCAGAACCAAAGCGTCCTGTCGCAAGTCGCGGCGGTGCTCTTCTTCATAGGCCTCGGCGGCCTCGAGCGAGCTGCCAACCACCCGCTGTACGCGATCCGAGAACCAGCCCTCCAGCCCGACATTCACCGTCAGCGCCGCGAAAATCGCAACCGAAACGGTGGGAATCAGCGCCAGAATGGCAAAGGCCCCCGTCAGACGTAGGTGTAGGCGGGAACCAGCCGATTTCGCGCGTCTGGCCGAAACCAGCGCCGCAATCCGCTGCAAAACCAGCGCGGCCACCAGCAGAACATAGACAAAATCGGCCAGAAGAATCAGACGCAGGCTCAGCGAAGACGACCCCTGATCCAGCGGCCCCAGGATCAGGAAGGTACAGATGGCCAGCACAGGGCCCAGCAACACAAGAGCAAACGTCGCCATGTTTTGCACACGGCGCTGTCGCCTAAGACGTTGCAGCCTTTGCCAAGCTGTTGGATGTCGTGTCCGGGTTGTCACCCGCCACCCCTCGTTGATGTACCGCTATTATGCGGTTTACCGCCTCTTAAGTGACCCGATGCAATCGCGCCACGCCTGTTGCGGTTTTACATCAATTTGCGGCGGCGTGTCACGCGAATATCCAGATCGGTGATTTTCTTACGCAAGGTATTGCGGTTGATCCCCAACAAATCGGCACATTTCGCCTGATTGCCACCAGTCGCCTCTAATGCGATTTCGATCAGGGGCTGTTCGACCTCTTTCAAAATCCGACCATACAGGCCCGGCGGCGGCAGCATATTGCCGTGCAGATCGAAATACCGGCGCAAGTGACGCGAAACCGAAGCCGAGAGTTTTTCAGTGTCCCCACCGCCCAGAACAGGTTCCATCTCGGGCTGATTGCCCAGCACGGCTTCGACCTCAGAGCGGGCAATTTCGTCCGAGCGCGACGTCAGCACCAGCCGTTTGATCGCGTTTTCCAGCTGGCGGACATTGCCCGGCCAGCTATAGGCGCGCATCAGTTCCAACGCGTCTTTGGACAAGATCCGTTTGGGCGCCCCGTCGCGTTCCGCGCGGCCCAGGAAATGGTCGGCAAGAAGAGGGATATCCTCGACCCGTTCGCGCAGGCTGGGCACTTGCAGCGTGGCGCCGGACAGACGGTAATACAGGTCCTGACGCATGTTGCCCTTTTCCAGCGCGTCCGACAGGTCGGTCTGGCTGGTGGCCATAAAGCGGGGCACGTTGTCGCCGGGGCTGTCCATCATGCGAACGATGCGGGCCTGAACCTCTTGGTCGATATCCCCGATTTCGTCGATCAGCAGAGTGCCGCCTTTGACGCGGGCCAGCACACGGGCCGGGCCCTCGATGTCTTGCAGGTCGCTGGCCGTGGCCGTGATAAAGGGCAAGGTGCGCCGGTCCGAGAAATCGTGAATCGCGCGGGCAATCAGAGATTTCCCGGTGCCGCTTTCACCCGCGATCAACACGGGCAGATCGGTGTTCATGACCTTGGCGACCAGACGATACAACGCCTGCATCGCGGGCGTACGCCCAACCAATGGCAGGTCGTCAGGGCGTTCGTTTGTTTCAGCTGCTGGCGTAATTGGCGCGGCGCGACGACGTTGATCCAACGCCCGTGCCGTCCGCTTCATCAGATCGGGCAGATCGAAGGGCTTGGGCAGGTAATCATACGCCTCGGCCTCGGCGGCCTGAATGGCGGTCATGATGGTATTCTGCGCCGAGATCACGATCACGGGCAAACCGGGGCGATCTTCGGCGATTTTGGGCAGCATCTCCAGGCCATTGCCATCGGGCATCATCACGTCGCTGATAACCACGTCGCCTTTGCCTTCGGCCACCCAGCGCATCAATGTTGTCAGCGACGAGGTCGCATGCACTTTGCACCCTGCTCGGGTCAGGGCCTGCGTCAGAACCGTTCTGATCGTGCGATCGTCGTCTGCTACAAGTACGGTACCGTCCATTACTGGCTCTCCTTCTTCTTGCGCCGCGTCTGCGCCTCAGGGTCCAGAGGCAGTGATATTTTGAATACGGTGCGACCCGGCACCGAGTTGACGGAAATCCATCCGTCATGGTCTCCGATGATCTTGCTGACCAGCGCCAGGCCCAGCCCCGTGCCGTTTTCACGCCCTGAAACAAAGGGGTCAAAAATGTCGCCCTTGATGTCTTCGGGCAGCCCGGGGCCGTCATCCATAACCTCGATCTGCAAGGGCAGCGCCTGGCCAGTGCCATCGCTGCGGCGCAGGCGGAAACTGTGCTCATAGAAGGTGCGCAACCGGATGGTGCCGCCCTCTTTGCCTGCTGCTTCCGAGGCGTTTTTGACCAGGTTCAGGATCACCTGCAACAGCTGGTCAGGATCGCCATAGGCCATCGGCAACGAGGGGTCATATTCCTCGTAAATCTTCATATGTGCGCCAGATCCCAGCAACGCCGAGCGGCGCGCTCGGTCCAGAACATCATGGACATTCACGGGTTTGCGTTCAGGCGCAGTCAGATTGCCAAACTGTTCGACCTGCTCCAGCAGCTTCACAATACGGCGGCTTTCGGCGACGATCAGATCGGTCAGTTCCTGGTCTTCTGCGGATAGGTTCATCGACAAAAGCTGCGCCGCACCGGTGATCCCGGCCAGCGGGTTCTTAATCTCGTGCGCCAGCATCTCGGCCATGCCGATGGCCGATTTCGCCGCCGATTTCACCGAATGGCTTTGCGTCAGTTGACCGGCCAATTCCCGCGGGGAGATAAGGAACAGCATGTGCCCCTCCATCCCCAGCATGGGCGCGATTTGCAGGTTGCAATGCAGCGGCGCGCGCTCGCCCGTGCCGACATCCACGTCATTCACAAACAAGGGTGTGTTGCTGGTCCGGGCCCGCAAAAACGCCTCTTCTAACGGGGCGTCGACCATGATCCGATCCCAGACGGGTTGCCCCTTGATCGACTTGGCCGAGCTGTTCAGGAAGCCTTCGGCAGCGGGGTTGATATCGGCAATATTGTCATCCCCATCGACCAGAATGCCGGGCACAGGAAGGTTTTGCCAAATCAGATTCTCGCGCATCATGCTGCCACCTCGTTTTCGCAAAGCAACGCGTCCGGCAGCAAGCGGATCACCTGTTCAGGATCGCGCGATGTCAGGATGGCCCGGCGCAGCTGCGGGCCGGTGCCCGCTTCGTCCATATACCAGCCCAGATGTTTCCGCGCGACACGCCCGCCCAGATCCGAGCCGTAAAAGCTCAGCATCGCCTGATAATGCGCGACGACCATGTCGGCCAGTGCGTCACCCTCGGGAATGTCGGGGGCATCAGCGCCATAGAGCTCGTGGGCAATCTGCGCCAGCAACCAAGGACGCCCCTGCGCCCCACGACCAACCATCACGCCATTGGCCCCGGATTTTTCCAACGCTTCGCGGGCCGTTTGCGCGCTGACGATGTCACCATTTGCGATCACAGGGATCGAGACCGCCTGTTTCACGGTCGCAATCGCCGCCCAGTCCGCGCGCCCTTTGTAGAACTGACACCGGGTCCGTCCGTGGATGGTCAGCATCTGAATGCCCGCAGCCTCGGCCCGTTGCGCAAGTTCGGGGGCGTTTAACAGATCGTCGTCCCATCCCAGCCGGGTTTTCAGCGTGACGGGCAGATCGACAGCGTCCACCACGGCCTCGATCAGTGTCAGCGCGTGATCCAAATCCTTAAGCAGCGCAGACCCGGAATACCCGTTAACCACTTTCTTAGCGGGGCACCCCATGTTGATGTCGATGATCTTGGCGCCGCTATCCTGAACCATACGCGCGGCCCTGGCCATCCATTCCGCATCGCGTCCGGCCAGCTGAACCGAGGTATTCGCCGCCTCAAAACCCAGCTCGGCTTTTTCGCGCACACCGGGTTTGGCCTGCACCATTTCCTGGCTGGCGACCATTTCGCTGACGACCAGACCAGCACCAAAGCGCGACACGAGATCACGAAACGGCAAGTCCGTGATTCCGGCCAACGGAGCCAGAAAAACAGGGGGTGTCAAAGTTTTGTCCGCGAGAGTCAGCGACACATGCCTAATCCTTGTGCATTTGCCCTTGGACTAGCTGATCCCCCTACCCGCTTCAATGAATAGCGCCCAGAAATCAGCCCCCTTGGTGGGATATGCCTATTATTTCATCACTTACGCCTGATCCACGGATGGATTGCCCTTGGCGGCCACACGTCCTATGCAACAGATAAAGGCAGTCAGAACCGAGGGTTTCATGCGAACAGACGCAATCATCGTTGCCGCAGGACGCGGGCGTCGCGCAGGCGGTGGCGTCCCCAAGCAATGGCGCGATCTGGATGGTGATTCTGTGGCCGCCAGGACGGTTCAGGCCTTTCTGATGCACCCTCAGATTGATCGGATCGTAGTGGTCCATCACCCTGACGACCAAAGGGATGTCAGCGCGCTACCAGGTCAGGATCGTTTGACCCTGGTATTTGGTGGCGACACGCGCAATCAATCCGTCCGCAACGGGCTGGAGGCACTGGCTGCGGACGCCCCAGACCGCGTGCTGATCCATGATGTTGCGCGCCCCTGCGTCCCTGCGCAGTTAATCTCGGACGTGATCGCCGCACTGGATGACGCACCGGGCGCGGCCCCTGCTTTGGCAGTGACGGATGCGCTGTGGCAGGGCGCCGAGGAAACAGTGACCGGCGTCCAGGACCGAGACGGCCTGTTCCGCGCGCAAACACCTCAGGGGTTTCATTTTGACGCGCTGTTGAGCGCCCAACGCGCGTTCAGCGGCGAGGCGGCTGACGACGTTCAGGTCGCGCGCGCCGCCGGTCTGCGTGTGGCCATTGTTCCCGGCCACGAGGACAACCTGAAAATCACCCACCCCGGCGATTTTGACCGGGCCCAGAAAATACTGCGAGGACAAATGGATATTCGCTTGGGCAATGGCTATGACGTGCACCGGTTCGGGCCGGGCGATCATGTGATCCTGTGCGGGGTCAAGATCCCCCATGGGCGCGGGCTGCAAGGACATTCTGATGCTGATGTGGGCATGCATGCGGTGACGGACGCGCTTTATGGTGCGCTGGCCGAGGGCGATATTGGCCGCCACTTCCCGCCCTCTGATCCCCAATGGAAGGGTGCCGCCAGCGAGATTTTCCTGAAACACGCCGCCGATCTGGTCCATGGAAAAGGGTTTTCAATCAGCAACATAGACTGCACTTTGGTCTGCGAACACCCCAAGGTGGGACCACATGCCGCCGCGATGCAGGCCGAAATGGCGCGTATCATGGGGGTGGACCCGACCCGCGTCTCTATCAAGGCCACGACCAGCGAACGGCTGGGCTTCACCGGACGCGAGGAAGGCATCGCCGCCATCGCCACAGCCGCATTGGTAAAATCATGATCAGACTGATTAACACATTTTTCTACACCGGCCTTCTGCGCCCCGCCCCCGGCACTTGGGGATCGCTGGCCGCGCTGATCATCGGCTGGGGGATCGAGCGGTATCTGGGGTTTTGGCCGTTGGTCGTGGCAACGCTGATCGCCACCGCCGTCGGATTTTGGACCATCGGCATCGAGCTGAAAGATCGCCCCGGCGATGACCCCTCCGAAATCGTGATTGACGAGGTCGCGGGCATGTGGTTGGCCATGCTGTTCCCCGCCGCAGCATTCTACATGCGCGACATGTCCATGATCTGGCCCGGCCCGGTCGCAGCGTTCTTGTTTTTTCGCTTGTTCGACATCACCAAACCCTGGCTCGTGGGACGCGCCGACCGTCGCCATGACGCGCCGGGCGTGATGCTGGACGACCTGTGGGCGGGTCTTTTCGCTGGGGTTTGCACACTGATCGCAGCGGCCTTGTACCATGTGGTGCTGATATGAACGCCCTCGACCTGCTGGAGCTGTACAAAGCGCGCGGTCTGCGGATCGCAACGGCCGAAAGCTGCACCGGAGGCATGGTCTCGGCCGCGATTACGGATGTCGCCGGGTCTTCGGCAGTGTTCGAACGCGGCTTTGTCACCTACACCAACGACGCCAAAATGCAGATGCTGGGCGTACACCCGGACACGCTCAAGGCCCACGGCGCGGTGTCCGAACAAGTGGCGGCCGAAATGGCGGCCGGTGCGCTTGA
Source organism: Thalassovita sp. (assembly GCA_050633445.1). Lineage (GTDB taxonomy): Bacteria > Pseudomonadota > Alphaproteobacteria > Rhodobacterales > Rhodobacteraceae > Thalassobius. The sequence continues at coordinate 62,231 of JBOEGN010000032.1, forward strand.
AAACTCGGATGCGGATGTCGCGGTTTCCATCACCGGAATCGCTGGACCAGGCGGATCAGACTTCAAACCCGAGGGGCGCGTCTGCTTTGGCCTGGCAACAAAATCCGGCGACGTGCTGACGGAAACTCTGGAATTCGGCGCGATCGGGCGCGCGAATGTCCGCGCCAAATCTGTTCAGAAAGCCATCGCTTTGCTTAAATCCGCAGCAACATAATTAGGTCTAAATATTAGTCATTACACCCATTTTTAGCCCTTTTTTTAGGCTTTTCTCAAACTGCGCGATTTTTTGGCGCCTTGAATCCCTATTGCTTCTTTCTTTTGCGCTCTGATTCCGCTTGATCCCCCCAACAAAATCCAAGGGAACGGAAAGGAAAGACACATGAACGGAGCGGATACCGCCTGGATCATTGTCGCAACAGCATTGGTGCTGTTCATGACGCTGCCGGGGCTGGCACTGTTTTACGGGGGCCTTGTGCGCGCCCGCAACGTGCTCAGTGTTTTCATGCATGTTTACGCCATCGCCTGCTTAATGAGCGTGCTTTGGTTCGCCGTCGGCTACTCGATCGCATTCGGGGATGGGGGCGCCTATTGGGGCGGCCTGGGCAAGATGTTCCTGATGGGCATTGACGCGGACACCCTGTCGGGCACCCTGCCCGAGGTGCTGTTCTTTGCCTTCCAGATGACCTTTGCCATCATCACACCCGCGCTGATCGTCGGTGCCTATGTGGAACGCATCGGCTTTGGCTTTGTGCTGCTGTTCTCGGGCCTGTGGATGGTGCTGGTCTATGCGCCCGTCACCCACTGGATCTGGGGCGGAGGTTTCCTGGCGGATGGCGGTATCTTTGGTGAGGTCGGCGTTAAAGATTTCGCAGGCGGCATCGTTGTTCACGAAACCGCGGGCATTGCCGCGCTGGTTCTGGCCGTAATGCTGGGTGCGCGCAAACATAAGACCACCCCGCCGCATAATCCCGGCTATGTCATGATCGGCGCCGCGATGCTGTGGGTCGGTTGGTTCGGCTTTAACGGTGGCTCGCAACTGGCTGCCGACGGCGGTGCTGCGATGGCGCTGACCGTGACGCATATCTCGGCCGCGACAGCCTCGTTGACTTGGGCCCTGTGGGAGAAGATCAAGTACGGAAAAGCCTCGCTGGTGGGTATCGTCACCGGCACGATTGCTGGCCTGGCCTCGATCACGCCGGCCTCGGGCTTTGTTGGCCCGATCGAGGCGCTGATCATCGGTGCCATCGCTGGTATCATGTGTCAGGAAGCGGTGAACCTGATCCGCAACAAGGCCAAAATCGACGATACGCTGGACGTTTTCGCCGTGCACGGTGTCGGTGGTATCTTCGGTACGATCATGATCGCGGCCTTTGGTGCCGGATCCTGGGCCGCTCAGCTGGGATCGCTGGCGATTGTTGGCGTGTTCACCCTGGTCGTGTCCGTTGTGCTGGCTAAAATCGTTGGCCTGATCACGCCGCTGCGCGTTGACGAGGAAACCGAGACCAACGGCCTGGACCTGTCCGCCCATGGCGAGCGTGCTTACGATCACAACTCGTAAAGCAAACCGAAAAACACGACAGGCCGCCCCATCCGGGCGGCCTTTTTCGTTTCGATGTCAGCGCTGTTCAGACGTACAGTTCAGCCGCACGGCGTTCGAACGCCCGCACAATCCGTTGCATCGCCTCGTTAAAAACCACGCCGATGATGCCTTGCAACACCGCATTGCGGAATTCGAAGTCAACGAAGAAAACGACCTCGCAGCCGCCCTCGACATCCGCGAAATCCCAGCTCGAGCGCATGTGTTTGAACGGCCCGTCCAGGTATTCGATCTCTAACCGTTTTTGATCGGGGCGCATCACCACATTCGATCCGAACCGCTCGCGAAATACCTTGAAGCTGATCACCAGGTCGGCCTTCATCAGGCTGGAGCCGTCCCCCTGCTCCGTCACAGACCGCACCCGCGCCGCAGCACACCACGGCAAAAACTGTGGGTAATCGGCGACGTCAGCCACCAGATCGTACATCTGCTGGGCGGAATAGGGCAGAATGCGGGTCTCGGAATGTGTTGGCATCGTGGGCTTTGTTTTTCGCGTGACAGGTGGGGGCTATTTCGTAGACTGTGCGCGGGAATTCAAGGGGAACTCATGCCACAGCGTCCTTATGTCATTGACGAAATGATCTCGGCCAAACAAATCGCCGCGAGGATCGAGGAATTGGCCGCCGCGATCCAGTCCGAATACGCCGATACAGACAAGCTGGTGGTGGTCGGGCTGCTGCGCGGCAGTTTCGTTTTCATCGCCGATCTGGTGCGCGAATTGGACCTGCCGGTCGAGGTCGACTTCCTCGAGGCATCATCCTATGGCGATTCCACCGAAAGCTCGCGCGAGGTACGGATTTTGAAGGATCTGCGCGGCGAGATTGAAGGGCGTGATGTTCTGGTGGTCGAGGATATTGTGGACACCGGGTATACTCTGCACCACGTCCGTCACCTGCTGGCGGGCCGCGCCCCCCGCAAGATGAAAATCATCGCCCTGCTGGACAAACCCGCCCGCCGCGAGGTCGAAATGCAGGCGGATTGGACGGGGTTCACCATTCCAGATGAATTCGTCGTAGGCTATGGCATTGATTTTGCTCAACGCAATCGCAACCTGCCGTTCATCGGCAAGGTCCGTTTCCTAGAGGAGACCTGAGCCGTGATCTGGTTCCTGCGCATGGCCAAATGGGCGCGAAATCCGCCCTCAGCCAAACGGGTCAAGCTGGTTCTGGCGGTGATTGCACTATGCCTGATCCTGGTCGCCATCGAGCGCTGGATCGGCTGGCCCGAGGCGCTGACCGTCCAGAAAATGCGCCCCTGATCAGCGCTTCAGCGGATAGCGGTCGCCTTCTTCGAAAACGTCGATCGCTTTGGAACCGGCCTTAATCACACCGCTATGCACCACGCCCGCAGGAATGTCATAGGTGTCGCCCTTGCGATAGGTGCGGGTGTCTTCACCAATTGTCAGCTCGATCTCGCCATCCAGCACGGTGCCCCACTGGCCCAGATGGGAATGGGGTGGCAGCACAGCGTCCTTGTGGAAATGAAAGAACGCGACCAAGCCATCCTGCGAAGCGATGGCGCGGATGGTCACGTCTTCTTCGGTAAAAGCGGTGTCCAAGCTGGGAAAGCGATGGATGAATGCAGCGAAATCCACTATTGCGCCCCCAATTTGGCCATGCGGTTTTCACGCAACCGGGCAAAGTCATCCCCTGCGTGATAGGACGAGCGTGTCAGCGGCGTCGCCGAAACCATCAAGAACCCCTTGCCATACGCAGCCTTTTCATAGGCGGCGAACTCATCGGGATGCACGAAACGATCCACGGCATGGTGTTTCGGCGTGGGTTGCAGGTACTGACCGATGGTCAGGAAATCGATGTCAGCGGCGCGCATATCGTCCATGACCTGATGCACGCCCTGTTTGTCCTCGCCCAGACCGACCATGATGCCGGATTTTGTGAACATCGTCGGGTCCAGATCCTTGACCCTTTGCAATAAGCGCAGCGAGTGGAAGTAGCGCGCGCCCGGACGAACCTCGGGATAGAGGCCGGGGACGGTCTCTAGATTATGGTTGAACACGTCCGGTTTGGCGGCGACCACAACCTCCAGCACCTCGTCCGAGCACTTCAGGAAGTCAGGCGTCAGGATTTCGATGGTCGTATTCGGGCTGCGGTGACGAATGGCGCGAATGGTTTGCGCAAAATGCTCGGCGCCGCCATCCTCTAGGTCATCGCGGTCGACACTGGTGATCACCACATGGTTCAGGCCCAGTTTCTGGACAGCATCGGCCACACGGCCCGGCTCGAACGTATCCAGGTTCTGAGGCTTGCCCGTCGCGATGTTGCAGAACGTACAGCCGCGGGTGCAAATCTCGCCCATGATCATCATGGTGGCGTGGCCTTGGCTCCAACATTCGCCGGCATTCGGACAGCCCGCCTCTTCGCAGACGGTGACCAGCTTATTTTCACGCATGATCTTATGCGTTTCTTTATAGCCGTCCGAAACCGGGGCCTTAACGCGAATCCAGCTTGGCTTTTTGGGCTGAGCATTATCCGGACGGTGGGCCTTCTCGGGGTGGCGCTGTTCGGGGACTTTCAGGTCACGCACGGTCATATTCCTGCTGTTTGTTCAAGCACCACTATAAAACTTAGGCAGCCCAAGCACCAGTGAGGCAAGTATGAAAATGTAAGCAACGATCGAGCCAACGCTGCACAGCAGCAATTTTTTCGTTATTGGCCATAGCCTTATCCTGTCAACATGCAGGAAGAATGCATTTTTTCCGACGTTGCGTCGCAGAAAATGGTCTTGGCACCAGTTTAGAAACGTTTTAAGTAGGGCTCAATTCTGCCTTTAATCGAAAAAGAGGATCCTCTGATGCAAGCTGGTTCAAAACTGCCGAACGTTACTTTCCGCACCCGTGTTCGCGACGAAGCCGTGGGTGGCCCCAACCCTTTCCGCTGGGAAGACAAGACCACCGCTGACTATTTCGATGGCAAGCGCGTGATCCTGTTCTCGCTGCCCGGCGCGTTCACCCCCACTTGCTCGACCTACCAGCTGCCCGGCTTTGAAAAAATGGCTGGCGAGTTTGCTGAAAAAGGCATCGACGACATCTATGTCATGTCGGTCAACGACAGCTTTGTTATGAACAAATGGGCGCAGGACCAGAAGCTGGAAAACGTCTCGGTTATCCCTGATGGTTCGGGCGAATTCACCCGTAAAGTCGGTATGCTGGTCGCCAAGGACAACCTGGGCTTTGGCATGCGCTCGTGGCGCTATGCGGCCATCGTCAACAATGGCGTGATCGAAGCCTGGTTCCAAGAGCCCGGCCTGTCGGACAACCACGGCGAAGACCCATACGGCGAAAGCTCGCCCGAGAACCTGATGAAATACCTGGACGCCAAAGACACAGCTGTCGCAGCTGAGTAAGCTGGTTTTCCTAAGAATTCCCTAAGGCCCGCCCGTTTCTGGCGGGCCTTTTCTGTGGGGGGCTACCCATTGGCCTCGCGCGAGGAGTGAATCAACTCGCGCCCCGTTTGGCGCAAAACCGCCACCAGATCGCTGAACCAACCATCATCAACCGAAGACGCACGACGGACCAAACCGATCATGCGCGCAGGCTCGGGCGCGGCAAAGCGCATCAAGTGCATATCGGGGGCGGCCTGGCGTTCTGAAATCGCCGCCATTTCAGGCATCAAAGTCAGTCCAAACCCTGCAGCGACCAGCCGCGTCAACGTCGCCAAAGAGGACGCCCCCATATTGATTTGTCCTTGTGCATCAGGCGGTTGGCCGCACACCTCAAGCGCTTGGTCCGTCAGGCAATGCCCGTCTTCCAAAAGCAACAATTGCGTGGGGCGCAGCTCGGTCGGGCGCAGCGTTTCGGGGTTCCCCAGCGCCTTCAATCGGGCCTGACTGCCGGCCAAAAGAAAGCGATCCTCGAACAACGGCTCCTCGACCAATCCGGTTTCAGAGGTCGGCAAGGCCAGCACAGCCGCGTCGATCTGACCGGCCTTTAAGGCCTCTAGCAACCGGTGGGTTTTGCCCTCTTGCACCTGCACATCCAGCTGAATGTCGTCAGACCGCAGCGCAGCCAAGACCCCCGGCAGCAAATAGGGCGCGATCGTTGGGATCACGCCCAGGGTCAAATGCCCGGACAACCCTGATTTCCAACGCGCCGATTCCTCGAGCACACGAACGCCGTCCAGCACTTTGGTGGCCTGTTGCAGAATCCGCCGTCCAAACGGAGTGAGCAACACATCGCGCGCCTGCCGTTCCACCAGCGGCCCGCCCAATGTGGCCTCAAGCTCTTTGATTTGAACGGAAAGGGCGGGTTGCGAGACATGCACAGACTCGGCCGCACGTCTGAAATTGCGCTGTTCAGCAAGGGCCTGAAAATAGCGAAGCTGGCGTAGGGTGATGCTCATAAGCTCACCCTATCACCAGCCACCAGATCAACAAGTTGATCTTATGCTCTAGCCGATCATTTGCGCGGACCGTCCTTGTGAATCGTAATGTCGCTTTAGCCGTTGCAAGGCGATCCTCAGGACAATTTTGCCCGAGCGCGCCGACCAACCCATGCGTTTTTCAGCGGTTTCCAAGCCTTCCAGATAGCAGCAGCACCGCAGCGCGACATCGCCCAATCCGGGCCCCAGATCGCGCAACGCCGAGGCCATACGAGAACGCGCCGCCGCTGGGCCGGTGGTCCCCATCTCAGCGCTTCCGGTGCTGCCACCACCGCGACCGCTAAGGAAATGATCCCAATTCTGGGTAAGGCCCGGTTCGATCTGAGACAGCTCGAAATCCTCACGCAGACGTTCGCCAACCGCGACCAGATCGTCGGACAGAAAGGGATTGCCCTCTTTGTCTTTGCGCCGTGCCAGCAGGGTCAACGGCGAATCTGGTGCGGAATATCGGCTGCGTCCCGTCATGCGCGGCGCCCCTGCCCCCACAGCAATTGCCTCTGCTCCGGCAAACCCGGCCTGCGCTTCGGCAAATCCGGGCTGCGCCGAGTTTTCACGTTTGGCCACCAGTGACGCCAACGCCGCCCGGCCGGCCGAGGTCACAACATAGCGCGAAATCCGCGCAGGGGCGTCGCACGTAATCCACTCTTTGAGGGCCATCGCCTGGGCCACTTCGCGATCGACAACGGCGGTGCGTGTCGTTGTGCCACTGTCATTTTCGCGCACGACGACGGCTTTCTCCATTTCCTGCGCCACGGCCAGCACAGCGCCGGTTTCGGTCATGCGGCGCAATATGCGCGCAGCCTCTTTTTCGAATGCGTCGGTTTCCACGGGGGGAAGGGATGTTTCAGGGACGCTCATGATGTCAGGCTCCGGTTTCTTGGTCGGTGAGGTCAATCTCCGCGTCTGAAAATGTGTACGGCTCAGGCGCAAGAGGGCTTCGTCAACCAAAAGATCTTCACGTCGGCATTCCAATTTACGAATCTGGCGCAAAATGGTCGAAGCGTGACACCCGGCCTCGCGTGCGATGGCTCGGATCGTCTGTCCGGATTCTGTATGCGCCAAGTACCGTACGGCACTGTCCGGCACCCATTCCGGAACAGTTGCGGCACTTACAGGCATCGCGATTGCATTCGGCATGTCAGCTCCATAAAGGTCACGGTTTTTGACCTGGTTATCCACGCGTTATCCCCAGATCGTCCGCAACCTAAGCGCGGGTTTGTTACCCTTTGGTTAACAATTATCGTTCTGACAATCTTTGTTTCCAAATTGTAAACATTTGAGGTGCCCAGCGTTCGGTAGGTGCGACCATCGCGCAACACTACCCTAGGGTGTGCAATCGTGCTTTCGACACCTCTGAAAAGGAATATTTGATATGATGGACCTGCTGAGCTTTCTGACGACCTTGCACCGTCCGCGTCTGTTGATCCGTGCGGCGCGGTACGGAATCACAGAGTATCGACGCGACATTCATCTGACGCGCATTCTGGGGACCTCTCGCTTGCCCCGCTCGGCCGCTGCGCTGGCCGAACTGATCAATCTGGAGATGGATATAGACGAGTTGCGACGTCAAAAAGCGGCGGATTACGCGCCCGCCCGTCATGTGGAATTGCTGATTGCCGTTATGGGCGAGGCGCAACTGCTGCGCGCCTCGACCTTATAATTAGCTGAACGCGTCCGGCATCGAGGCTTTCTTGCCCGCAACATACCCAGCCAATTCTTCGGCCACAGCGGGATCGATCACTGGCGAAACATAGTCGGCCAGCATCTTTTCCACACGGGTCGTGGCAAGGGTCATTGTATCGCGTGACCCTTCTTCGGCCCAGGTTTCAAACGGCTTATAGTCCAGCACTTCGGTGCGCCAGAATGCATCCTGAAAGTTGGCCTGGGTATGGGCGCATCCCAGATAGTGTCCGCCCGGCCCCACCTCACGGATGGCATCCAGCGCCTGGGCATTGTCGTCCATGCTGATCCCAGCCGCCATTTTGTGCAGCGTGCCCAGTTGGTCCGCGTCCATCACGAATTTCTCGTAGGAGGACACAAGCCCGCCTTCGAGCCATCCGCAGGCATGCAGCATGAAGTTCACGCCGGATAGTAGCCCCATATTCAACGAATTGGCGCTTTCATATCCCGCCTGTGCGTCCGGTAATTTCGACCCGGTGAACCCGCCAGACGAACGGTATGGCAACCCAAGACGCCGCGCCAATTGCCCTGCGCCATAGGTGACCTGCGCTGCCTCGGGCGTGCCAAAGGTCGGTGCACCCGAATTCATGTCGATCGAGGTCACAAACGCCCCCATGATCACCGGGGCGCCCTTACGGATCAGCTGAGAATAAGCGACGCCGGCCATCGTCTCGGCCAATACCTGCGTCAGGGTCCCCGCGACCGACACAGGCGACATCGCACCGCCCACGATGAATGGGCTGATGATACAGGCTTGGTTATTGCGCGCGTAAACCTCCAGGCTGCCCATCATTACATCATCAAACGTCAACGGCGAGTTAATGTTGATCAGCGAGGTCATCACCGTGTTCTGCTGGATGAAGTCCTTACCGAACAGAATTTCGCACATTTCTACCGAATCCTGCGCGCGGCTGGGTTCCGTGACAGAGCCCATAAACGGCTTATCCGACAGCGTCATATGGGCGTGGATCATGTCCAGATGCCGTTTGTTCACCGGAACATCCGTCGGCTCGCAGACCGTGCCGCCCGAATGGTGCAGCCATTTGGACATGTAGCCCAGTTTTACGAAATTGCGGAAATCCTCGATCGTGGCATAGCGCCGCCCTCCGGCAACATCATGCACGAAAGGCGGGCCATAGACCGGCGCCAGAACCAGGCTGCCATCCCCGATTACGACCGAGCGTTCGGGATTGCGCGCATGTTGCGTGAACTGACTGGGGGCGGTTTGACACAGCCTTCGCGCCAATCCGCGCGGGAATCGAACGCGCTCGCCCTCGATCATCGCACCGGCGTCGCGCAACAGCTCTAACGCGGCCGGGTTATCGACAAAATTCACGCCGATTTCTTCCAACACGGTGTCGGCGTTGTATTCGATGATTTCCAACGCTTCGTCGTTCAACACCTCAAGGTTTGGGATGTTGCGCTGGATATATTTCGCTGTCTCAAAGGACACCGCAGTGCGTGCCGCCCGTCGTGCGGCGCCGCCGCCTCCGCGTCGTCTGCGCCCGGCCTGTTCGCTCATTCCTGATTCTCCCGGAGTGTTGGTTGTTCCCTTTTTTAAGATGCTTCAGGCGGCAAGCTTGGAAGGAATGCGGCCTCTGAGGCGCAAAAACGACCTCTGTCCCGGCTGCGGCCCGTATTGTCGCGCCTCCCCCTCTTGCACGGGCAATCAAGCCGCCGTATTGGGCGTACATGACCCAAGACACCCATGACCGCCTTCTTATCATCGACTTTGGCAGCCAGGTTACGCAGCTGATTGCGCGTCGCCTGCGCGAGCTGAATGTCTATTGTGAAATTCATCCCTACCAGAATGTGAGCGATGCATTCCTGGCCGCGTTTGCGCCCAAGGCCATCATCTTCTCTGGTGGCCCGGATTCGGTGATGCGCGAGGGTTCGCCCCGTCCGCCGAAATCGGCCTATGAAATGGGTGTTCCCATCCTGGGCATCTGCTATGGCCAACAGGTCATGATGCATGACCTTGGCGGTAGGGTCGAGGCAGGCGAGCACGCCACCGCCGAGTTTGGCCGCGCCTATGTGACCCCCGAGGCAACGCATCCCGATTTTCTGACCGGCTGGTTCCTGGACGGTGATGAACAAGTCTGGATGTCCCACGGCGATCACGTCGCTGAAATCGCCCCTGGTTTCGAGGTCTTTGGCACTTCGCCCGGCGCGCCCTTTGCGATTACCGCCGATCTGGACCGCAACTTCTTTGCCGTGCAGTTCCACCCCGAGGTGCACCACACCCCGAATGGCGCGACCCTGTACGAGAATTTCGTCAAACTGGCCGGGTTTGCAGGCGACTGGACCATGGGTGCCTATCGCGAGGAAATGATCGCGAAAATCCGCGAGCAGGTGGGCGACAAACAGGTCATCTGCGCGCTGTCCGGCGGTGTTGACAGCTCGGTCACCGGCATCCTGCTGCACGAGGCGATCGGCGATCAACTGACCTGTGTATTCGTCGATCACGGCTTGCTGCGCCTGAACGAGGCCGAGCAGGTCGTCGCGATGTTCCGCGACAATTATAACCTGAACCTGATCCATGCCGACGAAAGCGATCTGTTCCTGGGCGAGCTGGAAGGCGTTTCCGATCCGGAAACAAAGCGCAAGATCATTGGCAAACTGTTCATCGACGTATTCCAGAAATACGCCGACGGCATCGAAGGCGCCGAGTTCCTGGCACAGGGCACTCTGTACCCGGACGTGATTGAATCGGTCTCGTTCAGCGGTGGCCCCTCGGTTACCATCAAATCGCACCACAATGTGGGCGGTCTGCCTGAGAAAATGGGTCTGAAACTGGTCGAACCCCTGCGTGAGCTGTTCAAGGACGAGGTGCGCGCCCTGGGTCACGAACTGGGCCTGCCCGCGTCTTTCATTGGCCGTCACCCCTTCCCTGGTCCGGGCCTGGCGATCCGCTGCCCTGGCGAGATCACCCGCGACAAGCTGGAGATCCTGCGCAAGGCCGACGCCGTCTATATTGACCAGATCCGCAAGCACGGTCTGTACGATGAAATCTGGCAGGCCTTTGCCGCGATCCTGCCGATGCGCACCGTGGGTGTGATGGGCGACGGACGGACCTATGACTATGCGCTGGCGCTGCGCGCGGTGACGTCCGTGGATGGGATGACAGCGGATTACTATCCGTTCACGCATGAATTCCTAGGCGAAACCATGACCCGGATCATCAACGAAGTGAAAGGCGTGAACCGCGTCTTCTATGATTGCACCTCGAAACCGCCCGGCACGATCGAGCTGGAATAACCGATTTTGCGCCCTGCCCGACCTGATCTGGCGGGGCGTTTTTCTGTCTGGCCCCTCGTCTCAAGCATACCGTGGTCGCGCGACGACGCCTCTAAACCACCAAACAATCGCAACAATCTCACGCCTGTTTTGGCCCCGAACCGTTGAAAAATGCGCTGTTTTAGCGGGAAATTCGCGCCTGGCCCCGAGCTATTCCCCAGCACTTTCGACTCCGCCATCTCCTTCAAGGGTGCAAGGCGATTAGGGTTCCGCTGGCATTTCCTTTCCCCTTGAATGACAGGACCGGTCCGAGAAGAGCCACCCAAATAGCGGTGGGATGCACAATGAGGACCGTTATTGCTAAGGAAATACGCAAGGCCGCAGGCCCCACGACGACCAAGCCGCGGACCCTAGGGTTCTGGCGACGCAGTTCATCGAGGGTGTCCTGAAGAACGGCGATCTCAAGCTGGCCGGAGCGCCGGTTGAGCGCCCCGCGAAAGTCGGGGCCAAAGCGCTCAAGCTGATTGATATAGAGTTCTGCACCGCCTCGCTCCCGTTCGGGCCGCGAAAAGTCGCGAAGCCCTCTGTCATTCCCGAAAAAGAGCGCAACGTCAGCGCTCCTTTTTACAAACTAAGGCTTCTTTTCCGATCAATCTGCGCTTAACGAGGAAGTCCAACCGGTCATTTTCCGGTGCTTTCTATGTTCAGGGCGACGCCCTGATTGGGTTTCCGGAAAAGAATATCTGCATGCCGCACCGCGCCAACATCCTGAGAGCAAGCCTGTGGATGACCGGCGCGATTGCCTCCTTTACCACGATGGCCATTGCCGGTCGTGCCGTCAGCACCGAGCTGGACACGTTCGAAATCATGACCTTTCGCAGCCTGGTCGGGATCATCGTTGTGCTGGTTGTGGCCCGCGCCACTGGCAGTCTGAACCAGATCACACGCCGGCATCTGGGCACCCATTTTGTCCGCAACCTAGGCCATTTCGCAGGGCAGAACCTGTGGTTCTATTCGCTGCCACTGATCCCGCTGGCTCAGGTCTTTGCGTTGGAATTCACCGCCCCCTTGTGGGTCATCCTGCTGTCGCCGCTGGTGCTGAAAGAGCGCATCACCCCAATTCGTGCCATGTCGGCCTTTCTGGGGTTTATCGGCATCCTGATCGTCGCGCGCCCGACCCCTGACAGCTTTGAGTTCGGCCAGTTGACCGCTGCCTCCGCCGCAATCGGCTTTGCCATCTCGATCATGTTCACGGCCAAACTGACGCGCTCGGAAACCACCACCTGTGTTTTGTTCTATCTGACCACAATGCAGGCCGTGTTTGGGATAATCTGCGCGGGCTATGATGGCGAGGTTACCTTGCCCTCGATGCAGGCCCTGCCCTGGTTGGTGCTGATCGGTTTTTCTGGGCTGTTGGGGCATTTCAGTCTGACCAATGCGCTGTCTATCGCCCCGGCCACGGTTGTGGTGCCGTTTGACTTTGCCCGTCTGCCGTTGATCGCGGTGATTGGGATGGTGTTTTACTCTGAACCGTTGGAGCTGTGGGTCGCAGTGGGGGCGATTGTGATCTTTGGCGCTAACTATCTGAACATATGGAATGAGACCCGGCGCTAGGCGGTTCCATTTGCCGCGACTGGCCCAATAGGGTTTGACCGGCCAGCCCTGCCCCGCTAGGACTGCCCCGCGCAAAGGGGCCAAAGCATGATCTACAAAACCGCTCAGGATTGGTTAAGTGCCGACAAGAAAAAGGTGCTGTTTTTTGGCATGTCGGGGCTGGGCAAGACCCATATCTCGAACATGTTGCGGGATCAAGGCGCGTGGTTTCATTACTCGATCGATTACCGGATCGGCACGCGCTATATGGGCGAATACATTGCTGACAACGCAAAACGCGAGGCGATGACGAACCCGTTTCTGCGCGAGCTGTTGATGTCGGATTCGATTTATATCGGCTCGAACATCACCTTTGAGAACCTGACGCCGGTGTCGTCTTATCTTGGCAAACCCGGCGACGTGGCCAAGGGCGGCCTGCCCTATACGGAATATACCCGCCGCCAGTCTCAGTTCCGTACGGCCGAAATCGCGGCATTGCTGGACACCCCTTATTTCATCGAACGGGCCGAGGCGCTGTATGGGTATCCTCATTTCATCTGCGACACCGGCGGGTCGATCTGCGAATGGGTGAACCCGGACGATCCCGATGATCTGGTCCTGAAAACCCTGTCGCAAAACGCGCTTATGATCTGGATCGAAGGCTCGGACTCCCATACCGAAGAGCTGGTCCGCCGTTTCGACAAGGCGCCTAAGCCCATGTCCTATCAGGGCGAATTCCTCGAACGGGTCTGGACCGAATACCTGTCGCTGAAGGGCTGCGATGAAACCCAGGTGGACCCGGATGATTTCATCCGCTTTACCTATGCTCAGGCGATGGCGCACCGTCAGCCGCTGTATCGCGCGATCGCGCAAAACTGGGGCGTCAGCGTCAAGGCCGAAGAGATCGCGCAGGTCAAAACGGCCAATGATTTCGATCAGTTGATCGCGCAGGCCCTTGAGCGTCGGTGATCCCTGCCTTATCTCTTGGCCTCCATAGCAACCGGAGTCTGAAAGATGCCCATCAAATTGCCACGTGATCTGCCCGCCTACGACGTTCTGACGAACGAAGGTGTTATGGTCATGTCCGATGAGATGGCCCAGCATCAGGATATCCGCCCCATACGCATCGGGTTGCTGAACCTGATGCCCAAGAAAATCCAGACGGAAAATCAGTTCGCCCGCTTGATCGGGGCCACGCCCTTGCAGATCGAATTCTCGCTGATCCGTATGTCCGAGCACGAGTCCAAAAACACCGGCGCTGCCCATCTGGAAAGCTTTTATCGCCCCTTCAGCGAGGTGAAGGCCAGCGGTCAGAAATTCGACGGGCTGATCATCACCGGCGCGCCGATCGAACATCTGCCGTTTGAGGACGTCACCTATTGGGACGAGCTGAAAGAGGTGTTCGAGTGGACCCAGACGCATGTCCATTCCACCTTTGGCGTCTGCTGGGGTGGCATGGCGATGATCCACTATTTCCATAATGTGCAGAAATACATTTTGGACGAGAAACTCTTTGGCTGTTACCGCCACATGAATTTCGCCCAGAACAGCCCCTATTTGCAGGGGTTCTCGGACGATCTGATCATGCCGGTCAGCCGCTGGACGGAAATGCGCCGCGACGAGATCGAGGCCGCAAACCTGCCGATCCTGCTGCATTCGGACGATGTTGGCCCCGCGCTGGTCGAAGACCCGGCACACCGGGCGCTCTATGTGTTCAACCACCTGGAATATGACAGCGACACGCTGGATCAGGAATATCAGCGCGATCTGGCCAGCAATCAGATTGAAGGCGCCGAGATTCAGATGCCGTTTAACTATTTTCCGCAGGATGATCCCAGCCAGCGGCCTCAGAACCGTTGGCGCAGCCATGCGCATCTGCTCTATGGAAATTGGATCTCCGAGATCTATCTGACCACGCCATATGACATGTCCTTGATTGGGCAAGCATCAACGGATTGGCGAAAGCAGGACTAGATTTGGGTTTCAAAGTATTGGCAGTCATTGCCCTTTTGATTATCGCGCTGCATGGGTACACCCTGCAGCGCGCCGCAAAGCATGAAAAACGCGCAATGGCCTCGCATCCGCCGGAGGGGCAGATCGTGATGGTAGACGGGCATCGTGTACATGCGGTGGTATTGACGCCCGAAAACCCGAGCGCGGATGTGGTACTGATCCACGGGGCCTCGGGGAATACACGCGACTTTACCCATGATCTGGCGCATCAGCTGGCGCAAACCTACCGTGTGATCGTATTTGACCGGCCGGGGCTGGGCTATACCGACCGGATCAATCGCGCCGGCGCTACGTTACCGCAGCAGGCGCAGCTGTTGTCACAGGCCGCAGTCCAGCTGGGAGCCGAGAAACCAATCGTTCTGGGGCAATCCTATGGCGGTGCGGTCGCGCTGGCCTGGGCGGTTTATCAACCCGACCGGCTGTCTTCTTTGGTTCTGCTGGCCGCTGCGTCCCAGACATGGGAAACCGGGCTTAGCACCTATTACACGCTCCTTTCGCATCCCTGGATCGGGCCGTTAGTGATCCCCTATCTGACGGCCTATGTGCATGATGAACGGGTCACGCACGAACTGAACGCCATCTTCTCGCCTCAGCAACCGCCTGCGGGCTATGACGAGCATATCGGAGCAGGTCTGACACTGCGGCGCAACAGCCTGCGGGCCAATGCCTTGCAGCGCGCCAATCTGAAAGAGGAAATTCGTGACATGATCCCCGAATATAACCGGATCATCGTTCCCACGGAAATCTTGCATGGCGACGCGGACATGACCGTTGGGCTGCACATCCACTCAGGCCCCTTGTCCGGGCAGATCCACCAGGCGCAGCTGACCGTATTGCCGGGCATTGGCCACATGCCGCAGCACAGCTCCAAACCGCAGGTTATTGCAGCGGTTCATCGCGCTGCCGCGCGTGCTGGATTGAACTAAGTGCCCGCAACCGCCATATTGTTTTAAAACAAGTGGAGAGGCCCATGGAGCTGCCCTTTGATGGCGCGATCAGTGCATTTTACAACGATGATGCCCCCGAAGACGTGCGCAACACGATTAAGCGCGCCGAAAAAGGGGACATTCTGACCCCCAGCTACCCTCATTCCGAAAAGTTGGCGCGCAAGCCCTATGAAAAGGACATGGAGAAGCTGCAAATCGAACTGGTCAAGCTGCAACGCTGGGCCAAATCGACAGGCCAGCGCATCGCCATCGTCTTTGAGGGGCGCGACGCCGCTGGCAAGGGGGGCACGATCAAACGCTTCCGCGAGAACCTCAATCCGCGTGGCGCGCGCGTTGTTGCACTGTCCAAACCCTCGGACACCGAACAGACGCAATGGTATTTCCAGCGCTACATTGATCATTTGCCCGCCGGCGGAGAGATCGTGTTTTTTGATCGCAGCTGGTACAATCGCGGCGTGGTCGAACATGTCTTTGGGTTTTGCGAGAATGAGCAACGCGAGCATTTCTTTACCCAGGTGACGGATTTCGAACGGATGCTGGTCGACGAAGGTATCCTGCTGTTCAAATTCTGGCTGAACGTCGGTCAGGCCGAACAGCTGAAACGGTTTCTGGATCGGGAAAGCGACCCCCTGAAACAATGGAAGCTAAGCTGGATCGACGTCGAGGGTCTAAAGAAATGGGACGCCTACAGTGATGCCATCACCGAAACCCTGCGCCGCAGCCATACTGATCGGGCACCGTGGACGGTAATCCGCTCGGACGACAAGAAACGCGCCCGGATCAACGCCATTCGTCATGTGCTGCACGCGGTGGACTATGACCGCAAGGACGCTAAGGCCATCGGCGCTTTGGATGACCAGATTTGCGGCGCACCGGACATCTGGGATGCCTAAAAAGCGCGGATATCATCACGGCAACCTGCGCCAGGCTCTGGTCGAGGCAGCGCTAAAGCTGATCGAGGAAAAGGGGCCGACAGGCTTTACCCTGTCCGAGGCGGCCAAGCAGGCTGGCGTAACCCCTGCCGCAGTGTATCGTCATTTCGAAGGGCGCGAAGACCTGATCGCCGAAGCCGCGCGACAGGGCTACGAGATCTTTGGCGACGTGATGCAATTCGCTTATGAAAGCGGCCAACCCTCGGCGCTGGCCGCCTTCGAGGCGACTGGCCGCGCCTATTTGGCCTTCGCGCGCAAATATCCGGGTCACTACATCGCCATGTTCGAATCGGGAATCTCGGTTAACCGCTCTCCCGAGCTTGCTGCTGTTGCAGAAAAAGCACGGGGAGTGCTGGAAAAGGCAGCAGAGGAGTTGTCCGAAAACATCCCCCCGGAAAAGAGACCTCCTGCAAGTATGTTTTCCGCACATATCTGGGCCATGAGCCACGGTGTCGTCGAGCTTTTCGCCCGCAATTCGCCCGGAACGCAGTCACCTTTCCCTCCAGAAGATCTACTTGAAACCGGAATTGGGGTGTATTTGCGGGGTCTGGGACTCATCTCGCCTGACAAATAGGCAGGTTTTTGGGGGGTATGGGTGCGCAATAAGCACATCACAAAACCTTCATATTTGAAGCCAAAATCATCGTTTACTTTTTTTGCACTGCAGCGTTAAACCTTGCCTCGACGACTGGGCGGGCGGCGCTCTGAACTTCACTCCAATGCGGTTCAGGTCAACTCCCTCCAAACACCGAAATCCGGCAACGGATAAGGCAACAGTCGGGCATGAAACCAAATACGTTATGAAGGGACATCGTATGTTCACGCAAAAAACTCTGGCAGCTGCTGCTGCAATCGCCCTGCTGCCCGTCGGCGCATTCGCAGGTGAATTCTCGGCCACCGCTGGCTTCGAAGCTTCGGTTGATTTTGACAGCGATTTCAATCAGTCCGGCGACGCCGTTGAGTTCAGCCTGGGTGGCGAATTCGAAGAAGGTGGTTTCTCGGCCGCTCTGGGTCTGACCTACGACAGCTCGGCTGCTGGCTCGGACGAAGTTGAAACCGAACTGTCGATCGCTTACGGCGGCGACATCACCGAGAAAGCTGGCTACGAAGTCTCGCTGACCTCGACTTGGCTGAACGACTCCGGCTACGACACCACCGAAGCCGAGCTGGGCCTGTCCTATGCATTCTCGGATATGGCTGAAGGTTCGTACACCTACACCTATGACCTGGAAACCGAAGCCGACGAGCACGAAGTTGCTGTTGAGTTCACCGTTGGTGACTGGACCATCGAGCCCGTTCTGGCCACCGACGGCACCACCGATTCCTACGAGCTGAACTTCGGCTACGAGTTCGACAGCGGTGTCACCATGGGCGTCGAATTCTCGGACGACTCGGCTGGCAACAACCTGGCCACCTCGCTGATCTTCGGCTACGAAATCGACCTGCTGGGCTAATTTCTTACCAAACCGCGTACTCCAATCGCGCGGTAAGACTAAAGGCGGACTCCCTCGGGTCCGCCTTTTTTGTTGTCTGTATGCGGCCCACCCCATCAGCCCCAAGCTGCGCACAAAGAAAAAGGCCACCCAATCGGGTGGCCTTTTCCGTAAGCTTTGGATGGAAGCGAAAGATTAACGCTTCGAGAACTGGAACGAACGACGCGCTTTGCGCTTACCGTATTTCTTAC
>JBOEGN010000032.1:80397-93053 GCA_050633445.1 Thalassovita sp.
AGACCGCCGCCTTTGACGGTGGCGACAACGTCGAACTGATCCTCGACACCAGCCACACCAAAGGGCTGACGCACGATCAGCTGCAGCACGGGGCGCGCGAAATAGGCGTTCATTTCTTTGCCGTTCACCGAGATCTTGCCCGAACCCGGTTTGATCCAGACACGGGCGACAGCGTCTTTACGCTTGCCAGTGGCATAGGAACGACCCAGCTCGTCACGAACGGGCTCGCGGGGGGCTTCGACTTCGACGACGGCTTCAACACCGGCAACGGCGCTCAGCTCTTCAAGCGAATTGATTTGATCAGCCATTTATCAGCTCCGGGTGTTCTTGGAGTTCATGGACTTAACGTCCAGAACTTCGGGGTTCTGCGCTTCGTGCGGATGCTCGGCGCCTGCGTAGACACGCAGGTTGGTCATCACTTTACGCGACAGGCGGTTGCCCGGCAGCATACGCTTCACGGCGGCGGTGACCACGCGCTCGGGGTATTTGCCTTCCAGGATCTGACCTGCGGTGCGCTGCTTGATGCCGCCCGGGTGGCCAGTGTGCCAGTAGTAGGTTTTGTCAGCACGCTTTTTGCCAGTCAGCTGGATCTTGTCAGCGTTGATGACAATCACGTTGTCGCCCATGTCCATGTGAGGAGTGAACGACGGTTTATGCTTGCCACGCAGACGCATGGCGACAATCGATGCCAAGCGGCCCAGCACCACGCCTTCGGCGTCGATGATGATCCACTTTTTCTCGATGTCTGCCGGATTAGCAGAGAAGGTTTTCATCGCGGGATTACCCTTGTTCAGTTGCGGAAACGGGCAAGAGGCCCCTATCCAAATTCGATTGCGCGGTTATATAGGGCCTGACTTCACAGTCAAGGCGCGCAAAGTCGAATTATCTATTAGTTTTCAGTGTGTTAGAAAATAGGTATCAAAATACCCCATATTTTCACGCCTCAAACAGTGAATTCCTCGCGCGGGTTGTCCAGCAGTTGCCGCACCTGCACGATTCCCGCCTCGTATCGCGCGATATCCACCTGTCCGTTCACCGCGATCCGCACCGCATGAGGCGCGCGGGCATGGCGCAAGACAAACTCCTCGGCGCTTTTGAGGATCACGCCCTGTGCTTCGGCGGCACGCATGAAACTGGCAGTGCGCCACCCTTCGGGCAGCTGCACCCACAAAAAGGGCACGTCCTCTTTCCAGGTGACATTATGCCCGCCCAGATGATTGATCGTCTGACGCAACAGCTCGTTCACACGAGCGCGGGATTTTGCGGCCACACTGCGCAATCTGGGGTCAGACATAAAGGACAGCGTCACCTCGGACAGCGGACGCGACAGACCAAAGAAGGCATAGGCAGCGGTGCGCGCCAGTTCCTGCACGCGTTCGCGCGGCGCCACGACATACCCGATGCGCAAGGCCGGAGTTAGCGCTTTGGACAATGAGGACACGTACCAGCCCAGCCCCGGCACCAGCGAGTGATAACTTTCGGCCAAATGCGGCCCAATGACATAGCAATCATCATCCAGAATGTTCAGCCCCAGACGCGCGGCCATGGTCGCGATCTCGTGACGGCGGCGACGCGAAGTTGCGCTGACGGTCGGGTTATTCACCTCGGACGACGTGCAGAACAGCTGCACCCCCTCCTCACGTACGGCGTGTTCCAGCGCCGAGACGATGGGCCCCTCTGAGTCACTGGGAATCCCCACCACGCGCGCGCGGTTCAGCTCGGCCGCGCGGCGAAAACCGGGATAGGTCAGGTTCTCGACTGCAATCGCGGGGCTTGGCCCGCGCAGCACCGTTTGCATGACCAGCATCAGCGCGTTCTGCGCCCCATGAGCCAGCACCACATCCTCGGCCGTGAAATTCCCAATGGGCAAATCATCCATCCAACGGCGCAACGCCCGGCGCAGCGGCAAATCCATCGTACGATCCGGGTAGTTCAGGAATTCCTGCGCTGGCATCGTGTCGGCCGTGGCACGCATGGCATCCCGCAACAGCTCGCTTTGACCGACATCTGGCAACAGCGGGCTGCGCAGGTTCAGAACTTTGGGCCAGGCCACCGAGTCATCCACTTTGGTCGTTGCTTCGGCCACGAAAGTGCCGCGTCCGACGCCCGCCTGCAAAACCCCCTCGTCCGTTAGCAACGTATAGGCCCGCGCCACCGTCCCCGGTGTGATCGACAGCTGATACGCCAATTCCCGCACCGGAGGCAGCTTGGCCCCGCTGGACAACGTGCCCCCAGCCACAGCCCCGCGAATCTCGTCCGCCAGCGCTTTGTATTTAGAACGGCCAGCATTGCTTAGGTCCGGGACCCAATTTGTACCCATAACAATGTTTTCCTAGACGGTTTGTATTGAAAAATTGTATCACTCAACCTGTAGCAATTTCGCTATTTTGTGTCAATACAATTGAAGGATTTGTCCCATGTCACAGCAACACGCATTGCTGGCCGCAAACGTCATCAACTACGATCTTGGCTATCCGGCGCCGATCGTCGCCCGTTGGGCAATGGCATTCGCGGTAACTGTGACCAAGTGGGACAGCCGACATCGCACCCGAAAGGCGTTGCGCCAGCTGACAGATGCTCAGCTGATGGACATCGGCATCAAACGTGACGTGGCTTATACGGAGGCCCGTCGCCCATTCTGGCGCGCGTAACGACCCCGTCCGCGTTGGAATGTACTTGGCCGGGGCGCGTCCCCGGCCATTTTTCTTTATTTCGGCGGAATGGAATACGTCATCGAGGCCCGTGCGACCGGTGCCTCTTGACCCTCGGAGCGGATCAACACGTCGCCCACTGCCAAAACACGCCCTAATTTCAACAGGGTACACTCGCAGATCAGATCCACACCCGCTTCGGGCTTGCGCATAAAGTCCATCGAGCAATTCGTGGTCACAGCCAGCGCTTGCGGCCCGATCATCGCCAGAATTGCCAAATAGATCGAGACATCCGCCAGCGCAAACATACTTGGGCCGGACACGGTGCCTCCGGGCCGCAAATGCTGTTCTGCGACCCGCAAACGAATGCGCGCGCCCATCTCGCGGACCTCTTCGATCTCGAATTGTTTGCTTACTTGCGGGAATTGCTGCTCCATGAACTGGGTCAATTCCGCTGCGGACATTTTTGCCGGCATCACTTCCCTCCCTCTCCTGTTGCTCCTAGACTTGCCGCGAATGGCGAGGAGAACAAGATGGCATTGCTAGAACGTAACGACACAGGCGCTGTGGCCCACCTGACGCTGAACAGCCCAGAAAAGCTGAACGCGCTCAGCGATGGCATGTTGGCCGCCCTGCAAGACGAGTTTGACCGGCTGAGCACCGACAGTTCGATCCGTGCGGTGATCCTGTCGGGCGCGGGCAAGGTGTTCTGTGCTGGCCACGACCTGAAAGAGATGACCGCCGG
This sequence comes from Thalassovita sp., assembly GCA_050633445.1. Lineage (GTDB taxonomy): Bacteria > Pseudomonadota > Alphaproteobacteria > Rhodobacterales > Rhodobacteraceae > Thalassobius. Next base: position 83,794 of record JBOEGN010000032.1, read on the forward strand.
GCGCCAGGCCGAGGATGGCGGCAAGGCCTATTTCAAGGATCTGTTTGACCGTTGCGCGCGGATGATGACAACGATTCAGAAGATGCCTCAGCCGGTAATCGCGCAGATCCACGGGATCGCCACGGCTGCGGGTTGTCAGCTTGTGGCCTCTTGCGACATGGCCGTTGCGGCCGAGGGTACGAAATTCGGCGTGAACGGCGTGAATATCGGACTGTTCTGCTCGACCCCGATGGTCGCCCTGTCACGCAACATTCCGCGCAAACAGGCGTTCGAAATGCTGTCCACTGGCCAGTTCATCCCCGCCGACCGCGCCGAAAGCCTGGGCCTGATCAACAAGGTCGTTTCCCATGATCAACTCGAGGCCGAGGCCCAAAAACTGGCCGAGCTTGTGGCTGGCAAACTGGGGGCTGCGGTGAAAATCGGCAAAGAGGCGTTCTATAACCAGATCCAAATGCCGCTGGATCAGGCCTATGCCTATACCGGAGACGTGATGGTCGAGAACATGCTCTATCGTGATACAGCCGAGGGCATCGCGGCGTTTCTGGAAAAACGCGACCCGGATTGGCAGCAATAGGGCAGTTTCGCCGCAAAACGGACACTCAGGGCGGGAATCCTCCGGGATTTTCGCTAAAATCTGCCGGTTGTTTCCAATTCGTGCATTATTCTTTTCTAACTTGCCACTATTCTGCCCCAAATTCATTCGGTATAGAAAGGGTATAGAGGCTTTGATGAACCTCTTGATCATGCGAGTGTGGGTCACCCTTGGTGTACTGTCTCTCTCGGCCGTGCTTGCTCAGTCGGCCGATCTGCCAAAAGCGGTGACCCACTCGACCTTCCCTGATACCGATATGACGCTGGTGCTGTTGGGCCGCGATCTGTTCTATGACCCGATCCTGTCGGGCAACCAGAACATCTCTTGTGCCACCTGCCATCATCCGCGCTTTGGCACCTCAGACGGAGTCAGCCTGTCGATTGGCGAGGGCGGTGCCGGTCTGGGGCCGGATCGGACCATCATCGCCGGACAAGAGCCAGACGCCCGCATCCCGCGCAACGCCCCTGCCCTGTGGAACCTGGGGGCTTATGAGTTCACGACCATGTTTCATGATGGCAGGGTGGAACTGGATGACAATTCCTTGTTTGGTCTGCGGATGCCAAAGGATCGTCCGCTCGAGCGTGGACTGGCCTCGCCCTTGGCCGCGCAGGTGATGTTGCCCCCTTTGTCTGCCGATGAAATGGCCGGTCAGCGCGGTGAAAACCCCGTGGCGGATGCCGTCGCCCGCGAGGATGCCGCAGGGGCTTGGGCCATCCTGGCGCAACGCGTCAATGACATGCCTGCCTACCGCACCCAATTCACCCGCGTGATCGGCGACGCGCCTGTGCATTTCACCGATATCGCCACCGCTCTGGCAGAGTTCATCACCTTTGAATTTCAGGCGATCAACGCGCCGTTTGATGCCTATCTGCAAGGCGATAACTCAGCCATGACCCCGCCCCAACTGCACGGGATGGAGCTGTTTTATGACAAAGCGCATTGCGCCTCCTGCCATTCAGGGCCCTTTCAGACTGATCACGGGTTTCACGCCATCGCCATGCCCCAGCTTGGTCCCGGCAAAGAGCCTGGGGACTATGCTGACCTTGGCCGTCAGATGGTTACCGGGGATGATGCGGACCGGTACAGGTTCCGCACGCCCTCGTTGCGGAACGTCGCCACCACGGCGCCTTATGGCCATGCTGGGGCCTTTGTCGATTTGCGCAGCGTGGTGCAGCACCACGTCACGCCGGTGCAATCGCTGATGACCTATGATCGTAGTCAGGCCATCCTGCACGACTATTCGTTCACCGACTGGCAGGCCCTTGATGATCAGGACGAACTGATCGAAATCGCCGCCGGAAGCGAACTGCCCCGACTCCCCCTGACCCCTGCCGAGATTGACGACCTCGTCGCCTTTTTGAACGCGCTGACCGACCCGGTTTCACTCGATGGGCGGCTTGGAATCCCTGACGCTGTCCCCTCGGGCCTGCCGATTGATCGCTGACAGGGCTTTTCAAACGCGCTCGCCTGCCCTACATCGCGGCCATGGAAAACACTCTTCATATCGTTGGCGGCGGCATGGCCGGATCCGAGGCCGCCTGGCAAGCGGCCAATATGGGCGTTCAGGTTGTCATTCATGAAATGCGGCCTCAGGTCGAAACCTTTGCGCATCGCACCGGCAATCTGGCCGAAATGGTCTGCTCGAATTCATTCCGGTCAGACGACAGCGAACAGAACGCCGTTGGCCTGCTGCATTGGGAAATGCGCGCTGCGAACGGGTTGATCATGCAGATGGCCGACCGGCATCGCCTGCCCGCAGGCGGCGCCCTTGCTGTGGACCGCGACGTGTTTTCCGAAGCGGTCACGCAGACCCTGATGGAGCACCCCAATGTCCGCGTCGAATATGGCGAGATCACCGAGCTGCCCACGACCGGTCACTGGATTTTCGCGACTGGCCCGCTGACCTCGACCGCGTTGGGCGCGGCCATTCAGGCAGAAACCGGGGCCGAGCGGCTGGCCTTCTTTGATGCCATCGCCCCTATCGTCTATGCCGACTCGATTGATATGGACGTGGCTTGGTTGCAATCGCGCTATGACAAGGGCGAGACCGAGGAAGAGCGCAAGGCTTACTTGAACTGCCCGATGACCAAGGATCAGTACGAGGCTTTCATCGACGCCCTGCTGGCCGCTGACAAAACCGAATTCCACGAAGGCGAGACCGCAGGCTATTTCGATGGCTGCCTGCCGATCGAGGTTATGGCGGAACGCGGCCGTGAAACGCTGCGCCATGGGCCGATGAAACCTGTAGGGCTGACGAATTCTCACGACCCCGAGAACAAAGCCTATGCCGTCGTCCAGTTGCGCCGAGATAACGCATTAGGAACGCTGTATAACATCGTGGGATTTCAGACTAAAATGAAATACGGCGCTCAGTCAGAGGTGTTCAAAACCATACCCGGACTGGAGAAGGCCAGCTTTGCCCGACTGGGCGGAATCCACCGAAATACCTTTTTGAACTCGCCCACTTTGCTGGACGATCAGATGCGTCTGCGTTCGCGGCCCAACATTCGCTTTGCCGGTCAGGTGACAGGCGTCGAAGGCTATGTGGAATCCGCTGCGATGGGCCTTTTGGCTGGGCGTCTGGCTGCGGCTGAGATCCTGGGCACCCAATTGGACACCGCACCGCAAGACACCGCCATGGGTGCATTGATCCACCACATCACTGGCGGCGCTGAGGCCAAAACCTTTCAGCCAATGAACGTGAACTTCGGCCTGTTCCGACCTGTGGACGGGTTGAAAGGTGGCCGTCGCGGCCGCAAAGATCGCTACAAAGCTTATACAGATCGCGCCAAAGAGACTTTTAATCAATGGCTTGAAGGCCAAGCCTAATCCATGATCACCCGGTTCGCCCCCAGCCCGACCGGGCCCTTGCATCTGGGTCATGCTTACTCGGCGATCCTTGCTCATGACATGGCCCGCGCTCAGGGCGGGACGTTTCTGCTGCGGATCGAGGATATCGACCAAACCCGCGCCCGCCCACATTGGCAAGAGCAAATCTACGATGACCTGACCTGGCTGGGCTTGACATGGGACGCGCTGCCGATGCGCCAGTCTGACCGCACAGACGCCTATCGCGCCGCGCTGCAAGCCCTTTGGGACCGGGACCTGCTATATCCATGTACCTGTAATCGCCGCGATATCCGTGCCGCCGCCTCGGCCCCACAAGAAGGCGCCGAACCCGCCTATGGCCCTGATGGGCTGATCTATCCGGGCACTTGTCGTACAAACAACGTCTCTGGCACACAGCCAATGCCCACGGACACAACCTTGCGGATCAATCTGGACAAGGCCCTTCAGTCAAACGTGGCCACGAGCTTGGCCTTCGATGAAACAGGAGAGATCACCCACAATCATCTGACGCGCATCCGATTTCATCCAAAAGACCTGAAAACCGAGGTCGGTGACTTCGTTCTGTCGCGGCGTGAATTTCTGGGATCCTACCATCTCAGCGTTGTGGTGGATGACGCCGCGCAAGGCATAACCCATGTCATTCGCGGCCAAGACATTTACGACGCCACCAAAATCCACGTTTTTCTTCAAGCTCTTCTGGGCATTCGCCCACCGATTTACAATCATCACCGTCTGATCCGCGACGAAAACGGTAAACGACTGGCCAAACGCGACGACGCGCGGGCCATCTCGAAATACCGCGCCGAAGGTGCGACCCCTGACGATATCCGGGCAATGGTGGGCCTCGTTTAGCGCCAGTTTGCAAACTAAGCTTCTTCTTTTTCTAAATATCCCGGGGGTGAAGAGGGTCCCCACCGGGGGCACTCGAGGGGGCAGCGCCCCCTGCGCGTCACACCATTGGCGACATCAGCTCGACTTCATCCCCAGACCGCACAGCCGTGTAGAAACAGCTGCGTCGGTTGGTGTGACAGGCCGGGCCCGTCTGTTTCACACGCACCAACAGGCAATCCCGGTCGCAATCCAGCCGGAAATCAACCAATTCCTGTAGGTGCCCACTGCTTTCGCCCTTTACCCAAAAGGACTGCCGCGAACGGCTCCAGTAGGTCACTTTTCCGGTTTCCAGTGTGCGCGCGACAGACTCGGCATTCATCCAGGCCATCATCAACACCTCACCGGTCTGATCGTCCTGAGCGATTGCGGGGATCAGCCCGTTACCGTCATATTTCAGCGTCGAAGGATCGAAAGACATAACGAAAAAACCTTTTGCATCTCTGGATTGCCCCCTATCTATGGGACAGAACAACAAAGGAAAAGCCATGAGCGGCGAAACCGATCTGATCAAGCTGTATTCCGAACGCATTCTGGCGCTGGCCGCGGATATGCCCAATGATGAACGGCTCGACGCACCCGATGCGACGGTCAAGAAACGCTCGCCTCTTTGTGGATCCACCGTCACCGTGGACGTCACGGTTAAGGATGGTCGGATCGACGCCTATGGCCAGGACGTCAAAGCCTGCGCTCTGGGTCAGGCCGCTGCCTCGGTGGTTGGGGCTGCCGCGCCGGGCTGCACGCGTGAACAAATCGAAACCGCACGCGATCAATTGAAGGCCCTGCTGAAATCCGACGGTCCCAAACCGGACGCTCCCTTTGAAGAATTCGAGGTTCTGCGCCCGGCCCGCGAATACAAGAATCGCCATGCTTCGATCATGTTGGCGATCGAGGCCACGTTGGAAGCCATGGACAAGGCCGCCGAAAGCGCCTGCGCCTGACCTGAAATTTGCCGAACAAAAAAACCGCCGCGCTTCGGGGACGAAGGCGGCGGTCAGGTTTTGCGTAGTCGCGGGGGATGGCCCGGAGAAACGAGAGAGGCATTCTCGTTCGACTTAAGGACAGGCAGAAAAGTCAGGCGCCAGTTTTGGGACAGGCGGCGCCGGGACCGGACCAAGGGCGAAACGCAGGCAGTAACTCAAACAAGGCTAGGAAGATGTAGCGCGACCACGGTCATCACGATCAGCGCGGCCATGCCCAACGTATCTGACACCAGGGTGTCTTCGGCGCGGGTGATGATATCGGCAATCTGACGAAACATGGCGGCAACTCCTTGTTAACCTTTGTTGCTCTTTTGTTCTCATATCGCGCCGACTCGATCAAGAACTTTTTGAGAACATTTGTGAACAAATTGATAATTCGGAAGGCGGACCTTTGCTAACCCACTGTAATCAAACGAATAGCTTCGTCTTGCCCCATCATCCACAGCAGAACACGCGCCGCCTGCCCGCGTTCTGTCGTTAACCCTGGATCTTTCGCCAACAGAGCCCGCGCATCAGATTGGGCCGTTTGCATCAGGGCTGTCTGCGCCTCCATGTCCGCTACTCGGAACCGTGGAAGCCCCGATTGCGCCGTGCCAATCAGATCTCCCGCACCGCGCATTTGCAGATCCACCTCCGAGATTTTGAACCCGTCTTCGGTATCCCGTAACGTGGTCAGACGGCGCTGCCCGCCCTCGGACAGAGGCGCGTCATACATCAGCAGACACGTGGATTCGGCACTGCCCCGACCAACGCGCCCACGAAGCTGGTGCAACTGGGCCAAACCGAAAATCTCGGCGCGTTCGATTACCATGATCGTGGCGTTGGGCACGTTAACGCCTACTTCGATCACCGTTGTCGCAACTAAAACCTGTGTCCGACCGGCGACGAAACCGGCCATCGCCGCGTCCTTGTCCGCCGGGGCCATCTGACCGTGCACCAGCCCGACATGGTTTTCGCCCAACGCGGCGCGCAGATGCTTAAAGCGTTCCTCGGCAGCCGTCAGGTTGACGACTTCGCTTTCCTCAACCAGCGGGCAGACCCAATAGGCTTGCCGCCCCTCAGAAATCGCGCGGCGGAGGTGATCGACCACCTCTTCCATCCGCCCAGTCGTGACCATGGCAGTCTTGATCGGCTTCCGCCCAGGCGGTTTCTCGTCCAAGATCGAAACATCCATGTCACCATATTGCGCCAATGCCAACGAGCGCGGAATCGGCGTCGCGGTCATCACCAGAACATCTGCCTGAGCGCCCTTTTTCCCCAGTTCCAACCGCTGGCGGACGCCAAAACGGTGTTGCTCATCGACGACCGCCAATCGCAGATCGCGGAAATTCACGTCCTTCTGAAAAACCGCATGGGTGCCAACCAGCATGTGAATGTCGCCACGCTCTAGCGCCTCAAGCTTGGCACGACGGGCGCCCCCTTTGTCGCGGCCCGTCAGCAGCTCCAGCCTCACGCCCGCTTGATCAGCCAGCGGCTGCAACCCCTCCAGATGCTGGCGCGCCAGAATTTCGGTCGGCGCCATCATCACGCCTTGCCCGCCCGCTTCAACAGCGACCAATAACGCCATGAAAGCAACCAGTGTTTTCCCCGCGCCAACGTCCCCTTGAAGCAGACGATTCATGCGGATCGGAGCGGCCATATCTGCCTGAATCTCGTCGATGGCGCGCAGCTGAGCCCCCGTGGGCCGATAAGGCAACGCCGTCAAAACACGTGCCTTCAATGCCCCCGGAGCCTTTGTCTGACGCCCTTTTGAGCGCCGTAAATTCGACCGTGCCAAGGCCAAAGTCAGCTGATGCGCCATGAATTCATCATAAGCCAACCGTTGACGCGCAGGGGCCGTCTGGACCAAATCGGCGGGGTTCTCAGGATGGTGAGCGAGGTCGATCGCCTCGGCCCAATCGGGCCAGTTTTCCTGAGATTTTTGTTGCGGATCAATCCATTCTGGCAAGTCCGGCACCCGCGCCAACGCCCCAGCCACAGCCTTGGCCATCTGTTTTTGTGACACTCCAGCGGTCAGCGGATAGGTCGGCTCGAACGCTGGAATATCCGAGGCATCCTCGACCGGCAGCACGTGATCCGGGTGCACCATTTGGGCAACGCCGTCGAACATTTCGACCCTACCAGACACCACCCGCCGCGCGCCGACCGGAAGAATTTTCTGCAAATAGTCGGCTCGCGCGTGAAAAAACACCAACTGAAATGCTGTTTCGGCATCCTCGACCTGAATACGGTAGGCACCGCCCCGCGATCTGGGCGCAGTGTGGGCGCCAATCGTGATCTCGACAGTGATTACATCAGGCAACTGGGCCCCACGCACGCTGGTTCGCAACGCGCGATCAATGCCGCTGAATGGCAAAGTGTAGAGCAAATCCCGAGGTCTCTCGATCGCCAGGTTTCCCAGGTTTTGCGCGGTTTTCGGGCCGACGCCGGACAGCGTTTCCAACCCTGCGAACAGCGGAAAGAGGATTTCGGGCCGACTGCTCATGCGGTCTCGATCAATTTCAGCCAGCCGTCTTCGTTTAGGATCCTAATCCCCAACTCATTGGCCTTTTTCTCTTTCGATCCCGCCCCTGGTCCAGCCACCAATATATCGGTTTTTCTACTGACCGAGCCTGAGACCTTGGCGCCCAAAGACTCAGCGCGTGCTTTGGCTTCGGCGCGGCTCATCTTCTCCAACGTTCCGGTGAACACGACCGTCTGGCCGGCAACCGGGCTGCCGTCGCTCGCGGGTTTCTCTGCGTCCTGGATATTCAGATGAGCGACCAGCGCGTCGATGCTCGCCCGCTCGGTAACTTGCGAAAACGCGGTCACCAACGAACGCGCCATCACTTCACCTACGCCGTCAATGCTCAGCAACTCTTCCCAGTCCGATCCTGTCAGACCGGCGGCGTTTTGCATTGCGGCTTCGAACACATCCCAACGGCCGTAATGCCGGGCAATCAGGGAGCTGGCGGCATCACCCACGTGACGGATGCCCAATGCGAACAAGACCCGCGAGAAAGAGATTTCTTTTTTTTCATCAATGGCTTGGAACAGGTTACTCGCGCTTTTCTCGCCCCAACCTTCGCGGTTTTTCAGCTGCTGAATCCCACTCCTGAATCGCTCACTCAAAGTGAAGATATCAGCGGGCGTTCTGATCCAGCCATCCTTGTAGAATTGCTCGACCTGCTTGGCTCCCAAACCTTCTATGTCAAACGCGCCACGACTGACAAAATGCTTGAGCTTCTCGACAGCTTGCGCAGGGCAAATGATGCCGCCCGAACACCGACGGATCGCATCCCCGTCTTCGCGAATTGCCTCGCTGTCGCATTCGGGGCACCGGGTCGGAAACACAAAACGTTCCGAGATATCGGGACGTTTGGCTAAATCGACATCCGCAATTTTCGGAATGACGTCACCCGCACGATAGATCTGCACCCAGTCGCCAATCCTGATGTCCTTACCGTCGCGAATTACATTCCCTTTCGAGTCGCACCCCGCAATGTAATCCTCGTTGTGCAAAGTCGCGTTGCTAACAACGACACCGCCGACGGTCACTGGCTGCAACCGCGCCACCGGGGACAAAGCACCGGTCCGGCCAACTTGGATGTCAATGCCCTCAAGCCGCGTCCACGCCAGTTCGGCCGGAAATTTGTGCGCGATGGCCCAACGCGGGGTCGTCGAACGAAATCCCAACCGCCCTTGCAGCGCAAGATCATTTACCTTGTAGACGACGCCATCAATGTCATAGCCAAGCGTCGCGCGTTGCTGTTCAATCAAGCGATAATGCTCCAGCATTTCCTTTTGCGACGCGCATAACTGAGTCAGACCGTTGGTCTGAAATCCTAAATTTTTCAGGCGGTTGATCGCATCCATTTGAGTTTCAGCCAAAGGCGCGCTCAAGGCGCCCCAACTATACGCAAAGAACCGAAGCGGACGTGATCGAGTGATTTTTGGATCCAGTTGAC
>JBOEGN010000032.1:93159-93569 GCA_050633445.1 Thalassovita sp.
ATATCCGCAATGGTTTTGGCATTTTCGGTGACATTTTCACCGGTTTCGCCATCTCCGCGGGTGGCCGCCTGGGTCAGACGCCCCTGTTCGTAGCGCAGTGACAAACTCAGGCCATCAATCTTGGGCTCAGCTGTATAGTCTACAGCGCCACTGGTTTTTCCCAAGTAGTTAACAATAAAGGCATCAAATTCAGAGACATCTTCGTCATTGAAAGCGTTGCTCAGCGACATCATCCGGACAGCGTGCTTGATCTTGCCAAAACCATCTGCAACCGGAGCCCCAACCCGATCTGTTGGGCTGTCAGGACGCTTTAGATGAGGGAACTGACCTTCGATCTGGCTGTTGCGAACCTTGAGTGCATCATAGTCCGCGTCTGATATCTCGGGCCGATCATGCGTGTGGTAAGCGGT
>JBOEGN010000032.1:93587-93857 GCA_050633445.1 Thalassovita sp.
TCGGCGTCGGCGATTGATCGCGCCAACCGCGCAAGTTCTTTGCGCGCTTCGTCATCCGTCAGGTTTTCGATGGCGATCTTTTTGGTCACGGTCCCACCCCTTTGTCTTTGGCAAAGTGATAGGGCCGCCATGCACCAACGTCCAGCCTTGGGCAGCTCTGTGAGTGGTGATTTGTGCCTTAGGCGCCGATGGCCAGCTTGTCTTCGCTCAGACCAACCGGACTGGGATCGCGCAGAACATATCCACGGCCCCAAACCGTTTCGATGTAGT
>JBOEGN010000032.1:93950-94374 GCA_050633445.1 Thalassovita sp.
GGCTCGTCCATGCCGCCATACAAGTGGTTAAGGAACATTTCCTTGGTCAGCGTCGTCCCCTTACGAAGGCTCAGCAGTTCCAGCATTTGATATTCTTTGCCGGTCAGATGCACCGTATTGCCACCGACATCCACCGTTTTGGCATCCAGGTTCACATTGACCTTGCCCGTACGAATGACCGATTGCGAATGCCCTTTGGATCGGCGAATGATCGCGTGAATGCGTGCGACCAGTTCCTCGCGGTGGAATGGTTTTGTCAGATAGTCATCGGCCCCGAATCCAAATCCCTTGATCTTGTTATCCGTATCGTCCGAGCCAGACAGGATCAGAATCGGCGTATCGACACGGGCGAGGCGCAGCTGCCGTAGCACTTCGTGACCGTGCATATCAGGCAGCCCGAGATCTAAAAGGATCAAATCGTAAT
>JBOEGN010000032.1:94411-94942 GCA_050633445.1 Thalassovita sp.
TCAGCATCATTTCGATACTTTTGGACGTTGTTGGGTCATCTTCAACTAACAGCACACGCATGAATTTGTTCTCCGCAATTCGCTTGTCATTTAAGTTAACCGTCGCGAATAAAGGTTAATCACCCGTTACCGCAGAAGAACAAATAGCATACTATCGCTAAAGTTGTCTATATTTTTGCAGGGCTGTGGCTTTCAACGCGGACTCGCCATGGGACGCAATCAACTGACACCATTCCATAAATTCTTCGTCGCTCAGCCCATAGCGTTTCAATGCGTCGTCTTTGCTGATCAACCCATACAAGACGCCACGCACAACCGCAGCTTTGCGGCTGGCGACCCATCTTCGTGTGCTCGCGGGTGGCAGGTCGGCCTGTGTCATCACCTGCCCATCGGGCAGTGTGACCGCGCGCACCCCTTCAACTTTTTTCAGGTACATTTCGGTAATCCTCGCTCTTTGACACAAGGATCGGACGGCGTGTTTAACAGGATATGAAACCGGGGCTTGAGAGTAGTTAGGATTTTCCTATATTC
>JBOEGN010000033.1:0-13590 GCA_050633445.1 Thalassovita sp.
AAGGCCAGCTCGCGCAGGCGTTTTTCCAGCGTCTCGAACGAGTATTCCAGGTTCGAGAACGTCCCGGTCGAGGCCAGGAACCGCACCTCGGTGCCCTTTTCGCCGTTGGCGTCGCCAACCTCGCGCAGATGCTCAGAGGTCTCGCCATGTTCGAATTTGGCATAGTGCTCTTTGCCGTCGCGCCAGACGCGCAGTTCCAGCCACACCGACAGCGCGTTCACAACCGACACGCCCACGCCGTGCAGACCGCCCGACACCTTGTAGGAATTGCTGTCGAATTTACCGCCCGCGTGCAGCTGGGTCATGATGACCTCGGCCGCGGAAACGCCCTCTTCTTCGTGCATGCCTACTGGAATACCACGACCGTTATCACGCACGGAAATGCTGGAATCGGGATGGATTACAACGCGGACAAAGTCAGCATGACCGGCCAACGCCTCGTCAATGCCGTTATCCACGACCTCGTAGACCATGTGATGCAAACCCGAGCCGTCATCGGTATCACCGATATACATGCCGGGGCGCTTGCGCACAGCCTCCAAGCCTTTGAGAACTTTAATGGAATCCGCGCCATAGTCTTGCGCGGTTTGCTCGGTCCCGGACATAGAGCCCCACCTTTTGTTTCTTTGGGCAATATATACGAAACCTAAGGGGGCTTGTCACGCGCAAGCCCCGGTTTTCGTTACGAGTACGTCACATTCTATTTGGCGTTGCGTCAGCCAATCTGAAGCGGTTCACGAGACGGATCGCGGGTTTTTTCCACCCAACGAGAGATCACCTCACGCGCGGCGTCATCATCCAGCGTCTCGATGGCGACCCGCAGGTTTTTCAGCGCGTTCGCCATCTCCAGCTCGGACAGGTAAGTTTCTTGCGCACGCAGGATTTTTGGATGCGGTGTGGTCAGCATATCGGGCGAGATCAGCAGCTCTTCGATCAGCTTTTCGCCGGGGCGCAGGCCCGTCACGACGATCTCGATATCGCCATCCGGGTTCTTTTTGTCCATGACGGTATAACCCGCGCCTTCGATCATCTGGCGGGCCAGCTTCTTGATCGGCACCAGCTCGCCCATATCCAGGACGAACACGTCGCCTCCGCGCGCGAAAGACCCCGCCAGCAGCACCAGACGCGCGGCCTCGGAAATGGTCATAAAGTAGCGGGCAACATCGGTATGGGTCAGCGTCACAGGGCCGCCACGGGCGATCTGCTCTTCGAACAGCGGGATCACGGACCCGGACGAGCCCAGCACGTTGCCAAAGCGCACCATGGTAAACCGCGTCCCCTCGGCCCGCGTGGCCAGATCCTGAACGATCAGCTCCGCCAGACGTTTCGAGGCCCCCATCACGTTCGTCGGGCGCACAGCCTTGTCCGAAGACACCAGAATAAACCGGCTAACCCCAGCATTGAAGGCGGCGTCTGCGATGGTTTTCGTCCCAAGCACGTTGTTGCGCAGCCCGGCAATCTCGTTCTTTTCGACCATGGGGACATGCTTATAAGCCGCCGCATGTAGCACCGCGTCAATTTCGTGCTTTTCCAAAACCGCGGCACACAGCACGGGATCACAGACCGAGCCCAGCACCGGCACGATCTCAATCTCGTTGGAGATATCCAGATCGTGCAATTCTTTTTCAATATTATAGAGCGCCAGCTCGCTGTGATCCATCAGCACCAGCCGCTGAGGTTTGCAGGCCAGCAATTGGCGGCACAGTTCAGACCCGATAGATCCCCCCGCACCCGTGACCAAAACCTGGCGCTGAGAATAGCTGTCGGCGACATCCGGCATCTCGGATTCCAGCTTGTTACGCCCCATAAGATCTTCGAGCGAAACCGGCGTGCTGCGTTTGGCCAGATCACTTTGCTTGACCAATTCGGCGAATGAGGGCAGCGAATGCACCTCGCACCCCATTTGACGCAAACGCAGGGCAATTCGCGCCTGAATACCCGGCGTGGCCGAAGGCATCGCAAGCACCACCCGATCAACAGATTTCTCGGCAATCAGCTCTTTCAACCGGCTTGGCGCATAGACCGGCGCGCCGGAGACGGCCAGGCTTTGCAAGCGAGGATTGTCATCGACGAAAGCAACCAGCACCACAGCATCATCGGTACGCAAAGCCGCGGCAAGCTGCTGGCCGGTCTGTCCGGCCCCGTACACGATCACGCGGGTCCTGTTCTTCGCACGGCGATAAATCGCCATCAAAACACTGCGCATAATCATGCGGGTCGCAACCACACCGATCAGGAACACCATGCTAAACACGGCATACATCGCCGTCGGGAAGGGCGAATCAAGCACGATGTTCAGAATCATGCCGGCCGCGCCCAAAATGCAGGTCAGGATGGCCGCTGGCTTGACGCCGCCCACTTCGAACGCGTTCAGCCGGATATTGACCAGGCCCAATTGCAACGACAACGCCATACACAACGCTGTCAGAAAACCAAAAATATAGAAACAATTCCTAAGCGTATGGAAATCATTGATCTTTACGGAAAAAAGCAAGCACGCAATGCCCAAACTGGCAAGCGTCAGCACTGCATCAATGACGACAAACAGGTCACGTTTCTGTCTAGAGGTCAGAGAGGTCGCGATCTGATACAGATCGAATTTTCGGTTTCGAATTACAATTGGCACCGAATCCACCCCGTCTTCAATAATCTAGAAAATAGTTTGAGCAACAACGTAGCACCGGAGAATTACCGTACCAATATATAATGAAAAAGGGCAGTTAGCCACAAGCGAGGTATTCCTTACCCCATGCGGATTTGGGAAAGCAACCATAAGTTTAGGCGGATTCGCGCCTGTTAGTGTATTTTGATACGACGGAATACTGTCTTCAGCATCAGAACGACATCCAGACACAAAGAGCGGCGCGCCTGATAGATCAGATCCAATCGGGCCTTTTGCGGCACACAGCGACGGCGATAGACGTCCTCGGTTTCTTCTGCACTGCCGCATTCGGCCAAAAGAACCTCTTCGTGACGATGATACACCAGCGTGGCCATGCCGGTGATACCTGGGCGGGATTTCAACACCTCTCCGTATAGTTTCGGAAATTGCTCGACATACCGCCGCAATGGGGGGCGAGGTCCGACAAAACTGATATCCCCGCGCAATACGTTCCAAAGCTGGGGAATTTCGTCCAACCGGTATTTTCTAAGAAATGCGCCTGTCCGGGTAATCCGGCTGGCTTTATGCCCCCCCGAAACGCCCGTGTCCTGCGCGACAACCGTCATCGTCCGGAACTTCCACAGCAAAAACCCTTGGGTTGGTGTCTTCATCCGTTCGGACAAGTACAGCACGGGTCGTCCGTCACGGATCAGGATCAGGGCAGACAGCCAAATCACCAAAGGCCACAGTATCAACAACAGGGCCAATGCTGCGCAAATATCGAAAAGCCGCTTGGTGAACGTCATATGCGGCCCTCTAATGTTAGCCAGTCCTGGATCATGTATTTGGCGTCCGACGCTTTGGGCGACAGGTCAGTCAGTGCGGCCAGCTGGCTGCACTCCATCACCGCATATTGGCGCGCATTTTCTGGGGCGTCACGCCATAGCATTGGGTGATCGGCGGCTTGCAAAAGGGCCTCCATATGAACCGGGTCTGGCGCACCGACATTTATTACCGAAGGCACATCTTTGGCCGTGGCCAGTGTCAGCAGCACATGCGCCAGATCAGTGGGCGAGATATAGCTGCGTGCAGGCCCTTTTCCATCCGCAAACCGGTCAAGTGTCAGTGTTTCGGCCTGACTGTTCCACCCCTGTCGCATATTATTGGCCAGACTCTCTGCCCCGACAACCGAGCCGATCCGTAAACACACTGATGCGGGGCCGCCTGCCTGCGCAACGGCCTGCTCCATCGCAAATTTGGCCTGACCATAAGGATTCGTTGGCGCAGCGACGTCCGCTTCGGTCAAAGCACCATCTTTGGCTGCATAGACAGCGATTGACGAACAATGCAGCACCCGATTGGCACCGCATTCCGCCCCGATTTGCTGAGCGATCAGGGCCAATTCCGTGTTCATGGCCAGCGCTTCTTTGTCACCATGCGTTACGCCCCACAAGGCGATCACCGCATCAACCTGACCGAATGGAATGGGTTGCCCCGGCTGCCACGTAACACCGGTGGCATCGCGGGATTGCAGCACCAGCTCTACCTTTTCAGGAGAGTTCCGCGCCCATGCCAGCCGCAACAACCGACCCACCCGGCCAGTCGAGCCCAGAACCAAAATTCGCTTTGCACCCACGCCGGCACCTGTCTTGATCACGTCACGACAGACCTAGCATCCGGCGCGCCGTCCGAACAGTGGTCACTTTGCCCAAAACGGCGCGCGCAGTTCTCGCTTGAGGATTTTCCCAATCGAACTGCGTGGCAGGCTTTGGCGTTGCTCGACCTGGCTCAGACGGTGGCTTTTGCCCAGCCTAGCATTCGCCGTCGCCAGAATATCAGAGACCGAGCGTTCTGCCTGATCCTGCAACACCACCAGACCCAAGGGCGTTTCACCCCAGTCGTCCGAGGGGATGCCAATCACCGCAGCATCTGTCACGTCGGGATCATCCAGCAGAACCAATTCCAGATCGTTGGCATAAATGTTCAGCCCACCCGAGATTATCATGTCCTTTTTACGGTCCGACAGCACCAGGAACCCGTCTTCATCGAAGTGCCCCATATCCCCCGAGCGGAAAAACACCTCGCCCTCGACGTCCTGCCAAATATAGTCGCGTGTCAGGTCTTCGCGCCCGAAATAGCCGCTCATCATCGCGGGCGAGCGTCCGGCAATTTCACCGATCTCACCTTGTGCGACTTGCTTGCCGTCGGGCCCGATCAGACGGATTTCAGTGCCCGGAGAAGGCACGCCAACGGTATGAAGCTTGTCTGGCCGTTCGTCTGCGACCAGAACCGTCACCCCGCCGCCTTCGGTCAGACCGTAATATTCGATTAGCTTGCCGGGAAACCGTTTCAGAACGTCCAGCTTCACATCAGCCCGCAGCGGTGCCGAGGTCGAAAACTTCACCCGCATTGAACCAAGGTCAAATTCATCGAAATCCGGAACATCCATGATCCGTTTGTACTGCACAGGCACAAGCATGGTGTGGGTGATACGTTCACGCTCGACCAGCTCAAGGTACTCGCGGGCGTCGAATTTCGACATGAGAACCGCTGTCGAACCGCCAATCATCGTCGGCAGAAAACTGACCAGCGTGGTGTTTGAATACAGCGGAGTGGACAGCAATGTGCGGGCGTTGTCGCAATAGCCGCTGGGCTCGGCGCGTTCCATATGCACCGCGCGCATCCAGTGGTCATGCACGATCCCCTTAGGCGTCCCCGTTGTGCCGGACGAATAGATCAGGTTGAACGGATCACTCCACTCAATCGGGACCATCGGGTCCGTGATTTCAGCCCGCGCAAGCAGTGGTTCGTAGCTGTCCAAGCCGTCATCCACAAAATCAATCGCGACCTTCCTAATGTTCAAGGTCTGCAAAAACCCCTCAACCAGGGGCAGATATTGTTGCGCTAAGAACAAAACCTTCGCGCCACTATCCACCAGCATCTTTTGCAACGCTTCCGAAGAGGCCATCGTCGACAACGGCGTCAAACATGCCCCGGCCCGCAGCCCCCCCAGGAAAATCTCGGCATAATTGGCCGAGTTCGGAGCCAGAACAGCCACCCGGTCTGTCCGCTCGATCCCCATCGCAATCAACGCGTTCGCCACCCGATTTGTCCGTTCGTCCAGCCGGGCCCACGTCATCCGAGTCTCGTTGTGCACGATCGCTTCGGCGTGTGGATTTTTGCGTGTGGCCGCGCGGATCATGTCGACAACATTCTGTGTCGGTGGGTCCTCGGGTTTTGGTGGTGTGATCAAAGTCATTTAGTCCTCCCTCGCTCGAGGGGGACTATTGTCCGTCCGCCTTGCGGAATCAAGTTCTGCTATGCGATTTCATTACGGCGCAGAAATGAACGAGGTGCCATCGGTATCGGTCACCTCTAGGTACTGCGCGCGTGCACCCAAATCCTGAAACAATTCCGGCCCGGTGCCCGTCATCCAGGCTTGAGCGTTCAGGGCACAAATCTCGTCATACAAGGCAGCGCGACGGAGCGCGTCCAGATGAGCAGACACCTCGTCCAACAACAGCATTGGCGCTGCTCCGAAATCCTGCGTCAAAGCACGCGCATTGGCCAAGATCAGCGAGACCAACAAGGCCTTTTGCTCGCCCGTAGAGCAATCCTTTGCAGGCACGCCTTTAGCTGCAAAAACCCCATATAAATCAGCGCGATGCGGACCAACCAAGGTCCGCCCTGCCGCCATGTCCCGGAACCGGCTTTCTGCCAGAGCAACCCGCAAATCCGCTTCGGTTTCAGGCATCTCTCCTTCGGTCAGGGTAAGGTCCAGATCAGCCACCGGAAAGGCAGTTTCGGCTTGCTCTTGGGCTTGGTGCAAGCGGGTCAGCGCAGCCATTCTGTTCGCGTGAATGCCGGCACCCGACCTCGCCATTTGCTGTTCCAGCGCGGCATACCAATGTGCGTCGCGCACCTGATCCTTAAGCAACCGATTCCGTTCGCGCATGGCCTTTTCATAGTCCAAGGACAAATCGGCGTGCTGCGGAAAAAACGACAAGGTCATGCGGTCCAGAAACCGGCGGCGACCCTCGGCCCCTTCGATCCACAACCGATCCATCGATGGCACCAGCCACAGTACCCGTGAAATGGCCCCCAAAGCGTTCTGAGTCGCGGTTTTCCCGTCAATCCTCAACTGCCGCGCGGCACCATTTTCCGACCAGATCTCGATCTCGTGGATTTGGTTCAGACTGCGCAGAATGCCTGTGACTTTCCAGCCCAATGCCTCGGGACGGCGGGTCATATCCTCGGCCGAGGACCGGCGTAGCCCACGACCAGGGGAAAACAGCGAAACGGCTTCGAGAATATTGGTTTTGCCCGCGCCATTGGGGCCGTGGATCGCCACCGGGCGCTCGTCGCAGGAAATTCGGCCCCCTTTGTGGGACCGGAAATGCGATAGGGTTAGTTCAGAGAGATAGAGGCCAGACACGTCCCGGCCTTTCACTTGGTCAAAGGGGAAAACGCGGGCCCGATCACACGCGCATCGGCATCACGACATAGACGGCGCTGGTGTCATTACCTTCGCGCATCAGGGTCGGATCACCGGCCGAATTGAACATGAAAACAGCGTTTTCGCGGTCCACCTGGCTGGCGATCTCCAGCAGGTATTTCGCGTTAAACCCGATTTCCAGCCGTTCGTCGCCATAGGCCACGGCCAGTTCTTCTTCGGCTGCACCGCTGTCGGGGGCATTCACTGAAAGGATCAGCTTGTCCTCTTGCAGCGACATTTTGACGGCACGCGACCGCTCCGAGCTTACGGTCGCAACACGATCCACAGCCGAAGCAAATTCGCCAGCGTCGACCTCCATCTTGCGGGTGTTCCCAACGGGGATGACGCGGGTGTAGTCGGGGAAGGTCCCGTCGATCACCTTCGAGGTCAGCGTGATGTCGGGCGTCGCGAAACGGATCTTGGTTTCGCTGACGGACACGGCGATTTCCATGTCATCGTCGTCCAGCAGCTTGCGCAACTCACCCACGGTTTTACGAGGGACAATCACGCCGGGCATCCCATCGGCGCCGGCAGGCAAATCCGCATCAATCCGGGCCAGACGGTGACCATCTGTGGCCACGGCGCGCAAAACCTTGCCGCCGTCGGCA
Organism: Thalassovita sp.; assembly: GCA_050633445.1. Classification (GTDB taxonomy): domain Bacteria; phylum Pseudomonadota; class Alphaproteobacteria; order Rhodobacterales; family Rhodobacteraceae; genus Thalassobius. The sequence continues at coordinate 7,706 of JBOEGN010000033.1, forward strand.
TCCGATACATGCATGTAGACGCCGTTCAGGTAATACCGGGTTTCTTCGGTCGAAATGGCAAATTTGGATTTGTCGAACAGGCGTCGCAAAACCGGCGCGGGCGCGCTGAAATTCGACGCATATTCCGAGGTCGCCATGACCGGGAAATCTTCTTTGGGCAGCGTGGCCAGATTGAAGTGCGAGCGGCCTGCCTCGACATTCAAGCGGCCTGCAACACCGTCATCGGACAGGGTGACCAGCGCCCCATCGGGCAGCTTGCGGACAATCTCGTGCAGGGTGACGGCGGACACCGTGGTGGCCCCGGCCTTTTCGACCATGGCGTTGGCTTTGTCGACAACCTCGATATCCAGGTCAGTCGCGCGGAACTGAACCGCATCCCCTTCGGCCTCGATCAGGACGTTGGCAAGGATCGGGATCGTGTTGCGACGCTCGACAACTGACTGCGCCTGGCTGACAGCCTTCAGAAGAACCGCGCGTTCAATGCTGAATTTCATACCCTTGCTCCTATCGTCTGGCGGCCAGATGCCGGGAGGGGCAAGGTACCAATTTCCCCAAGCGGCTCAAGCTCTTTCTTGCTTTGTCCGCTGGTTTCGCAAGCCCGTCAAGGGGCCGAAGGGCCGCCCACGCAGTGAACGGCCCAGAATATGGGCTTATGCCTCCAAAGCGCGGCGCAACAGCTCCAGATCTTCGGCGATCTGGCCATCCTTGGCGCGCAGTTCCTCGATCCGTCTCACCCCGTGCATAACTGTGGTGTGATCCCGCCCGCCAAAACGACGACCGATTTCCGGCAAGGACCGCGAGGTCAGCTGTTTGCACAGATACATCGCCACCTGACGCGGGCGGGCATAGGTGCGCACACGTTTCGGGCCGATCATGTCGGACAGGCGAATGTTGTAGTGCTCGGACACTTTGCGCTGGATTTCCTCGACAGAGATTTTCCGCTCCGAGGCGCGCAGCACATCGGCCAGGCAATCCTGCGTCAGCGCCATATTGATCGGGCGACCCACCAACGAGGCAAAGGCGAACAAACGAGTCAAAGCGCCTTCGAGAACACGCACGTTTGTGCTGATCCGATGAGCCAGGAATTCCAGAACGCCAGCTTCAACCTCGAGGTCGGGATATTGGGTGCGGTATTGCTCGACTTTGGATTGCAGAATCCCCAGACGCAGTTCGTAATCGGTGGGGTGCAGATCAACCACCAGCCCGCATTGCAGGCGGGATTTGATCCGGTCTTCCATGTCCTTGATTTCACCCGGCGCGCGGTCGGCCGAGATGATGATCTGCTTGTTCTGATCCACCAGCGCGTTGAATGTATGGAAGAATTCCTCTTGCGTGGAGTCCTTGCCCGCGATGAATTGCACATCGTCCACCATCAGCACATCGACCGAGCGGAACAGCTGTTTGAAATCCATCATCTTGCGATCACGAAGAGCCTGCACGAAACGGTACATGAACTGTTCAGCGGACAGATAGACCACGTTCAGATCAGGGCGCTGGGATTGCAGCTCCCATGCGATGGCGTGCATCAGGTGGGTTTTACCCAAGCCAACACCGCCATACAGGAACAACGGGTTGAAGGTGACAGGGCCACCCTCGGCCACACGACGCGCGGCGGCATGGGCCAGTTCGTTAGGCTTACCAACGACAAACGAGTCAAAGGTGAAACGCGCATCCAGCGGAGCGTTCGGCAGCTGATCTTCGGCGGCACGTGCGGGCGTCTGGGTCTGCGCCCGGATCGCCGCAGGCTCGACCGGAGTCGGTGCATTCATCGCCTTAGCAACAGCCTGTCGTTGCACGTCATTATTCACGCGGAAATCCAGACGGCGCACGGGCTGCCCGGCCATCGTCATGTGATGCAGGATCAGCTCGCCAAAATTCTGCGAGACGTAGTTTCCAAGAAAGCTGGTCGGCGTTGAAAACGTCGCCACACCCTCGGCGACCACGTCCAGCTCCAGCGGTTCGATCCAGTTCTTGAAGTTATTCTGCCCTACGGTCTCTAGCAGCGTTTGTTTCAACTGACCCCATTGATCTTGCGTCATTTTATTCCAGTCCAGCCTGTGTTCGTCCCCAAAATGCGGTCATAATCAACCCACCGCGCACAACTCGTTCCCCATCACTGGACAAAAGAACTCTGGTCCCGCAGAATTGATCTGCGGGCCGTTCGGTCCCTTTCGGTCCAGCCACACCAAACGCCAACGGTGAAATGTTCGGTCGTCCCATAGACCGATCACCCACAAGTTGCACGCAAGGTGCTCATCATATTTGGACAAGGCGCAATACCGATGCGCGAACCCCACCTGGGGCCCGTTCGCACAAACGGACCGTCAGCAGCATTCTTATGACGTGCGCCGCGTAGCAGTCAGCGCGTTGTCAAACCTGTCCCCCCAAGGCGATGTGAATCGCATGGCCAAGCTAGCAAGTCGGCTGCGGAGGGGGCAACTGAACTTCGGGGCTTGACTCAGAGAATCCGAAAAAGAATCTCGGACCGGCGCGCGCACTGCATCGAATATGTCACAACCGCAGACCCAAAAAGGGCGCCCCAAACGGGACGCCCTTTCAGAATTTCAAAGTATCGGGCAGAGGCCGATTCTTAGGCCATTGCCTTCACACGCGCGGACAGACGCGACATTTTGCGTGCTGCGGTGTTCTTGTGGAAGATGCCTTTGGAGACGCCACGCATCAGCTCGGGCTGAGCGGTTTGCAGGGCTGCTTTGGCAACAGCCTGATCACCCGAGGCGATGGCCTCTTCGACCTTGCGCAGCTGGCTGCGGATACGGGTACGGCGTGCTTTGTTGATCTGGGCGCGACGGTCGTTCTGACGAGCGCGTTTTTTTGCTTGAGGCGAATTAGCCATTTCAAATCATCCCTTAAGATTGGGGTTACATTTCGATTGCGTGTACCCCCCATCTGACAGCAGTCCTGTCGGGAACGATTCTAGCCAGAGCGGGCTTCACACGCATGTATAGCGGCGCTTCATACAGAGATTCCCGGAATATGCAACGTCGAAATCCCGGAAACCTGTCTCAGCAGCATCCCGCGCCACTCGGCTGCACTCCGCAGCACGATGCCGTTGTCGCCATAGTTTGGGCGGCGATGGCAGGTTTGCACAAGGCGTTATCCCCGGTCAGCGGAACAATTACCTTACCCTCAGCGCTGAGAGGGTGCCCCAGCTGGTAAATGTGTTTACCCTGATTACCATGCGCGAATTCCACGACCATCGGGGCATCTGCCAACCTTTCGAGGGTCTTCAGGCTTTGCGCTGCAATCCCCGTGAATTTGGCAACGGGCATGTGGTTTGCGCCTTTGACGTCCAGCAACTGCAATGCGGACTCTTGCCAAGTCGTGATTTTGGCTCCGCAGTCGATGCCGGTGATATCGGACAGTTTCAGCTCTGTCACGTGATAGCCACCGCCGATGGGCCCATCCCGAGTGGTGAAGACCAACGGCGCGTCCTGTGGGAAAGCGTGTAGAGCAGACAATAGTTCAGCAAGTGTCATGGTGAGGCCTTTCATTTCAATGATTCTTGAAATATAAATGCCTCAAACCACCGCCCATTTCAAGAGGAATTGAAATATGAATGAAGCCACAGCTTTGACCGCACTGTCATCAATATCCAATGAAACGCGGTTGCGAATGTTTCGCCTGCTGGCTCAGGCGGGCGCGCAGGGGATGACTGCCGGGGATGTGGCCAGTGCCGTCGGGGCGACGCCGTCTCGGGCGTCGTTCCATCTTGCGGCCTTAGCCGAGGCCGGCCTGGCCACCTCGCAACGCAATGCCAGGCAGGTGCTGTACACCATAGATTTTCAGGCAATGGGGGCGTTGATGCGATACCTGCTGCAAGATTGTTGCCAGGGGAACGCGGTGGTTCAGGCCTATTGTACCGACAGTTGCTGTTAGGCCCAGACACGAAAAAGGCCGCTTTCGCGGCCTGATCTTTGGTATGTTCAAAACGTTATTTGTCGCGGAATTGCGGCGTGCGTTTTTCGACGAAGGCGGCCATGCCTTCCTTCTGGTCCTCGGTCGCAAACATCGAGTGAAACAAGCGACGCTCGATCAGCAGGCCCTCTTGCAGAGGCACTTCGAAGGAGCGATCCACTGCCTCTTTGATCGCGGTGACCGAGATCATCGACTTTTCGGCAATTTTTGCTGCCGCCGCCAGGGATTCCTCGATCAATTTCTTGGTCGGAACGACGCGGCTGACAAGACCTGCGCGCTCGGCCTCTTCGGCGCCCATGAAACGGCCCGTCAGGTTCATATCCATCGCCTTGGCTTTGCCGATAGCCCGCGTTAGGCGCTGGGTGCCGCCGATTCCGGCCATCACGCCCAGGTTAATTTCGGGCTGACCGAATTTCGCGGTTTCCGAGGCAATGATGAAATCACACAGCATCGCCAGTTCGCACCCACCGCCCAGCGCATAGCCCGAAACGGCCGCGATGATCGGTTTGCGGACACGACCGATCTCGGCCATCTCGGGGCCGAACAGGTCCTCGGTGAACACTTCGGTGTAGCTTTTCGAGCTCATCATCTTGATGTCAGCCCCGGCAGCAAACGCTTTCTCGGACCCGGTCAAAACGATGCAGCGTACCTTGTCGTTTTGCTGTGCAGCGGTCATGGCGTTGGCCAGTTCCGTCAACAGTTGCGCGTTCAGCGCGTTCATGGCGTCAGGTCGGTTCAGCTTTACCAGTGCGACGTGGTCTTCAACTTCGACGATGATCGTCTCGTAAGCCATGTGTCAGATTCCTATTGTTCCGGTCAGTCCCGATTGATGGCCAATCCCAGCGCCCGGATCAAGCTATCTTTGACAGGTTGGGCAGTAAAAAGTGGACCGACCCGATTGGGTGATGCGCTGTATGGCAGACGGGCAACCGGGGGTACTGCAGGGGTTACCTTCTTGTCCATAAACGCGGAAACGGTGCTGAAAGTAACCCAATTCACCGCTGGCCTGCCGGAAATCCTTTAGACTGGACCCACCGGCCTCGATTGCCTCGGCCAGAACATCGCGGACGATTGGCACCAGTTTGGCCACCCGATTCGCCGCAAGTTGGCCCACCTTGCGCTTGGGGTTGATGCCCGAACGGAACAGCGCCTCGCAGACGTAGATATTGCCCAAACCGGCGACGATTTTCTGATCCAGGAGGGCGGATTTGATTGGGGTCATCCGCCCCTTGAATGCGTCGACCAGATAATCCTCGTGGAAATCATTACCCAAGGGTTCCGGCCCGATTGAGGCAAGCAGCTTGTGCTGATCCGCCGTCGCGGTGTCCAGCAGGTCCATCGCCCCGAACCGGCGCGGGTCGTTGAAGGTGATGCGCGCGCCGTTGTCCATGTCCAGCACCACGTGATCATGTTTTTCCGCGTCAGGATGATCATGCACAAACTGGCCCAGCGGGTCGCCCGAGACGGTCATGCGCCCGCTCATGCCCAGATGGATCAGTAGTGTTTCCCCCGACCCCAGATCGGCCAGGATATATTTCGACCGCCGTCTCAGCCCCAGAACAGTCTGCCCCGTCAACCGCTCTGCCATGCGATCAGGAAAGGGCCAACGCAGGTCGGGCCGGTTCACCTGGGCGCGTGCGATCACTGCGCCCTCCATCGCGGGGGCCAGGCCACGGCGGACGGTTTCAACCTCGGGCAATTCGGGCATGTTTGCTCCTATTGGACAGTTCAGCGCATTGCAGCGCCGTCTCAGCGCCCTATAAGAAGGGGCAGAACAACGGACTGGCAAGAGCCCATGACCCAGACAGATCAGAAAACCACTCATTTCGGTTTCACCGAGGTCCCCGAGCATGAAAAGGCCGGGCGTGTGCAGGGGGTGTTCGGCTCGGTCGCGTCGAAATACGACGTGATGAACGACGCCATGAGCATGGGCATCCACCGCATCTGGA
>JBOEGN010000033.1:13602-13852 GCA_050633445.1 Thalassovita sp.
ACGCGATGATGGATTGGCTGGCTCCGCGCCCGAATACCCGTCTGCTGGACGTGGCTGGGGGCACCGGGGATATCTCGTTCCGGTATCTAAAACGCGCGGGTCAGGCCCACGCTACCGTCTGCGATCTGACCGAACCCATGCTGGTCGCTGGCCGTCAACGCGCCGAGGCTGACAGCATGGCCGACAGTCTGGATTGGGTCGTGGGCGATGCGATGGCCCTGCCCTTTGATGACAACACTTTTGACGTCTA
>JBOEGN010000033.1:13896-219557 GCA_050633445.1 Thalassovita sp.
GCCCTGAACGAGGCTTACCGCGTCCTGAAACCCGGCGGCCGCCTGATGGTTTTGGAGTTCAGCCAGATCCCGAACGAGCTGATGCAGAAGGTCTATGACCTGTATTCGTTCAACATCATCCCTAAGCTGGGGCAAGTGATCGCGAATGATCGGGACTCGTATCAGTATCTGGTCGAATCCATCCGCAAGTTCCCCGATCAGGACACGTTCCTGAACATGGTGAAACAGGCCGGGTTCGAGAACGCGAAATACCGCAATCTGACCATGGGCATCGCCTGCCTGCATTCTGGCTGGAAGGTCTAAGATGCGCGGGCCTCACAACATTTGGCGGTTGGTTCGCACCGGTGCCACGATGGAGCGCACCGGCGCCATGGGCGTGATCCTGGATGCGATGGACGCCCCGCGCCCTGTACGCATTCTGGCGCGCACGCTGGCCTGGCCCTTTTCCTGGTTGGGCTACAAGGGTGACCCGGATATGCCGCCCGCCACCCGCGCACTGACCGCGCTGGGACCGGCCTATATCAAGTTCGGTCAGGTGCTTTCGACCCGCCCCGACGTGGTGGGCGACGACATGGCGCTGCAATTGCGGGTGCTTCAGGACAAACTGCCGCCGTTCTCTATCGAAGAGGCCAAAGACGAGGTCGCAGCCGAGCTGGACCGCCCCGTGGACGAGATGTTCAGCACGTTTTCCGAACCTGTCGCCGCGGCTTCGATCGCGCAGGTGCACAAGGCTCAGTTGCTGGAAACGGGCGAAGAGGTCGCCGTCAAGGTGCTGCGCCCGGGCATCGAACGCGCCTTTCAGCGCGACATTGATGCGTTCTATTTTGCGGCGGATGTGATCGAATTCCTGTCGCCCGCATCCCGGCGTCTGCGCCCCCGCGACGTGATCTCGCATTTCGAAGGCGTGGTCCAAGGCGAGCTGGACCTGCGCCTGGAAAGCGCCTCGGCCTCGGAATTTCAGGCCAATACCGAGCAGGACGAAGGCTTTCAACTGCCGCAAATCAAGTGGGATCTGTCCGGTCGCCGCGTGATGACCATGACCTGGGCCGAGGGCGTTCCGCTGGGCGACAACGACGCCATCGACGCTGCCGGGCACGACCGCCGAGCCTTGGGTGAACGCGTTTTGGGCCTGTTCCTGAACCACGCTCTGCGCGACGGATTTTTCCATGCGGATATGCATCAGGGAAACCTGAAAGTCGCCGCGAACGGGAACATCATCGCCTATGATTTCGGGATCATGGGCCATATCGACGAATACACACGCCGGGTCTATGCCGAGATTCTATTCGGCTTCATCCAGCGCGATTACCAACGCGTCGCCGAGGTCCATTTCGAGGCCGGGTATGTCCCCGCCAACCATGATGTCGATGAATTCGCTCGTGCCTTGCGCGCCGTGGGCGAACCGATTTTCGGCATGGACGCCACGCATATTTCCATGGGGCGTCTGCTGAATTACTTGTTCGAAGTGACCGAACGCTTTGGCATGGAAACCCGGACCGAGCTGATCTTGTTGCAACGCACAATGGTCGTCGTCGAGGGCGTTGCGCGCTCTTTACACCCGCAGGTCAACATTTGGGAAGTCGCCAAACCCGTGGTGCAATCTTATATCACGCAGTCCATCGGACCGCGTGCAGTGGCGCGGGATCTGGCGAAAACGGCGCGTGTTCTGACCCGCTTCGGACCCCGCCTGCCTGGCTTGGTCGAGGCCGCGTTGATCCGTCAGGCCACGGGCCTGGACACCCCCAAGCCCAGCTCGATCAAGGCCCCGATCCTATGGACGTTGCTAGGGGTTCTGATCGGCGGTGGCGGCGTTACTGCCGTGCTGGCGTTACTCTAAAGCCGCCAGTTCCAGCGCCATCGCCCGAGCGTATTGCCGGGATCCCCGCGCGGTTTTCCATGCGCAATAAGCAGCCATGCCCCAATGGTGCCACGGCTGCATCGCGCGCAATCTGTCAATCGTCGCACGATCCCCGTATGCGTCCGTAAACGTTGCAATCTCGGCCGAATCCAGAGGTACACCGCGATAGATCAACTGCATTGCCGGGGACAGAAACAGCGCCAAATCTTCGACCGGATCGCCCACAGCGGGACATTGCCAATCAATCAAGCGCACCCCGTCGGGCGTAATCAGAATATTTCCAGGCACAGGATCGCCATGCAGCAAAGCCTGTGCGGACACCCCATCAATGGCTTCAGATCGGGGTCGCTTTTTCGTCAGCTGAGCAGCCAGTGAGTGCGGCAACTGAGGAAGAATCGCCGCCACTTGCCGTTCGATCGCACCCGATCCGCCAGCCTGCTGTCGCAGCGCCGACAAAGGCGACACTGCGTGAACCCGGCGCAGCAATTCAGCGACCGGCGCTGTGCCAGCGCGCCAGCTGTGCCCGCTCAGATGCTGGAAAACGAGATAGCTCACCCCCTCCTGCTCGACATGTCCCAACAGATTCTGTGCCAAGCCAAGTCCGTGAAGGTGCCGCAAAATAGCGACCTCTTGCCCGGGATCGTTGGGAAAGCGGGGATTGCCATCACATGGGGCAAAACGCTTCACGACCACATCGCCAACGCGCCAAAGTCGATTGGTCTGCCCCCCGGTCAGCGGCACCCAATCCAGACCATCCGCAATCAGATGATCGCTGCGCAGACGCGCGACAAGGGCTGGATCAGGAAACATGTTTAAACCAAGCTCGTTGCAGGATGAACAAGGCTATTCCAGTTCGCAACGCACGGCAATCAACCTGCCGGGTCGCGTACCCCCGTCACTTGGTCAGCGTAAACTTCGCCGCCACCGTCCAGCACCAGCACGACCACGCCGTTCTGATTTCGGGCCTCTCCGATACGTCCCCAGGTTTGCGCGCCGCTTGTTTCGGTCAAGTTGCCGTTCACATAGCTTTCCACATGAAAGGTAAACAGCCCCGCAGATTGGTCTGCTCCGTCCCAGGTGGCGCTGCTGTCGCTGGGATCTATATCCATGCGATCCACTTCGGTACCGTCTTCGTTGTACACCACTACCTGAGCACTGTCGGCATAGCTTACCGGCGAGACCAAAACCTCGACCCCCGCCTCACCATCATATTGTGCCGGCCCGGTCGAGCGCCCTTCGAGCCCGATCCAACTGGCCAGATCAGCCACGCCTGACTGGCTGCTCAGATAGATCAGACTGTTCAGCAGCTCGTTCGTCTGCACCTGCTGTTCCAACCCCGAAAATGTCGCAAGTTGCATCGCGTATTCCGACGAATCGGTTGGATTCAGCGGGTCCTGATTTTGCATTTGAACTGTCAGCATGTTCAAAAAGGTCTCGAAATCCGAATTGAGCACGTTATTAGATTGCGCGTTCGAGGCATTCGCAGCCAACGCAGATTGGGTTGCATCAACGGTTGTCATTTCACGTTCCTCTTATAGCCTCAGGTCCAGCCCGCCCTGAGCGAGCATTTGGGTTTGGGACGTCGTTTCGGATGTTTCCATCAACTCCGCAGTCGCTTGCGGCGCATCGGTCTTGGATTGGTCCTGCTGCTGCCCATCGGAATAGTTGATATCCGCGAATCCCATATCCTGAAGATCATTCAACAGGTCGGACATGTGGCGCCGCATCAGGTCCAGCGTTTCAGGACGCTCGGCCTGAACAACCAGCACGACGCCATTTTCAGTCTGGGTGGCCGCCAGTCGCACACGCCCCAGTTCATCCGGCGAAAGCGTGATTTCGATCTTGTCACCGCGCGCTACGGACAAATCTGCCAAATGCGGGATGATCTGCGGAACCGGGTTGGGTTTTGCGACGCTCTGCGCGGGGGGCGCCCCCTGGGTCCGTGGCGCACCAGGCTCTAGCGCCAGTGCATTTTCAATCGCTTCGGTTTCTGCAACTGCTTTGGAAAAAGCAGGCGAAGGCGCGACGTTCATCGGAGCGGCGACCGCAAGCTCTGGGCCGTTTGACATTGGCGACATCATTTGAGCAGGCGGATCCATCGCTATATTTGACCGCAACGGCGGCAGAATCTGGTCGTGAGACAATTCTGTAGGTGCGGCCGCCTGCGTGGATATTTCGGTGGCCATCGGTGGGTTTAGCTCGGCCACTTCGGGGTTCATCGGCGCGACCCATTGACTGGTTTGAACGCCTGTTTTGGCGATCTCTGCGCCCCGAGGTGTTTCGATATTTTTCACCACTTCGACCTTGACCGGAGCGGAGCTTTGTTCAGGCTGTTGGATCGGCATCGTGCCCACTGATGTGAAGCTAGGAAGCGGACTAGATTCAGAAACTGATCGGTCGATTTGGGTTTTCAGATGATGCGAGCCAAGCGCCTGGCCAGCCTCAACAGGTGTGGCAAATTTTTGTTTTGGTTCAATGTTTTGGACACTGATCACGGTCTCCTCTATAGGCGCGCGCGTGACCGAATCATCAAAGTGCAGGGGATTGATTTGGGTGCCCTTAATAGGCTGCTCCCGCTCTGCCACGCTTGACCCTTGAGTGGGGTCGAAAGCGACAAAATTCGACTGAGTACGAGGGGCGTCTTTCAGGGGTGGAATTTCTGCAGAAGCATTGGGCGCGGTTTCGATAGCACGCTGGGGCTGGGTGACATCTGGCGTGTCCAGCATTTCAGAGGCCACACGAGGGGTGATAGCGAGCGGTTGCACGGGGGGGTGTGAAATCTCTGCCTTAGACTCTGCATTCAAGGCACTACCATCGGGTTTTGCCAACGGCTCTCTCGCCCGGATGTCTTGTCGAATTGGTGTCGAATTTTCCGGGCCCGGTGCTTGGTCTAGCGACGGCTGTTGCAGCGCGTAGGATGCCAGTTGCGTCATCACGTTGGGCATGGAAACCTGTGCAACGCTGCCAGAATCTCTTAGGTCGATCAACCCCGGCGCCAGTGGCGCTGCGTAGGTCGCGATCGGAGTCGAGCTGACGTTCTTCGGCACATCTGACGAGTGCGCAGAGTTCGTAAATACGGCACCCGCACTGGCCTGGTTCCTTCTTTGTTGATCTATAGGAGTGGAAAGTGCCTCCTCGGGCTGCGTTTCCTGGACTGCGGACCCAGTCGAATCGTCGGTCTGCTCAATTTCACCATGACCCTCGGTCGTTTCGGGCTCTATCAGCTTGTCTTTCGGCACCAGCAAGGTTTCGAAAACGTCGCCGAATAGCAGCGCGTTTCCCTCTGCCACTAAAACACCCGATGCCTCGGCGGTCGCGGGTGCCCCAAGCACTGGCACAGGAAAAGCTATTTTCATCACGCGGCTCCGAATTTCTTTCGTTACCCGGAAAATGCGCGAACGGAGTTACCACATCTTTACCAGTTCACTGACAAACTCGGAAAAACTGGCTCAAATTGGAGATACCCGTGACCGAACTGCCTCCTCTGTCCCAAATCACGCCCCAACGCACCCGCGCGCTGCGCGAGGCTGCACAGAAAATCGAGGCGTCGTTCCTATCAGAAATGCTGAAAGCCGCGGGTGTTGGCAAAGCATCCGAATCCTTTGGCGGCGGCATCGGTGAAGAGCAATTCGCTTCGTTTCTACGCGACGCCCAGGCCGAACAAATGGTGCGTGCGGGGGGGATTGGGCTGGCGGAATCATTATTTCAAGCACTGAAGGAGAAAGACGATGCAGGATAATAAGCCCATTTTGCAGGAACTACGCAGCCTGCTGGACGAAGAACGCCAACACTTGTTGAAAGGCGACCTGTCCAAACTGCCCGATCTGTTGGAGCGCAAACAGGTTTTGGTCGACCGCCTGGAAGACGCCGCAGAACCAGTGGACCTGCAAGCGTTACATGATCGTTTGACACGGAATCACACCTTGCTGACCAGCGCTATGGAAGGCATCCAACGTGTATCGACCCGGCTGGACACGTTGAAACGTCTGCGCAAATCGCTTGAGACTTATGACAGCAAGGGCCGGAAAAATGCGATTCCCACGACCCATGTTGGACAAGTCGAAAAGCGGGCCTAGACACCAGTTTACGAAAATTCAGAATATTCAAATTGGGGACTTAGCACTCTCTTAGTCATTGAACGCCAAAGGTGATCTCGCATCCAGATTGGATGGCACAGGACCGAAACACGGGACTGTATGGTCTGAAGGACCCTCGATCCGTCCTATGGGGGCGGGATGATCAACCGGACGCGAAAAGCGACCAAGACAAGAGGTAATGCTATGTCCAGCATTCTGACCAATAATGGCGCAATGGTTGCGCTGCAAACACTGAAATCGGTGAACTCCAGCCTGGCAGACACCCAAAATCAGATTTCGACTGGCAAGGAAGTCGCCTCGGCCAAAGACAACTCGGCCGTCTGGGCAATTTCGAAGGTGATGGAATCGGACGTGACTGGCTTCCAGGCCATTTCGGACAGCCTGTCGTTGGGTGAATCCACAGTAGCCGTCGCTGCTGAGGCATCGGAAACCATCACTGATCTGTTGAACCAGATGAAAGAGAAGATCGTCGCGTCGCAAGAAGACAACGTCGATCGCAGCAAGATCAACGACGACGTCACTGCGCTGAAGAATCAGATCAATTCAGTCGTTTCCGCGGCGCAATTCAATGGGTTGAACCTTGTTGACGGATCGACCGCGTCGACGTCGGTTCTGGCCTCTCTGGATCGTGACAGCTCGGGTAATGTGACCGCTTCCTCGATCACGGTGACTGCGCAAAACCTGTCCACTGGCGGTTATTCTGCCAAAGCAGTCTTTGACGCAACCAACACAGAAGGTGTGTCCGCAGATGGCCAGGACAGCTTTGGCTTCTCGCTGGATGACAACGGCGGTACCGACGATGACGGTGTGATCGAGATCGAGCCCCATGGCACCGCCGCCTACGCAGCTGGTGACAGCATCTCGATGCGTCTGGGCGAGGTTGAAGTGAGCTACACTGTCACCTCCGAAGATATCGCTTCGACTTCGACCGCTGATGTCATTGCCGTTGGCTTGAAATCTGCAATCGAAGCCTCTGATGCGAACGTGACCGTTGACTACAACATCGCCAACACTGGCCGTCTGACCATCACAAATGATGGTGCTGACAGTCTGCATGTGTCTGGTCAGTTCACGAATGCCAACTCGGGCGGACTGGGCGCACTCGCGGCAATTGATGTCTCGACCTCCGGCGGGGCTTCCTCGGCGCTCGGAGCCATCGAGACTTTGATTGACACTTCGATCGCCGCGGCTGCATCGTTTGGTTCGTCCCAGGGACGGATCGAGACTCAGGCTGATTTCGTTTCGAACCTGACCGACGCGTTGAAATCCGGGATCGGATCGATGGTCGACGCCGATATGGAAGAGACCTCTGCGCGCCTGCAGGCTCTGCAGACCCAACAACAGTTGGCGATCCAATCGCTGTCCATCGCGAACCAGGCACCGCAGTCGATTCTGTCGCTGTTCCGTTAATCGCAAAAGATCGGGGCGGTGCGCCGCCCCGGTCCACTCCATCAATCGATCCCCAGCGATAGGACATTACCGTGAACGCATTGCTTTCTGCCCGACGCGCATACGCGCAGTCGGCGGGCCCTGTTCGCACGCCTCGTGGCGTCGAATACGAGGCATTCGCCCGCATCACACGCCAATTGAAATCTGCCGGAACTACTGGTTCAATCCGACGACTGGCGCCCTCGATACACGACAATCGCCGCCTTTGGACTTTGTTGGCTACCGACGTCGCGGACCCGAACAACTCGTTACCGTCCGAGCTGCGCGCGCGCATTTTCTATCTGGCCGAATTTACACAGCAACACAGTCGAGAGGTGCTTCGCGGTAAGGCAAATGTGGATGCCCTCGTCGAAATCAATTTGTCCGTCATGCGCGGACTACGTCAAACGGAGGATGCATCATGAGCGGACTTGTCTTGAAACTTGGCCCCAAGGAACGGGTCCTCATCAACGGCGCAGTCGTCGAAAACGGGGATCGACGCAGCCGTGTCTCGATCCTGACGCCGAAGGCCAACATTTTGCGCCTGCGCGACGCCATTCACCCAGAGGAGGCTACAACGCCCGTGCGACGCCTGTGCTATGCAGCTCAGCTGGTACTGTCTGGCGATACCGATCCCGATCAAACGCGTTTGCAACTGTTGCGCCGAATCGAAGAACTGAGCCGCATCCTGACGGACAGCGACAGCCGCCAAATTCTGGCCATGGCGTCCGAAGCAATCATCGAAAACCGCTTTTACCAAGGGCTCAAAACCCTGCGCCTGTTGTTGCCTCGCGAAGACCGGTTGCTGGCTGCACGCGCATCATGAGCTTTCAACCCATCATTCCGGCGACGGGCCTGGTGGGCTGGCGTTTTCTGGAACGCAGCTTTGACACGCAGACCAAGATCTTCCAGGCCGACAGTGTCATGACCCGCGATACCGAATATTTCGAGGCTCATATCGGGACGGTGGAAACAGCCGAAGATTTGGTATCAGATCGTCGACTTCTGAGCGTGGCGCTCGGAGCATTCGGGTTGGACGCAGATCTGGACAACCGCTTCTTTATCAAGAAGATTTTGGAAGAAGGGACCATTGATCCGGCTGCGCTTGCGAATAAGATGTCAGACAGCCGGTATCAGGATCTGGCCGAGGCTTTCGGCTTTGATCTTGGCGTTCCAAATTCCAAACTGTCCACCTTTGCCGGCGAGATCATCGAAGGCTATCGCGCCCGTCAGTTCGAGGTGGCGGTAGGCGATCAGGACGAAAGCATGCGGTTTGCGCTGAACGCCAAACGAGAGCTGGCGGAATTGGCAGAAAGTGACGAAAGCGACCGAACGCGTTGGTTCAAAATCATGGGAAACGAACCCCTACGTCAGGTTATGGAGGGCGCGCTTGGCCTGCCGGACAGTTTTTCGCAAATCGATCTGGACCAACAATTGACCGTCTTTACCGAAAGAAGCGAACAACAACTGGGATTGAATAGCCTAGACGAGCTCGCAAACCCAGAGGCGCTTGATCAATTGATCGAGCGATATTTGCTGCGCAGCGAGGCCGCGTCAGTTCAAGTTAGCAGCGCCGCGTCAATCGCGCTGACGCTGCTGCAAAGCTGATGCCCCACTATGCTGAGATGTACCAGCGACAGCGGCACGTCCTGCGGCTTTTGCTCTGCGCAGCAACAAGGACAATTGAGCAAAATTCGTTTTGATGTCTTTACCGTCAGATTGACCAACAAAGGCGTCCAAGTCTTCCCAAATTGCAACCGCGCGATCCAATGTTTCGTCGCTGCCGGGGGCGTACAATCCAGAGCGGACCATCATTTCCGATCGCTCGTAAGTGCCTAGTAAATGCCGTGCTTCCAGAATCAGGGCGTTTTCGTCGTCACTGGCTGCAGCTGGCAAACTGCGCGACACCGAGCGCAACATGTTGATCGCCGGATAGCGCCCTCTTTCCGCTATTTCGCGATCCAAAATGATATGCCCGTCCAAAACACCGCGTAGAATATCCGCGATTGGTTCGTCCATATCGGACCCGGCGACCAGGACACTAAACACGCCCGTTATGTCGCCAGCACCCTCTTCACCGGGACCTGCCCGTTCGCACAAGGACATGATCAAATGGGCCGTAGAGGGGGGAAATCCGCGCAGCGCAGGCGCCTCTCCGGCAGCGACAGACACTTCGCGATGCGCCTCGGCGAAACGCGTGATGGAATCTGCCAGGAACAAAACCTGGTGACCTTGATCCCTGAAATATTCGGCGACAGTCATCGCTGTCCAGGCGCAACGCCGGCGCGACAAGGCCGACTGATCCGATGTCGCCGCTATGACGACCGAACGCTTCATACCCTCAGGTCCCAGAGTTTGTTCAACAAAATCACGCAGTTCACGCCCGCGCTCGCCAATCAGCGCGATCACCACAATTTCGGTTGGAACATTTCGCGCCAGATGCGCCAACAGACTGGATTTCCCGACTCCCGAGCCAGAAAAAAGCCCGACCCTTTGCCCCCGAACTAACGGAAGCATCGTGTTCATCGCGGCCAATCCGGTCTCCAATCGCCCACCCATCGCACGGCGTTTTGCAGGCAACGGCGGGGCGTTTGTCAGCGCGCGCGGCTCAAGCCCCCGCAACAGTGGACGACCATCCAGGGGGCGCCCCTGCGGATCTATGATGCGCCCAATCCAGGCCTCAGACGGGGCGATGCTGGCAGGCGGACATAAGGACACCATGTCGCCCAATGAGATGCCCTCGCAACTGTCGTCGGGCAGCATAACCAGTTCGCGCCCTTCAAGGCGGACAACCTCGCCATTGACGGCGGTACCTGCCTTACGCGTCAGGATCAGCTGATCGCCGATCCGCGCGAATTGGGCCAGCCCGCGCACACGGATCATACCAGCGCTGACAGCCGACACGCGGCCAATCCTACGGGTTGCCGAGACTGACGCAATTTGTGCCCTCAGACATTCCAGTTCTGTCACAGCCATCGTTCTCTCCGCTCATTAACTGACAACGGTTTTTAAAGGAATCAGGGTTAAGCCTTGATTGAAATCGACGAGGGAGAACCCCGAATGTTTGCAGATCTGGATATTTTCCGAACCGCCCACTCTATGGCCGCCCATGCCGGGAAACGGCAGGCTGTCATTGCTCAGAATATCGCGAATGCCGATACGCCGGGCTATAAACCGCTTGATATAAAGGATTTTTCGACGGTCATGGCCCAGGCCGACCTGCAGGGAAGTTTCGGGCGCGAAAACCTACGTACGACGGTTGCCACGCTCGAACCACAAATTGTTCGCGGAAGCGCAGAATCGCCAAATGGCAACGCTGTCTCGATCGAACAAGAGATGGTTAAGGCTGCCGATTCTCAACGGCAGCACAACCAGGCGCTTGCCATCTACAAATCCGCCCTTTCAGTGCTGCGCACCACCCTGGGCCGCCGATAAAGGAGCGATGAAATGAGTGAATTTTCCAAAGCCCTTAGCCTTTCCGCCAGCGGCCTAACCGCTCAGGCAAAACGTCTGCGCCATGTGTCTGAAAACATCGCGAACGCCGATACGCCCGGCTATCACCGCAAGAATGTCAGCTTTCGCGCCGAAGAGGTTGCAGGATCGGACTTGACCCGCGTGACCACCGGACCCGTTTCGCTGGATCGGTCTGAGCTGCGACAAATCTATGATCCCGCGCATCCGATGGCTGACGCCGGCGGGCACTATCAAGGCTCGAACGTGGATCTGATCGTCGAGATCGCAGATGCCCGCGAGGCGCAGCGCAGTTACGAAGCGAACCTGAAGATGTTCGAACAGAGCAAGCAAATGTCCACCGCCCTTATGGACTTGCTGCGCCGATAACACCGGAGAATCCGGAGGAACAAAGGAGAAACAGAATGGAAATCCGATCCCCCCTAGCCGCTCAGAACTACGCGAGCGCAAAACCCGTCACAGCACCCGCGCCCGGAACTGGCAGCGCAGGCGACGCTTTGAAAGACGTCGCCAAGGATTTTGCAGCCACACTGCAAGAGGCTGAAACGACCGCCCAAGCCGCGATGAGCGGCAACGCAGATCCCCATGCATTGGTGCAGGCGCTATCGCAAACCGAACTGGCCGTCGAAACCGCAGTCACCGTTCGCGATAAGGTCGTCGAAGCCTACCAGGAAATCTTGCGGATGCCGGTCTAGTGCTAGACGACGCCGTCTTTTTTGACACCCTGCGTCAAGGCCTTTGGGCTGCGGTGACCATCTCGGCCCCCATACTTGCTGTCGCATTGGTGGCCGGGTTGATCGTGGGCCTGTTCCAGGCGCTGACCTCGATCCAAGAAATGACGTTGACATTTGTCCCCAAACTGTTGGCCATCCTGGCCGTGTTCTGGATGTCGATGGGCTTCATGACAGAGACGCTCGTCGCCCTTTTTCAAACCAAACTGATACCGATCATTAGCGGAGGTTGACCATGGATAATGCCAGTTACACAGCGCTTACCCGACAATCTGGCTTGATGCGAGAAATGCAGATTGTCGCCAACAACATTGCCAACAGCGCGACCACAGGTTTCCGACAGGAAGGGCTTATTTTTTCCGAGCATGTCCAAAAAATCGAGGGGGGCGCCTCGCTGTCAATGGCAACGGGAAACGTGCGCCAAACTTCGATGATGCAAGGAACATTGACCCAAACCGCCGGCAACTTTGACCTGGCGATCGAGGGTGACGGCTTCTTCCTTATCGAAACCGAAATGGGAGAGCGGTTGACTCGCGCCGGAAATTTCTCGCCCGATGCCGAGGGAAATCTAGTGACTCCAAACGGTTATCGCGTTTTGGATACTGGTGGCGCGCCTGTTTTCGTACCGCCAGATGCAACAGGAATCAGCATCTCGCCTGACGGGACGGTCTCGGCCGATGGGCGTCCGATCGGGCAGGTTGGCCTGTATCAACCCGTCAATCCAACCTCGATGATCCGCGAAGATGGGGTCATGTTCCGCACCGAAGAAGGATTTGAACCCGCGCTGGATGGTCGTGTTTTACAAGGTTTTCTCGAGGGCTCGAATGTCGACCCAATCTCGCAAATCGCGCGGATGATCGAAGTCCAGCGCGCCTATGAAATGGGTCAGAGCTTTTTGCAATCAGAAGACGAACGCATCCGCAACGCCCTTAAAAGTTTCACCAGTTAACCCCAATTCAGGAGAGTTCCCATGCGCGCCTTGAAGATTGCAGCCACCGGCATGTCCGCCCAGCAAATGCGTGTCGAGACGATCTCGAACAACCTCGCCAACATGTCCACTACGGGCTATAATGCGCGCCGCGCCGAGTTTGCAGACCTGCATTATCAACAGCTTACGCGCGCTGGCTCGATCAACGCCGCTGACGGTACGGTGCTGCCGACCGGCGTACAGCTTGGGCTCGGCGTCCGTCCCGCCGCCGTGTCGGTCCATCTGTCGCAGGGCTCTCTTTCTGCGACACAAGGGGATTTGGACGTTGCCATCGACGGCAAAGGTTTTCTTGAAGTTACACTCCCCTCGGGACAATCCGGATATACTCGCGATGGCGGGCTGAAACGTTCGGCTGACGGTCTTATTGTCACGTCGGACGGCTACCCCGTATCACCTGACATCACGATCCCCTCCGATGCGCGCGCGATATCGATCAACGCCGACGGAGAGGTCTATGCCTATTTTTCAGAGACCGCCGAGGCGCAGCTTTTGGGCCAATTCTCTTTGGCTGGGTTTGCCAATCCCAAAGGGCTGGAGGCGACCGGTGGCAACCTGTTTGTTGAAACCGAAGCGTCAGGGCCCGCACTTTTGTCGACACCGGGGCAGGACGGCCTGGGCACCTTACGGCAAGGATATTTGGAAGACAGCTCCGTCGATGCCGTGCGCGAAGTAACCGAATTGATCGAGGCGCAGCGCGGATATGAACTGAACGCGAAAGTCATCTCTGCCGCCGACCAGATGCTTGGCGCCACGACGCAGGTCCGCTGATGAGGTCTCTTGCCTTCTTGATCCTTCTGACCAGTCCTGCCGCTGCCGACGTGGTGGTCGCCGCACGAACGTTGCGACCACATACGATGGTTATGGAGCAAGACGTGGTGGTCAAAAATGGGTCGCTGCCCGGAACCGCAAGCGATGTTTCGCAAGTCGTCGGCCTGGAAACACGCGTAGCCGTATATGCTGGCCGTCCGATCCGCACAGGCGATCTAAGCGCGCCCGCGGTTGTGGAGCGCAACCAAATCGTCCTGCTGACATTTTCAAAAAACGGGCTCACCATTCAATCAGAGGGCCGATCCTTGGCCCGCGCCGGCCCGGGAGAGCGCATCCGGGTGATGAACCTCAGCTCGCGCTCAACCCTTTCCGGTACGGTTCAACCAGACGGCAGTATCGTCGTGAATTGAGGTCAGAATGACAAGAAAAAGACTATATATTTTAGCTAGTTGTGCGCTCCTCTCCTCTTGTGGCGGTCAAGGACCTATTGGGCAAGCACCTGAGTTTTCCTCAACACAGGAAAACAACGAACAGCGCGCCATGCTGACACCCGGACTACCAATGACGACCGTTCGACAGCGCACCGTCGATCGCTCATCTCTGTGGACCGCGGGGCAGACCTCTTTGCTCGGGGACCATCGCGCAGTGAAACGCGGCGACATTTTAACCGTGGTGATCGAGATTGATGATCAGGCAGAAATATCCAACTCAACGTCCCGATCCCGAAGCGGATCAGAATCAATGTCATTGCCACATCTTTTTGGCATTCCTCAGCGGATCAACAAATCGCTCCCCGAGGGGGCCAGCATGGACGAAGCAGTATCGCTGGGTTCAAGTAGTGATTCCAGCGGTGACGGCTCGGTGCGGCGGAACGAGAGACTGACCTTACGTGTGGCGGCGACGGTAACCGGCGTGCTGCCGAACGGAGTGATGGTCATCGAAGGGTTGCAGGAGGTTCGCGTTAACTTTGAACTGCGTGAGCTCATTGTGTCAGGCTATGTTCGTCCCGAAGACATCTCTCGTCAGAACGAAGTGACCTATGACAAAATTGCATCAGCGCGAATTTCGTATGGAGGGCGCGGCCAGATCACAGAAGTGCAACAACCCCGCTATGGTCAGCAGCTTTTGAGCCGCATTTTGCCGTTTTAAAACGAGGTAACCGTGAAGAAACTTATCCCCATCCTTCTTCCTCTTGTTGGTACTGCGGCAGGTATCGTGGCATGGATTGTGCTCAATCCAGGGCCGAGCGCCATGCCAGACGGCCATGACAAACAGGTCGCGGCTGACGACCATCATGACACGCCAGATGAAATGCCAGACCCAGAGCAAACAAGCTATGTGAAGCTGAACAACCAGTTCATTGTACCTGTGATCGACAAAGACAAAGTTGCGGCCATTATTGTTCTGTCACTTAGCCTAGAAATCGCAGGCAACAATGCCGCCGAAAAAGTCTATGCCAAGGAACCAAAGCTACGTGACAGCTTTCTGCAAGTTTTGTTTGACCACTCAAATATCGGGGGGTTTCATGGCGCTTTTACAGACGCTTCGAAAATCGCCGTATTGCGGCGCTCATTGTTGACCGTGGCTCAAATGACGTTGGGGGACGAGGTGACCGACGTTCTGATCACCAATCTTGCCCGGCAGGACGTTTGATCGCCTTCTGCTGGCGCAACAATTGCAAAGCAACTTCTTTCTTGCCAAATGCGGTGCGCAAATTTTGCAACCGCATTTCTTTCTCGGCCAGAACCTGCGCCAATTCTGTATTTATAGCCGCCATCTGACGCCCAACCCACATCTGATACAGCACATCCAACCCGGTCAGTCGTTGGCTAAGGACGTCTTCTGCTTGGCCTTGGGCAGTCTGTCGCTGCTTCTCCAGCGTTTCATAGCGATCACGCAGTTTCTGCTCTCGTGCTGAAAGGCGCTGCATTTCTACGGAACGCGCCGAAAAAACCATGCCTGTCAGTTCTGCCAACTCCTCCATTTCCTTCGTCTTTGTCATTGCATTTTCCTGACTTTATTGCGCATTTCTTCGGCAAATCGGATCGCAACAGCGACGGCACGGAAATGAGCTTCCTGAATCTGGTCCCCAACGTCCAATTCGCTATACAAAGCCCGTGCAGTTGGCGGATCCGAGTGGATGGGCACGCCGTTTTCGCCTGCGATCTCACGAATTCTCAGCGCGACCGCATCCACACCTTTGGCGACACATGTCGGCGCCTCATTTTGCTTTCGGCTCCACTTCAGCGCCACAGCATAATGGGTCGGATTGACGACAACGACATCCGCATCTTTCACATCTGCGGCCATTTGATTGGCGGACACCTGCTGCGCACGTGCACGGCGTTCTTGTTTCAAATGTGGATCGCCCTCGGCCTCTTTGTGCTCGTCCCTGAGTTCTTTGTGGGACATCCGGTTTTTTTGCAGATGCTGTCGCTGCTGCCACAGAAAATCTATCCCACCGATAGACAACATGACCAACACTACAATCATCACAAACTGAAGCGCCAGACGGCCCATGAGTGCCAGTTGGCCTTGCGGGCTATAGAGTAGCGACTCGATTAGGATCGGAAGCTGTCTCTCTAGAAAAATCCCAAGGCAGATTGTGAATATCAGCAGCTTCGAGAAACTCTTGAGGAATTCAAAAAGCCCACCCGCCCCGAATTTGTTCTTGGCGTTGGCAATGAGCGAAATCCGCGACAACCTAGGCTCCAATTTCGACGGAGCGAACACGAAAGCCTTCTGAATAATAACTCCTGTGATCGCCGCAAGCATTGGAACCACTACCCAAGGCAACAGTGGTCGCCCGATTTGGGTCAAAAGTGGCCCCAGAATTGGTGCCGCATTCCCTGCAAAAACCAAGTCCGACATTGAATGGGCTTGGGCCAGAAACACTGACAACGTCTCGGCGACCTGAAATGCAGAAGCTGCTCCAACTGCTACAAGTGTCAGCAACAGCCCGGTATAGGCCGACGCGGTAATTAGATCATTCGAACGCGCAATTTCGCCCTTCTTACGCGCTTGATCCAGTTTACGTTGAGACGGTTCATGGGACTTTTCAGAGCTGTCTTCTTCGCTCATCGTAGCGCCCCTCCCGGATCCGAGGCGAAAGCCTGCAATGCAATCACCCAAAGATGTAACATTTGCGGTGCCAGGATTGCCAGTAACGCTAACCCGCCCGCTGTGATCGCTGGCGCCCCGACAAAGGCAACCATCAACTGCGGCATACCTCGGTTAATCGCGCCCAAAGCCAAATTGTACAGCAGCGAAACCAACACAAATGGACCCGCCAGTTGAAACGCCAGCTTGAAGGACAGCGATATCTGGCTGGTGCCCCAATCGGCGACAACCGAAGAAAGAGGCATTTTCCCCGCGGGGAAAAGATCATAGCTTCCGGCCAAATAGCCCAAGACTTGGACATGAAATCCAGTAGCCATCGCCAATGCCAACCCTCCGATCACCAGGACATGTCCCATTGCTGGCATCGGCTCGGCAGACGCGCCGAGTATCTGTGATAGAGATGTTGATTGCGCTGCGATTGAACCCGCAGTTTGCAGCGCGAGGACAAACAAGCGCAAACCGATACCGATCAAAAGCCCGATTGCTACTTCACTGGCCGTGAATTTCAACAAAGCAGAAAAAGCCCACAAAGACTGATCAAAAACCGGGATTAACGGTGCCAATACCACGGTGACCATCACAGAAGCTGCCAGCTTTATTCGGACCGGCAGGGATTGCTCGCCAAAGCCCGGTGCCAGCGACATCGCAGCCCCAACACGCAAAAGAATAAGAAAACCGTGCCAAAGCCAGAGCTGGCTGAGGCCCAAAGCCTCCGAAAGGGCCGTCACGCCTGCACCATTCCGACAAGCGATGGTCGTGCTTCCAACCCAATCTCTTCAAATGACAGGACAGGTGCTGAAATCCCTTTGGCCTGCACAAGTGTTTTCAAATAGCGACGCCGCTTTGTCGAGGTTACCAGCGCAGCCATTACCCCGCGTTCCGAGGCTTCGGCCACTTTTTCGGACAAGCCTGCGGCCAGTTTATTGAACAGGTCCGGTGGCAATGCGATGTTGTTTGCACCGAAATCGCCCTCAAGCTGATAGGCACCAAAAGTTTCTTCCCATTCCGGTGCCAGCTGGATCAAAGGGATGGTTCCGTCATCACGCTTCAATCCGGCAACCAGTTGGAAACCCAAGCGTTGGCGTACATGTTCTCCAATAATCTCGGGATTCGGGCTGAATGAGCGGGCTTCCGCAATAGCTTCGAGAATCAGAGGAAGATTTCGGATCGAGACTTGCTCTTCCAACAGTGATTTCAGCACTTGATGCAGTGTTTCCATGGGCACGCGTTCTGGGATCAACTCATCCAGGAGCTTGCGGTTGGCCTCTGAACGATTGGCGTCCGAAAGGCTGACCATTTCGTCCAACAGGCGTCGTGTGGCCTTAAATGTCAGCAGTTTTCCGAAATTTTTCTTGATCTCTTCCAAGAGATGGGTCGCCAAAACCTCGGTCGGTGACACGATGGTGGCCCCAGCCATGGCGGCAGTTTCCTGAGCTTCTTGCTCCAACCACCGCGCGGGCGCATTATAGACTGGCTCCAATACATTTTCACCGGCAGGCAAGTCAGACCCATGATCCGACAGCAATGCCAAAACCTTGTCTGCACGCAAATTCGCGCGCGCGACCTCAACACCGTGGACACGGATGAGGTATGTCCCAGAGGGCAGGCTTGCCTCGTCCGTCAGGCGAATTTCTGGTAGGATCACGCCATAGGAACTGGCAACATGCTGACGCATATTGGAAATTCGCACATCCAGCCCAGTACCCGGATCAAGCACCATGTTCACTAAGTCTGGCGCGAACTCTAGGTGGATGTCGTCAAGAGCCAACACATCAGCAATTGATTTCTCGCGCGGAACTGGCTCCAGAGTTTTATCCTGCGACGTCTCAAGAGCAGCCGTCTGTGCCCGGTGACCCCGAACCGCGGCCGCTGCCAGCAACACTGCTCCAATCATGAAGGGAATGAACGGAAGACCGGGAACTAGGGCGAAAAGTGCCATCAAGACAGCAACCGTCGCCAAGGCGTATGGATGCCCTCCTAGCTGGCGCAATAGTGTCAGATCAGTTGCACCAGTTGCACCGCCTCGCGCCAATAAAAGAGCAGAGGCGATCGAGATAATCACAGCGGGAATCTGCGTGACCAAACCGTCGCCAACCGTCAAAATCGCATAGGTTTCAAACGCAGCGCCAATGGGCATGTCATGAACGATCACCCCCATAATCAGACCCATGACAAGGTTTAGAAGGGTAATTAATAGCCCAGCAACCGCGTCCCCCTTAACGAATTTCGAGGCGCCATCGAGGGACCCAAAAAACGTGGTTTCCATCTGTTCTTGCTCACGACGCGCGCGCGCCTCGTTGTGATCAATGGCCCCGGCGGACATGTCGCTGTCGANNGCGCGCCAACCTCGGCCATGCGAGTCGCGCCTTTGGTGATCACCATAAAGTTAACAATAAGCAGCACGCCAAACACAACGAGGCCCAGGAAGACACTGCCACCCATCACGAAATTCGCGAAACCTTCGATCACGTTTCCTGCGGCATGGGTGCCCGTATGACCTTGACCGATAATCAGCTTTGTCGAAGACACATTCAACGACAGCCTCAACATCAGTGACGCAAGCAACACCGTCGGAAAGGACGAAAAATCCAGCGGTCGTTCGATAAAAAGTGTGATTGTAAAGATCAGGATTGCCAGAGCGAATGACGCCGCGAGACCTATATCCAGCAAGATCGCCGGCACTGGAAGGATCATCATGACGATAATTGACATCAGGGCCAGCGCCAGGAGCACAGTGGGCCTAAAGATGTTACCAATCGTACTGAACATCAACTTCTAGCCTCTATGCTGAAAAGAGGCTTACGTGCCCCCGATTGTCCGCCGAATAGGGACCCCATTTGACCTGGCTTTTGGCTCTCTTGCAGCAAAGGATATCTGTTCACTTCGGCCGGCCGTGACGTGGGCAACTTTGGCTGACTGGTCTTTGCAGCTGCGAAAATATCCTCGAACCGGGCCTGATACCGGGCCTTCAAACTAGGTGTTTTGGAATGATATGCACCAGCCGCACTGCTCCAATCGGGGGCATCGCGCCTAAGATCACTAAGAAATTTGGCTGCGTAGGTTGCATTTATTATAGGTTCAAACATTTCAGAAAGCGACTGGAATGCCTGCCCATGCCATTTGTAGTTCACTTGAAAACACCCAACATCGAAACTGCGAGCTCCCGCGTCATGATGCAAAGTAACAAAGGTCAATGCCTCAGATTTTGTAGCAAACCAATAGCCCTTGCCTTGCATGTTGACGGTCCAAGGCCACGGTTGCAGCTTGCCTTTGAGCCGCCTGCCAGTTTCGGTCCTGGTCAACGCGTAAAGCACATCCATTGGCACCCCCGTCTTGTTCGCAGCTTGCTGCGCCGCTCGGTCGCAAAGGTCGCTCTGAGCTGTCGCCATTACCGGCGCTAGGACACCGAGAATACTCGCCGCCAGAATCAATTTCAGCTTGGTCTCTAGCATTTTTCAGCAAGTATCCTTGTTATATTTCAAAGGCTTCGTTTGAGCTCTGTGCCAGAAAACAAGGTCTTGGTTGAAATTTGGTTACTTCCGTCTCAATCCGGCGGTCCATTGCCCACAGTCAGATTGTTCAAACGGGTTGTCAGGTGCTCTCGTAATTCTTTGCTCGCCAAAAGGCTCGCTTTGGATCCGTCCAAGCTATGCCCTTCAATCTCCTTGGGAGCATTTGCAATTTGGTCTAGTTTACTGGCTTTGTCGTCTTTCTCAGAAATATTCCGCAACATCGCTTCAACATCAGGGCCGACAAGGCCGAGAAGATGCGCCTTAGCAGTCAGTGTTTCGTTGCTATGCAAAGCAATTTTTGCCAACAAAAGCTTCCGATTATGCTCCGCCACCCCCTGGGCAGGTGTTGACAAGAATTGTCTAGCGACATCTGGGAACCCAATTTCCAAGAGCCGCTTTGCCATTAGCTGACTGGATTCCGCGGTCAGTTTCGTCCCTTTCCGCGCGAGAACTGTGCCATATCGCATCGCATCCAAATCAGATCCGTGATCTGCTAAAGCCCTCGCAAACCCACTCCGTACTTCAGTGGATTGCCTGATGTCTTCATGCGCGCTCTCCATTAGCGACCAGCTTTCTTCGAATTGGCCGGCCAGCGCGTTTGCTAAGATCAAGACCGTCAGGAGTCTTGGTGCAACTTCATCTCTGCGATGCTGTTGATAGTAGCTGGCCAAAAGGTCGACGGTTTCAGAGCTTATCGCGCGGCCCTGTCGAATTTCGCTCTCGATCAATTCGGCCAATGCAATTGGGGATATTGGAGCATCTGCTTGAACGGTGCTCACAAGCTTCTCTTTGGCCATTTCATCGCCGCCGGAGCGTGTGTGGATTTTAGCGCCAAGGTGATCTACTTCAGCCGTCATAGGCGTTGTCCGCCTTTCAACGATGCGCAAAATCGTTTGTGCGGCTTCGTCATTTCCACGCTCCAGAAAGGCGGCGCCCAATCTTGGCGCCAAGAGTTCCTGCAGAGGCATCGTCAGGTCAGAAAACGCGCGCAAAACCGGCGCTGGATCATACACATCCAGCTGATCATCCGGCTTTTGTGCAAGAAGTGCCCACATTGCGACAGAAGTCTGGCAGCTGGCGTACTTGGTCAGGTCCTTCGTTGCCGCACCATCCATCCCGTCAACAATGTTGGCGATGAACTGTAGCCACTTGATGTCAGGCTGATTGCCAGCATATGGCAAAAGCATTTGCGCTTCGGACCCAAAACCAAATGCCAAGTAGTGACGTACCAATTGCAGGGCAACGACTGGATCAACTGCTACGACTTCTCCGCCCAGATGCAACCTCAGCTCACGCAACCCGGCGGCAAAATCCTCGCCTTGGACCCATTGAGCGGTGTCGAGCAAAGAGTCAGGCGGACAATCGACACCTTTTTCTGAAACCTTCTCGGCATTCAGTTCACCAACAATTTCAGGTGACTGCACTGGGAAGGCGTCTATGCCCGCATGATGAGCGAGCAGCCCCGTTTCATGCTTCGTGACATGTGGCAAGTCTACTTTATCAACGCGTTCGTCCGGGATTGTCAATTCGACCAAACCCATCGATGCAGCCCGCCCCAACTGTTTCAACAATCGCCGCTTGGCTAGTTCGGAATCTGCGACACGCTGAACTGGAACCTGAGGCACGAGTTCCTTAGCAATGTTCGGGGATGTTGACTGGTTCCTGGAGCGCGCCAAAACCATGGCGGGATCAGGGAAATTGTAGCTGGCTGTTTCTTCAACTGCAGCAGCCTTGGGACCTGGAGAGACATCCACGACAATCATGCGAGCACCATTTGAGTAGGCCTTCGCGACACACTCACACCCGAACGAGACTGTCAGTCCTTTGGCATCTGATGCAATCGCCGCAACCCTGTCGCGCCCAATCCGTGTAAACGCCTGAGACAGGTCGAATTCTGGTTCGGCACCTGGAAATTCCAAGCGGAGACCCTTTTCAACCTCCGCCGTTTTCCAGTTATTGCCAGACGGCAGATGCAGCACCACCCGGGTAAAACCATCGTGGTCTCCCGATTTGACAACGATCGGAGCTGCGAGCAAAGCGCTGGTGCAGCACGCGTAAAACAACAGAGCAAACACCCACCGCATCATGCTGCCTCTTGCTTGGCGGCCTTCAAGGCCTCCTCCAACTCAGAATAACTCGGTCGGTAATGCGATGGTGTATTCTGACGTCCAACTTCGATGCACAGATTGGTTGGATGCTTAAACAGGTTAGCGACCAGCACCTCGCGTATCAGTTGGTAAAAATGACTGTCCTCTTCGACAACAGCTTTCACTTTGGCAGCGAAAGGCGCAACTAGACCATAGGCCAAGAACACGCCTAGGAAGGTCCCGACAAGCGCACCACCAATCATTTTCCCCAAAATTTCCGGTGGTTGATCAATTGATGCCATCGTTTTGATCACACCCAAGACCGCGGCGACGATGCCCAATGCAGGCAATCCATCCGCGACCGTCTGTAATGCATGACTGGAATGAAGCGCGTGATGTAAATTGGCCTCAATGCGCTTTTCCAGAACCTCTTCAACTTGATGCGGATCGTCGTAGTTCATCGATGCAGATCGCAGAGTATCGCAAATCAGGTTAACCGCCTCAGTATCCGCTAAGATTTTGGGGTAGCGCGCAAAGATGGCAGACTCATCCGGTGCCTCAATATGCGCATCCAGTTCAACGGGATTTGACCGGGCAATGCGGATCAACTCAAACAGAAGGCACAGCAGGTCCTTATAGTCTTCGGGCTTCCATTTGGCGCCTTTGAATACCTTCCCGATGTCTTTGAGCGTGTGTTTCACCGCAGACATGTCGTTGCCAATCAGAAACGCTCCAACGGCCGCACCGCCGATCATCATCATCTCGAACGGCAAGGATTTCAGGATGATCCCCAGCTTACCGCCTGCTGCCAGGTAGCCGCCGAAGACCATTACAAAAATCACGACGATACCAATCAGACCAAACATGTTTCACTCCTTGTTGAGATATGCAGATTTGCAGGGTCAGGTTAAAAAAGGCTCTAGACCGTCACTCTTTTGGAACGCCCATGTTGCGACCGGCCAAAACGACACTGATAGTGTAGGCAGTTTCGGGGGTGAGGCCGGTCATCACGCCGGCCGCAGCCTCCGGCTTCATGCGGGCCAGGAAACCAGCTGCGAAGTTCGGCTCCATCTCCTCAAACAAGGCAGCAGCATCCTTGGGTTTCATCGTTTCGTAGACTGTGACCAGCCTACCGACATCCCTTTCGGACGCCTGGTCAGCAAACTGCAACGTCCTGCTCAGGGCATCTTCTGCCTCGCGTAACTCGGCAAGTTGCACTGCGATATCGCGATCAGCTTGGGTAAGAGCTTGCATCCGCGCATCAATCGAGGCTTCTCGTTCGTCCAGCCGGCGTTTACGCAAGTCGAATGCTTCCAGCATCGCCGCGTATTCCTCGTCTGTTTCACAAACCTGAGGCGCGACCAAAGGCACAACTTCCTGTTCCGCCGATGCTGCCTGGAAACGCTCCTCAGCCTTCGCCCATGCCTCTCCTCCTCCGGCGGCAATCCTCAGCGCGGCAGAGCCAATCAACAGGGTGGCAATGACCGAGAGGCTGCCACGGCTGACGCGTGGTGGACGACGAGACCGCTTGCTCATTGCGACATCTCCCCTTTGACGTGCCGCACGAACATGGCTTCGGGCTGACGTTCTGGGGGAGGCGTTGGTGCGGGGTCAGGCAAGTCGTGCATCGACGCAACCAACAGCTCCAACCGCTTGGCCACATCCTCGGCTCGCACGGTCAGCCCATCCAGAGAGTTCGTCGACGAATCAGCAACTTGCTTTGCGTCATTCAATGTTTTTGTCAGGTCATCCACCTGCGAAGACAGCAACGCCACGGCGCCACCTACACCTTTTTCCAGGTCATTGAACCGGCTCAGGCGCCGCGCAAGGATAAAGCAATAAAACCCTGCGCCCAAAGCGCCCGCAACTAGCAAAATATCGGCAATATATTCCATGCGCTTTTCCTTCTAGTTCAGCACAAATTCCATGATCAGCAGGTCGTTCACCCGGCCTGGCCCCGTGACGATCTGAATACGCCGTAGCATCTGCGCACGCAGGCGAATCAAGGCCGACGGCTCGCGCAGATCTTTTTCTTCGACAGCGCGCAGATAGCTGTTCAGCACATCGACAATACGCGGCATCAACTTCTGCACTTCATCTGCGTATTTGGCACTCGTCTCTACCTGACCACGAAAACGCAAATGCCGCGCCTTGGCGTTTGATCCCAGCGAAATCAGCAGAGGATCAATCGGCACAAAGGCAGTATCTGAGGTTGATAAATTACCGGACATCAAAGGGTTATCTGCATCATGACTTTCGTCTTGCCCATGCTCTTCAGCGGCCATCTCCTTGGCCCCAATGAACGGTAGCAACCCCATGCTGGCGGCAACATATCCCCCGCCACCGCCGACTAGGGCCAGCACCAGGCCAATGATCATGGGCAGCTTCGAAGCTTTCTTCTCTTCGGTCTCAACCGTGTCCGTTGCGGTCATGGGATCCTCGCTCGTTTGAACAAATCCTGAATAGACCGAGAGGAACTAACCGATTGTTAAGCCTGATCGCAGAAATTGCACAAAGGCAGAACGCCCATGCAACGGAGGAATTTCGTGCAACAGATTCTACAGATCTGGAATGCGCTGGATATGCGCAAAAGAATATTGGTTGGGGCAGCGACAGTTGCCATGTTCATGGCAGTACTCGCCATGTCCCGAATCGCGGCGGCGCCTAGTATGGTGTTGCTCTATGCCGGGCTGGAAAGCTCGGCAGCTGGCGAGGTTGTTCAAGCGCTTGAGGCGCGGGGAACAACGTATCAAATTCGCGGATCATCCATTTTTGTCGCCGACGATCAGCGCGATCAGCTGCGGATGACAC
This sequence comes from Thalassovita sp., assembly GCA_050633445.1. Classification (GTDB taxonomy): domain Bacteria; phylum Pseudomonadota; class Alphaproteobacteria; order Rhodobacterales; family Rhodobacteraceae; genus Thalassobius. Next base: position 38,768 of record JBOEGN010000033.1, read on the forward strand.
TGGCCAGCGAGGGCCTGCCGGCGAACGGTTCGAACGGATACGAATTGCTAGACAACCTGACGGGGTTCGGCACCACAGCGCAGATGTTTAATGCTGCGTATTGGCGCGCCAAAGAAGGCGAGCTTGCCCGCACCATGTTGGCCAGCCCCAGTGTCACCAAAGCTCGCGTCCACATCGCGAACACCGATTCGAACCCGTTTCAGCGGGATCTGCGGCCCTCAGCCTCTGTTTCGGTCAATGCCACTGGCGGCGTGACCAACGATCATGCGCGCGCTCTACGGTTTCTGGTGGCGTCCGCTGTTGCTGGACTGGACCCTGCGGATGTCGCGATCATCGACGGGTCGGGCAAGCTAATCAGCGCCGAAGATACCAGTGGCAACGCCTTCACCGAGGACCGTTCGGAGGGGCTGAGAGATCGCGTCACCCGCTTGCTGGAGGCCCGCGTTGGGCCCGGAAATGCCGTTGTTGAGGTCTCAGTCGAAACTGTCACCGAAAGAGAATCTATTCGCGAGCGCACCTTGGATCCCGGCAGCCGCGTGTTGCTAAGCTCGGATAGCGAAGAAAGCTCGAACAATTCCAAAAACGGGGCCGGTGCAGGCGTGACCGTTGCCTCGAACCTGCCAGATGGTGATGCAGAGGGCGGTGGGGATTCTAGCGCCACAACCAGTCAATCTCGCGAGCGGATGAACTTTGATGTGTCCGAAACTCAGCGCGAAATCATCAGAGCCCCAGGCGCGGTGAAACGGCTGAGCGTGGCGGTTTTGGTCAATGGCGTCATCGCGCAAGACGCGGCTGGGGAACCCACATTGGAACTACGCGACCCTGATGAACTTGAGGCTCTACGCGAGCTTGTTGCGTCGGCCGTTGGGTATAACGAAGAACGCGGAGACGTAATTACCATCAAAACCATGCTTTTCAAGCCAGTCGCGCCGATCGGAACCGAGGCCTCCTCTAGCCTGTTCTCGATGCTGCCGCTGGATGTGATGTCGCTGATCAAAATGGCCATTGCCGGGGTAATCGCCTTGATCATGGGATTGTTCGTTGTCCGACCGATCCTCTCCAAACGCGCGCTACCCGCGATGCCTGCTCCTCCCTTGCTGGAGGAAAGACCGCCCGCACTGGATGGCGAAATTGATGATGCCGAGGACACGCCGACCGCTCTGACCGTGGTCGACGATCAGCAAGGTCAACTGGCCCAAGCGCAGTCCCAAGAAGACGCTGTGGAAAGGCTCAGAACCCTCATCAACGAGCGTCGAGACGAAACCGTCGAAGTCTTGCGAAACTGGTTAGAAGATGAAGAGGAAGCGCGATGACAATTGCACATCTCTTGGTGGATTTTGCCAATTTTCACGGCACGGGGGCCGAGCCTGTTTTCACCGATGCGACCCTCGAAGAGCACCAGCTCGAAGCCTTTGAACAAGGGTATCAAGCCGGCTGGGAAGATTCTGCCAAAGCCCATGCGGAGGAGGGACTTAGGATCAACGAAGAGCTTGCCGCTGCGCTGCAAGGCTGGTCCTTTACATTCCGTGACGCTCAAAATCAGTTGCTAGCGTCCTTGAAACCGTTGTTTCAGCAAATCTCGGATACGCTTCTGCCCGCTCTTGCGCAGGCCGGCGCGCCTCATCTCCTGGCTGATCAGTTGGCAGCCTTATCCCAGCAGCATTTGGGTGAAACTATGTGCCTGCGTGTCAGTCAAAACGACTTGCCGGCACTAGAGCGCCATTTTCAAAGCACCGGATCATTCTCGGTCGATTTGAAAGACGACCCCTCTCTGAGCCCTGGCGAATTCCAAATCTCAATCGGGTCCGAAGAACGTTTTGTAGACATCAATCAAGTTATCGCAGCCGTACAAGACGCTCTTGCTGCTATGCCATCCAATCTTGAAAGGACCGGAACCCATGAAAGCTGACGAACAGACCGACCCCACGAATCCGTTTTTATCCGTCCCAGTCGAGGTCACGATCTCGGTTGGCAAAGCACGACCTTTGATCCGAGATTTGTTGTCCTTATCAGAAGATGCGGTCCTGTCCCTGGACAAACGGGTCGAGGACCCGGTGGAGCTCTATGTTGGTGAACGGCTGATCGCGCGTGGCCAGCTTGAAGAGCTTGAAGGTGAGCAAAAGGGCCTTTTGGCGGTGCGTCTGACGGAAATCGCCTCACTACAGGACAGCCTGAAATGAAACATCTCCTGATTGGCGGCGTTCTCGCCGCCATTTTTCTGTTCGCGCCCACGCTTGTATTTGCCCAAGGAATCTCGATCGACCTTGGTCAAGATGGGTCAATCACCAGCCGCACCATTCAGCTGTTTATCCTGATCACAGTGCTGAGTTTGGCCCCTGGGATTGCGATTATGGTGACCTGTTTTCCCTTTTTTGTGACCGTTTTATCTATCCTCAGGCAAGCCATCGGCCTGCAACAGTCTCCTCCGAACATGCTGATCGTCAGCCTTGCTCTGTTCCTGACCTACTTTGTTATGGAGCCTGTATTCATTGATGCGTGGGAAAATGGGATCTCGCCAATGCTGGAAAACCAGATCGAATTCGACGTCGCCTTTAGCAAAACCGTGGATCCGTTTCGTACTTTCATGGCGTCGCGTCTTGACGGGGAAACTTTCGAAGCCGTGGTAGCTCTGCGGCCCAATGTCCAGGTCGATGGAGCCGCCGCAGACGCTCCGCTGTCCGTTTTGGTTCCCAGTTTTCTACTCAGCGAGATTGCTCGTGCGTTTCAAGTCGGCTTTTTAGTGTTTTTGCCCTTTGTGATTATCGACTTGGTTGTGGCGGCCATCCTGATGTCAATGGGGATGATGATGGTGCCCCCAGCTGTCGTGTCTTTGCCCTTCAAGCTTGGTTTTTTCGTTGTCGCTGACGGGTGGTCTCTGATCGCCAGCGCTTTGGTCAATGGATACTTCTAGAGCGGGCCTTTCAGCCCGCCCTTTTCTATCTCACCACAAACTCTGCATGCAGCGCACCAGCTGCCTTCAGGCTTTTCAGGATATCGATCATATCCCGGGGCGAGACACCTAACGCGTTCAAGCCTTCGATTACCTCTGACAAGGAGGTGCCACCATCCACTTCTGCAAGGCGCGGTCCTTCCTCCTCTTCCAGTTCTGCGCGCGTCCTGGGCACCACCACCGTTTCCCCTTCGGCGAATGGGTTTGGCTGCACGGCAATCGGTGTCTCTTGGATACGCAGCGTCAAATTACCCTGAGACACAGCGACCCGAGAAATGCGCACGTCCTCTCCCATAACGATGGTTCCAGAGCGTTGATCAACAACAACACGAGCCCTACGCTCGGGCTCTATCTGAATATTCTCGATCCGACCCAAAGCATGTGCTGGCGAGGACATACGGGTTTGCTCGATATCCAAGCGCACGGTGCCTGCATCCACCATCCGCGCAACTCCGCGTCCAAAGTTTCGATTGATTGCCTTTTCGATCCGGCCCGCCGTCGTGAAATCCGGTTCGCGCAAGGCTAGACGGATCACCTTCAATTCGGCAAATGCAAAGTCAACTTCGCGTTCGATCCGTGCACCAGACGGGATAACCCCAGACGTTGGCACGCCCTGAACAACGCTTGCCGCAGCACCTTCGGCGGAAACACCCCCCGCGATAACAGTCCCTTGCGCGACCGCATAGATCTGACCATCTGCCGCATTCAGCGGCGTCATTATCAAGGTACCGCCCAAAAGGCTGTTGGCGTCACCAATGGCAGAAACCGTCACATCCATCGTCGAACCGGCGCGCGCGAACGGGTTAAGACTGCCGGTCACGAAAACGGCGGCAACGTTTTTGGGCCGGAATTGCTCTCCAGCGACATTGACCCCAAGGCGCTCCAGAATATTGGACATGATCTCTTCAGTGAAGGGTGCGTTTCGAATTCCGTCTCCGGTGCCATTCAGCCCAACAACAAGGCCGTAACCAACCAGGTCGTTGCCGCGCACGCCGTCAAATTCGACCAAATCTTTCAGCCGGACATTGCTGGCCTGTGCAGGCTGGATGGACATCAGGCAGATCGTAACCAGACCAAAAAGAAAAGTTCTCATCGTAGATACCCCAGCAAGGAAAGGCCCGACAAACGGGCGGTCACCGTGTACAAAGCTTCGATCTGGAATTGTGTGTTTTCCAGGTGGGTCGCGGTTTCATACTCATCTATGCCCAGCAATGACTCGCGGGCAAAATCCAGCGCAGTTCTTTCGGCGGCAATCGCTACGCCAATTTCCTCGATCCGCGCCTCGGCAAAGCCCAGATCGGCACGCAGAGTTGTCAGATTGCCCTGATCCTGGATCAAAGTCAGGCCGGCATCCTCTTGCAGCGTTTTGCGCAAATCTGATGAATCGTAGTCGTCACTGATCGCTGCCAAAGTTGTGCTTGCCAGAAGATCTTGCAGCTCTTGTGCATCCGCGCGCATGTTCAACTGCACATTTTCATGCTCGCCCAATTTGAACGGAGACAAAGGTTCGTCTGAACCAAGGTAGGCCTGATCCAGAAAACCGCCTGACTGACTAAAGAACGCGGTTACAGCCGACTTAATCCCTTCTGCGGTCGTTTCGCCCGCAGTTTCGGCACGCACGGCCTGCAAAATCTCCTCGGCGGATATGACCGCTGCGCTATCGGTGGCGTTACCTGCAAACAAGCTGCGCCCCGCAAAACTGGTGTTCAAAGCAGAAACAATCTGACCCAAGGTCTGCTCGGCCGCCTGGGCGACGGCCCGACGCCCTTCGTCTGGCCCCTCCGCCGCTGTCAAAAGATCCGTCGACAGTGTTTGTGTGCTTGTTTGAATGCGCTCCATTGCCGCCTGCATCGCCGACGCGAAACTCAAAGCTTCGCTTGCCGCAGTTTCATGGGCCTGGGCCGTTCTCTTTCGATGCTCAACCGCAGACAAATAGCGAAAATCCGAGGAAAGATGTTCGGACGGTGTAGATGTTTCACCGGTCGTTAGCTCTGTTGTTAGGCGCACGAGATCGGTTTGCAAGCCAGAGTTCAGTCGGTTTGTGGCCATCCGTTGGGCCATGTCGCCAAGCGAGGTAAAGATCATTACGCAATCTCCATCAGCTGTTCCAGCATTTCATCTACCGCCTGAATAAGTTTGGCATTTGCCGCATAAACCTGTTCGACAAGCAGCAGTTTTTGTAACTCGGCATCAGTATCCACGCCTTGTGCCGCCTCCATTTCCGCCAGTTGGGATTGCCGCACCGAGGCAAACGACATTTCCCGATCGACCCGATCACCCTGCAGAGCGACCGCAGACATAAAGTCGGAAATCAGCGTCGCTGCATCGCGGGTTTGAGAGCCCAATGCATCGCTACTGGGGGCAATGTTTTCCTGCATCGCATCCAACATGGATTGCAGGAAACGTGCTTCGCCAATATTTCCCGGTTGCGCAGCCCCTAGCCCATCCCGCAAATGCCAGACGGCGCCACCTTGCTCCGGATCCGCCAGGGCGTTAATCGAAATGCGCGCTGCTATACCGGCGGTCTCGCCAGCGGCGCCACCGGCATCCGTAAACAAGCCCGGCGCTCCTGCTGAAAGCGTCGCATCCAACCCGCTGAACCGGTCAATCAGATCCAACGCGACCGTATCCAGTTGAGCTTGCAACTGGGGCAAGGTGGAGTCACGCATCGACAAAAGTCCGCCAAGCTCACCTCCTTCCAAATTGGCATCGCTACCATTGACCTGAAGTCCTGACAAAAGCCCGTTTTCCAGGCTCATCCCGACAGTCACTGTGTTGCGCGCATCAAAGCTGACCTCGGCGGCCTGACTATCCACAAGCATCACACCATTTGGGGTCATCAGCGCAACTGACCCCAAGTCTCGCGGTAACTCTTTAACCGGAACAATTGCCGACACTTGGTCGATCAAAGCCTGCCGCTGGTCCAGCAACCCCGCTGTTTCATGCCCTTGCGATCCAGCCGCCACAATATCCTGGTTCAGGTCCTGAATGTCGGTCAGCATTGTATTCAGCTGAGATACGCGGGTTTCGATGGCCCGGTCTGCTTCGGCGCGCAAGGTCTGAACACCTGCTGACATCGCGTTCAACGATCCCGACAAAGCCGAGGCTGACTGCAAAACCGATTGCAATCGTGTTTCCGACTCTGGCAGGCTGGCGGCCGAGATCAAATCCGCCTCGAATTCGGCCAATAACCCCGTCAGCGAAGACGCATCCGTCGGATCGCCCACCAGGACCGCGACCCGCTCCATATACCGGGACTGAACCGATGCCTGCGCCTGTTCGGCATCAGCAAAGCGCCGTTCGCCAATCAGCGCGCTATCTGCCCGGCGGATCACACCGTTCACACTCACCCCGCCTTCGCTGCCAGTACTTCGTGCAGACAAGGACAGATCGCGGACGCCATAACCCTCGGTCATGATGTTGGACAAATTCGAGGAAATGACGCTGGCTCCGCGCGACGAGGCGGTCAGCCCCGACAATGCATTGGACAGCGCGCTGGACAAAGACATGTCAGCTCCTTTCAAGATCAGGGGTTAGGATGGGATCAGCGTTTGATGTTGGTGGTTTCCTGCAACATCTCGTCCACGGTCTGGATCACCTTGGCGCTGGAAGAATAGGCTCGTTGCGTCTGAATCATGTCAGTCAGCTCGCCCGCGACATCGGTCGTGGACTCCTCCAGCGCGTGCGATACGACATCACCTGTTGGGCCGTCCCCCGCGTCCCACAAGAAGAACGTGCCGCTATCGGGCGAGGTGGCGAAAGTCTGTTGATCCAAAGCGACCAGCCCATTGGGATTGGGCATATCAACAAGCGGCACCTGGTAAATTGTGCGCGTGATTCCAGTATCATAGATCGCATGGACATAGCCATTGGCATCAACCTCGACCGACGTCATGTTCCCGACAGGATAACCATCCTTGTCGATAGAAACCGGTGCAAAGCTGCTGGACAATTGCGTCAGACCGTCCGGGTCGCCCGGAGTGCCGATATTGATCTCCAGCGGTCCACCTGCGACATCCACGATCAGCGCACCTGTCGCGGCATCATACCCGCCGCCCGAGGTCGCAGTGACCGATTGCAGGGTTCCACCGGCGGCCCGACCGCTATCAAAGGTCATGACATATTCGCCAACCACCGCATTGCCCTGCGCCGTGTCGCGCAACGTCATTGTCCATTCATTCGAAGAGCCAGACGCAGGGACGGTCGGCGTGAACTCAATCTCAATATTCTGAGAGATGCCAAGGTTGTCATAGTATTCGATCGACAGCTCTTGGGCCCCGCCAGCGCTATCGGATTGGGTCGAGGTTGCAGGCAAGTTCACCCCAAGGGAAATGTTGGTTGTTGGCTCGCCGGTCAGTTGGTTGACGTTGACCTGCACAGGCTCCAGCCCGGCACCGGTATCGCGCGGATAGGTCGGAACCGATCCGTTGGCAAGCGCTGGCCAGCCCATCAGGGTCAGCCCGGATTGTGTCACCAGATAGCCATCACTGTCGGTGCGGAACGAGCCGGTGGTGGTCAGCAGCATTTGTGCGTCACCATTGCCAAGGCTCAGCTCGGACGACGCGGCAACGGGTAGAAATCCCCGCCCTCGGACAGCCAGATCCGTGGGGTTAGAAGTCGTGACCAACGACCCGGACTCGCTAACCAACCTCTGCGTGGTGACCCGTACACCGCCGGCGGAATAGCTGCCCCCACGCCCAGACCCGATGACCATCGAATGAAAATCAGTTTCCATCCTCTTATAGCCATATGTAGACGAGTTCGCGATGTTGTCCGAAATCGTCGCCAGCCGGTTGGCATTCGCTGCCAGACCGGCCACGCCTGCGTTTAGAGAAGAGGAAATCGTCATGGATACGCCTTTCTGCTGCATCAACAAAATGTTGCATGCATGCTTACAGGGCGGCTCTTAATGGCCCGCTAATAGGTAAAATTAGCGGTGTTTTCCTCAGCTCTAGATGGGGTCAGTTAGGATTGCGCAGCAAAATAACCTCGAGCCGGTTGTTGCGCAGACTAGCGGGATTGGCAGTGGCCATTTCCTTGTCTGCGTGGCCAGTTACACGCTGCATCCGGTCATGTCTCAGCCCGTTGTCAGCCAATAGAACGCGCATCCGATCAGCGCGTGCCCAGCTAAGCGTCCAGACCGGGTTATCCTTTAAAACAATGGGATAGGCGTGTGTATGCCCCTCGATCGCGACATCATTTTTCACGAAGGACAGGACCTCTCCCAGCACAGTGACCAGGGACTTCAACATTGGCGTCGGCTGGTCGGTTCCGTCTTGGAACAACGGGGCCTCTGGCAGGTCAAATAGTTCGATCACCAGCCCTTCGTCCGAGATTTTCGACACGATATGGCGCTGTTGTTCGATGCTGAACATGCTCTCACCGCCTCGGGCTTTCAGCACAGCGTTCACATCCTCCAGGACGGATTCGTCTTTGGCTGCGAGGCCCGAGGGCGTGTCTTCGCCCAGCTCACCCCGCGATTGCCGCGCTTCGGTTGGGCGCAGATTCGCAGCGCCTGTTCCATTCTTTGGCAGCGTTTGTTCGGAAAAGACGGTTTCGCCTCCGAACATCCCCTCGCCCCCGCCGGAGACCCGGCTGATCGCCACGGTCGGACTGAAATAATCAGCAAGACCTTTGCGTTGTTTTTCGGTTGTTGCGTTCAGCAGCCACATCAACAGGAAAAAGGCCATCATGGCCGTCACGAAGTCTGCATAGGCAACTTTCCACGCCCCACCGTGGTGTCCGTCGCCGCCGACAACTTTTTTCCGTTTGATGATGACTGGCGCCGCATTGGAATGCGTGCTCATCTCACCACCTCTTTCTCACCCGTTAACAGGCTTAGCAGGCAGTGTGTTACCAGCTCCCTAACAACTAAAATGCTGCGCGAATTACGCCACGCGTTTGCCCTGAACCCAGGTGCCGCGCAGCACGGGCGCATCGCTAATCCGGGCCACACGGATCATGTCGCCGCGTTCCCCAATGTTGATTTGACCGCGATCTTTCAGGCCAGCCGCATCCGCTGGGGCCTTGGTCACCGTGGCAATCCCGCGCGCCATGTTGCCCCACATATCCCCCAGCAACAAAGCCGAGGACAGCAGCGCAGCCGGCACATAATCCGAGGATACGATATCCAGAAGGTCAAGTTCGGCCAGCTCACCCGCAGCGACGTTCCCAGAATGCGAGCCACCCCGGATCAGGTTCGGCGCCCCCATCATCACGGCAATACCATGAGCGTGACAGGCGCGCGCGGCCTCGACCGTTGTTGGGAATTCGGCCAGTTGAATCCCATAGCTGGCCGAGGTTTTCACGTGATGCTCGGTCGTATCATCATGGCTGGCCAGCACCGCGCCATAGCGGCGCGCCTCGGACACTGCCAGCGCCTCGTGACGGTCCCCGTTCCGGGCACGCATATCGCGCAGGTTTGCAACGTGATCAGCAAAGTCATCCTCGGTCATGTTGTTCTTGCCCATCACATAGGCCTTCAGCTTGGACAGGTCGCGGAACTGCCGTTGCCCCGGCGTGTGATCCATCAGGCTGACGATGCCAACGCGATCCTCGGGGCCGAATTCGGACATTTCCTCTTCTAACGTTTCCGAACAAACCTCGGCCCGCAGGTGCAGATAGTGACTGATTTTCAACGCCCCGGCCTCGCGCAATTCCAGCAAGTCCTGCGACAGCGCACGCGCATATTTCAGATACCGCCCTTTCCCCGAGGGGATCGAGCCAACACGCATTGCATCAAACACCGTGGTGATACCCACACTGGCCAGCTCTGCGTCATGGGCCACAATCGCCGCCGCATGAGGCCAATCGACCTTGGGGCGCGGCTGGATGTGACGTTCCAGATTATCAGTGTGCAGCTCGATCAGGCCAGGGCACAGCAGATCGCCCTCCATATCCTCGGCACCGGCGGGCACATGGCTGCCCAGGTCCAGGCCGGTAATAATCCCATCGGTTACAGTGACGGCCCCACGGACCACTTCGTCACTTAGCACCAGATTCGCATTGGCGAGGATCAGTTGTTTTGTCATGCTCGTGTTACCTTTCGGCCTCATGCCGCCTGCAAATAAGATCAGAGGCCACCTTGTGACCAATTTCAAACGTTTCGCTGTCTATTACGCCCCCGAACCCGGTCCATTGGCGGATTTTGGGGCACATTGGTTGGGTTGGGATATGGCCTTGGGGGCTGCTGCGACCCATCCCGTCGTCGAGGGTCTGGACATCGCCACCCTGACGGAAACCCCGCGAAAATACGGGTTGCACGGAACGATGAAGCCACCGTTTCGTCTGGCGCCTGGCCGCTCGGTCGATGATCTGGCCACAGCCGTAAGCGCGTTTTGCGCCCGTCATGCCCCCCTGACGCTGGAAGGGTTGGCCCTGACCCGCCTGGGGCGTTTCTTGGCTCTGACCGTGACGGGCGATACCGCGCCGCTGAACGCTTTGGCTGCCGTGGTCGTTCGCGACCTGGATCCGTTCCGCGCGCCGTTGACCGAGGCCGAGCTGGAGCGACGCCGCAAAAGCCGCCTGTCCCCGCGACAAGAAGAGCTGCTGTCGCAATGGGGCTATCCCTATGTGATCGACGAATTCCGATTTCACATCACCCTGACGGGCAAGATGCCCCGCGCCGAGGCTGAACGCACCCAAGCCAAAATCGAACCGCTGATCACCCCGTTGCTGCCCAGCCCCTTTCAGGTCAGGTCGCTGTGCCTTGTCGGCGAGGACGCGCAAGGTATGTTCCATCTTATCCACCGCTACGCTCTTTCTGGTGAGAGCACGGCCTCGAACGCGGCCACCGCCTGATCCAGAGTGCCTTCGTTGCGGATCACGATGGGGTTCACGCCGTCGGCCAAGGCGAAATCCGCCCGTTTCAAACGCAAGGCCTGATCCGCCACACTTTCCCGCCCACGCGCTGAGATCCGCCGCGCCAAAACATCGGCCGAGGCAGTTATCAACACGATTTCGAACCGCCTAAATGTCTGGGCCAGTCCGGGCAAAACCGCCCGCGATAGATTGGCCAGAACGTCCCGCCCGGCCTCCAGATCTTCATGAACGCTACTTGGGATGCCATAGCGCAACCCATGGGCCCGCCAATTCAACGCAAAGCCCCCGTCCCGAACCATGTCTTCGAACACAGCGTCCGAGACACCCTCGGCATCCTCACCCACAGCTTCGGCGCTGCGCGTGATCACCCGGCGCACGCGCAGCAGGTCGGGATGGCGCTTACAAACCGCCTCCATCACCGTGTCCTTGCCCGCGCCCGAAGGCCCGACCACCGCAATGAACCGCCCCTCGGTCATGCCGCCACCCGAGGCGAAAACCCGGTCACATCTACCTCGCGGTCACACACACGATCGCGCGCCGCCTGATCATGGAAAATCCCAATGATTGCTGCCCCCCGCGCCTTGGCATCCTCAATCAGCCCCAAGACCACATCACGGTTCCGCGCATCCAGACTTGCGGTTGGCTCATCCAGCAACAACGCGGGAAACCCATGCGCAAATCCGCGCGCGATATTCACCCTTTGCTGCTCTCCACCCGAAAAAGTTGTTGGGGACAACGACCACAACCGCTCGGGAATATTCAACCGCTCCAACATCTCACGAGCCCGCAGGCGCGCCGCGTCTTCTGGGACACCAACGTTCAACATCGGCTCAGCCACCACATCCACGGTCCCCACCCGGGGAACCACCCGCAGGAACTGACTGACATACCCCAACACCTCACGTCGCAATGCCAATATCTCGCGCGGCTCTGCCTGGGCGACATCTACACGCCCCACCCGGATCGCACCCGAATTCACCAGATAGTTGCCATAAATCATCCGCATCAACGTGGATTTCCCCGCGCCCGAGGCCCCGACCAGTGCAACACATTCTCCGGCGGCCACCTGCAAACTGGCCCCGTTCATCACCGGGATGACAGCCGCCCCTTGGTTGTGCAGCACGAATTCTTTGCTGACGTTTTCAATTTCAATCATGCCCTCGCCTTTCTTTGCTCCCGAAATACTCCGGGGTGTGGGGCAGCGCCCCACTCATACCTGCAGAACCGAGCTGACCAACAGCTGGGTATACCCATGTTGCGGATCGTCCAGCACCTGGTCGGTTAGGCCACTTTCCACCACATGACCGGATTTCATCACCATCAGCCGGTCCGCCAACAGGCGCACGACGGCCAAATCATGCGTCACGACAATGGCGCTTAGCCCCATATCTCGCACCAAATTGCGCAGTAGGTCCAACAGACGCGCTTGTACCGAGACATCAAGCCCTCCTGTTGGCTCGTCCATGAACACCAGCCGAGGTCCAGTCACCAAATTCCGAGCGATCTGCAATCGTTGCTGCATCCCCCCGGAAAAGGCGCTGGGGCGGTCATCCACGCGGTCCTCGGCGATCTCGACCCGGTCCAGCCAGTCAATGGCCTTGCTGCGGATGTTGCCATAGTGCCGATCACCTACCGCCATCAGACGTTCGCCAACATTGCCACCTGCGCTAACCCCCATTCGCAGCCCATCTCGCGCGTGTTGGTGTACAAAGGCCCAATCGGTGCGGCCAAGCATTCGGCGTTCGGGCTCGCTCATCTGAACGGTGTCTTTCTGACCTCCGGTACGGGTATCGAAAAGAACCTCGCCAGTATCCGGTTCCAGATGACCCGCCAGACAGTTCAGCAGTGTCGATTTCCCCGACCCGCTTTCGCCCACAATCCCCATCACCTCGCCGGGATACAGATCAAAGGACACGTCCGCGCAACCGATGCGCTGGCCATAGAATTTCGACAGGGTGTTCACTTGCAGCAGGGGCGTCATTGCGCGGCCTCCTCGAACGGGGTGCCTTGGGCACCGACATGGCCCGCAGCACGGCGCGACCGGCAAAAATCCGTGTCCGAGCAGACAAACATCCGCCCGCCCGCATCATCCACGATCACCTCGTCCAGATAAGAGGTTTCGCAGGCACACAAATCGCAAGCGTGATCGGCTTTGCTGGCCTCGAACGGGTGATCCTCGAAATCCAGACTAACGACCTGACAATAGGGCGGCAGCGCGTAAATCCGCTGCTCGCGCCCCGCGCCGAACAGCTGCACGGCGGCCATTTCCAGCTTGGGGTTATCGAATTTAGGGATCGGCGAGGGATCCATGACATAGCGCCCCTCGACCCGAACCGGATAGGCGTATGAGGTCGAAATCGCGCCATTATGCGAGATATCCTCGTACAGTTTCACATGCATCAGGCCGTATTCCTCGAGCGCATGCATCTTGCGGGTCTCGGTTTCGCGCGGCTCCAGAAACCGCAGAGGTTCGGGGATCGGCACCTGATAAACCAAAATCTGGTCCTCGCGCAGGGCCTGTTCAGGGATGCGGTGGCGGGTTTGGATCACATCCGCCTGCGCTGTTTCCTCGGTCGTATCCACGCCCGCCGTTTTCTCAAAGAACTTACGGATCGACACAGCATTGGTGGTGTCATCAGCGCCTTGGTCGATCACTTTCATCGTGTCCTCTGGGGTCAGAACAGCCGCGCTGACCTGCACGCCGCCCGTGCCCCAGCCATAGGGCATCGGCATCTCTCGACTGGCAAATGGCACCTGATACCCAGGGATCGCCAACCCTTTGAGGATCGCCCGGCGAATCATCCGTTTTGTCTGTTCGTCCAGATAGGCAAAGTTATAGTCGGGCATTTGTGAGGCCATTTGACCGGTATTTTCATCTTTAACGTTCATTTTCTCGCCTTCTTTCCCCGGTATCCAGAACGCCCTGATCCGAACGATTGAAAGGAAAACTGCAATGTTTTGGACTGTGAATGCACTTTTGGTGGTCTTCTCCGCCGCACTGGCCGGCAAAGTTCTGCGCCACCGCCATCCTGAATGGACCCTGTTCGGCAAGTCCGACCAGAACTCGCCCCTGGCGTGAGATAAGGGCTGAGGTCATTCCGCAGCCTCTCTCACCGAGCGGGTTGCTTCAGCCCTCATTTTCCGCACCAGTTCCAGTTCTGACTGGAAATCGACATAGTGGGGCAGCTTGATGTGCTCCAGAAACCCCGTCGCCTGAATGTTGTCGGCGTGGTACAGGACGAATTCCTCGTCCTGCGCGGCGGCGCCCTGATCGTCCTCGCCCAGTTCTTTCCAACGCAGCGCCCGATCCACCAAGGCCATCGAGATCGCCTTGCGTTCGGTTTGCCCAAACACCAGACCATAGCCGCGCGTGAATTGCGGCGGCTCGACCTTGGATCCTTTGAACTGGTTCACGGTTTCACATTCTGTCAGCTCGATCTCGCCAATATCCACGGCAAAGCCCAGCTCGGGGATGTCCATTTCCACATCAACCGTTCCGATCCGCAGCTCGCCAACAAACGCGTGGTTGCGAGCGTATCCGCGCTGCGTGGAGTAGGCCATTCCAAGCAAAAAACCTTCGTCCCCGCGGGTCAGCATTTGCAGACGCAGGGCACGCGACGCAGGCAATTCCAACGGCTCGCGGGTCAGATCTGCGGGCGTTTCATCGCTGTCCAGTTCGGTTTGGATCAGCCCCTCTTGGTTCAGGAATTCGGTGATATGCGGCACCTCGGCGGAGGCGGTATCGCGCATCGGGGCGTCGGGCACGTCCCCATCAGCAGCCAGTTTAAAATCCAACAGACGGTGCGTGTAATCAAAAGTCGGCCCCAGCACCTGCCCCCCAGGCGCATCCTTGAACGTGGCACTGATACGGCGCGAGCACAGCATTTTTTCCGTGTCCACAGGATTGGTCGCTCCGAAGCGCGGCAGCGTGGTGCGATAGGCGCGGATCAGAAACACCGCCTCGATCAGATCACCACGCGCCTGTTTGATCGCCAAAGCGGCCAGATCAGGATCAAAAAGCGAGCCTTCGGCCATCACCCTGTTCACCGCCAGCGTCATTTGCTCGCGGATCTGATCCACCGACAAGTCCGGCACATTGGGGTCCCCCCGGCGCTCTTCGGCCAACCAGGCATGCGCGGCATCAATGGCCTTTTCGCCTCCTTTTACAGCAACATACATCAGGCGCACTCCAACTTTGTGCTACGCGGCAAGGCAGCCAGCAAGTCATTGCAAG
Organism: Thalassovita sp.; assembly: GCA_050633445.1. GTDB lineage: Bacteria > Pseudomonadota > Alphaproteobacteria > Rhodobacterales > Rhodobacteraceae > Thalassobius. Next base: position 53,773 of record JBOEGN010000033.1, read on the forward strand.
TAAAGAAAAAATCCAACCCCAAGGGGAACTGCAAGGCGTTCGTTTGCAACGTTGGCAGGTCCGGAACAGTCAATCGCGCGACGTCCTTGATTCCAGGCCCGCGCAATGTGACGCCTTCTGCCGTAAGCGCCGGCAGTTCCACAATCAGGGTGGCGCTGCGATCAGGGTATTCGGCAGTGCCAAGACGGTACTCCTCGAGCGGCGTCAGGTCCTGCCATGCACCCACGGCAAAGTCACAAAACGCACGCCCCGCAAAGGGTGCGCCTGTGTGAAACGTGATCCAGTCCCGCACGGCAGGACAGTCATAGGCCCCGGCCAGATGCACCGAAGTCTCTGCATCAAAGAGCGTCAGCGCCAGAACGCCCGTCGCGATGGACATTGGGGCCGGTGGCGCGGCGCCCTCGACCCGTTCGATCGTTCCCGGACGCGCCATTGCATTCATCGCGGCACGAAAGGCACGAGCAGATTGTTGAGGCGCCTGATCAAAGCCCCCGGACAAGGCGGTTTCTTGCATCAGTCTTCTCCTCGAACCATGGTGAAGAAATCGACCCTGGTCGCGGCTGCCTTGGCGGCACGGGTGGCGCGGGCCAGATCGCGGGCCTCTTGCAGTGGGGTCAGGATAGCCTCACGCACGGCTTTTTCGTCCGCGCCTTGCATCATCGCATCAACCAACGCAGCTTGCGTCGCTTTGGTTCTGTCACGACCCTGAACATAGGCGTGCCCCACCTGCCCCGTCACCAGCCGCAGCGAACACCGCGTCACCGTCATTTCGCCCAGATTAAAGGGCGCACCGGTGCCGCCCATACGTCCGCGCACCATTGCGCCACCAATCTCGGGGGCACGCAACCATTCGTAGTCGGGGGGCTGGCCATAGGCTTCGAACCTGTCTGCCAGAAGCCGAGGATCGGCCTTGGCCAACAGGCTCATCCAAGTTTTGCGCTTTTTGTTCGGGTCCATCTAGACACCTTGCCAATTTGTCTAATTCACTATACAACTAGACAAATACTAGTCCCGAGTCCGTATGCGCGGCAAGCGTGGTTTTGTGAAATATTGGTGACGACATGCCCAAGACTCCCGTCTGGCGCGCGATTGCGACGACGCTGACCGATGAAATTGCCGAGGGGCATTACCGCCCTGGCGACAAGCTTCCGACCGAGGCTACGCTGGCCGCAAGGTTTGGGGTCAATCGCCATACTGTGCGGCGCGCCCTGTCCGATTTGTCCGATCAGGGGCTGACGCATGCGCGGCGCGGATCGGGGGTTTTCGTTATGGCCAAGCCAACGGATTACCACATCGGCAAGCGCGTGCGTTTTCACCAGAACCTGACTGATGCCGGTAGGATGCCCACCAAGCGAATCCTGACCTTGCAAAACCGCCCCTGTGATCAGGACGAGGCCGAGGCGCTCCGAATCCCGGCCGGTGGGACGGTCCATGTCTATGAAGGTCTTTCCTTGTCCGATGACACTCCGGTTGCGCTGTTTCGCTCCGTTTTCCCAGCTGATCGCCTGCCCGATTTGCCCGACCATCTAAGCCACTTCAAATCGGTCACCAAGGCGCTGCACGCGTCGGGCGTGTCTGATTATACGCGCGCGTCCACGCGGTTAACGGCCAAGACGGCCACGGCCACCCAAGCCCTTCAGCTAAGCATTTCCGAAGGCGCGCCGATTCTACGAACCGTAGCAATAAACGTCGACCTGCAAGGCCAACCTGTCGAATTTGGTCATACTTGGTTTGTGGGCGACCGGATTACGTTGGTTTTGGACGACCAAGTCGCTGGGATCGCCTGAAAACAAAGGCTTTTGTCATATGGACGACACGCAAACCCCCTAGAACACAGAATAATCGTTCGAGGCAGAGCACGCAGCCATGACCCGTATCCTTCCCCCTGTGCGCCTGACAGGTGCCACGATCCTGCGCGACCAGGAAATGCAGGACCGTTCAATCGTGATTGCGGATGGCCACATCTCGAAGGGGCCATTCCCGGCGGTTGATCTTACGGGGTATTACGTCCTGCCCGGCATCATTGACCTGCATGGCGACGCGTTCGAGCGTCACATCACACCGGGTCCCTCAGCGCCGTTCCCGCTGACGACTGCATTGCTGAACACTGATCGCGAGGCTGCGGCCAACGGCGTGACCACCGCTTGGCTGGCGCAAAGCTGGTCATGGGAGGGCGGCATCCGCAGCCCGGACAGCGCTATGAAGCTGCTGAACGCCATCTCTGCCTATCGCGCCCAGGCGTTGACCGACATGCGCGTCCAGATCCGTTACGAAACGCATATGATCGAAACCGGTGACCGTCTGATCGACGCCGTACGTGCGCACAAGCTGGACTACGTGGTCTTCAACAACCACCTGGAAAAGGCCGTAGAGATCGCACAGGCAAATCCCGCTGCTCTGCAAAAATGGGCGCAAAGCGGGGGTAAATCGCCCGAGCGTTTTCTGGAATTGGTCCGGGACAGGCTGTCCCGAGGGCCCGAGGTGCCACGCCATCTGTGCCGTTTGGCCGAAACATTCGACGAGTTGGGCGTACAGTATGGCTCGCATGATGACCCGGATGCGGAAACCCGCGAGGGCTATGCCATGATCGGTGCGCGCATCTGTGAATTCCCAACGGCGCGTGGCCCCGCCGCCGCCGCGCGCGCCATGAGCGACCCTGTTCTGATGGGGGCGTCAAACGTGGTCCGCGGCGCTTCGCTCTATGGCAATGTGCCGGCGACCCAACTGATCCGCGACCGTCTGGTCAGCGCGTTGGTGTCGGACGCCTCCTACCCCTCGTTGGCCCGCGCAGTATTCCGGCTGGTGCAGGATGGCGTTTTGACCCTGCCCCGCGCCTGGGCGCTGATCTCGGCCAATCCTGCGCAAATCATGCGGCTGCCGGATCGCGGTGTGATCGACTATGGCAAACGCGCGGATTTGGTGGTGGTGAACAAACGCACCCAAGCAATCGAAGCAACCATCGCTCGCGGGCGTTTGACCTATTTGGCGGGCGAAGCTGCGCAGCGTTTTATCGACGCCGATCAGCCCTTACGGATGGCCGCAGAATAGCGCCAACACCCCACCCACAGACGGAATTTTTCAGCATCCCTACCGGTGACGAAGTGTAGCAGCCTTAAATCGCCTTTGCAGAGGCGAAAGACACCAGGCGCTTGGATTCTTCGTCCCACAGATGCAGGCGAACGCTCTGCAAGCTTTGACGGATCGTCATACGATTGCTTTCGTCCAGCTCTTTGTGATCGCGCAGAACTTCGGGCAGGCGATAGAACGGGATGCGGCTGTACAGATGATGCACATGGTGGATTCCGATGTTGGCACTGAGCCATTGCAGCACCGGAGGCAACACATAGTGCGAGCTGCCCTTCAACGCGGAATCATGCAATTGCCAGTCCGTCTCGTCGTCCCAGTTGGTGTTTTCAAACTGGTGTTGCACATAGAACAGCCAGACCCCGATTGTCGCCGCCAAAAGCGTTGTGGGCAAGAAAATCAACAGGATCGGCGCAATGCCACCAAAGTACAGAATAAGCGCCAGCGACGCGAACAAAACAATGTTCGTGGACATCGCGCTGATCCAGTAGGTGACGTTGTTCATAAAGCCCAGGGGAAGCCTGTTCTGAAGGAAAAACACGTATCCCGGCCCCAGACAGAACAGGGTGAACGGATGACGATAAAGCTTATAAATCAATCTGTTAAGTGGCGTCAGATCGCGATATTCTTGGACTGTCAGTGTATGGATATCCCCAATGCCCCGACGGCCAAGGTTGCCCGCAGAACTGTGGTGGATTGAATGAGACCGCCGCCACACGTCATAGGGGGTCAGAGTCAAAACGCCCAATGCGCGACCGACCCAATCGCTTACTGTTCGGCTTTGGAAAAAAGCACCGTGACCGCAGTCGTGCTGGATCGCAAAAAGCCGCAGCAAGAAGGCCGCGTTGACCACCGACAGACCAAAGGTCAGCCAATAGCTGACCGACAAGGACCACCATGCCAGCGCCCACAGGATCACAAACGGCCCCAGGGTTACCGCAAGTTCGAACGAACTGCGCTTGGGGTCGGGTTCACGGTACTCTGCGAGGATTCTGGCCCATTCCTTTGCCGGACGGGCCTCATCGCGCTGACGAACAGCTTCGGATTGATCGAACATTGCCTGCTTTTCTTGTTCAGTGCCGCCTCCTTATAAGATCAGAGGGGTTTCGCAAAGGTGCGTTTTCGAAGCAGTCGCGAAATACCGCCGTCCATCGGAGTTTTGGGCGCTACTTAAGGACCAGATTACTCGTATTTTTCCAAGAATGCCTCGGCGCTCAGATTGCGGAAATCCTCTAACGAGGCATGTAGCTGATCGTGAGCCCAGTCCCACCAGGCCAGCACCATCATTCGTTGGGCCACCTTCTCGGAAAACCGCGCGCGCATCGGTCGGGCCGGAATGCCTGCGACGATCATATAGGGCGCGACATCCGTGGTCACTACGGCCCCTGAGGCCACGACAGCACCATGTCCGACGGTCACCTCTGGTTTGATCTGAGCGTTGTGCCCGATCCAGGTGTCATGCCCGATGGACGCCGTGCGCGCATGGCGTTGCGCAAAGAACGCGTCATCCAGATCAGCACCTTCGAAATAGTCGGGGCTGCGATACAGAAAGTGATGCAGACTGGCGCGCTCCATCGGATGGTCCGTGGCCCCGATCCGGGTGAAACTGGCGATGTTGGCGAACTTGCCGATCCGAGCGTTCGCGATGTCCGCATATCGGTCGCAATAGGAATAATCATCCATATGCGTGTTGCCAATTCGGCTGCCTTTGCCCACTTCGCAATAGCGGCCAAAGGTGACGTTGTTCAGATCCACATCCGAATGCAGGAACGGTTTGTCGGCGGAAAGTCTGGTCATGCTTCAGCCCTTGATCAAACGTCGGCGCAGCAACCCTGACACCCAGTCCATGAACATCACCATCAGGATGATCAACACGATGTAATAGCTGACCTCTTCCCAGTCCTTTTGGGTGATCATCGCCTGGGTCAGCAACAGACCAATCCCGCCGCCAGTGATGGCCCCGATGATGGTCGCGCTGCGGGTGTTGGATTCCAAGTAATACAGGATCTGGCTCAGCAGCACGGGCGTGATCTGCGGGATCACGCCGAAACGATAGCGCTGGATCGGTTTTGCACCCGTGGACTGGATGCCCTCGATCTGTTTTTCATCCACGTTTTCCAAGGCTTCCGAGAACATTTTACCGAAACTACCGGTATCCGTGATCAGGATCGCCAAGGCGCCGGTCAGAGGGCCGGGACCGAACGCGCGGGCCAGAACAATGGTCCAGATCAGGGCATCCACCCCGCGGAAAAAGTCGAACAGACGTCGCACCGCGCCACGCACCAGCATCAACGGCGCAAAGTTCTTGGCCGCCAAAAAGGCCAATGGCAGGGCAACAATCGCCGCCCCCATCGTGCCCAGGAACGCCATCAGGATGGTTTCGAACAGCGCCCAGGCGACCTCGCCATGACGCCACATTTTGTTGCGCCAGAAATCATTGGCGATCGCGCTGGCCTCGCCCGATGTTGCGCGGCTGACCAGTTCACCGAAGCCCATCCCATGATAGGGGCTGTCGAGCGTGAAGAAGAACAGCTCCCACCCGAAGGCATAGCGATACAGTTCCGTCCGGTTGCGGGTGATGGTGATCCGGCTGCTGGGATTGTGCACCACCAGACGGTTTTTCGAGGCTCTGATATAGTCGGGAACCGTGCCTTCGGGCAGCTGAGCGTTCACGCCGCTGCGACCGGGCTGTGCGGTGAAATTGTATCCCGTGGCCAGGGTCACTTGCACGCCAGCATCCGACAGCGTGACAAAGTCACCGCCGCCCAGATCGACTTGGGTCTGATCGGCACTTGGCTGCACCCAATCAGGATGCGTGCCGTCCGAATAGGTGCCCTTGCGCTCACCCTCGATGGCATAGGTCATCTGCCCCGAGCGATTGTCCCGCGTGACATGTGTCTTATAGCTATAGCTGTCACTGATCAGCGTCTTACCATTCTCTAGGTTGGCGCGTTCTGCCAGACCAAGGATATCGAAGCTGAAGAAGATATAGGTTAGATACGCCAACATCAGAGCCGGCAAACCAAAGGCCATCAGGCGCTTTTTCACGAACAGAGTATCAGCCCGTTCCTTCAGGCCCATGATTTCAAACTCGGCCATGCTCATTGGATGCTCTCCAGCTTGGTGCCATGGGTCAAACGATGCCGCAGTGCCGAAGACAGTTGATCCACAACCACGATAGCGCCAAACAGCAGCAGAAAGATCGCGGCGGCCTCGTCATACTGACCTTTGCCCCAGCTCATCGCGTTTTTCAGATCATAGCCAATGCCGCCGGCGCCGACGAACCCCAGAATAGCCGAGGCCCGGATGTTGATCTCGAATCGCAACAGGGCATAGGACAGATAGTTCGGAGACACTTGCGGGATCACACCCAGCGTCATGCGTTGCACCCAGCCCGCGCCAACAGATTGCAGGCCCTCGACGGGTTTCAGACTGGCGTTTTCGTTCACCTCGGAAAACAGTTTGCCCAGCGCCCCGGAAGTGTGAAAGGCGATCGCGATCATCGCCGGTACAGGACCACCGCCCAGAACATAGATCAGCACCAGCGCGATCACGATTTCGGGGATGGCGCGGGTGATGTCCATGATCCTGCGAAACACCGGAATCATACGTGGCCAGCGCGCCAACCCTCGGGTCGACAAGAGCGACAGAACGATGGCAATCACCGCGCCGATCAGGGTCGCGGCCCCAGCAATGTTCAGCGTTTCAACCAACGAAGGGAAGAAAGTTACGAAATGACCGGGCAGTTCCGCCAGTTTCTCGCTGGCTTCGCCCAACACTTCGGCGGGGAAATCAAAGAGCTGATGCAAACCAGACCAAAACCCGCCCGCGTTCCGGTCGTCGGCCAACATAAAGCCCGACACCATCAGCGCCACAAATACGGTCAGCATGATGCCAGAGTACAAACGCTTGCGGCGCGTCAGCTCCATATAGGCGTCGCGCACCTCGGATACGGGGGCGTGGGCGGAAATATCGGCCATTTTGGGGAACCTTAGACAAGACAACAGGCCCCGCGGGGGTGCGGGGCCTGTGCGATTTGGTCAGCTTAGTTGGACTTCAGCTTACGTGCTTCGACGATCACTTCGTAGGCTTCGTGCGTGATCGGCATAAAGCCTTTGGCGTCGCCCTGCAGCACGCCATAGGCGCAGTCTTCGTCCATCGACTTCAACGAGGCCAGCAGACCGGTGAATTTAATCTTCACGTCTTCTGGCAGCTCTTTGCGGACAACAAAGGGACCCTCAGGGATCGGCTTGGACTGCCAGATCTGCACCAGGTCGTTCATGTCGATCAGGCCAGCGTCCACAGCTTTGCGCAGCGCGCCCGAGCTGAAGCCGTCTTCCCATTCGCCCAGACCGTCGGCCCAGGTCACGCCGCCGTCAACGTCGCCGTTGTTCACTGCAACGATGGTCTGCTCGTGTCCGCCGGTGAATTTAACTTCGCCGAAGTAGTCACCCGAAGTCATGGTCGCGCCGGTCGCCTGAGGGATCTCGATCGAAGGGATCAGGAAGCCCGAGGTCGAGTTCGGATCACCAAAGCCAAAGACTTTGTTCTTCATGTCGTCCAGCGATTTGATGCCGCTGTCCTTGCGGGCAAAGCCAACCGAGTAATAGCCATAGCCACCGTCCAGGTTCACTTTGACCAGGATCGGCTCGACCGCTTCTGGGTCCGACAAGAAGGTTTTGGCATAACCCGAGGCGCCCAACCAGGCCGCGTCGATGGTGCCGCCCAGCAGACCCTGGATCACACCGTTATAATCGGCAGGGGCGAACAGTTTGGTTTCGACACCCAGCAGAGTCTCGGTCTTTTCACGCAGACATTCGTTGCTGTTCAGACGGTCTTGGGCGTTTTCGCCACCCAGGATACCGATGCGGAATTCTTTGATTTCGTCTGCCATGACCGGGCTGGCCAGGGCGGTGGTTGCCAGAACGGCAGCAATCAGTTTTTTCATCGTCTCTCTCCGATTGGGATGAAGTCTGTTTGGATAGGGTCAGGCCGTTTCGGCCAGGTCCGCCCCGGTGTGGCGGTCCAGCGTTTCGATGCTGGTGCTGGTCGCGGCCTCGGAAAACGAGCCATCCGCGCCATAAATGTCCCGCGCGACGCCGGTGGTCAGCTGCGCAGGGGTTCCGTCAAACACGATCCGGCCTGCGCGCATCCCGATGACGCGGTCGCAATAGCGGCGGGCAGTGTCCAAGGTATGCAGGTTCGCGATTACCATGCGGCCGTCCTCGTCATGAATGCGGCGCAGGTCGTCCATAACGATCTGAGCGTTCATCGGGTCCAGACTGGCTATGGGTTCGTCGGCCAGAACGATCTTGGGGTCTTGCATGATGGCGCGGGCGATGGCGACGCGCTGTTGCTGGCCACCCGACAGGGCCTCGGCCCGTTTGGCGGCATGGGCGGCAATGCCCAGACGATCCAAAATATCGATGGCGCGATGGATGTCGCTTTGCGGATACAGGTTGAACAGGGTCGCAACGGCTGAGCGCTGGTTCAACGTGCCATGCAGCACGTTCGAGACCACATCCATCCGCGGCACCAGATTGAACTGCTGGAAAATCATCGCGCAGTCCCGCTGCCAACGACGTTTGTCCGCGCCTTTCAGTGCGGTAATTTCACGCCCGTCAAAGGAGATGATCCCGCTGGTCTGAGTCTCGAGCCGGTTCAGCATCCGCAGCAGGGTGGACTTACCCGCGCCAGAGGCCCCGATGATGCCGATCATCATCGGACGGTCGATCTGGATAGTGACAGAATCCACGGCCTTAATAGCACCCCAGGACTTAGTCAGATTTTGAATGGTCAGCATTCTTCACCCCGCTTCTGAAAAAGCGAAGTAGGGCCGCGCCGAGACGGATTCTTGACAGATTTCTTAAAGTTTCATGACGCCGCACTGCGGTATCGCGCTGAGATTCTTAGTTAATCAATTGTTAAAAATCACTGTTTTCACTCGCAGCGAGGTCCTGTGGAAACCGTTACCCCGACGTCATCCACGCCACCGCATCGCCAAAGATTTGAGCATATGGCCCGGCAAAATCGCAAAACACCGCAGGTAGCGCATGAACATACGGCCAGGATTCTCTAGCATCCGCCACAACCACTCCATCTGGATGGTCCGCACCCATTGCGGCGCGCGCACCTGACTGCCGGACAGGAAATCCAGTCCAGCGCCGATCGAGGCAAAGCCCACAGACGGCGCCGTCACCCGCCCTCGGGCGGCGAACAATTCCTGCTTGGGCGCGCCCAGTGCGATGAAACACAGACCAACGCCTTCGCTTTCCAGCCTTCGCAAGATTTCGTCGGCCTGACCGCCCTGAGGATCAAACCCAAAAGGCGGGGCAATCCGGGTGCTCACCCGCAAACCTGGGACTTGGGCCTCTAACGCCTCGGCCGATGCTTTCAGGCTGGTATCGGTCGTGCCGACCAGACCCACCGCAACGTCCATCTGCGCGGCCAACCGGCACAGAGGCAGGATCGTGTCGGATCCCGGCATCAACGTCACCGGTCGCGCAGCCAAGCGCGACATCCACACAATCGGATTGCCGTCGGCCACCACAAAATCCTGCGCTTTGTAGGCGGCCCGGAAATCCATGTCAGTGCGCAATTTCACCAGATGATCCAGGTTCAGCGTTGCCAAGGCAAAGCCCTGCTTGCCAGCAAGCCGCGCGCTTACCTGCTGCTCCAACGCCTCCCAGTTGGGGACGTCGACGGACAGGCTGTACTGATCAATCGAAAATTCCACGCGGCTCTCCTGATTGCGCCACCCGCTTCTTGAATACGCGCTTGGGAATGATAGGCAACAGGGGGATATCGTGAAACCGCTTTAACCGCGACAAACTGTTGACATTTTCCTATGCTGTTTTGCAGCAAATGGCAGAAATTAGTCGGTACAAGAAACAATGAGGCTGACAAACAACAGGCAAATCGGGCAAGCAGGGTGCGCGGCATGAGCGGTGTGACCTTGATTGGCTGCGGATTTGTGGCAGACCTTTACATGCGCTCGCTTCAGGCGTCGGGCATTGCGGTGCTGGGTGCCTATGACTTGCGCGCTGATCGGATGCAGGCGTTTTGCGCATATTGGGATGTCCCCCAAGCCAAGTCTCTGGACGCATTGTTTGCCGTGACGCCCAAGGATGGCGTGATCCTGAACCTGACCAATCCATCTGCTCATTACGAGGTGAACCGTGCCTGCTTGCTGGCTGGGCATCACGTTTATTCTGAAAAACCTTTAGCCCCTCAGATGGAGCACGCTCGCGCCCTGCATGAATTGGCCGCGGAAAAGGGTCTTTTGCTGGCCTCTGCGCCCTGCTCGGTTCTGGGTGAGGCTGCGCAGACTTTGGCCAAGGCTGTTCGTGACGAAACTGCCGGAACGCCCCGCCTGATCTACGCAGAGCTGGATGACGGGTTCATCCCACAAGCTCCGGTCAAGGATTGGCGCAGCGAAAGCGGCGCGCCCTGGCCCTATGAGGACGAATTTCAGGTCGGTTGCACGCTGGAACACGCCGGTTACTATCTGACCTGGCTGATCGCGATGTTCGGCACGGTACAAAGCGTCACCGCCGCCTCTGCTGCGGTGATCCCTGACAAACTGGGGGTCCAGGATGCGGCCCCGGACGTGTCTGTGGCCACGTTGTTTTTTGAAAGTGGCATGGTCGCACGTCTGACCTGTTCCATTGTCGCCCCGCATGATCACCAAATTCGCGTGGTTGGGGACAAGGGCGTTCTGTCCTTGCACAAGGCCTGGGATAACGGCGCCAAGATCAAATACCATCCCCGTCTGCGTATTCGCCGACGGTTGCTGGACAGCCCGATAGGTCGCCGAGTCAAACTCAAAGGCCCCACCCACCCCAAAGTCGGGCGCTGGGGGGCGGCCTCGATGAATTTTGCGCTGGGGCCCGCCGAAATGCTGGAGGCATTGCGTGATGATCGCCCCTGCCGACTGTCCTCGGATTTTGCGCTGCATCTGAACGAGGTGACGCTGGCAATCCAGAATGCCGGCCGCACGACCGGCGCTCAGGAAATGACCACGCAATGCCCCCGGATGGAGCCGATGCCATGGGCGAAGTGACCCCAGAAATGACCCTGATGATTACCGGGGCCGCGGGCTATGTCGGTCGGGCCACCGTTGCCGCTGCGCGCGAGGCAGGGCATGACGTGGTCGCCGTGGTTCGGCTGGCGGGTGTTGTTCCCGACGGTTGGGTCGACGATGACGGGATCGAGGTGGTCGAGGCCGATCTTTCCGACCCCTCATGCATCCCTGCGCTGAACATGGAGGGCGTCAACGCCGTCATCCACGCTGCCGCCACCCTGTCAGGAGATGACGCAGCGCAGGATCGCAACACGCTGGACGGCACTCATCATTTGACCGAAGCGGTCCGCACTGCCGAAGAGAAACCCCGGCTGGTGCTGGTCAGCTCGATCAGTGTGTATTCCGGGATGGACCTGCCGCGTCAGCCTGTGCTTGACGAAACCTCTTTGCTGGAACGCAATCCTGGTCAGCGCGACGCCTATTGCCGCGCCAAGCTGGAACAAGAAGATATCTGCGTCAGCGCCGCCCAAGAGCACGGCCTGGAATTGCGTCTGATGCGGCTGGGCGCGGTTTTCGGCCCCGGCAGGTTGTGGAACGCCCATGTCGGGCCGGGCATCGGCCCTTTCGTCTTACGCATGAACGCAGGCGGAGAGATCCCCCTGTGCCATATCGCTCATGCCGCCGAGGCTCTGGTCAGGGCCGCCGAAACGCCTGTGCCCGCCGGCCCGGATGGCGCGATCGAGGTGCTGAACCTAGTGGATGACGATCTGCCCGACCGTATTCGTTTCCTGAATGCAATGGCACGGACTGGCTGGCCCAAGGTGATTGTGCCGGTGCATTGGCGGTTGTTCGATATTCTGGCGGGCGCGCTGTCGTGGTTGCCCGGTCGTCCCGGCTTGTTCCGGCGTGAAACGCTGCGCTATCGGATGGCCAGTGCGGTTTACCCCAACGAGCGGCTGAAATCTCGGCTGTCACTGCCTGCGACACCTGCGTTCGAGCAGGTTTTTGCCTTGTCAGTTCAGCCCGACCCCTCCGAGGACGACGCATGACCACCATCGCTTATCTGACCGGAGAATACCCACGCGCGACAGATACGTTCATCCAACGCGAGGTCGCCGAGCTGCGCAAGCAGGGTTTTGAGGTCGAAACATGCTCGATCCGGCGGACGGGTGTGGAACATCTGGTCGGCGAGGAACAACGGGCCGAGGCCGCGCGCACCTTCTATGTGCTTCAGGCGGCGACGCGTCCGCTCAGATCTATCCGCGCTCATGCCAAGGCGCTGTTGCGCGCGCCTTCTGGCTATTTCCAGGCGCTGCGGCTGGCGATAAAGACCTCCCCCGGCGGGCTAAAGACCACCCTGTATCAGCTGTTCTATTTCGCCGAGGCCGTGGTGCTGGCTGATCACTTGCGTTCGCGGGGCGTGCAACATCTGCACAACCACATCGCCAAGGCCAGCTGCACCGTCGCCATGCTGTGCCAAGAGCTGAGCGGCATTCCCTACAGCTTTACCATGCACGGTCCGGATATCTTTTTCGAACCGATCCGCTGGCGGCTGGATCAGAAAATCGCGCGGGCCTCGTTCGTGGCCTGTATCAGCGATTTCTGCCGATCTCAGGGGATGGTGTTTTCTGATCCACACCATTGGGACCGGATGCATATCGTGCATTGCGGCGTTCAGCCAGATCGCTACGTCGCCCCAGCCCAGCGCAACGGCACCCGCGCTTTGTTCGTTGGTCGTTTGGCTGCCGTGAAGGGCCTGCCGGTGTTGTTCGAGGCCATGCAGGACCTGATCCGGGACATCCCTGAGTTCCACCTGACTGTGATTGGCGATGGGCCGGAACGGGCCGAGCTGGAGCGGATGGCCGCGGATCTAAACCTTGGCGACCATGTCTCGTTCCTGGGGTACAAATCACAGTCCGAAGTGGCCGAGACATTGCAAACCCAAGACATGCTGGTTCTGCCCAGCTTTGCCGAAGGTGTCCCCGTGGTGTTGATGGAGGCGATGGCAAGCGCCCTGCCGGTCGTCACCACCCAGATCGCGGGCGTTCCCGAACTGGTGCAGGATGGCGTTTCAGGCCGATTGGTGCCACCGGGCGATGCGGGGGCGCTGTTGCAGGCGATCCGTGACGTGCTGTCCGACCCTGACCGAGCCAAAGCGATGGGTCAGGCCGGTCGTGCCAAAGTCACCTCTGATTTTGACATCCGGGCCGAGGCCGCGTGGCTGGGGACGTTGATTCAGGGCTATGTGGACGGCACGCCGCCTTTGACAAAACGACCGGAGTCCGACACATGAGCACCATCGCCGCTGTCGCTATTGGCCGAAACGAAGGCGACCGCCTGGTCCGCTGCCTGACCTCGTTAAAGGGACAGGCGGATCGGATCGTCTATGTGGATTCCGGCTCGACCGATGATAGCGTGCAAATGGCGCGCGACATGGGCATCACTGTGGTTGAACTGGACACATCTATCCCCTTCACCGCCGCCCGCGCCCGCAACGCAGGTTTCGAGGCGCTGAAGCCCAACCTGCCGGACTATGTGCAATTCGTGGACGGGGATTGCACCGTGGAACCAGGTTGGTTGGCCAAAGCCTCTGCCGAACTGGATGCCCGCCCCGAGCTGGGCGTCGTCACAGGCTGGCGCTATGAGATTCACCCCAATCGCAGCCTTTACAACACAATCGCCGATTTTGAATGGCACCGTCCTGCGGGCAAGATTACCGCCTGCGGAGGTGACATGATGGTGCGCAGCGCGGATTTCGACGCTATTGGTGGGTTCAACCCTGTTGTGATCGCCGCCGAGGATGATGAATTTTGCTGCCGCATCGGTAAATCCGGCAAAACCCTATGGCGCCTCCCCGAAACGATGACACATCACGACGCCAACATGACTCGGTTCAGCGAGTGGTGGCAGCGGGCCGTACGCTCGGGCCATGGGTTTGCGCAGGTCGGCGCGCTGCATCCTGAGCACTTCAAACCCGAGCGCAAACGCGTCTGGATTTTCGGCGCGCTCCTGCCTTTGCTGGCCTTGATCGGACTATTCTACTGTTGGCCACTGGTGCTGCTGGTCGCGGCGGCCTATGCCCTGTCCTATATCCGCACGGTTTCCGGGCTAAAATGCGAAGGCGTGAGAGACAAACAAGCGAAACGACTTTCCGTGCTGTTAAGCCTGTCGAAAATCCCCAATTTCCTTGGGGTTCTGACCTATTACAAACGCCGCGCAACCGGGGCGGACATGAAAATCATCGAGTATAAGTGACGGAGTTGAATGAGATGAGCGCAGTGCAAAAGGTTGGCCTGATCGGGGCCGGGTATATTGCGACGTGGCACGCGGATGCGATCCGGGCCTGCAAGGATGCCGAGCTGGCTGCGATTTGCGACGTCTCAGCCTCGGTCGCACAATCCATGGCGCAGGGATATGGCGTAGCCGCCTATAGCTCGGTTGCAGAAATGGTCGCCGCCGGTGCGGTGGATGCCGTGCACATCCTGACTCCGCCAAACCTGCATCACCCGCTGGCGCTGGAATGTATCGCGGCCGGGCTGCATGTGATCGTCGAAAAACCCGTTGCTCTGTCCGTGGCTGAAACTCGGGAAATCACCGAGGCCGCTGCCGAAAAAGGTGTGCAGTTCGCGGCTGGGCATAACTTTTTGGGCGTGCCTGGGTATCAGCGCCTGAAAGCCACTGTGCAGGCCGGAGACCTGGGCCGCGTCAATGCGATCGAAGTCAACTGGTGCCTGCCTCTTGGCCCGCTGCGTGCGGGGCCTTACGGTCTGTGGCTGCTGCGCGACCCGCAAAACCTGCTGCTGGAACTGGGGGCGCACCCCTATGCCTTTGCCGTCGATCTGCTGGGCGAGCTGGAGATTCTGAGCGTCGAACTGAACCAGCCCGTGACCCTGCCCGGAGGCGCCGTGCGCCACCAATCCTGGCGGGTTCTGGCGCGGGCCGGGGCGGTGGATGTCAGCTTTAATTTCTCGATGGTTGAAACCTATGATGATCGGTCACTGACGGTGCGCGGCTCCAGCGGTATGGCACGTCTGGACTATGCCGCCGATACGCTGGTGACGGCGCGCGACAATACCTCGGATCTGGTGATGAATCCGCTGATCAAGCAGTTCAGCCTGTCCTGGCAACACCTGCGCGAAGGCGTGGTGAACGCGACCCGGCAACTGACCTCGCTGAACCAGAAATCCCCGTATGGGCTAAGCTTTCGTGGCACGACCGACGCGATCTATGATGCGCTGCGCTGGGGCCGCCCGGTGGACGCGCGATATAATGGCGATGCCGCGTTGAAAGTGATGGGCGCGCTTGAGGCGACACTGACCAAGGCCACCCTGCCCGTTGATCCCAAACCCGTCAAAGGCACGCCGAACCCGACCGTGATGGTCATCGGCGGCACCGGGTTTATCGGGCGCAATCTGACCCGTACGCTGGTGCAGCGCGGCTATGACGTGCGCGTGCTCAGCCGGGGCAAAACCGGACCCTTTGACGATATCGCCGATCATGTGGAAACCGTCGCTGTTTCGCTGTCCGATAAGGAGGCGCTGGTTGCCTCGATGGAAGGGATCGACGCCGTTTTCAACCTGGCCAAGTCGATGGACACCACCTGGGAGGACGCGCTGAAAAACGACGTCGGCACTGCCGTCCGTATCGGCGAGGCCTGCCTGGAGGCCGGGGTAAACCGTCTGATCTATACCGGCACGATCGCCTCCTATGACATGTCCGACGCCAATCTGCTGATCTCCGAGGACACCGATTTCGGCGAGATGGAAAACCGCAACATGTATGCGCGCTCCAAGGCGGAATGCGAACGCCAGTTGATGGACCTGTTCGAAGCGCGCGGCCTACCCGTCACCATTGCACGTCCAGGCATCGTGGTGGGTGCCGGTGGACCGCTGCAACACTGGGGCATTGGGCGTTGGCATGGTGCGGGCGCGGTGCGTTTGTGGGGCGATGGCAAACACAACCTGCCGTTTGTTCTAGCCGACGACATCTCGGACGGGCTGATCCGCATGATGGAGACCGAGGCCGCCATTGGCCAAAGCTTTAACCTGATTGGCGAACCGATGTTGACCGGGCGCGGGTACTTTGATGCGATCAACACGGCGCTGGATGCGCGTATCCATGTCAGCTCGGGCGATTTGTCGACGTTTTATGCGGCTGATGGCGTGAAATACGCTCTGAAAAAATATGTGCTGCGCAAGAAAGGGATTAGTCGTCCGTCGCTGCAAGACTGGAAATCGCGCGCGCATTACGCGCAGTTCGATAACAGCCATCCTAAGCAGGTATTGGGATGGAAACCCGAAACCGATCAAACCGCTTTCATTGAAAAAGCGATCAAACAAGCCAATCTCTTTGGTCTGTAGACGCAGGTTTTACGTCGTTCTGGCTTAATTTCGCCAAGGTCTTTTGTTCCCATGGCGTCAACAAATCCGCCAAATTGGACGGGTCGTTGATCAGATTCGGACCAAACAAGCCCAAGGTAGGGACGAATACACATGGTTGACTATGTATTGCGCCGGAACCGGCGTCAGAAAATGGATACGGAAGACCGCTCGGAATTGCTGGAGCGTATTGCGCGGCAAACGCCCGAGCCAGATCCCGACCCCATCGAAGAAGAACAAGCCGTTCAAGACGCTATGCGCGTCGAAGAACCCGTTCGTGCGCCCGATCCCGACCTTTGGGACACGTTGCCAACGATCCCGGTGAACGAGCGTTTGCTGGATGAAAACCTGATCATCACCGCCACCCGTCATGACCCTGCTCATGCGACGTTTGACGTGTTGCGAACCCGCCTGGTGCAGACACTTTCGGACAAGGGATGGAGCCGGGTTGGCATCACCTCGCCCACGCAGGATTGCGGCAAAAGCTTTGTTTCCATGAACCTGGCCATCGCCCTGTCACGCTATGAAAACTGCAAGACGGTGCTGCTGGACATGGACCTGCGCAAACCCAGTCTGGCCGATATGCTGGGCATTGAAACCGCTGGCAGCATGGGTGATTTCCTGCGAGGAGAGCGCGAGATCGAGCAGCAATTCCACAGATTCGGCGACAATAGCCTGAAGATCGGCAAGAAATTGGCGATCGGCCTGAACGACCGCATCGAACCCTATGCCGCGGAACTACTGGCCCGCGACAGCACTCATCTGCGCATCGAGGAGATGGAGGAAGAGCTGGCGCCCGACGTCGTGCTCTATGATCTGCCTCCGGCCCTGGCGCTGGACGATGTGATCGCGTTTCGCCAGATGTATGACGGTATTCTGGTCGTCGCCGGAGGAGGTCAGACGACCTCGGCCGAAATCCGCGAGGTCATGCGGCGTTTGGGCGACGATATCCCTCTGCTGGGGGTGGTTCTGAACAAGGCCGATAACGTTCCGACCCAAGATTACGGCTACTAAGACGCGCGTGACCGTCGGAAAATCGACAGCACTTCACCGATTTCCCTGGCCCGCCCCTGCAACACCATTGCAGCGGCGGCAAACACGGCCATCAGCCCACTGATCCAGACCAACCGGCGACGACGGCGGTTTTTTTGGCGATCCAAATTGGGGATCACTACGACCGGACGGATATCCAGCTCTTTTTCCATCTGAGCGGCTGTGCGCACGCCCGCGTTCATGAACTCCAGCCCCAGCGCCAGTCCGACGGCCAGCATAAGCGACCCGATCGCTCCAGCCGCCGCCAGTTTGCGACGCCCCGAGGACACCGGGTGTTCCGGCACCAGCGCGGTTTCCAGCACTTCAAAGCGTTCAACCTGGTTTTGGCTTTCCAATTGCTGGTTCATCGCTGCGTCCGCGCGGCGGGTGGTAATGACACTCAATTCGTCCTGCAACTGGCCCAGTTGACGCTCTAATGTGCTGAGTTGACGTTCGACTTCGGGCGCGGTTTTCAGCGCGTCCTGAACGATCGAAATACGCTCTTCCAACAGCAGTTTTTGCTGCCGCAGCAGGTTGGTTTGACGGTCCAGATCCTCGGCGCGGATGCGATCGCTTTGGGTTTGCAACTGAATCAGCTGTTGCTCCACGGCCAGCAAGCTGTCGTTCAAGCGCGCCAGCTGGTCCCGCTGACTAACCAGGTTTGCCGGCAAAGACGCCTGGTTCTGCGACTTATAGGCGGCCAGCTCGCCCTCCAGCGCTGCGATTTCGGTTGTCACACGCTCCTCTTCGGCGATGAAAAACGCCAGCGTCCGTTCCGCCCGGCCCGAGCGACGGGATTTACCCTCGATCAGCACACGCGACAGCAGCTCGTTCGCCACGTCAGCAGCCGTTTGGGCATTTTCCAACCGGACCGAAATGATCAGCCCCGAAGGTTGCACATTCGGGCGCCACGCCTGTTCAGGGTCGATCAAGGTGCTGATATTCGCGGATTCGCGCAGCTGAGTGACCTTCTGCGCGTCAGTCATTTCCGCATCGCCCGAGTAGAGATCGAACTTCTCGATCACCTCCAGCAGGCTATCGCGCGACATCAGTTTTTGTTCGATCAGCTTCAGCCGGGTCTCGACAGGCGTCGTGCGTTGCGTTGCGCCGGGCGAGGTCAGGTTTTCTTCGACCTGGGCCAGCTCGAACTGAATGACGGCGATGGATTCATAGATTGCAGGGCGGCTAAGCGCCAGGAAAACAGCCGCGACGGTGCCAAGGGTCGTGATCCAGAACACCATCCAGAACCGGCGCAGCAACGCCGAAAAAATATTGGAGACCGAGAAGGACTGGCTCATGGGTTTTCCTCACACAGAATTTCAGGCGTCCCTGGGGTTTGGCCTTTTGTTGGCCAAGGAAATTTTCGCCGGAAAGCGTCAAATGCTGCTCTAAATCCAGGACTTATTAACAAATTTGGGTGCAGATTCCATCTCAAGAAAGGGTGAGGATGGAAACAGTGCATTTCGATTGCGACCACTTTGGCAGCGGATTCACGGGTCTTTTGAGGTCGCAGAACGGGCGGATATCTCATGCCAGCACCACCGCCGTAACGATATGCGTGTCGTTGCTTAGGTATCGCCCTTGCAGCGTGTCGCCGGGTTGGAACGGTCCAGCATTGATGCGGAATTCGGCCTGGAATTGACCGTCTTCGGCCAGTTGGATTCGCAAATCGTGGAACCCGAACAGGGTCTCGCTCAGCGGATATTGCGCCTTATAAGCAGCTTCTTTTGCGGAGAAGATCAGCTTGGCAGCAGCATTCGGCTCCGCAGCGGCCTCAACGGCCTCTCGCTCTTCTGGCAAAAGGATCGCGTCCCACAAATCTTGCTCAAGGCCGGTCGCAGGTTCGATATCCAGACCTATCGCGCGGGCCTGGATCGACGCACAGGCAAGGCACAGGTCATCGCAATGAGTAATCGAGCCAGCCATTCCAGCGGGCCAGACCGGCAGACGATCCGCACGACTGGGCAAGGCCACGGGCGCGGCGCCAATTGCCCGCATTGCCCGTCGCGCCGCATCACGTCCCGCACGGAATTCATCGCTGCGTTTGCGAACGGCGCGCGTGATGGCCGTGGCCTCGGCAGGGTACAATTCCCCTTTGGGGTGGCGCGGATCAGTGATCCCGACGCCAACCTCGATCCCCTTAGGAAACAGCGATATGACCTGAGCCTGCGACATCATCCGGTCCGCGACATCCGTCGTGCCCGCATCTGACGGCGTTTCTCCATTGCGTCTGATCGGCTGGCCTTTTGTTCCTCGGACTTGGTTTCGTTTTCGGGCGCCGAGGCGTTGCCGCCCGTCATTTCCATAACCTTCGCGGACAAGGCCGATAGAACAGGGAAGCGGAAGATATCTGTGATCGACAGCTTCTCTGCCCCCAGTTTCTGACGGATTTCCCGATGCGCCTGTACGGCCAGCAAGGAATGCCCACCCAGCGCAAAGAAGTTGTCCTTGGATCCGATGTTTTGCACGCCCAGAATACTGGTCCAGATTGCGGCGATGTCCTGTTCAACCGTGTTTTCCGGCGCAACATATTCGGCCGTTTCGCTTTGCGCGCCTTCGGTTGGTGCGGGCAGCGCCTTGCGGTCGACCTTTTTGTTCGGGGTCAGCGGAAAGGCATCCATCTGCACAAAGGCCGAGGGCACCATGTAGTCCGGCAAAGCAGCGGCCAAACGGTCGCGCAGTTTCACCGGGCAAACCTCGCCCGAGGTGGTGTAATAGCCAACCAGACGCAGCGCGCCGGGCGCATCCTCGCGCGGGATGACCACGGCCTGTCGGATGGCAGGATCGGCATCCATCAACGACTCGATCTCGCCCAGTTCGATCCGGTAGCCGCGGATTTTGACCTGATGATCCGCGCGACCGATGAAATCCAGCCGTCCGTCATCGCGCCAGCGTACCAGATCGCCCGTGCGGTATATACGGTTGCCCTCAATGAAGGGGTCGGCAACGAAACGCTCGGCGGTCAGATCCTCGCGCTGCCAATAGCCACGGGTCACGCCGGCACCGCCGATATACAGCTCGCCCGCCGCACCAACTGGCACGGGCTGCATCGCCTCGTCCAGAACATAGACCTGCGTGTTGGCGATTGGTGTGCCGACATTTACGATCTTCTCGCCCATTCCGGCGGTTTGCGTGGTGGACCAGATTGTCGTTTCCGTCGGGCCATACATGTTTTCGATCGTTGCATGGGTCGTCTCACGCAGGTCGTTGATCAGGGCACCGGGCAACGCCTCGCCACCGATCATCATGTGTTTCACATGTCCAAGGGCAAAGCGCGCCTCGTCATTCATCGAGATCATCCGCGCCATGGACGGCGTGCATTGCAGATGGGTCACGTCATGGCGAATGATCTGCGCCGCGACCGAGAAATCATTAGCGTCCAGTTCCGCCTGGATATTCGCCGCTTCGCGCACCTTGGCCAGATGTTGCAGCCCGTCCAGAACCGTTTGTTTTTCAATGCCATAGTCGATCAGACAGGCGATTTCGTCGACACCGATACGCTTCAGTTGTTCGACCCGGTTCAGACAATCATCGACGGTGCCAAACAGACCGGAATCCTCGAAATAACGCAGGAAGGCGAATTCCAGGATGGCGTCCAGCTCATCTTCGGACAGGCCACCTAGGTCCAGTTCGAACGGGTTGCTGACGCCCTCGGGGCGTTTGAACGCGGGGAAAACCCAGGCGAATTGTTTGATCAAGGCAGCGGCCGAGCGCAGGTAGTCCTTCATCGGACCTCGCGCAATTTCACGCGCTTTTTCACGGTCTTCAGCCACGAAAGTGTGCAGCATCAGCGTGACCTTGAAGTCCGCCGGATCATGGCCTGCCTCGCGCAGCGCCTCGTGATACAGGCGGATTTTGCCCGCGACCTCGTCCACCGATTGGCCCAGCAGGTGAGTCAGCACGTTGGCACCGATCTTACCGGCCTCTTTCCACGTTTCGGGGTTGCCCGCAGTCGTCACCCAGACCTCTAGTTTCTTGGACACGGGCCGCGGCTGGGTCACGACCGCATGAGTTTCGCCATTCCCCAGAGGGAATTCCACCTCTTCACCGACCCACAATTTACGCAGGGTTTCGATGCTTTCCAGCATGGCCTTCTTGTTGTTCGGCGGGCGGTTTTCGGGGCGCAGCACAAAGTCATGCGGTTGCCAGCCCGAAGCGATGCCCAGACCCGTGCGCCCGTTGGTCAGGTTGTCGATCACGGCCCATTCCTCGGCCACGCGGGCGGGATGGTGCAGCGGTGCAACGCAGCTACCTGCGCGCACTGCCAGGTTTTTCGTTAACGCAGCAACCGCAGCGCCAGTCACAGACGGATTGGGGTAAGGCCCACCAAAGGCGTGGAAGTGGCGTTCAGGCGTCCAGACGGCAACAAACCCATTTTCATCGGCGAACTTGGCGCCCTCGAACAGCATCTCGTATTTGTCGCGACCAACACCGTCATCGTTGCCCCAGTAATACAGGCTGAACTCCATCCCCTTGCCGGTGACATTCATCGCCCCCGAGGACACAAGCGCCCGGTTTTCATCTCTGCTGACCACCAGTTTGAAGCCGCGGGCGAGGGTATAGAACAGCTCGAGCACAGAAATGTCGAAGGACAACGAGGTCACGGCCAGCCAGGTGCCGCCCTCATGCGGGATACGGTCATCCATGCCAGTGAAAAAGTTCGACACGTTGCGGTGTTCGACCATCACGCCCTTGGGCCGTCCGGTCGAGCCCGAGGTGTAGATCATATAGGCCAGATCCTCGCCGCGCGTTCCAGCAGCGGGGTTATCCGTCAGCGCCGTCAGGATCGACGCATCGGTGTCCAGCGCGATGATTTCTGCATTGCCCTTGGGCAGGTCCGCAATCAGCGCCTGTTGCGCCACGATCAACGGGCAACCGGAATCCTCGATGTACAAAGCGATCCGGTCCGCAGGGAAGGCCGGATCCAGCGGCACATATGCGCCACCAGCCTTCAGAATCCCCAAAGCGCCGACCAGCAGATGAACCGAGCGTTGCGTGTGCAGCCCAACCAGCGTGCCAGGTTTGACGCCTTTGCCTTGCAGCACATGCGCCAGCTGGTTGGCGCGTGTGTTCAGCTCGGCATAGGACAGCTCTTCTCCCTCGAACACCAGCGCAGGCGCGTCCGGCGTCTTGGCCACCTGCCGCTCGAACATCTGGTGAATACACAGCTGATCGTCATAGTCAGCCGTGGTCGCGTTCCAGTCGGTCAGCACCAGCTGGCGTTCGGCCTCGGGCATGATGTCCAACGCCGAGACCGGGCCACTGATACCAGTGGCCAGTTTGTCCAGACGCGCGGCCATGCGGGTCAGCGCGTCCTGGGACACACGGGCCGCATCAGCGAACAGGATGGCCTGCGTGCCGTCATGGAACAAGGTTATCGCCGCGCCGGGGGCGGATTCAGGGACATGAGAGAGAGCCACATCCGGCACGGCGATATCTGCAAGGTCGGGACGCCGCGCAAAAGCATCAGAGGGGAAGCCCCCTTTGGCCTGAGCGCGCGAAATTTGGGATTGGACAGCCTGCACCTGCCGAGCAGCATCAGCATGCAGGTTCACACGGATCGGGGCCCAGCCTGTGATATGCGGCGACCCCTCGTTCAGAATCAGCGACATGTCAGCGGTATCCGTCCCCGCCAAACGCGCGGCGATCAGCGCCATCGCGGGCAACAGGTGGTCGCCTGCGGTCAGGGTAAGCTGGCGGGTGCCAGTGTCCTGAGTAGGGGTAAACGCCAGACGAACGGGCGCGTAGCTGTCTAACACGGCGCGATAGGCCAGCTCGGCCTCGACCGCGGGTTTCATCGCTTCGGTCAGCGCAGGGTCGGGGCGGTTCAACACGTCACCGCCCTTGGGCAACTTGGCACCGTTCAACAAAGTCAGGCCGGTCAGGCTGATCGCCCCGTCCGACGTGGCAACATTCACCATATCCGGCGTCGTTGCCAAAACGGTTCCGGGGGTGCCTTGACCCTCGGCAATATCCGCATGCCGCAGCAGGATCACGTCGTCGCCCAGTTGTACCTTGGGCATGAACAACGGGTTGCGGAAAGTGTCATGGTCCAGCGCTTTGACAAAGCGCAGCAGGTCAGCGGTGGAGCGGTTGAAATCCAGAACGGCAGCAGCCTCTGGACGGTCCTTCAGCCCGAAATAGCTGCGTTGCGACAAGTCCTGGGCCTGACGCGCGGGCGCATTGCTGGCCAGTTGTTCAACCACAGCCGGGAAGGTTTGAATCGCGGCCTCGTAGCAGCGGGTGTTCAGCGTCAGAGCTGTATCATCAGAGGCCACGTCAAACATGGCCTGTTCCAGAATGTCGCCTTCGTCGATGCCGCCTTCGATCAAGTGCCAAGTGATACCGTGCTGTTTTTCGCCGTTGATCTGCGCCCAGACCGGCGCATTCAGACCAGCGTACCGCGGCAGTGGTCCATCGTGGAAATTCACGGCACCTTTGGCCGCGCGGTCCAGCAACGCTTGCGGAATGATATCCAGATTCGCGATAGACAGCAGCCAGTCGTAGCCGCCCGACACTCGGTCCGCCAATCCCGGCCCGGCCTCGATCACATCCAGCCCTTTGCCCGCAGCCCAGGCCGCGACCCCCGCATTGCGGGTCACAACTGCCTGGATCGCGTGGCCATGCGACAGCAGCACGTCACCGCACTGGATCGCCAGGGACTCGTTCCCGATCAGGAGTGTGGAAAAACTGGACATGACAAGTACTCCGATACTGCGCTCAGACCCCGTTGCGGTCTGCTGGGACCGCGGGGCTGGCATGTGGGTTCCGCGCGCCACCCAAGGCACGCAGGGCGAATTTCAGATCATGGGTCAGCAAGATCCGTAAAAAATGTTTGGGCAGGTTCAACGGCTTGCGCTCGATTGTGCGACGCTGCCAATACAGCGCGCCACCAAGCAGATGCACAGCCGTGGCCAGCGCGGCATAGCCCGCACCGTGGTTTTTCACAAAGTAATGCAGGCGCGAGTCATACCAATAGTCCGGCACGCGGGCCCATTCCTTCATGCCTGTCGACACGCTGCCGATATGCATCACATGGCTGTCGCGCACATAGACCGAGCCATAGCCCGCCTGACGCGCCCGCAGGAACAGGTCGGTTTCCTCGAAATACAGAAAGAAGGTTTCGTCAAACAGGCCGATCTGGTCCAGCACGTCCTGACGCATCAAAACGCTGGCCCCCGCCATCCAATCGGCGCGTGCATTCGTTTCGGGAACTGGCAGCGGAACAATCTTTTCGCGCAACAGACGCGAAACAGGACCAAAACGGATTGCGCCCTCGAATTCCGACGCAACCGAGGGGAAGCGGAACAGCGTCTGATGCGGCTCGCCTTTGTCTCCGTGAATATAGCTCCCGGCGCTCCACAGACTGTCGTCGGCCTGCAACGCTTCGAGCAGCAAACGGATCGCATCGGGCGCGGGAAAGGCATCTGAATTCAGAATATAGGCATAGTCAGGCTTGGAGCCATCGCTTAGCCCAGCGCGGATACCGACGTTATTTCCGGCGCCGAAACCGCCATTGCGATCAGACGCGATGACGCGCACGCGGTCCCATCCCTGAGCCTGAACATGGTCGCGAATTTTGTCGAACGAGCCGTCCCCCGAGGCATTGTCAACCACGGTGATTTCGCCTTGCAGCCCTTCCATCGCGGCGATGGCATGTTCCACAGCGCGCAGAGTCATATCCGGCGTTTTATAGTTTAGGATGACAGTCAGGACCTTGGTCATTCTGCGGCCTCCTGAAACGATGCGGCAATTGGGGCGATGGGTGGATCGGAGCGTTCAGCCCGCGCAATACAATCGCGGATACGGGCAGCTAAAACGCGGACGTTTGGTTCCAGCACCATCGAGTCATGGTCGCCCGGCACCTCGTACACGGCGATATTGGGCACGTGTTGGGTCCAGTCATTATCGTCCAGCACATAGGCGCGTTCCGAGTTCACCCAGCGGCCAGGGCTGACCTCCCATTTGCCAACCAGCGGCGGGCGGAACAGGCACAGCGGGCCGTCCCACGGGCGCACCTGGTATTTGGCAACCGAGCGCAGGAACGCCGCTTCGATCTGTTCATTATGGAAAGCATGGCCTGCCTCGGGTTCATCGGCCTTGGCACCGCGACGCTTAGAGATTTCCCACTTCACGCGGTTGATCGCCCAGCGGGTGACATAGCCAATCCCGCCTTCTTTCAGCTCTTGTTTCTGAATCGCCATACGGTCCTGACGCGTCAGCGGACGGCGCACTGGCAGCGGCGTGTCCAGCATCACCAGAACCTGCACTTCTTCACCGGCATCCTTCAGCTGTTGCGCGATCTCATAGGCGGTGATTCCGCCGCCTGAGAACCCACCGACCATATAGGGCCCGTTTGGCTGTACCTGACGGATTTCAGCAATGTAGTCCCGCGCGGCCTGAACCAGATCGTCATGCGGCGCGTCTTCGCCATACAGGCCTCGTGCTTGCAAGCCGTAGAAGGGCCGATCATGCCCCACCAGATGCGCCAGGTGGCGCAGGTTCAGCACGTTGCCGAACATGCCTGCGACCAGGAAGAACGGAGTCTCTGGCCCGCCCTCGCCGGAATGCATCGGCACAATATGGGTAAAGCGACGTTTCGGGGCTTGCGGTTGCATGTCGTCAGTCGGCTCGCCTTCGACGATGCCCCCTGCCTCGGCGATCATGGCGGCACATTTACGGATCGTCGGTGCCTCGAACAAGACCGAGATCGGGAAGTCCACGCCAAACGCCTTTTTCACCTTGGCGAACAGACGCACGGCAACCAGAGAATGCCCACCCAGATCAAAGAAGCTGTCCTCGGCCCCGATCTGATCAACACCCAGCAGATCCTGCCAGAACGCGGCGAGTTTCTCTTCGATCTCGCCTTCAGGGGCAACGTATTCGCTGTCCAGCTCGGGGCGTTCGAATTTCTGTTCGGTGCTTTCAGCGGCCTCGGTCACGGCGGCTTGGGCAATCAGGCCCTGCAAATCCATCGAGGACACCACAACCTGCGGCAGCCCTGTCGCCATCGCACGGAAGAACGCTTGCGCGCCCTCGAACGGACGGATGCCCTGACCAAGGTTATGCTGCAAGCGCAGCTCGGCCGGTGACAGCGGACGCGCAACAGGCGTGGCCTGCGGTTCCGTGGCCCGACGGGCGAACTCAAAACCCTTCTCAAGCTGCCGAATGGTGAAGCCTTTGACCTCGGCGCAAACGGTGCCGTCGGGTTTGCAGATTGTCACGTCAAAGCTGGCGGTCATCGCATCGGCACTATTGGCGCTGGCATTGCGCACATGGCTGACAATTTCGGTGCCGATAGGTTGGAATACCCGCACCGCGCCATAGGACATCGGCACCCACAGATGCGTGGGGAGATAACCGTCGATCAACTCCATCGCCCAGCCAGTTGCCAAGTCCATCAAAGCAGGGTGCAGCCCGCAATTGTCGTTCGCAAACGCCGGGTCCAGCGACAGATGCGCGACCCCTTCGCCTTCGCCCAGGGCGGTCTGACGCAATACGTGCCAGCGCGGGCCAAAGTTCAGGTGCGCCTCTTGTGGCGAGCTGATATGCCCTTGATAGGTAACCTGAAGCCGAGGGCATCGCGCCTCGATGTCAGCAATCGAAAGCGCATCAGGTTGCGCAATCGGAAGCAACGAAATCTCGGCCTGAGCATTCTGCTCGAACGCTCCGTCCGGCCCCGCGCTTTCGACCAAGAAGTCATAGCCCAGATCAGAACGTGGCAGGGTCACACGGATCGAACGGCCCTGTTCATCCACCTGCAACGGTGCCAGAAAAGTCAGGTTGCGGATCTCGTACGCGCCGGTTTCACCCTGCGCCTGCAATGCCTCGTGCGCCAATTCCAGATACCCGGTGCCCGGCAGCAAAGCCTCGCCACTGCGGGTGCGGTGATCATCCAGAACCCACCGATCCTGCGTTGAATAATGCGCGCCAAATGTCCGGCTGCCTTCGGAATCAAAGCTGGACCAATCCAGCAGAGCGGCAGAAATCGGTTGTTCGGGCGCTGGGTCGTGATCGCCCGTGCGTGCGGCCATCGCCTCGGCTGCCATGCCGACATCGGACCAGATGCCCCAGTCGATTGCCAACACACGAGTCTTGCCGCCTTGCCGGGCTTTGGCAAAGGCGTTCAGATACTCGTTTGCAGCCACATAATCGACCTGCCCCGCCGGCGCAGTCACCGTCGAGGAGGACGAAAACAGAACCATCCAGTCCAGGCTGCCATCAGGGAACAAGCCGTCCAGCACCTGGGTGCCATGGATTTTGGGGGTAAAGACATCCTCGATCTCGGTCAGGGATTTGCCCAGGATCGGCGCGTCACTGATCACCCCAGCGGCATGGATAACGCCAGAGATCGGACCGAATTGAGCCCCTGCTTGCGCCTTGGCGGCCTTCATCTCTTCGACGTTTGACACATCGGCACCGATGACCAGAACTTTTCCGCCCAGATCCTCCAGCTCTTGCACCGCCTGAATGCGACGCACCAGCGGGGCATTCGGAGCGGTTTTGGCCAGAACGTCATCCCAATCCTCACGATCAGGCAGCCCACCGCGCGACAAAAGCACGATGTTGGAGCCGTGTTTTTCGATCAGTTCAGCGGCAATCGTCAAACCGATGCCGCCGAAACCACCGGTGATCATCACCGGCCCGCCAGTCATCTCGACGGGGGCTTCGGTCAGATCAAGCGCGCGATAGATTTGGGCAAATCGCTTCTCTCCGCGCAGGGCAGCAACCCCATTTGCAGGATTGGCCAACAATTCTTCTAGAACGGGCTGCACATCCATACGCTTGCGTTTGGCATCGATATCCAAAACCGCGCAGGTCAGTCCGGGGAATTCGCGCGGGATCACTCGGGCCGGACCCATGACGGTGGATTTCTCAGGATAGGGCAACGGCTCGGATTTCACCTGCGCCGCACCCGACGTCACAACGATAAGGTGCGCGTTTTCCACACCTTCGTCGCTCAGCGCCTGCGCCAGGAACATCAGCGCATAAAAGCCCTGCTCGACATTCCGATGGAAAAAGCTGCTGCCAGGGCGGAAGCTTTCTTTGTCCGTCACCAGCCAGAAATGACCGATCCGATCAGGCAGCAATTCTTGCGCCGCCAAAGCCTGCATCAACTGGTCATAATCCTCGCGACCGCGTTCGGGCGACAGGACAAAGCTGTTGTCATCCAGCTGCGCGAACCCGTCGCCTGTAGTGACCGTGACAACGCGATGGCCACCTTCGCGCAGGCGCGTGATCGCCTGATCGGCAAGCCCAGTATCATCCTTGAGGATCAGCCAGGTCTTTGGATCGCCCAGTTCCTCGGTTACATCCAGATCAATGTCAGCGAATTGAGGTTTCCAGAACGGGCGATATCCCCAGCTTTCCAGATTGTCAGACCGCATGAGGAATTCTTCGGCCTCGTCCGCTTGCGCGGTGCCGGGTTCGATAAAATATTCGCTGCGTTGGAAGGCATAAGTCGGCAGCGGCACCCGATTGCGACGCGCCTCGCCCCAGATTTGGTGCCAGTCGAAATCAACCCCAACCGCCCAGACGCGGCCCAGCATGGCCATGAAATATTTGTCGTCGAAAATCTGATCGTCCGGGTGTCGCAGTGTGCCGATTACCTGATTGGTTTGTACATTCGGATGTTGCCCCGTCAACGAGGCAAGCGCTTTGCCTGGACCAACCTCGATATAGACCCTTTCGGGTTGATCGCTGAGCGTGCTGATTCCATCGGCGAAATGCACCGTTCCGCGCAGATGTTGAACCCAGTATTCAGCGTCAGTCGCCTGCGCGTCAGTGATATACGCACCCGTACGGTTTGACACAAAAGGGATCTGCGGCGCGCGCAGCTGGATCGACCGCAGGTAATCGCCAAACCGCGTCAGGATCGGGTCCAGCATCGCGGAATGGGCGGCGATATCAATCGGAATACGCTGAGTCTGGATGTCCATCCCGGCCAATTTCTGGGCCAAAGCGTCCAGCGCAGCTTGAGGGCCACTGGCCACGCTCAAGCCCGGGGCATTCACCGCGGCCAGATCCAGATCAGAGCCCAACAATGGGCGCAATTCCTGTGCATCCATCGGCACACTTAGCATACCGCCAGACGGCACCGTATCGAACAGCGTTCCGCGCAGGTGCACCAACCCGATGCAGTCCTCAAAGCTCATCACTCCGGCCAGACAGGCGGCGGTATTTTCACCCATGGAATGCCCGATCAACGCCGCGGGTTTCACACCCCAGCTGATCCACAGCTGTGCCAGCGCGTATTCGGTGATCATGATCAGCGGCAACTGAACCGAGGGTTTTTTCAACGTCTCGTTCGCGGCATCCTCGGCACCCGTTTCGGGCAGCCACAGGGCGCGGATATCATAGTCCAACTTGGGCTGAAGAATCTCCAGACCCTTATCCATCCAATCGGCAAAAACCGGCTCGGTTTCATACAGATCGCGCGCCATTCCCGCATACTGAGCACCGCCACCTGGGAACATGAAAACCACGTCGGGGTCGGTCCCAACGATCTCGTGCGTAAAGACGCGGCGGGGGTCGTTTTGGTCCAGCAAATCGGCCGCTTCTTCGTGCGTATCGGCCACGATCACGCGACGACGATCAAAGGCACGGCGGCCCTCTTTCAGGGTCCAGGCGACATCGGTCAAGGGTTGATCCGTATGGTCCCGCAAATGCGAGGCCAACTTGGCCCCAACTTCATCCAGTGCCTTTTTCGAGCGCGCCGACAGCGTCAGCAACTGGAACGGAAAATCGGCATCGTCCGAGGCAGCGCGCACGGGCGCCTCTTCGATCACCACATGTGCGTTCGTGCCGCCGACACCCAAGGAATTCACCCCGGCGCGGCGCGGTCCTTTGTGGCTGACCCAGTCGGTCAGGCGATCATTCACACGAAAGGGCGAGTCCTCGAATTCAATCGCGGGATTCGGTTTTTCATACCCCAGCGAAGGCGGCATCTGTTTGTTGTTCAGCGCCAGGCTGGCCTTGATCAAGCTGGCAACGCCGGCAGCGGTATCCAGGTGGCCAATATTGGTTTTGACCGAGCCGATGCGGCAGAACCCCACCTCATCCGTGGTTTCGCGGAAGGCACTGGTCAGCGCGGCAACCTCGATCGGATCGCCCAGATAAGTGCCGGTGCCATGGCATTCGATATAGTCAATCGTGTCAGCGGGAATGTTGGCCAGCGCATGCGCGTCGGCAATCGCGGCGGCCTGGCCTTCGACGCTGGGGGCCAGATATCCGGCCTTGTCCGCGCCATCATTGTTCACAGCCGAGGATTTGATGACACCCCAGATGTGGTCTCCATCCTTGATCGCATCCTCAAGCCGGCGCAGCACAACGACGCCAGCGCCCGAGCCGAACACAGTGCCCTGAGCGCGGTGATCGAAGGCGTGGCAATGGCCATCAGGCGACAGGATCTCACCCTCTTTGAACGTGTAGCCACGCGCATGGGGCAGCTCGATCGTGACACCGCCCGCCAACGCCATGTCGCATTCGCCGTTCAGCAGCGATTGACAGGCGTAATGCGTCGCCACCAAAGACGTTGAACAGGCCGTTTGCACATTCATCGACGGACCCTTGAGGTCCAGAAAATGGCTCAGCCGCGTGGCCATGAAATCCTTATCGTTCCCGGTATGGCGCAGCAAGAACATGCCCACATTCTGCACCAGATCAGGGTTCGAACAGATGTTGAAATAGAAATAGCTGCCCATGCCGCAACCCGCGAAAACCCCAACGGGGCCGTCAAAGCGTTCGGGCATGTGACCAGCGTTTTCCAGCGCCTCCCAGGAAACCTCCAGGAATTGACGATGCTGCGGATCCATGATCGCCGCGTCCTGCGGACCAAGGCCAAAGAAGTCCGCATCAAACGCCTTGAACCCCTCCAGCACGGCGGCGGCGGGGACATAATCGGGGCGGTCGATCAGATGAGGCGCCTCTCCGGCCTCGATCAGATCATCGCGGGTCAGGTGACGAATGGATTCCACACCATCGCGCAGGTTTTTCCAGTACTGATCAACGGTTTGCGCACCCGGCAGATGCGCGGCCATTCCAACAATGGCAATGTCAGTTCCTGAATGTTTTTCGTCTGTCATCCAACCCACTCACTCGAATTCCTGACACCATTTGTGCCAATAAAATAAGGTCTGAATAGGGCGGGACCAAGGATTTCTGGTCAATTTTGGCGTTTCTGCCCGATTGTTTCCGAATCGGCGCAGGCTATTGAATAAGCGTGGATATTTCCGCCCAATGCAGCCAATAGACCGAAGCCCCAGCAACCGCGCTTGCCACAAAGAATAGCAGATCATGCAGCGGGTCCCATGCACCTTGTTTGCGCGCAAGCCACACAGCCATGGGGTATACGGATAGGGACGCTACCCCTTGGGCCATAAGCGAACCAAAGAGGCCTGCAATCTCGAATCCGATCAGCAAGGCCAGCGTCATCACCACGGCCCGCGTGGCCGCAAGAAAGAAGAAATTCTGCGAATCGCCCTCGGCCAAAGCGGATTGATCATAGGTCATGACAATCACCTGCGGGATTTGCATCACCGCAAGCGCCGAGACAATCGCCCCGGCCTGCAAATATCGGTCGTCATACATCAATGACACCAGCCAAGGCCCCAGCGCGCCGACAGTCAGCAACATTCCCACCAACATAGCGGTCACAAAGAACCGCATCTTGCGCAGGCGCTTGAAGTTTTCGGGCGATTCCTTGGGCGGGCTTTCGCGGTGTACCGGGATCACAACGCGGCGGATCACAACCCAGCCCAGCATTAGTGGGAAACTGGCCAGGAAATAGCCGATATTGTAGACGCCGAATTGATCCAGGCTTAGGTATTTGCCCAGGATCACCTTGTCCCCTTGCGAGATCATGAAGCCGCAAAGCGTGGACAGGAACAACCATTTGCCAAACTGAAACAGCTCTTTTGCCGCTGCGGGCTCCAGCCGGAACCGGTTCCGCGGCCCTTCGATCAGGCGGTGGATCAGCCACAGCTGCGCCAAGGCCCCGACCACGCCCGAGATTACCAGCGCCCAGACGGATTGCGTTTGCCAGGCCAGAACGATTGCGACGATCAAACCAAACAGCTGCGTCAAAATCTCGACCAAAGCCACCCGGCCGGTGCGCAGATGCCTGTTGGCTGTCTCGAATTTCGTCGGATTGAATCCGTTCAGCACCAGCATCAGGCTGGCAACGGGCAGATATAGGGCCAGCGCGGGCTCTTCGTACAGCAGCGAAATGGGGTACGCCAAAAGACAGGCCGACACCCACAGAACCCCGCCACGGATCACATGCAGCGTCCAGGCGGTGTTCAGGAAATCAGGGTCGTCGCCACGCTTGCTTTGCAGGATCGCGGGGCTGGTTCCCATGTCCGAGAACATTGCCAAGCCCACCATAAAGACCGTGACCAGCGCCATCATCCCGAATGCCTCAGGGAACAGAATGCGGGTCAGGATCAGGTTCGACAGCAGGCGCAGGCCCTGATACGCGCCGAAACTGGCGACGTTCAGAACCGAGCTGCGCATCGCCCGGTGTTCCAGGCTGTCACCTTTGATGGCGCCTGCCAATTTCCCAATCATACCATTTCCCCGCCCGGATATTGGCGCATGAACATCACTCACCTGCCCCGGCTCCATGCCGCGTCGGCCTGTGCCTGGGTCATTTTCACCACAATCGCCACCGCTCCATACACACAGAATCCTAAAGGATGAGAGAATGCCAGCCCCAGCATGCGGCGCATCCCCATCTGCGGCTTTGTGTCATTTGCCTGCAACTCGGGATACATCTGCGCAACTTGATCCACACCGATGTTCTGACGACGCCGTACTTTGACCAAATTGCCAAAGCCTTCGACGATGGGCCAGTCATAGCCAGCCTTGGTTTTCTTGCGCTCTGATGGCGGAAAACACAGCCTGACAAACGTATCGTCCGAGATAATATCGGGAAACGCCGCCCACCGCGCCCTGCCGGGGGCATTGACCGCAAACAACCCGCAACCGGGCACATCCTGTGTGAAAAACGGGACGCGCATGTAAATCTCGCGATAGGCGCGGCTGACCCAGCTTTGCGGCTGAGCAATGCGGACATCGCCGCTGGCATATATGGGTTGTGACCCACTGAGCATGTCCGACAGTTCAGACAGCAACACCGGATCCACCACAACGTCAGCATCCAGATAGACGCGTTTGTCACCTCGAGCTTTGGCATCGCCTTGGTTCATCGCGTTCATCTTGCCACCTTCGGCAAGGTCCAGAACGTGCATTGACCAGCCTCGATTGACAAAGCTCTGCGCCCAGAGCTCCGCCGCCGCAACAGTGCCATCCGTGCAGGCATTCGCGGCCACGATCACCTCGACCCCTTCAGCGACAACGTCCGAGGCCGCAAGCGCCGACAAGCAACGGGGCAGCAACGCCTCTTCGTTATTGGCGGGGATAATAATGCTGATCACGGGGGACCTCTGCTCGGTCGAGTGGATTTTGATCAATAAATACTGCGGGTTTGTGTTTTTATTTGGACCGGAACAGGGTTTAACTACAACCAAAGACCGCCCCAGATCAGGAAGATGTGACCCGTGCCCGGCCCTCGTAAACTCGCCTATCTCGTGCCCCAGTTTCCGGGTCAGACCCATATCTTTTTCTGGCGTGAAATCCAGCATCTGGAACGCATGGGGATCGAGGTTCACCTGTTTTCCACCCTACCGCCGCCGCCCGGCCTGATTTCGCACAGCTGGTCAAACGAGGCGATGCAGCGGACAACCTATCTGGGCACGCGCGCGGTGCCCGAGTTGCTGGCCGCCCTGCCCGGCTTGCCCCTGTCCGAACTGTGGTCGGATGTCAGGCGCGATGGCCTGTCCGTCGCCCGAGATGCGCTGATCTGCCTGCCTGCCGCCCGGCGGTTGCTAACGGCCTGCGCAGAGCGCGGTATCACGCATGTGCATGCCCATTCTTGCGGGCGCGCCGCCATGATCGCGGCCTTGGCCAAGCGGATGGGCGGCTTGGACTATTCGGTCACGCTGCACGGTCCGTTACAGGATTATGGCCCCGCGCAACCCTTCAAATGGCGCGGCGCGCGCTTTGCGACGATCATCACCCGGAAAATCCACAAAGAGATGCGGCGCGATATGGGCCCCGACCTGCCTCCGCGCATTCGTATTCAGCCGATGGGCGTGGATGCCGAAACATTGACCCGCGACGCGCCCTATTTGCCCCCAGCGCAGGGCGAACCTTTGCGCATCTTCACCTGCGCACGTTTGCATTTCGTAAAGGGCCACCAAGACCTGATGGACGCGGTGAAACTGTTGCGGGACAATGGCGTTGACGTGCAGCTGCAAATCGCTGGCGAAGATGACGATGGCGGCAGCGGATTCCGCCATGTTCTGGAACAGAAAATCATTGATCTGGACCTGACCGGAGACGTCATTTTGTTGGGCGCTATTGACGCTGACGAGGTCAAACGCCGCTTGTGCCACGCTCATCTTTTCGTGCTTGCCAGTTGGGCCGAGCCGCTGGGCGTCGCCTATATGGAGGCCATGAGTTGCGCCGTTCCGACCATCGGCACTGACGCGGGCGGGGTGCCCGAATTGATCTCGAATGGCGAAGACGGAATTCTGGTGCCTCCGCAAGATCCGCACGCTATGGCCGATGCGATTTCTGGCCTTGCAGCCGACCCGGAAAGGCTGATCCGGCTAAGCGCCGCCGGGCGGGAAACGATCATGAAACAGTTTGACTCGCGCGTTGGGGCCCAAACACTGATAGACGAGATTTGGCTGGATTAGAGCCTAATTCGGCAGCGTCAGCTCGGTCAACTGGCCGGGTTCGTCTGTGAATTCCAGAAGCTCGACACCCTGCAGCGCGACCTCGTTATTTTCGCCAATCACCAACAAGGCCTGCCCCCAAAATGCCAGCCGATAGTCCTTGGACCGGCCCGGCAGAACAGCGGTATCTCGTCCGGGTCCACCGATAACAAAATCGCCGCCGCCTGCTGTGATCAGTCGGTCATCGCCCCCGCGACCAATCAGAATGTCTGACCAGGACGTGCCGACCAGCTGTTCATCCGCATCATGGCCAGACCGAAACACCCCGCCCTCAAAATCATCACTTGGACGCGGCTCCCAATCGGCGGGCGAGGCCGTGTTATACTCCATCAACGCATCCCAGCGCGGGTTCTTATCCGCCAAGTGCCGCTTGGCGCCCCAACTCCCCCATTTCGAGGGCTTGTCCACATCCACAAAGGCATTGAACAAGGTCCCGCCCTCGGCCCGCCAGGCGGTCAGCAACTCCTGATAAAGCCGCCCAATTTCGGGCGAGTAGTTGTAGGCCGCAAAGACCCGCGTCAGCGTGTCATCATTCACCCAGTCGTCGCGCGCAACGATATGCGTGCCGCCTTCGTACATCACCAGTTGCAGACCGTTTTTCTGCGCGACTTTGGCATGATAGGGGAACAATTCGGTCGTCAGTTTCTTTAACGGCCCATCACGCAGGAATTCGGTCAACTTGCTGGTGGCGATCCCTTGTCGATGCCAACGCAGGACACGTTCAGGCATGTCGTCAATCCCAGCCTCAAGACCAAAATAGCCGGTCACGGCATAGGCATCGAAACTGTCCGCAGGGCGCGGATGTCCGTCAGCCACGGCCAAGGGCGCCTCCATGAACGCCTCTTCTAACCCCGGCCAAGCGGTATGCACGCCCATCACACGGGTTAGGCGATCAGGGTTCTCGAACACCTCTGACCAGATGCCCATGATCTGAGCGGATCGCATCCCCGCCCACTGCATCCAGGCACCGTTTTCTTCGGTTCCCCATGCCTCTCGCGCCCGATCTGCGGCATATTTTGCCTGCGGAAACAAGAAGTTCCAGACCTCGTTCGAATATTCCACATAGACGCGGCGGCGGGGGTCCAGTTGGTCGCGCACCAGGGTCGCGAAGGCCTCGACATAGCTGTCATCAGCCATATGCGGCATGCAAAACCACGGGTCCACGGCCAGTTGGTTGGCCAGTTTCACCATCAGCTCGATCGGAACACCACGACGGACATAGGTATAGTCATTCACCTGCGGGCGGTCGCGCCAATCCACTTGGGGCGAGCCATTGATCAGTCCCCAATCCATGAAACGAATAACCCTCAGGTCGCGGATCTGTTCTGTCCACAGCGGGTTAAACTCGACCCCCATGTCATACAGCGCCACGTGATCCTGATGCACCACGCTAATATTGCGGATGTGATCGTTCGGATCGGTTTTCAGCAGAGAGATCACAACGGGGCCTTCGCCGGGTTCAAAGCTGAACTCGATTTCGCCGGGGCGGTAACGCGGGTTGCGCGCCCGCCCGCCCATACGCAATGTTCCCTGTCCCTCGAATGTCAGCCGATAGCGCCCGGTGAAATACTGGGCGTCCTTGGGCAAGTCAGTCAGCAGATAGGTTTCCAGCTTTTCGACACCTTCGGGCAGCTCCATCGGCCAGCCGTTTTCGTCCAGATACAGCTCGTCCTCC
Source organism: Thalassovita sp. (assembly GCA_050633445.1). GTDB lineage: Bacteria > Pseudomonadota > Alphaproteobacteria > Rhodobacterales > Rhodobacteraceae > Thalassobius. The sequence continues at coordinate 90,766 of JBOEGN010000033.1, forward strand.
AGACGCTCTGCTTCGAACCCACCCCATTGGCCCTTCAGGTGACCCAGCCAGGGGCGCGCGGTCTTCATCACGTCCAGAAAGGGATATTGCGTGCCCCAGTCATGCACGCCGCTAAGCCCCATCGCCAACGAGGGGCTTTGCACCTGTTGGGTTGGTTGGCTGTTCAAAGCCGCGCGTTCGGTCTGGGTCAGCTCGGCCACTTTCGCGGCGATCTGGCCATAGTTGGCGCGGATCAATGGATGGATTGAGGGGGGCAGCACCATCACCGCAGGCGGCGCGACCTCGTACAACGCAGCATAGCTGACCATTGCCGCCAGAAAATACATGGTCGGCGTGCCGTGGGGGGCATCATCAGTATATAGGTCCGTCGCGACCAGATCCTCTAGCGCGTCCATGGCGAACACATCGGACAACACGCTGGCGATGGGGATCAGCTTGGGCGGAGCCTCAGGATAGGCGTCCTTCAGCATCCCGATATAGTCGACATACCAGTCGTGATACGCGTCCCCATTCAGTTTGTGATACTTGCGCAATTGTCGGGCCGAAGGCGGGAATTTGCGCACCACGCCCTCCATATCAGCCCAGCCTTCATAGATGAAAAGACGCGATGTGGGGCTTTCGGCCTGCACCCAATCCAGAACCTGCCGACTGGCATCCAAAGGGCTGATATTTCCGGGGTTTTGCCAATCGTATTTCTCGTCTGCGGGCTTGTACTGAATAAAGTTGGTGGGCGTCAGAACCACCGCATCATAGGCAGATCGCGCCAAATCTCCGCGCCATGCCGGATCGACGCCCGGAATGGACCACTGTGCCCGAGGCGGCAGCTTGCGCCCATATTCTCGCAAAAACCCAAAGGTCCCGTCGGCGGCAAAGGCCTTTTGCGCCTCTTTGGTGATGTACCCCAGCCAATACACGGTCGAGGTCTCGTGCGTGTCACTGACATGCTCGACCAGACTGTTGCCAAAGAAAAACACCTTCACCGAGTCCCGCTGCGCCTGGGCCAATCCCGGCAGCATCAGGCAGAACATCATGATCAGGGTAAGAAATCTCATTCGAAGCAATCCTTCGCTACATCACACTCGTCAATTTATTCGTTTTCTTGCGGACATATATGTCATCCCGTTCCGCATAGCCGACCAAAGCCCCGGCAATCAGCCAAGTCATCGGCGTCAGCGTGGCATTAGGCAGCAGATCAAAGACGTTGATCCCCAACAACAACCCCATCCCCATCACATAGGGTGACGCATTTTCCAGCACAGAGCCACGCAGCTTATGCCACATCAAAAAGATAGGCGACAAAAGCAAACCAAACACGCCCAGCCAACCGGCCCAGCCAAAGACTCCTAGCACGATCACCCAATAGCCGTCAGATACAGTTTCGCTGACCCCTGTGACGGGATCAAGAATCTGGTTACGGCCCCAACTGCCCCAACCGAAAATGGGTTTCTCCATTGCCCGTTCCAGCAGCACATTTTCATTGTCGAACCGGTATTTCAGGGATCCGGCGCGGTCTTCGCTGACTTTGGCGGCTTGTTCCAGCAGGGCTTGTTCGGGAATCAGCCCCGCGCCTTTGAGCGTGGGATAGGCCAATGCCAGAAACGCGAATCCCAAAGCGGCCCAAATTTGCAATCGACGCGGCACCAACAGCACCATGGGGATCAGGAAAACACAGTACATCAACGAGGCCAGGGATTTGCAGAGAACCAGCACCACGAACAGGTACACCCCCGCAACCATGGCATAGGTCTTGGTCCGACCCTCCTCGGCCCGCAAAAGGATCACGGCGGCCACAACGCTGGACATGACAAAGAACGCTGCCCATAGCCCATGATAGAGGAACACAATGGGCCGGAACCCGCCCGAGCGCATCATCTGTTCGAAACTGTGCTGAAAGAACCCATAGATCCAGATGTTCAGCTGTGGCGACAGGCGCACCTCCAACAGCATGGGGAACGAGTAGATCACGCCTCCGATCACCAACGCGATCAACAGATCCCGGTGCCCAGCGCGCGTCGCCAGAAAATTCCGGGCCAGAAGAAACGGCGTGATTTCAAGGATTTGCCGGAACGCGACTGAAAGCATATCCTTGGGGCTCATCCCTGGCAGACCGATCCGGCCAAAGAATGTAGGCTCCAGATTTGTAATCGTCGTCCCCATCGGCCCCAGCAGAACCAGCGCCAGCATCACCCGCACCAATTTGGACTGCGGCACCAGCGACATCTCGTCTTTGTATAGCGAAAAGCACAAAATCAAGACCGTCAGCGCCGGCAGCGATTCCTTGTTCAGCGCGGGGATCAGTGGAAAATCAAAAGCCGTCGGTTGCGGCGGCAGAAACAGATAGGCGCCCATCAGACTGACAATCAACGCACGACCGGGCGGCAGCGATCGAAAGATCACCACGCAAACCAGCGGCGAAATCGCCAGCACCAGAAATGCTAATCCGTTGGGCATAGGCCTGTCTGTGTTGGGGGCCCGTTTTGGGCGCTGCTCTGTTCCTTATACCAATACCAGCCCGCAGGGCGGACTGGTAAGGCGAAATCGTGGCTCTTTTGGGAAGGATCGCTTAGTGGCCGGTGGCCTTCAAGACGACACCAAAGGTGCGGCGCACGACTTCCAGGTCAGTCGTCAGCGAGATGTCCTGGAAATAATCAGCGTCATAGCTGGCGCGCTGACGGAAACTGCTTTCGTTGCGAACCGAGGTTTGCCAGTAGCCGGTGATGCCGGGGCGCATCGCATAGTATTCGGTGCCGGGGTACAGTGTGCGCTGCGAGCACATGATCGGACGCGGACCCACCAGCGACATGTCACCGATCAGCACGTTGAACAGCTGCGGCAGCTCGTCCAGCGAGGTGGCGCGGATCAGACGGCCAAACTTGGTGATGCGGGGGTCGTTCTTCAGCTTTTGGTCACGGTCCCATTCTGCCTTGGCATCGGGGTTTTGCGCCAGATAGTCGGCCATCACCTCGTCTGCATTGGCGACCATGCTGCGCAGTTTCCACATACGGAACACACGGCCATTCAGGCCCACGCGGTTCTGCATGTAAAAGGGCGATTTGCCGTCCAGCATGATAAATAGGCTCAGGATCGCGATCACAATCACAACCGGAACAGCGGCGATCAGGATCAAGGCGACATCCATCGCGCGCTTGCCGTGCGAACGGTACAGACCAAAGCCCGTGGAGCGCGCCGGACGGGGCGATGCAATGACGTTGGCGGTTACATTACGGACGGGCTGCGCCAGTTCGTAGGCTGTTTCAGTTTGGATATTCACGATATCACCTTCCCCAGGTATGTATTCACTCGCAAACGCCGATCTCTCGGCAAACTCCACCCAGTCCATTGGAAGAGCTCCAATGGTTACAGCCACTTGGTATTTGGTATGTTCCGAAAGCGCGGCAGCTGCGCATTCAGATCTCGTGTAGGGCACCTTTGCTTTGGTACCGATCGTCCGTTTCCTTGGGCCCCATCCAATTCCGCGGAACGATTGAAGGAAGTTTTCACCTCATTCGTATCTATTTTTACCGTTTTCGGGGTTCACGGGTCAATCGCACCAAAGCTTTTGCAACCGCGGCATGATCCGTAAATGGGCGTAATTATGGCAGAATGGGGCGGCTTGTAACGGTCAAGTTCGCCACGATCGCGCCCGCTGGCCCAGTCCTGCAAATTCCTGCCCCAATTTCGCCCTCGACTTCGCCAAACAGACGCGCATTATGTCACATTCTGGAAACAATATTTGTTTTCATTCCGAAAACCCCAATAAACCCGAAACAATATTACCCAAAACTGCCTCGATTTTGCCTGGAACGCGGAGGCCCGATTTGGGCGAAATGTGTCCGTCTCGCCCCAAATTCAGGGTTAATCCGCCCAAATATGGCGGGATTGAGGCAGCTTCCAGACACGAAAATGGCACCATATGGGAGGAATTCGGGCAAAATCCGAAATACGTTAATTTTCGTGTGAAGGTTGAGAAATTTTGGAAACAAATCCGTGGATTAGCTGAGTATTGTCCACCTCGCTCCCCATGAAGGCTGTGGAAAACGATTCGCTTCGGCCCGGAATGTGCCCAAATTGGGGCAAGATTTGACCGCTCTGCCCAAATGCGGCGACACAGCGCTGATCGCGATGCGCCCTTCCTATTGATCCAAGCCGGTTTTTTGCCGATAAGCGCCTAACCCTCACCATGACCGGACCGTTATGAGCGACCAGGACAAAATCGAGAAACGCGTTGGGCTGATCTTTCAGCACGTCGCCCGACTGCGCAGTCGGCTGTACGATAAATCTGTCGCGCCGCATGGTTTGACCTCGGCTCAGGTCTATGCCCTGAATTACCTCATGCGCGAGGACGGCCTGACCCAGGTTGAACTGGCCCGCTATCTGGGGATCGGAACCGTGGCCGTCAGTGGGCTGATCGACCGGCTGGAGGCCGCCAAGTGGGTCGTGCGCAAACCCGATGCGCGGGATCGCCGATCAAACCGGATTTGGCTGCTACCTGCCGCCGAACAGAAAAAACAGCTGCTGCGCGACGCAGCGGATGGCGTCAACGAGGCCTCGATGGAGGGGCTGACCCCCGAAGAGATCGACCAGCTGCTGACGATGATGGATAAGATCCGCCAGAACCTGCTGGACAAGATGAAGGACGATCCCGACATCTTTCTGACGCCTTCGATCAAGGACTAGATGGAAATTCCCTAAGCTTGCGCTCAAAAGGCCATTTTTCCGACACCCTTGCGGCCTACACGCTGGGCTTAGAACGCGCTAAGTTGCGCGGAGGCGACAAAGGAACGAGCCGTGAGTGACACAGCCCAGCGACCGCGCGTCCTGATTTTAGCGGACGAGTTCAATCCCGAATGGCCCTCTCTGCCGATCGTGGGGTACAAATACGCGCTGGAGATCGCCAAGCATTGTGACATCGTTGTCGCCACCCATGTGCGCAACCGTCCGAATGTCGAAAAGGCCAATCCCGATCTGAACATCGTCTACATAGATAACGAGGCCATCGCGGCTCCGATGTTCAAGCTGGGCAAACTGCTGCGCGGCGGAGAAGAGGTCGGCTGGTCCACCTCGATGATCATGAATTACATTCCCTATCTGGCGTTTGAGCGCGGTGTGTGGACAAAGTTCCGCGATCAGTTGCGGTCCGGCGCGTTTGACATCGTCCATCGGATCACGCCGATGTCGCCTACGATGCCCAGCTATATCGCGCATAAATCGCCAGTACCCTTCGTGATCGGCCCTTTGAATGGGGCCCTGCCCTGGCCCGCTGCCTTTGCCCAGGAACAAAGCCGCGAGAAGGAGGGCCTGCGCAAGCTGCGTGATTTCTATAAATATCTGCCCTACGCGCGTTCGACTTATGATGATGCCGCCTGTGTGCTGACCGCATTTTCGCACACTCGCGCGGATCTAAGCCGCGTGCCTGACGAACGGACGGTGATGTTCCCCGAGATTGGCTTTGACCCGACGATTTTCCATGATCAGGGTGCCAAGCCCGCCGGGCAGCGCGGTGGTGACAAGGTGCGCTTTATGTTTGCCGGACGCCTGGTGCCCTACAAACTGCCCGAACTCCCCCTGCACGCCTTTGCCAAATCCGAGCTGCTGCGTCAGCATCACCTGCATATCTTGGGTGACGGCCCCGAGCTGGAACGGATGCAAACCTATATCGACGAACAGGGGCTTCAGGATTGTGTCACGCTAGAGGGCCGCAAGACTCAGGCCGAGGTCGCGCAATGGATGCGGGACAGCGACGTGTTTGTCTTCCCCTCAATCCGGGAACTGGGCGCGGGCGTGGTCATCGAGGCAATGGCCAGCGGTCAGCATCTGGTCTGCGTGGACTATGGTGCGCCGGGCGATCTGACCGGGCATGGCACCCGCGGAGACGCGGTGCCGATGGCGCCCTTTGACGATCTGGCAGATGGGTTCCGCCAAGCGATGGAACTGGCCGTGACCGACCGCCCTCGCAGCGCAGCGTTGGCCCAAGCGGCCCGCGACTATGCGCTGGATCTGTTCCCTTGGTCCGTAAAAGGCGAACGGACCGCCGGGGTATACGCCGCAATCCTGTCACAAACCCGACTTCAGCAATTTGCCTACGATTAAGGTGCCGCAAGGGAAACTTCGACTTTTCATTTGCTTACGACCTGATTTCGGACGCAACTGACGGGGAAAATTTTACCGTTTGTTGCAAATTCAGGACAGGCTTCCGTTACGGCAGCATTTTGGGCACATTTCGCGCTTGTCTATACCCGACCACTTCCTTTTTCTTTTAAATACTGATGCTTACGTAAATATTCTTCCCGTCAGCACTCGCCATATGAAGCATGCTGCATGCATCTTTTCGCGCGTAGAGTGAAAGCCACCTGTGGCCATACTCACAAATTCTCGATCTTTCTGCGCAGCTGCGAAAATTAGCTCTTCCCAAATCGCTCAAAATTAAGGACAATTTTCCCCAATGACGGCGAAAAATCGCCTCAAAGGCAAAATAAGCCTAAACGAGCAGAAAAATCACCGAGGCAGGTGTCATGTACGATTTTGGAACGGATGGCGTTTTTGCGCCTACTCTTAAAGCGAGCGTTACGCTCCCGTCTTCTCTTCGCTGGACAATATTCGGCGCGGGCAAGCGCGGTTTTGACATTGCAATGAGCCTGGCGCTGCTGCCGGTGTTGCTCTTGCTGATGGTCGGGCTGCTAATCCTGAACCCGATTGCAAACCGTGGCGGTCTGTTCTTTGTACAGCAGCGGATGGGGCGCGATTGCAAACCGTTCCGGGCCTATAAGTTCCGCACCATGGCCGAGACCTCCGGCATCACCCGTGGCCCGAATGACCCGCTAGAGCGTGACCGCATCACCCGTCTGGGGGGATTTTTGCGCCGCACACGTCTGGACGAGGTCCCGCAAATCTTGAACGTGCTAAAAGGCGACATGAGCCTGATCGGCCCTCGCCCTGACTATTATGACCACGCGATCGCCTATCTGGACGTGATCCAGGGCTACCGCGAACGTCATATGGTGCGCCCTGGCATCAGTGGCCTGGCCCAGACCGAAGTTGGCTATGTCGAGGGGCTGGAAGCGACCCGAAACAAGGTTAAGGCAGACCTTTATTACATCACCCATGCGGGTTTTACGTTGGAGGCGTGGGTTTTCTGGCGTACTCTTCTGACCGTATTCGGACGTGCTGGCGCCTAACGGGCCAGCACTCCACCACACGAATGACCGCCGACAAGGCGGCGCGGGCAGTACGACATGGCGCAAGCTGAACAACAGGGGCGATCCGCCCCGACCCGGCGCAACGCCGGAAACCAGGACGAAGAGGGCCTGGATCTTCTGCATCTTCTGGGCACTTTGTGGCTGGGCAAATGGTTTATTGCCTTTTGCATTACAGTGGCCGTCGTTCTTGGCGGTTTTTATGCGTTCCGGGTGGCTGAACCGCGCTATGCCGCGTCGGCCAATTTGGCGCTAAACATCCAGCGCTCGTTGGTTTCGGAGATCGACAGCACCGTCACCACCATCGCGCCCGAGTTTTCGGCAATGTTCACCGAGCTGGAGGTCATCACCTCGCGACGTGTGATCGAAGATGTCGTACGCAATCTGGAACTGACCAAAGACCCCGAGTTCAATCCCACCTTGCGAGAAATCCCTGCGCTGTCGATGGCTGGCCTAAAAGAAACTATCCGCGGCTGGATCGGGGCCGAGCTGCCCTCGTCGTCCGAGAACATAAACGTCGACTCTCAGGCCGTGTTCAACAGCACCGTTTCCGCCGTGCGTGGCAGCGTAACCGCCGAGGCGAAACGCTATACCTATATCTTCAACATCACCGCCGTCAGCGAACACCCGCGTAAGGCTGCGCTGATCGCGAATGCCGTTGCCGACGCCTATATCCAGAACCAGATCGCGGTGAAGTTCGAAGCCGTAGAACAAGCCATCAACTGGTTGTCCGGGCGTGTCGCCGCGCTGGAGGCCGAGCTGAAGGAAAAAGAAAACGCGCTAAAGGACCTGCGTTCTGAAACCGATCTGATCAGCGCGGATGCGCTAGAGGCGCTTAGCCGACAAGCCAAAGACAGCCGTGATCGTCTAGAAGAAACACAGGTGTCAGCTGCTGCTGCCGAACATGCCTTTGCCGCACTCCAGGAGGTTCAGGCCTCGGGTGACCGCACTGCCTTGGCCGAGGCGCTGAAAGACCCGACTTTGGACCGCATCCTAAGGGACCTGAACGCCGGTGCCGCGAATGCCGAACGGTTGTTCAAGGCGCGATCAGATCTGCTGATGACTCGCGCCCGCACCAATATGGACCGCCTAAAGGCGCAGGTCTCGGCGTTGGAGCAGGCCGTTGCACGCCTGCAAACCCAGATCGAGGAACAAACCGCCGACTTGACCATCCAATTGCAGATGGGGCGGGACATCGAATCCACCACGATCCTGTACGAAACCTTCCTGACCCGGCTCAAGGAAATCTCGGTGCAGCGGGGCCTGCAAAAGGCAGATGTGCGGGTGATTTCCGAGGCCAATCGCGGGCGCTATATCGAACCGCGAAAATCCATGATCCTGGCGATTTCCTTTGTGTTCGGGGCGCTGATTGGGGTGATGACCATCCTGTTGCGCCAGTTCTTGCACCGGGGCTATCGCACTGCGGACGAGCTGTCCAAACATGCGGACCTGCCGGTTCTGGGTCAAATTCCGCGCATCCCGATCAAATCTCGCGCCGATCTGATCCCGTATCTTGTGGAAAAACCAACCTCTCCGGCAGCCGAGGCGGTGCGGAACCTGCGGACCTCGATCCTGTTGTCCGATCTGGACAATCCGCCACAAGTGATCATGTCCACCTCGTCCATTCCGGCCGAGGGCAAGACCACACAAGCCATCGCGCTGGCGCATAACCTGTCCGGCCTGGGCAAGCGCGTTTTGCTGGTCGAAGGCGACATCCGACGCCGCACTTTCAACAGCTATTTCACCAAGGTCCGCGACGCAGGAATCCTGTCGGTTCTGTCCGGAAATGTCCCATTGGCAGATGCCGTGATCCACGATGATCTGCTGAACGCCGACGTTCTGATGGGCGAGAAAACCAATGTGAATGCTGCGGATGTTTTCAGCTCGGAAACCTTCCACCATTTCATCGAAACCGCCCGGCAAAGCTATGATTTCATTATCATCGACACGCCGCCTGTGCTGGTGGTGCCAGACGCGCGCGTGATCGCGCAATCGGTGGATGCCGTCGTGTTCACCGTGGCCTGGGACAGCACCACCAAAGCGCAGGTCAACGAAGGGCTAGAGCAATTTGATATCGTGAACCAGAATGTCACTGGCCTGGTCTTGTCGCAGATCGACCCGGCGGGGATGAAGCGGTATGGCTACAGCGGCAAGTATGGGAAATACGGCGCGTATTCCCAATACGGCAACGCATATTACGACATCTAAGCTTTTGCCAACAAACGAAAAAGGCGGCCCTAGTGACCGCCTTTTCTGTTGTGCCCAGGATCAGTTGGTCGCAGAATTCACCGTTCCCAACAAGGTCGGGAAGATCTGCTGCACCGCGCGGCCCCATTTGGTAACCGGCTGCTCTTCGATAAAGACGATGTCATTCGGGCGCATCTCCATCCGGGTGGCCAGAGTAATGTTAACCGCATTACGCGCGTCCAGATGCCAGGCGGTCACAGCCCCGAATTCCTCGGGGGCTGAGGAGGCGCGCAGCACATAAATCTGCGCCGGGTTGCCCGTTGCGGTGTTGAACCCACCCTGTTCGTACAACACATCTGCAAGCGTCACCTGGTGGTCAAATGGCATCGGGAACCGGCTTTGCGCGCGCACTTCGCCGGTCAGATAGACATAGTCGCGTTTAACCCCGCCCATCTCGTCCTGCATGCGATAGTTTTCGCGATGGCTGCGCAGGGTTTCCTGGCGCATCTGCATTTCTACCTGCAATTCCTGAAGCGCCGAATACCGCGCGTTCCGACGCAACTCGCTGGCGCGCATCGCCTGAGTGTAAAACTCCATCGCGCGGTCCAGATCATAGGAAGTGTCCACAAACACCGCGTCGCCGTCCAACAGCAGGATTTTCCCCAATTCTGGACGGGTCACAAAGGTTTGGACCGGGATCTGGTACAGCGTTCCCTCGCGGTAAAGCCGGATCGAGGAATACTCGCGGTCTTTCACCGTCATTCCACCCGCTGCGGTCAGCGCCTCGGCCAGATTCAGGGGGTTCAAGGCAACCGGAACGATCGCGGGGTCGCGCACGGCACCGCCAACAGATACCCGACGCGAGTTGAACTCGGATACCTCAAGCGAAAACGCAGGGTCGATCTGGTTTTCGACCAACACCTGGAACAGCTTGGCCTCGGCCTCGTCCAAGGTCATCCCCGCCAGCCCGACAGTGCCAATATCCGGGATCGCAATCGCCCCATCATCGCGCACGGTATAGCCCTGACGCTGGTTCTGCGCGGCCAGCAGACCCGTAAGCTGTTCAACTGTACTAGCCGCTGTTTTCGTCGCCAGCAGCAGCACATCCCCAACGCCGATACGATAGGGTTCGGGCGTGATGGCAGGCGGCAGACGCGTTTCCAACGCAACACGGTTATTGGCAAGCGGTTCGGGCGGTTCGGGCAATGCGCCCACACCGCGCAACTGACCCGGCCCTGCGACCCGTGCAAACACATCCGGCAGGCTGCGCGGCGTATAGGTGGATCTATTGGCGACAAGCACGCTTTGCGCTGTAAGAGGCACGACACGCACCTCGGCGCCCTGGCTTTGCTGTTTTACCGAAGGAGAGTGATACGTCACCCCACAAGCGCCCATTGCCAGAACCGTGCCCAGCAAAACCGCCCTTGTTATCCCTTTCGTTCTCATGCTCTCGTCCTCATGTGGGTCGCGATTTTACGCGCCCGTTTTTATCAGCTTACCGCACTAGCAGTTCGGTTTCCATATATCCCAGCGACGGGCTGACCCATTGTTTTGATTTCCAGACGGTTCCGCCTGAATCCACCCAATAGGTGTTGGCAATGCGCTGTTCCGGGGCAAAACAAGACTCTTCAATCCGCAGTGTCTGATGACGCTGCTCAACAATCTCGATCTGGTCCGCCGTACGGGTCTCGTTGCGGCAGGTAAAGGCGTGGAACTGCGTTTGGTATTCGCCATCCAGATAGGTGTGGATGCGGGTATAATTGCCCGTCTCGCTGTCAATCATCCGAAGCGTATCGGCAACGTCCGCAGCCATCAGATCCTGCCCCAAACCGCGCGTGGCGACAATCACGCCTTGGTTCAGCGACAGGGTAATCTCGTCAGCCGACCGCCAAGTCACAACCTCACCATTCACCCCGACCGGAATCAGCGTGGCAAATGTTCCCGGTCCAGTCAGTCTGGCCGCCATCAGAGGCGTATCCACCTGATCCAACTGCGCCCTTGTGACCAGCTGGTTCAGGTCCACATGAACGGGTTTTGGCGCAGAGCACGCCGCCAGTATCAGAAGCGGTAGCAACAAGAGCCTCATCGCCAGAACCTCCCCCAGCCGTCACGGATTTCGGACCGAGTCAGCCCATCTACCGTTTCATACAAGCGCCCCGAAACATTCACGCGCGCGCCGCCGTCACGCGTCACCGGGCGGATAACGGTGGTGTATTTATCAGTCGACGGCTGCCCCGAGACCCAGTTCAACGGCACGGTGATCTTTAGCCCCTTATCAAACGAGCCTTCGCCGAAATCATCAAACGACACATCCGTGAGCGTGGCGAAAAATCCGACCTTCCAGCCGTTCTTGAACACGCGATCCAGCGCCACCGTGGCCCCCCAATCCCCGGCCAGATAACGACCCGCGTCGATCTGGCCGTGATATCCGCGCCCCAGATCCCAATAGGCCGAGACATGGCCGGTGGTAACCTCATAGGATTGCAGCCCGAACTGTTGATCGAAATCGCGCTGCTTAACGTGGTTCAGCTCGGCCCCAAGCGCAAAGTTGCGCTTGCCGGGCTTCCACAACACCTCGGTCGAGAGGCCAGCATACATCGGCTCCAGATAGCCAGCGGTGACGCGGCCATACAGGTCCTTGCCCGGCTTGAAGTAGTAGGCACCCGTCAGTTCTGTCAGAGCGGGATCTGCCTCGCGTTCGTAGATGTTAAAATCAGACCGCACATGCGGCAGCACCGAGGTCGACGGCCGGTTCGAATTGTTCAGGTTCCCGGCCAGTTTCTTGCGCAGCACTCCGTTAAAGATCACGCCCGGAGCGGGCTCATATTTAGCCGACAGTTCAACGCCAAAATCGGCTCTAAGCGGCGCATCAGGGTCGAAAAAGCTGGGCGAGAGGTAGGGTTTGAAATCCCACTGGAACAGGGGGTAGCGCCCGGTAATCGGGGTGACTCGGGCAACCGGTTCGTTGAACTGCGCACGCGCATAGCTGGCCCAGGCCCCATCGCTGTCAAACTCCAGCTTTTCCAGATCGCTGCGCCGGATTGTCACCGCGTCCCCGCGCAACCCCGAGGACATCGGGACGATCACAAACACACCCACATCCGGCGGCATGATCCCGGTCAGGTGCCGCGCAGTGCGCCCGATGGCCTGCGCGGTTGTGGCGTAGCGTTCATTCTCGATCTCGATCGTCACGACACGTTTGCGGATATCCATGCCATTCAGGCGAATGCCGTCTTTTTCGAGCGCGGCAAAGACCCGGCTGGCCTGCACATTGGGGTTCAGCATGTCCTCGCTCCAGCCCAGCTTGCTCAGGTTGGCGCGAGGCACCACCGGCACTGGCGCCTTGTCTTGCCCAGCACCGGCAGGGGGTGTCAGGGGATTTAACCCCAAGGTTACGCTGGCCCCAATCTCGGACCCATAAAGATAGTTCAGCCCGAACAGGACATGCGGGCGATAGGCGTAAGACAGGCCGAAATTCAGCGGAGATTTGCGGTTAAAGGCGGTGCCATCTTCGGACGGATAGGCATCCGAGCTATATTCGGCAATCAGACGCATCTTGTCGGTCGCCTGCCATTCGACGCCCCCAAATAGCGCCGCATCGCCGCGAAACCAGTTGTTCGTCCGCACGGTGCCGCCATTGCTGGCCCCGCGTCCGGGCCGCGTGTCAAAGCGATCAGAAATCACCGACAGCGGATTGGTGAAACCACCCACTCCGGCCAGACGGCCCCAACCTATCCCGCCGGTAACACGAACCGAGGATCCCATCTGTTTCGAGGCGACGATATACTCAGACGAATACAGCCCCGTCCCGAGAAAGTCGTTCAGACCCACGGCCACGGCAGGTCGGCGCTGATCCTCGTCCACCAGCCGATAGTGAACCGAAAAGCTGCGGTCAAAGCGGAAATCCGACACCGGCCCCGTCGGATTGGGCCTGATATCATACAGCAACGCATAGCGGAAACTGCCGGACAAACGCGGCGAAACCTGAAACGTCAGCGTGTTCCGTGTCTGATTGCGAAAATGGCTGGAGGTGAAGCTCAGCTCGGCGTCCGGGCGGCTATAGGCCGAAGGCATGTCGATCAGGCCGGGATAGCCATAGGTGTTGTAACCGGCATGACCTGAAAAGCCGCCCGCCTGCTGCGGAACCGCCGGAGAGGCCCCAAGCGCCCCAATGCAGGACAGAGTCATCCCACACAACTTGTATGCAATCCGGCGTTTCATCCCAGGTTTAGTCAATTCTTACGATAGAGCAGCAGACACATCCTGTATGGCACAAGATATTGGGTCTCTTTAACTGTTTTTTCTGTGGTTGGTAGATTATGTCGTCAGAAAACGGACCGAATCCGCAGAAATCAGCGCCGCAGTTAGCCGTCCGGTCGCATAGGCTCCGGTGTCCACGGCGATGCGCCCTCGGGCCGCGTTGGGGCGGTCAACGATCACATGACCATAGACGATCCATTGCCCATCGGTGCGGGATTTCTCGGCAAAATCCTTGTGCCCCCACAACAACGCCCGATCAGACTGTGATTCCAGCGGGCGCGCGGGGTCGGCCCCGGCATGCGTGACGCAGACATTTCCACTGCGCCACATGGTCGGACGCGCTCTGATCCAGTCGATCACAGCATCCCCCATGGCCAGCGCCAGATCATCGCGTGCACGTTTCAGCGCACTGATATCGGCACCCGTCACCTTGACCCCATAACTGGCCAGAGTTTGCAGCCCGCCGAATTTCAGCCAGCGTTCCCCATTCCGCGCGGGATCATCCAGAAACCTTAGACACATCTCTTCGTGGTTGCCTTTAAGGCAATAGACCGGCTGATCACCCGATTGCGACGACGACATCAACAACTCGATCACACGCGCGCTATTCTCGCCTCGATCAACATAGTCGCCGACTAAAACGGCTGGCAGACCTGGTGCCTCGGTCAGGATGATTTGCTCTAAACGTTCCAGCAGATCCGCGCGTCCGTGAATGTCTCCGATGGCCAGAAACGGCTGATCCGGGGCGATAGGATGCGTGAATCCCTTCGCCTCCGAGCGTTTGGTCTTTGCCCTAAATATGCTGCCTATACCTGCCATCGCGTTCTTAGTACCCCAATCATCCCCGGAAACAAGATGGGGCGCGACTATCGCCCGGTCAAATTATATGCAATCAAACCAACGGTTTCCTTTAGGGCTGTATTGAACAGCTTTAAATTGCGAGGCAGATTCCAGACCACCCCAGCCCGCAATTCGCGCGAGCGATAGTCAACCGGCCAGGGCACAATATTTGTCCACCCGGCGGACTCAAAACTGCGCACCGCCCGAGGCATGTGAAAAGCCGAGGTCACAAGCACCCAGGTCTCGCCCTCTTGCGGCCGTATCAGCGCAAACGAGTTGCGCGCGTTTTCGGCGGTGTTGCGACTGGTGCCCTCTAACTGAATGCGGCCCGGCGCGATGCCCAATGAGGTGAACAAATCCATCGCCATGCCCGCCTGCAATGTGCGCGTCCGCCCCAAATCCCTTAGGGAACCGCTGCCACCGGAAAAAACCAGCTTTGCGTGCGGAAATTGATGCGCCAGCGCGACCCCAGAGATAAAGCGCTCTCCGGCTTCATTCACCATCGGCAGGCCCCAGCGCTGCGCCAGACCGGCCTGCTCGGCGCCGCCCAAAACAATGATGCCGTCAACGCGTTTCAGATCAGGCTTTGCCGGATGGACGGTTTCAAAGGGCCGGAGCATCAGATCCCCCAAAGGCAAAGCAGTGATGCCGATCAAAAATGCAAAACTTGCGCCCAGCAATACCCGCCCGCGCCAAATGCGGCCCCGGTATTGCGCCCAAAACCCCAATGCCAACAGAAGCACAACCCATGTCTCGCCCCGCAGAAAAAGCCCTACGATTTTCGAGGCGATGAAGAACAGCGTATCCATCAGTTTCTGACATCCTGAATGGCCGCGTCATAGGCTTGGACGACGATGGATTGATCGTATTCTCGCTCCATCTTTTGACGTCCGGTTAGACCCATAGATCGTCTCTGTTCTGGCGTAAGTTGAACAAATTGAGTGCAGGCGTCGGCCAGGCTCTGAGCGTCCTGAAGCCCGCAGAGGAACCCTGTGATTTCGTCCTGCACAACCGCGCGGCAACCGGGCACATCGGTCGCGATCAGAGCACGCCCCATCGCGGCGGCCTCGATCAAAGTACGGGGGGCACCTTCGCGATAAGAGGGCAGAACAACGCAATCCGCAGCCTCGATATGGGGCCTGACATCCGACGTTTCACCAAGGTAATCCAAATCGGTATCGGGGGACCAGCTGGCGACAATTTCAGGTGGGATAGCGCTGCGGTTTTCTGCACCAAGAGGCCCCAAAATACGGAACTGCGCATTCGGAAACTGACGCTTCACGATGGCTGCGGCCTGAGCGTATTCCAGGACACCCTTGTCCCGGATCAGCCGGGCCACCATCAGGAAAACGGGGTTATCTTGGCCTGGCAATGGCGTCACCGAGAAACGCGTCAAATCAATCCCGGATCCGGGCAATAGACGAGCCTGACCGAGCTGGATCAGGCCTCGCGACAGGAACAGGTCCCGATCATCCTCGTTCTGAAAAAACACCACGGGGAGATGGCGAAAACAGTAGCGATACAGCCCCTCGGCCACCATTTGCAGCGCTCTGCCTGACAGAAACGCGGTGCCCAAACCGGTGACATTAGGAATGAACGGAATGCCCAGAGATCGCGCCGCAACGGCGCCGAACAGGTTGTTTTTGATAGTAAAGCTTAGAACAATCTCAGGGTCCAAATCGCGGAAGTGCCGTTTGAACTGCCGCACCAATCGCACCCCATCCAGCGGCGACAAGCCTTTGGCATTCATCGGTAAGGGTACAAAGGCGCAGCCCAGCTGGCGCAGCGCATCCTCGGACCCGTCAGGTGGCGCCAGAACCGTAACGTGATGCCCCGCTGCCAAGAGGTAATCCACCAGCGGCCGGCGGAAATTCAGGACGTTCCACGCGGCATTTACTGTCAAAACCACGCGCATCTCAGCCTCCTGTCAGCAAAAGAAAACTAAAGCTGCGATAGGGGTTATAGCACGCCTCGGCATGGGACGACGTCATGAACCATGACATTTGGTACAGCCCGTATGTCAGCGCTGGCAATGCGCGGCCCAACAAAACCTGGCTTCGTGGAAAAATGCACCACGATAGGTAGACAAAGGTCAAAATGCTGAACGGCATCACGTAAAAGTTGATCCGGTGCAGTGCGATAGACGAATAAACGGCCAGCGGCATCAGGCTAAAGCAGATGATCGCGAACAGTTTAAGCAGGCCATAGACCTCGGGGAATTCATCACGGATACGACGGTAGTAAGCCAGGAAAAACACCTGCGGGATCATGATCAAACCATAGCGGATGATCGCGCCACCCGAGGTGATCGCGCCGTAGTTCTGTTCGATATACCGGTCCGAATAAACATCCAGACGGTCGCTAAGCAGATACACGGCCACAGGCGTCAACAGCAACACTCCGATGGCGATCTGGCCGATGCTGACCTTGCGCCCTGCCAGAAATGCCAGCGGCAAGAACATGATCACCGAGCTATGGAACTGCGCGCCCAAAAGGATCGCCAGCGCGGTCATCCAACCGCGCCCTTGCATGAAAAAGACCGAGGCGACCATTAACGCCGAAACCGCCACGCCTTGGCGGATACCAGACATGCCCAGCTGCACGATGATCACCGGGAACAGCAACGCCATGATCATGATCGAGCTGCGATGTGCCCGTGCGAAAATGAAATAGCCCAGCACCATCAAAACCGAAGCCGTGATATTCACCCACATGTAATGCGCACCCAGAGTCTTTAGAATTGCAGACATCAGGGCAAATCCCGGCTCTTGCTGCGCGAAAATCTCGCTGAAATAGATGCCGGGCAAGGTATCGTTGTAGCGCAGGAAATAGGCCTTGAAATCGCAGCCCACGATATATCGTGTGCCCATGAACCATGCCATGAACAGGCTGATCGTCAGCAAGGTTGCCAGCGACCGCCTGTCCGGTATCGACAATCCAAGAAGCGAGATGACGGTGAAAACGACCAGATATGTGCTCATGCGTCAGCTCCGAACGCGCCCATGTTTGCGCTTTGGAAGTCGTACCGGTCCCGCAGGTCGGTGAAATGCTGCAAAATCGCCTGAAGTTGAGCCATGTTCCGATCAGTATTGCACCCCATATTATGCGGGTGCCACCACAGATGATAGCCTTGGCCGGCTTTCGCGGCTTGGGTCATCTCACGGCGGATTAGTCTCTGATGTAGGCTCGAATACAGGGGAAACCGAGCATTCCAAGGGCGTAAAAACCGCGAGGCCGGGACGTCGATCACATCCCCCATCACGGGCAGCGTGAAACCGACAGGCCCAAGCAATGGCAACGCACCGTCAAGGAACCGCAAGGCGCGCACCCATGAGGTCAGCTCGTTGCCGGAACGCGGCCGATAAACCGAGCCGGGCGGGTTGCCACGGATCACGGTCAGTCCCAATTCTTGACAGATCGCTACGTGCTCGGGGCCCATCTGGTTGCGCGGAAACACGATCGAGCGCATCTGATGCCCGGCCTCTTTTGCGATGGCGATGGCGGCAGTCAGATCGGCGCGCCACGCCTCTGGAGTCATACCCGGCTCTAACGCGTAGACATGGCCATAGGTATGGGTCGCGATCTCTTGCCCCTTGGTGCCCGCAATCCGGTCCAGCAGGCTGCGCCCGAAATGATGAGGATCATCAGTTTCGTCCACACCGATCTGATCCAGCGCAGCATAGGGCGATAGGCCAGTGTTGTCATAAGTCGGACGGAGGGTTGGCGCGAATTTTCGCATCTCGTCCCGATTTCGCGCGAACAGCAGCCCGACCGTGGCCCAGGTGGCGCGGATATCATAGCGCTCGAACAGCTCCAGAAGTTGCGGGATAGCCTGACGCGCGCCCAGCACCGCATCGCCATAGTCGGCGACCGAGCGATGGTCACGCACGCCCCACATCAGCTCGAAGTCCAGGGAAATGACGAACCGGCCGCTCAACCGTGCCTCCGTTGCAGACGGTCCCACGCTTTGCTGGCGAAATTCCGCAGCTCGGCGAGGGCAGGCATCGGATCATCCCAGGCGAACACCGCAAAGGTCCGCCGCCGCGCAGGCCCTACGGCGCGAGTATCAGGTCCGGGCAGAATAAAGCCCCGTTTCAGCAGATAAAACAGACTCGAATACACGTCCTTAAGAGTGTAGCGCCAACGGATCCCCTGTCTTTGGTCCTGCGCAGGCAACGGCGGCAATCCGGCCAAATCACGATAGGCCGACAGCACCACGGGCCGCCCAGCCGGATCGGTGATCGAAAACCACAAAGAGGGGCGCACGTTGATCTCGATGATCTTTAGCTGACCGTCGGGGCCACGTTTGAATTCCGCCGCTGCGGTGCCCTTGTACCCGACCGCCATCAGCAGGGTTTCAGCAATCCGGGCGCTCTCCGGCTCGGCATGGCTTTGCACCAACGAGGCCGAGCCGAAACCAGGCGGAAACTGCCGCAGCTTGCGCGCGGTGAAACCGTTTTGCACGCCCTGTTCCGACAGATGACCGCACCACAGCGTGATATTGCTTTCGGGGCCCTCGACGATTTCCTGCACCAGCAGCGTTCCGGCACCCGAGGGGATTTTCGACACTTTTGCGCTGAATTCGTCTCTGTCTCTGGCGATCCAACCCTTTTTTCCGCCCATCCGACCCTTAAGCATTTGGATCAGCGCGGGCTTGATCAAACAGGGGAAGGTGATCTGATCGCTCAGTTCAGAAATCTCTTTTTTCGCACCAGACCAAAGGCGCGGATAGTCCACATCATGCGCCTCGCACAGGCGATAGAAACTCTCTTTGTCCATGATCTGTTGCGCCAGACCATCGGCATAGCTGGGCTGAAACCGGACATGGCGCGCCAGCATTTCAGCGTTGTCCATGATCAGATCCACATCCTGATCCGAGGTCGCAATCAGTACGGGTTTCACACCGCCTTTGGGAAAGGCCGCACATATCTTGTCGATCTTTTCAGCAGCCGAGCCATAGATTACACGTCGGCAATACCGCGAGGCTGTGCCCGCCTGCGGCCCGTCCGCCACCCCTGTGACCTGCACACCGGCGCGCCCCAGAACACGGACGACATGCAACCCGGTGGGCGACAGCCCCATCACGATAGCCGGAGGCAGTGTTTCCGTCATGTGCGCGCCTCCAGAACCCGGTCAAACAGTTGACGCATCTTGCCAGCGGTCGTCTCCAGATCAAAGCGGGTTTCTACCTCTGACCGTGCGGCGCTGGCAATGCGCTGGCGCAAGGCCGGGTTGGTCAGAGCGGCCTCGATTGCGTTGGTCCAATCCTCGGGCGTGGCGCACAGAAACCCAGTTTTACCATCCTTCAGCAATTCGGTGTTGTACCCAATTGCGCTGCACACAGGGACCAAACCCGCCGCCATATAGGTGCGCGCCTTGCCGCCGGATTTGCCTTTGGCCCAATCCTCGGGTGGTAGGGGCATCAAGCCAATGTCGAAATCCGCCAGCGCCTCCAGCTCGCCCTCGAGCGACCAGTCTGACAGCTGCCAGGGCACGCCTTCCATCTGGAAATCGCCGCCGCCCATGATGCGAAATTGCGTGTCAGGATAGCGCTGCGCGATGTCCTGCAGCACCGGTGCAATGAAATGCAGGTACTTCACCGTCGAGGGCGACCCAAGCCAGCCGATCGTCACCGGTGTGTCATTCGTGTGGGGCGCGTGCGTGGGAATCCGAGTGGTATCCTCGGCGACCTCCAGCGTTTCGGCGGTGCCACCCTCGGCCCGCGCCGCATCACGCAGCCAGTTATTTCCGGCCACAGTACAGTCAACGATGGAGAACAACTGCCGCACCTTGTCGGGCGAGCGGATTAGGCTGGCCAGCGGCGTGTAGCGGCTGGATTTATGGATAAACAGCGCGTCGTCATAGTCGAACAACAGCACCGCCCCACGTCGTTTCAGCCAGCGTTCAATAATGGGCGGACCAAAGGGCAGCAGTTCGCGTTGCAGATAGATCAGGTCGTACTGGCGCCATTTGCGCAGCGCCCATAAACGTCGGGTCATCGCGCGCATTGTGGCCCAGATCTTGCGCCCGGTTTGGCCCGGTTTTGTCGACAGCGCGTACATGTCGGCGTCCATCAGACTTTGCACATCGGCTTGCACCCCCATCTGCTCCAGAAAGGGCAAATACTGGAACACCCGATACCGGGACGAGGCCCCCTGCACCGGATATCGCGTCAGAAACAGAACCTTGAGCGGGCGCAGACTCATTCGGCAAGCCTTTGATAAATAGCGTCATATTCTTCAATGGCACCACCCAGAGAAAACCGTTCTTCGGCGGCGGTACGGCACCGCGTTTGCATCTGCGGATCGCCGGACAGGGCAATCAGTTTTTCCAACGCGTCGTCCAGCCCGGACATATCCACGCCCTGATCGGCGGTCGAAGGCAACGTCACCCCTGTTTGCGTTTGGGCGAAATCCTCTTCGACATCCCCGCAGCCAGCATTGGCCAGGCAGGGCTTCCCACAGGCCAGAAACTCTCCCATCCGGGTAGGGCAAGAGGCGCGTTTGGACCAGACCGGCTTGATAAAGAAAATCCCGGCATCCATGCGCCCAATTTGCTCGGCCACCTGATCAAAGGGCACTTGGCGGATTTCGACGCGCGCCAGATCGACGCCGGCTTTTTCAAGCTCGGCCCGGATCAGATTATGCCCACCCTTATTGATCACCAGAAACCGCGCGTCGGGGCGCATTTCAAACAAACGCGCGACGGCCTGCGCGACTTCAGTAAACATATACCAACTGCCGACCGAGCCGACATAGCCCAGCGTAAACCCCTGTCGAGGCGTCGGAACGGGGTGAAACATGTCCAGGTTCGTACACGTTGGAATCACGGAAACCGGAGGCATCCGCCCCACCAAATAGGGCATCTGCGCGATCTCGCGTACACCTGCACGGGTCAGGGAAACCACATGATCGGCCTGCTGAAACAGCTTGCGCTCGACCCGTTTGAAAAAGCGATAGGGCAGCGACCCGGCCCGCCAAATCCCGCCTTCGACCCGCTCGTCCGGCCAGAACCCACGCATGTCAAAGATCAGCCGCGCCCCGGTGCGTTTCTTGACCGCCAGCCCGATCATCGAGCCGATATAGCTGCGGCAATGCACCAGCTGTATATCGTTGTCCCGCACAATCTGCGTGGCCTGCGCGATGCCGCGATTGATATCATAGACCGTGGCGGGAATGCCCGGTTTACGATGCCAGATCCGTCTGCGCCAAGTTACTCCGGCGGCTTTCAGGCGCTCCTCTAATTCCGCTAAGCGATTGGTATCGGTAAGGTTTTCGGGTTTCTCATAGCTCAACACAACCATCTGGTGGCGCGAGGACAGGCCCAGCACATATTGCAGCACCTGGCTTTGGCCCAAAGGGTCCAGAAGGCCGGTATAGGTGATGTACAAGGCGCGTGTCATTGGATCGGTGTCTCCAGGCTCTGTCGATAGTGGCTTAGCAATTGGCTGGCGATGGCTGCGGCAGAAAACTGCTTTTCTGCGCGCTGGCGGGCGGCTTGCCCCAAGGATTTACGTTTGTCAGGGTTGCCCAGCAGATCTGTGATTGCATCCGCCAAGGCTTGCGGGTCGCCCGGCGGCACCAACACGCCTGTGTCGCCCAAAACTTCGGGTAACCCACCAGCGGTCGAGGCTATGACAGGCCGCGACAGCGCCATCGCCTCGAGCGCGGTCAGACCGAACCCTTCGAAATGCGAGGGCACGACGACCAGATCAGCGCCCGCGATCTCTTGCATCATCTGAGGATGGGTCAGCGGGCCGGTGATACGAATATCGGGGGCGTTGGCGGCCAGATCAGCCTGCAATGGACCGCCGCCGCAAAACACGGTTTCAACCGGGATCTTAAGCAATGCAAGCGCCGCAATCAGGTCCGTGTGCCCCTTTTCCGGCACCAGACGCCCTGGCAAAACGATGCGAAACGGAGGCTGCACCCGCGTCGCACCCATCTGCTCAGCAGGCAGCTCAATCGGGTTATTCAGCACCGCGACATAGCGCAGGCGAAGGGCGCTCTGATAATGTCTGGCCACCGCATCCGAGACCCCGAACATCCCGTCCATCCCGCGCGGATACAGCAGCGAGGCCAGCCGCTTTTTCACCTTTAGACCCAGCCCAAATGAATTGGCTCCGGCGTATGCGAGGTTATGAAAAGTGACAAATGTCTGCGCCGGGCACAGAAGCAAAAACCGCATCAAAGCCACAGTCATCGCCGGAAAATACAAATGTGCGTGGACGATATCCGCATTGATCTGACGGACCAATTTGGCCAGGGAACGTGCTTGCCGCAACAACGCCCATCTCCCCGTTTTAGGCAGATGGTGCACGGTGATGCCCCGCGCCTCGAGATCCGGTTGCAGATCATAAGGGGCGCGACGCACTGCAACCTCGACCGCGCAACCCTGCGCCCTAAGCGCGGGCAAAAGCGTCAGCAAAACCTGTTCGGCCCCGCCACGTCCTAGGCTGTCTATGACGTGCAACGCCTTCATTCTGCGCTGCCTTTCAAAGACCGCGCGGGCACGCCGCCGACGGTTGCTCCGGCAGGCACATCGCGGGTGACCACGGCCCCTGCTCCGATTACCGCGCCGTCCCCGATGGTGACACCTTTGGTGATCGTCGCTTTGGCGCCGATCCAAACCTTGCGCCCAATTTTGATCGGGGCGGTGGTGAAATCCGAGCCCGACACCCCGTCGGCCGCAACCACATGATCCTGATCCCGGATCGAGACATACTCGGCGATCTGCGTCCCCGCGCCGATCTTAATCTGGTCACGCACAGTGATGATGGTGCCAATACCGATAAAAACATCCTCGGAAACGCGCAGTTGGCCAAATTTGACCGTGATCAGCGCGTTGCGCGCAATCTGAGTGCCCGCCCCCAACAGACACAATCCGCCATTCGTTACCGAGAAAACCGTCCCCGACCCAGCATGCACCCCAGAACCAGCCTGCACTCCGGTGGCCATTAAAATCCGCATCCGGTCGCAAATCCGGGCAGTTCGAGCGTTTACGCCACGAAGGATTCGGCGAAGGTCAGGCATTTTTACGCCCCTTTGATTTTTGTCGTCCCAGGGTCTGAACAATCGGCGAAGCCCCCACCTGACCGAAGTATTGATCAGCGGCAGGGTTCAACCCATCGCCCGCCAATAGGGGCTTGGAATGACCAAAGTTTGCAGCGCTCATGCGTTCCTCCAGGTCCAAAGCCCGAAGACCGAACAGTCCACCCCCACATGACGCCGCACCGACCGCCACAACAAAAGGTTCCATGTCACCGTCGAAATCAAGGTAGCGGCAGCAGCGCCTTCGATCCCAAATCGCGGGATTAGCATCAAGTTCAGCAGCACGTTCAGCAGCGCTGATATCAGGACACCCCGCATTGCGAAATTCTCGTTTCCGGTCATGTTCAGCAACCCGACACATGCCCCAAAAAACGCGCTTAGCACCTGTCCGCTGGTCAAGATCAACATCGAGACCGCCCCGCCGGCAAAAACCGAACCAAAGACCAGCGACAGGATGGATTCGCCCCAGATTGAAAACACTACCAACACCGGAATCGCCGCTGCGAACCCCAGAACGGCGGTATAGGCGGCCAGACGCGCAAGCGCACGTTTATCTTGGGTTTTGTGCAGCTCGGCAAAGCGCCGATTGGTGATCATTGCCAAAATGCTGAGCCCCGTCACCGTCAGCGAAGCACCAGAGGTCGCGACCTTGTAGATGCCGACCTGCGCGGGCGTTTGCCACCAACCTAACATCAGAAAATCTGCGTTGGCGGTAATGCTTTGCGCGCCAGCAATCAACGCGAGCGTCCACACAGCGCGAGACCAAGTCGGATCAGTATGACGCTTCGTGCTTTGCAGCAATTCAGCGGGCCGCGCACGGATCAACAAAACCGCCCCGACAACAAATGCAATCGCTGCGGCTGTCAGATGCAAGCCCATCACCATCTTCGGAGTCAGGTCCAGATCCAGCAGCAAGTAGCCACCCATGACAAACAGAACCAGCAATGCAGGACGGATCAGCATTTCGGGCAACTGCCCCCATACGACGTATCCCAAACCGTTCAAGGCGGATGCTCGGACCTGGGACAACGCGATCAACGGGATCAGCGGAATGCCCAACAAGAACACGGGACGGGCAGTGTCTGCGAGAATGGGCAGCGCATAGACGCCAATCGCTGATATCACCGTAATCACTGCCGAAACCAACACAACACGGCCCGTCGACCAGGCCCAAACGCCGCGCAAACGAGCCCAATCCGAAACCGCCCGCGACTGCGCAGTTTCCCGCACTACCAGTGACGGCAGCCCCATTAGCGCCGGGAATCCCAGCAGGCTGATCGCTGCAAAGGCCAGCGTATATGTCCCCAACCCTTCGGCCCCCATGACCCGCGCCAACAGAACCGAGGTTCCCAACGTCAGCGCCAAGCCGATCACGCGCAAGGCTGCGGTTCCCAATCCTGCTCGCACCAAACGCGTACGCAAGACGGAGGCAAGGCCCTGTCCTGAGTCTCGGGTGCTTGGGGGGTTCATCGCTACGGCCTTTCTGGGGTCAAAGCCTTAGATCGCTGTCGGACAGATCAAAGACGTTTTTGAGGTCAAAAAACACGCTGTCCGGGGTGCCCAGCGCGCGGATCTTTTCCGCACCCATTTCGCGGAATTGGCTATGGGCGACGGCCAAAACAACACCGTCATATCCGGCCTCAAGGCTGTCCTTCAGGGTGATGTCATATTCGGCCTGTGCCTCTTGGTTGCTGACCCATGGATCGTGCACATCGACCTGTACCCCAAAGGTTTCCAGCTCGGCGATCAGATCGACAACGCGGGTGTTCCGCAGATCGGGGCAGTTTTCCTTGAACGCCAGGCCCATCACCAGAACGCGGGCACCATTGACTTGGATTTTCTGGCGCAACATGGATTTCACCAACTGCCCAGCAGCATAGGCGCCCATGCCATCATTGATACGGCGCCCGGCCAGAATGACCTCGGGGTGGTAGCCCTCGGCTTCGGCCTTGTGAGTCAGATAGTACGGGTCCACGCCGATACAGTGACCGCCAACCAAACCGGGGCGGAAGGGCAGGAAATTCCATTTGGTCCCAGCGGCATTCAGAACGGCCTCGGTATCAATACCCATTTTGCCAAAAATGATCGCCAGTTCGTTCACCAGCGCGATATTCAAGTCGCGCTGGGTGTTCTCGATCACCTTTGCGGCCTCGGCCACACGGATGGATTCCGCCATATAGGTGCCCGCGGTGACGACCTGCGCATAAAGCGCGTCAATCTCGGCGGCAATTTGGGGGGTCGAGCCTGAGGTGACCTTTAGGATATCCGGCAGGCGGTGCAGTTTGTCGCCAGGGTTGATCCGCTCGGGGCTATACCCAGCGAAAAAATCCTGGTTGAAAGTCAGCCCCGAGGCGCGTTCCAGCACGGGAACACAATCCTCTTCGGTGGCGCCGGGGTAGACCGTGCTTTCGTAGATGACGATATCGCCCTTTTTCAGCACGGCCCCCACGGTTTCCGAGGCCTTGATCAGCGGGGTCAGATTGGGGCGTTTATGCGCGTCAATCGGCGTAGGAACGGTGACGATAAACACTTGGCAATCGGCCAGATCCTGCGGATCGGTGGTAAAGCTCAGATGGCTGGCTTCGGCCATTTCCTTGGGGCTGACCTCCAGCGTAGTGTCGTTGCCCGCGCGCAAATCTTCGATGCGATCATGCTTGATGTCAAAGCCCACAACAGGCCGGATCTTGCCAAACTCGACCGCTAAAGGCAGGCCCACATAGCCCAGCCCGATGACTGCGATTTTCTTTTGACTCATTAACATGACCTTTCTTTGGACTGCGGCGAAGGGGCGGTTTGCGAAAACAAACGCAGGACCGGTCGCTCATAGAAATAGTGATATGCCAAACCCGCCAGCACCGCCGAGAGGCAACAAAGAACGAAGCTCAACGTCCAGCTATCCATCGGGCCAATCGCGCGCGCAACAAGCGACATCAATGGGTTATGCACAAGGTAAAGCGCATAGGACGCCGCCCCAAGCTGAACAAGCATCGCAGGAACCCGGATCGGACGGGCCTTCTCGATCAACGCCAAACCCAACACAAGCGGAACAAGCGCCAGTCCAAATCCTACGCGGTGCAGATCCGGCCAAAGCGCAAATATCAGCACGCCGACCGCCCCCAGGCTCAGCCAAACCCGCCCTTGCGCGGGTGGCATCCGCCCGAACGCCCATGCCGCAGCCATTCCCAACAGGAACTCCAACACCAATGGATGCAAAAGGTAGTCCGCAATCGGGGCAACAAGACTGCCCCCTAGCCCCAGCGCCCAGACCAGCACGGTGGCGACGCTCCACACCACGGCGACGGGCAGCAATATCCCTAGGTAGAAGCTCAGCAAAAAGACCAGGTAGAAACACATTTCAAAGACCAGCGTCCATGCCACTGACAAGGCCGGAGGCTGACCACTGGGCAAAAGGGTCAGCGTGGTGAACCAACCCCAATCGCGATCGGCTTGTGAAAGTCCGGGCAACAAGGCGTAGGCCGCAATCATCGTCAATGCGACTGGCAGATAGGGAACAAAGATCCGTCGCAGGCGCTTTTTGATGAACCGCGAGGCAGCTTGCCAATCCCGTCGATCCGCACCATGCGCGTGAAAAATGATAAAACCACTCAGCACGAAAAAGAAATCAACGCCAAGATACCCCCATTCAAACAACCAGCCCCAAGCCCCCGACGTAAACGCATCGCTGGCTTGGCCTGCGTGGTGCAGAACCACAGCAAATGCGGCGATGCCGCGCCCGGCTTGGAGGCTCAGCAGGGTACCATCCCGCTGGCCTTTGGGATCACTTGCCGTAATATTCACGGAACCATTCCACGAAGCGGGCAATGCCGTCGCGATAGTCGGTTTTCGGGGTATAGCCTGTCAGGCGTTGCAACAGGCTGGCATCAGCCCAGGCTGCGGGAACGTCCCCGGTTTGCATCCCCAAATAGTTTCGGATCGCTTTTTGGCCCAGACATTTTTCGATCTCTTCGATGAAATCCAGCAGGCGGATTTGCTCGGAGTTGCCGATATTCACGATACGGAAAGGCGCGACAGGACTTAGGCTGTCGCCTTCGGGCACCACGCCATCAACCGGGCGCACCGGCACCGCATCCATCAACAACTGAATTGCACGCACCAGATCGTCCACATAGGTGAAATCGCGGGCCATATCGCCGTTGTTGAAGATGTTGATCGGCCGGCCGTCCAGGATGGCATCAACGAACAGGAACAGCGCTAGATCGGGCCGCCCCCAGGTGCCATAAACGCTGAAGAACCGGAACATGGTGACCGGCAGATCATAGAGATGCGCATAGGAATGGCCCATGCTCTCGGTCGCTTTTTTCGAGGCCGAGTAGATCGTCAGCTGGGTGTCGGCCTTTTCGGTTTCGGAAAAAGGCATATCCTCGTTCGCGCCGTAAACCGAGCTGGTCGAGGCCATCAACAGATGGTCAATCTTCTGCCGACGAGCGTTCTCCATGACATTAAACGTGCCGACGATGTTGGAATCCACATAGGTGCGCGGAAATTCCAGGCTGTGACGGACCCCCGCCTGCGCGGCCAGATGCACC
Source organism: Thalassovita sp. (assembly GCA_050633445.1). Lineage (GTDB taxonomy): Bacteria > Pseudomonadota > Alphaproteobacteria > Rhodobacterales > Rhodobacteraceae > Thalassobius. The sequence goes on from JBOEGN010000033.1 coordinate 118,843, forward strand.
ACGATCTGCGGCTGGAAGTCGTCAAAGGTCTGGGTCAGCAGCTCCATATCCTCGAGCCGCCCGATGGTGACCGAGAAATTGGGGTTCTCCTCAAGCATCGCGTGGCGACGGTTCTTGAGGTTCACATCATAGTAGTCGGTAACTGCGTCATAGCCGTGCACCTGAAACCCTTCACTCAGCAGCCGTTTGGCCAAGTGAAACCCGATAAATCCGGCCGTACCGGTAATGAGCACGCGACGCATGTTACTGAATCATCCTAATAAATTGCCTGTATTCACGCCCCGTGAACCCGAGGCTGTTTTGTTTGTGTACATAGAATCGCACAGGCGGGGGCGTAAATGCAATCGTCGATTAGGGGGCTGCGGCCAGGAAATCACGCAGGGGCCATGAAAATGCCACTTGTTAAGAGCATGCATTCAACCACGCAGATAATCGTGCTATGCTTAGGCAACGATAACGGAGATCGAGCATGTTTTTCAGAACTCTGACAACCTTGGCGGTGATGACGCTGGCAGTCCCTGCCTCAGCGCAGGACCGCACCCCAGAAGAGGCGATGCGCATCGCCGAAGAAAGCCGTATGTGCGGTGACTTCGAGGTTTTGCGCGCGGAATGGCGCCGTCATGGCAATATTGGTGTGTTGTGCGAAGGTATCGCAGCCGCGCCTCCGCCCGCAGCAGGCATGGGCGAAGCGACCAACTTTGTCCCGCTCATTGGCGGTCTAGGCACAATCCTTGGCGTCGGTGGCGGTGCACTGGTCGTCGGTGCGTTGGCTGGCGGCTCCAGCACCTCGGACACGCAGTAATCCAGCAGAAATCAGGCCGAGATCAACACGGATCCTAGCACTGGGCGATGCCCAGCCGGATTAGCTGCGCACCATACATGGTGAAATAGCCGTCGGATTTGTACCGTCCCTCGGTCATGTACCAATCGCGCAGACGTTCCGGGTAGTACGAGGCAATGACGGCGGACCAATACTCGAACTGTTGCGGCTCCAGCGGTCGGCCATGCGCGCTGGGGCCATGAAACCCGAACTTGGTATTCGGATCGACGCAAACATCGCCCGCGCCCAGATACATCGTGCAAGAGGACAGGCAGACCCGTCCCCGGATTTCGACCCGTTGGTGACGGGACTGAATGCTGGCAATCTCTTGCGCCCGATTGCCCACGACACCCCCACGGTCGTTGTGGACGACGCGCACAACCATCGAATTCGGCCCGGCATGGGCCACATTCGTGTTCAAAATACCAGCTATCGCCACGCTCAGGCCAAAGGCCAAAGCCAGCGATCTGCGCAGGCAACTACGCGCAGACGGAATTCTCATGTTCGCCTTTCCACGGATCCCATCTGCGGCCCCCACCGCAGAACGCCCGTTTCGTGGTCATATTAAACGTGCAGACAAGCTGACTTTAGGTCAGCACCTTCACTCTGGCCACTTTTTTGTCACAAAGCAAAACATTGATTTCAGGTTATCTAATTGATTTTTAAAGATATTAATTTTCTATAAAGTTAAGTTAACCGCCTCATTTCCGCCCCAATTGCGCCCCAATCCACCCCAAAACCACGCTATTGGCCACAAAACACGAATCAAACAGGGTCAGTTTCGCTCTGGTTGAGTAAGCCCTGGGCTGCAAGATGTTGATTCAATGTAAGGATCGAACACTAGCCCGCAGGTCGAGTCACAGACTTTTGCGCGCAAAAGTCGCGCAATGCTTGCACGATCTTGGATCCTGGCCGAGCCATCTCAGGATCGGTGCCGACCAGCGTAATTACCGCTTGCGCCTCGTTTTGCCAGTCCAGGATCGGCGCTGCGACAGCCACCAAACCGGGGATATACTCGCCTTTAACATTGGCAAACCCGTCGCTTTTGATCTGCGCCACCAGCGCATTCAAAGCCGTTTTGTTCGGCGCAACGTCGACCAGAATTCCAGGGTTGCGCGCGGCGTGGCGCAGCTCTTTTTCGCGCTGAACACTGATCGCCCCGTCTGGTGCCCAAGCCAAAAAGGCACGCCCCGTTGCCGAGTTCAACAATGGCAAAGTGGTCCCCAGCCCCATTGAGGTCACCGCCGGAATCTCGCCACGTTGCCAGCGAACGATCGTTGCGCCTTCGGTGCCCCAAACGGCCAACAAAACCGTCACGCCGGTGCGGGCGGCCAGCCTGGGCAAGCCATCCGCCGCAGCGTTCACAAAGTCATGGCGCGACAATGCTGACAGCCCCAACTGCAACGCGCCCGGCCCCAGATCATATTGCCCCGAGCGCCCCTCTTGCCGGACCAGACCCGCATGGATGAACGACGCCAGATAGCGATGCACTTTGCTGGGCGGCATCCCGCAATCCCGCGCAATATCAGACAGGCCGGCGGGGCCGTTCAGGGCATTCAGATGCAGCAATACGCTTAACGCCGAATCCAGCGATTTGATTCCCTGCCCAGCACCCTGATCATCAGCCATTCAATCGCTCCTCAAGCAGGGATTTCAATGCATCGGTCGTGTCCGCGCCCATCCCCTTGTCCGTTTCCCTGAAAATGCACCGCACCTCGGTGCCTGTAAAGCACAGGCGGTCCCCGACGCGCGTTTCGTAGTTCACAGTCAGCGCGCGCCGCCCCCAATCAATGCCCAACAGGCGAATCGACAGGGGGTCTCGATCCATCATCGGAGCCCTGAATTGCGCCGAAGCATCCGCCAAGCCCAAGCCAACTGATCCGATTTCCTTGCAAATATCCGCATGCCCGCCTGCCCTGGCCAACATGTCATGAAAACACGCATCCATCCAACGGAAGCTATTGGGGTAAAACACTATTCCGGCTGGGTCACAATCACCAAATGTGACCGTATGGGTCAGGGCATGCAGCATCTTCATTTTTCCACATTATAAAACTTATTGCGTATTTTGTAATTCTATCTTACCCCTTTTGGAAAGTCGACAGATAACGGGAGGGATCATGTCACAACTATCCAACATCGAGATTCTGGGCGGCGGACCAGCCGGCCTGTACACCGCGATCCTGATCCGGCGATTGCTGCCGGACGTGCAGGTGCGTGTGACCGAGCAGAACCCCGAAGGCGCGACCTTTGGCTTTGGTGTGGTGTTTTCCGACCGCGCGCTGGAGTTCCTCAAGGCTGACGACCCCGAAACCCATGACCTGATCGTCCCCCAGATGGAGCGGTGGCAGAACATGACGCTGAACCTGCCTGATGGTCAGGTGACGCTGGATGGCGTGGGCTTCACCGCCATCGGCCGTCTGGAGCTGATCGAGATCCTTAAGGACCGCGCCCGCGCCCTGGGCGTGCCGATCCGGTTCAACACGCAAATCGAGTCTTTGGACGAGCTTGATGCAGACCTGGTAATTGGCGCCGATGGCCTGAACTCGCTTGCGCGGCAGTCTCTGGAGCAGCACTTCAAGCCCAAGATCGAGAACTTCGACAACCATTTCGCCTGGTTCGGCGCGACGGTGCCGTTTGACACGCTGACCCAGACCTTCATCGAAACCGACAAGGGTCCGCTGAACGCGCACCACTATCGCTATGCCCCGGATCGCAGCACCTTTATCGTGGAATGCAGTGACGACGTGTATCAGGCCTTTGGTTTTGATCAGATGAGCGAAGAGGAAAGCGCCAAACTGTGTGGCGAGCTGTTCAAGGACGTGCTGAAGGGCACCGATCTGGTCATCAACAAATCCATGTGGCGGCAGTTCCCGCGACTTTGGTGCGACAGTTGGATTGCCCCCAAAACCGCCATTCTGGGGGATGCAGTGCACACGGCCCATTTCTCGATTGGGTCCGGGACACGGCTGGCGATGGAGGATGCCATCGCGCTGGTCCATGCGCTGAAAAACCATGGCGACGTGGAAAAGGCGCTACAGGCCTATCAGGCTGAACGCCCGCCCGTCGCCAAGAAAATCGTGGATGCGGCCAATACCTCGGCCACCTGGTATGAAACCTTCGGCGAGAAGATGGCCCTGCCCCCGCTGGATTTCGCGTTCAACTATCTCACCCGTTCCGGCCGCGTGGACATGGAGCGGATGCGTCAGATCACGCCTCAGTTCATGGCGGAATATGATGCCTATAAGGAGTCCCAACCGGACCCTATCGCTGACCCGGTACCTGCAGGTGTACCGGGGGCCGCGGAGATCGGCTTTGATGCCGCCGATCATCCCAATTGTTCCGAAATCCTGTGGCAAAACGGAACGCGCAATCCTGAAAAACTGGCCGTCATTGGCCCCAAAGGTAGTCTGACCTATGCCCAGCTGATCGCCGAAGCCGCCAAATGGGGCAATGCTTTCACCCAAGCCGGGCTGCAACGCGGCGAACGGATCGCGTTTTTTCTGGACGACACGCCTTCGTACCCCGCTGCGTTTTTTGGTGCAGTTCGGGCCGGGTTTGTGCCTGTTTTGCTGAATATTCAGACCAAGCCCGACGTGCTGAACTACTTCCTTAAGGACAGCGGCGCACGTTATGCCGTGACCGAGGGCGAGCTGGCACCGGTTTTCACCGGCGCGACCATTGCCGGCACAGATCTGCAAACCATCATCACGGTGAATGGCACCGCAGGCGATGGCATTTCGGATCAGGAGTTCCTGGCCGGGCAGTCCGCCGTGCTGAGTTGCGCCGATACCGGCCCTGATGACATGGCGTTTTGGATGTATTCTTCGGGGTCCACCGGACGACCCAAGGGGATCGTCCATCTGCATCACGACATGGCCTATACGCAGAAGTCATTTGGCGAACATGTGCTGAAGCTGCAGCCGGATGATATCACCTTTTCGGTGCCCAAGACCTACTTCGCATATGGCTTTGGTAACTCGGTCACCTTCCCTTATGCGGTGGGGGCGACGGTGCTGTTGCTGCCCGGTCAGCCCCGCCCCGATGCCGTTCTGGACGCGATCGAGACCTATCGGCCCAGCGTGCTGTTCGGCCTGCCAACACTGTATACCGCGCTGGCCCGAACCGACGGCGTGGCCAATCGCGATCTGTCCTCGCTCCGGCAATCCATGTCGGCGGCTGAAATCCTGTCCGAGGAAGTCTACAACGCGTGGAAATCCCTTGCCGGGCACGGACCGACCGAGGGGCTGGGCTCGACCGAGATGCTGCATGTCTATCTGTCGAACACGTTGGACGACCACCGCCTTGGTGCGGCAGGCGCGCGGGTTCCGGGATACGAAGTGCGGCTGGAAACCCCGGACGGACAACCCGCCAAACCCGGCGAAGAGGGCGTGATGTTCGTGCGCGGACATTCCTCGGCCCCGTGTTACTGGAACCGCCCGGATAAAACCGCAGACGCCATGCGGGGCGAGTGGATCTATACCGGGGATCGGTTCATCGAACAGGATGGCTATTACTACTTCCAAGGCCGAGCAGACGAGCTGATCAAAGTGTCCGGCCAATGGGTCTGGCCGCTGGAGGTCGAACGCTGCCTGAACGAACACCCCGACGTGCACGAATGTGCCGTTCTGGCGCAAGAGCTGGCGGACAAACGGATGGCCTTGCGCGCTGTGGTCGCCCTGAAACCGGGATGTGCGACAGGGTACGGGGAAACCAACCACCTGCGCGACTATGTCAAATCCGTGCTGACACCGTTCAAGGCGCCGCGCCTGTTCGACTATGTCGATGAGCTGCCCAAAACGGGAACGGGCAAGATCGACAGGCAGGCTTTGATCCAGATGACGGCTGAACACGCCGCCTAATCCATGGCCCAGCGCTGGGCCAAACATGTTCATTCAGGGAGGAAACAATGAACACATTTCGACGCACGGTCCTTGCGGGCCTGACCGCCGCGACGGCCTTGATCGCCAGTAACGCAATGGCTGCGGATATTACGCTAAAGCTCCACCAATTCCTGCCGCAACAGGCCAATGTCCCGCGTCTGGTGCTGGACGAGTGGATCAAACGGATCGAGGCCGGAACTAACGGTCGGGTCGAGATCGAGCATTACCCCTCGATGCAGCTGGGCGGCAAACCGCCCGAGCTGATGAGCCAGGTACAAGACGGCATCGTCGATCTGGCCTGGACGGTGAACGGGTTCACGCCCGGACGTTTCCCGCGCTCGGAAGTATTCGAACTGCCGTTCCTGATGACCAACGCCGAGGCCACTAGCCGCGCCTATTGGGAGCTGTACGAGAAGGAAATGAAAGACACCGATTATCGCGGTGTCCACCTGATCGGCGCTTGGGTTCATGGCCCCGGTATGCTGCACACCAACAAGCCCGTCCGCACGATGGAGGACATGACGGGCATGAAATTCCGCATTCCCAGCCGCATGGCCGGGTTCCTGCTGGAAAACTTGGGCGCTGTTCCGATCGGTATGCCTGTGACTGCGATCCCCGAGGCTTTGTCCAAAGGTGTGATCGACGGCGCTGTGATCCCATGGGAGGTGACGACCGCCCTGAAAGTGCCCGAACTGGTGACAAACCATACCGAATTCGCGCCCGGCTTTGCCTTCTATACGCTGACGTTCACGTTGGCGATGAACCAGGATCGCTATGACAGCCTGCCCGATGACATCAAGGCGGTGTTCGACGCCAACTCGGGCATCGAGTTCTCGGCATTTGCGGGTGCGCAGCAATCCAGCGCCGACGGCCCTGCCCGCCAGAAAGCTGTGGACGCTGGCAACACGGTGATCACAATCTCGGTAGAGGACAGCGAGAAATGGAAGGCTTTTGCGCAGCCGGTCTATGACCGCTGGGTCGAGGACGTCACCGCCAAGGGTATCGACGGCGCCGCCCTGTTGGCCGAGGCCAAGGCCCTGATTCAGAAACACACCGACGGGAAGTAACTCTTCCCGTCATCCCGTGGGAGTAGGGCCGACCTTCGGGTCGGCCTTGCTTTTTGAAACGGGGATCACGCGCGTAACAGCCCCATCACGGCGCAGCATCGTATCCCTGTTCCACCAGACCACGACCACCGCCACGACGACCAGAATCCAGGTGTCATAGGGCTGCGCATCGGGCCAGAACGGATTGATTAGCTGCCAGTGAAACAGCATCGGCCACAGCAGGCTTCCTCGGGTAGAGTTGAAGATCGGTGTCACCAGGATCGCCAGGGTAATATTGCCGATCAAGAACGGAAAAAAGCTCCAGCCAGCGAAAACAGTGCCTGACAGAAAAAACGCGGGCAGGTGCCAAATTCCCCAAATTGTGCCGATCAACGCCCCAGCCCATAGTGGTGCCATGTGACGTTGCAGGATCGGCTGAGCAATCCCACGCCATCCCAGCTCTTCTATCGGTCCAAGAAACAGCATCATGAATAGTAGGCTTATCATCGGGCCCAGAACCTCGGGCGGGATCGGACCAAAGGCAGGGCCGCCTTTGATCAACGAACCAATCGCGAAAACCAGTGGAAGGCCCAGCAAGATAAACAGCCCCCATCCCCACGATCCGCGCCATAGAAACAGACGCGACAAAAATGCAATCAGACCGGCCGCGCGCCCAAAAAGGATCACAAGAGTAAGCCCCGAGATCGCGGGTGCCCATGTCGCGACAAAGAAAAGCGGATGCGCGCCGCTGATCTGCCCAAACCGCGCAATGGCCCAGTCCGGGGCGACGATATATATCCCCACAACACCCCACGTGATCGCGAATGTCAGCGCAAAGAACCCAAAGATAGCTGAGGACGGAATTTGAATGTCATTTGAAGCCTCGGTCATCTGAGCGCCCCCTCATGTTTAAAAAGATTTTGGCTCTAAACAAACGGCTTTGCATCCCTTTCGCAATCTCCAAAGCCAGTTATCTCGGTGCGACCCATGGTCGGAAGGGGCCTGAGGACCTGTACAGAGCCGACCCTTGCGGCATAGCGCGCGCTTATCGGGAAAATCCTTGATCGGCAGTGGAATCCCCTTTTATAGAGACCCATTCTTTCGCCGCGCGGCAATAGGTGTTGGGCATTAGATACATTTGGGGCATCATGTCACGACACGGTATCTTGCAACCCTCCGCCTTTTGGTATACCGTGGCATGCAGCCAGCTTTTCCCGGGCTCGCCAATCGATTCTATAGCCCGGCACCCAAGCTATAATCTTACTCTCTGACGCCGGAACCATCATGAGCTTGTATTCAGATTACCTTACCGAGATTGAGACCCGTAAAGCGCAGGGTCTGCACCCCAAGCCCATTGATGATGGCGCTTTGGTCAGCGAGCTGATCACCCAGATCAAAGACACTGGGAACGCAAATCGCGAAGATTCGCTGAACTTTTTCATCTACAACACCCTGCCCGGCACCACGAGCGCCGCAGGTGTGAAGGCCGCCTTCTTGAAAGAGATCGTTCTGGGCCAAGCCGATGTGGCCGAAATCACCCCTGATTTTGCCTTTGAGCTGCTGTCGCATATGAAGGGCGGCCCCTCGATTTCCGTGCTGCTGGATGTGGCGCTGGGTGACGACGCCGCGCTGGCAGGTCAGGCTGCTGAGGTTCTGAAAACGCAGGTCTTCCTGTACGAAGCAGATATGGAGCGTCTGACGACCGCCTTTAAGGCTGGCAACGCCGTCGCCAAGGATCTGCTGGAAAGCTATGCCGCCGCAGAATTCTTTACCAAGCTGCCCGAGATCGACGAAGAGATCAAAGTCGTCACCTATATCGCTGCCGAAGGCGATATCTCGACCGACCTGCTGTCGCCCGGTGCTGAGGCGCACTCGCGTTCGGACCGCGAGCTTCACGGCAAATGCATGATCACGCCCGAAGCACAGGCCGAGATCGAAGCGCTGAAGGTTAAGCACCCCGAAGCACGCGTGATGCTGATCGCCGAAAAAGGCACCATGGGTGTTGGTTCGTCGCGGATGTCGGGCGTGAACAACGTGGCGCTGTGGACCGGCAAACAAGCCAGCCCCTATGTGCCCTTCGTGAACTATGCCCCAATCATCGCTGGCACCAACGGCATTTCTCCGATCTTTCTGACCACCGTTGGCGTGACGGGTGGCATTGGTGTCGATCTGAAAAACTGGGTCAAGAAAGTCGGCGAAGACGGCAAAGCGATCCTTGACGACGACGGCAACGCGATCCTCGAGCAGAAATACTCGGTCGAGACCGGCACGGTTCTGACCATCAACACCAAGGAAAAGAAGCTCTATTCCGAAGACGGCAGCGAAGAACTGGTCGACATGGCCGGATCTTTCACGCCGCAAAAGATGGAGTTCATGAAGGCCGGCGGTTCCTACGCCATCGTCTTTGGCAAAAAGTTGCAGACATTCGCCTGTGAAACCCTGGGCGTTGAACTGCAATCCGCCTTTGCGCCGTCCAAGGAAATCAGCCACGAAGGTCAGGGCCTGACCGCTGTCGAGAAGATCTTTAACGCCAATGCCCGCGGTTCGACACCGGGCAAGACCCTGCATTCCGGTTCGGATGTGCGCGTTAAGGTCAACATCGTCGGCAGCCAGGACACCACCGGCCTGATGACCAGCCAAGAGCTGGAAGCCATGGCCGCCACCGTACTGTCGCCCAGCGTTGACGGGGCCTATCAGTCGGGCTGTCACACGGCCTCGGTTTGGGATCAAAAGGCACAGGCCAACACCCCGCGTCTGATGAAGTTCATGAACGATTTCGGCCTGGTCACGGCGCGTGATCCCAAGGGAAAATATCACGCGATGACCGACGTGATCCACAAGGTGCTGAACGACATCACCGTGGATGACTGGGCGATCATCATCGGCGGCGACAGCCACACCCGCATGTCCAAAGGCGTTGCCTTTGGTGCGGACAGTGGCACCGTTGCGCTGGCGCTGGCCACTGGTGAGGCTTCGATGCCGATCCCGGAATCGGTCAAGGTGACCTTCAAAGGCCAGATGGCCGATCACATGGATTTCCGCGACGTGGTGCACGCCACTCAGGCGCAGATGCTGCAACAGCATGGTGACAACGTGTTCCAGGGCCGCGTGATCGAAGTGCATATCGGCACGCTGCTGGCTGACCAAGCCTTTACCTTCACCGACTGGACCGCCGAGATGAAGGCCAAGGCCTCGATCTGTATCTCGAACGACGACACCTTGGTGGGCTCGCTTGAGCTGGCAAAAAGCCGTATCCAGATCATGATCGACAAGGGTATGGAGCATGAAAATGGTATGCTGCAGAGCCTGATCGACATCGCAGATGCGCGGATTGCTCAGATCACTTCGGGTGAAAAACCTGCCCTGCGCCCCGATGACAACGCCAAGTATTTCGCCGAAGTTGTCGTCGATCTGGATCTGATCAACGAACCGATGATTGCCGACCCTGACGTCAACAACATCGACGTCTCCAAGCGCTACACCCACGACACCATCCGCCCGATCTCGTTCTACAAAGCCGAGAAAAAGGTTGATCTGGGTTTTGTCGGGTCGTGCATGGTTCACAAGGGTGACATCAAGATTGTCGCTCAGATGCTGCGGAACCTGGAAAAGGAACAGGGCAAGGTCGAATTCAAGGCCCCGCTGGTTGTGGCCGCGCCGACCTACAACATCATCGACGAGCTGAAAGTCGAAGGTGATTGGGAAATCCTGCAGAAATACTCGGGGTTCGAGTTCGACGACGACGCTCCGAAGAACGCCGCGCGGACCGAGTACGAGAACATCCTGTATCTGGAACGTCCCGGCTGTAACCTGTGCATGGGTAACCAGGAAAAGGCTGCCAAGGGCGACACCGTTCTGGCCACCTCGACCCGCCTGTTCCAGGGCCGTGTTGTGGGTGATGCGCCTGACAAGAAGGGCGAAAGCCTGCTGGGCTCGACCCCGGTCGTGGTTCTGTCCGCCATCCTGGGCCGCACGCCCACGCTGGACGAATACAAGGTTGCCGTCGAAGGTATCGACCTGACCAAGTTCGCTCCACCCAAGGAAATCCCCGGCATTTCCCGTTCGATGCACTTCTAAGCGCACAACCCAGTTTGAAAGACAAAGAAGCGCCAGTTTGGCGCTTCTTTTTTGCTTGCTGGAAATCAAGACAAGAAAAAACCGGCCTGAAATCTCAGACCGGTTTTTCTATTGTTTATCCGCCGAAATCGTCGAGCATGATGTCCTCGCGATCAACGCCCATTTCCAAGAGCATATTGATCACGGATTGGTTCATGATCGGCGGACCACACATATAGTATTCACAGTCCTCAGGCGCCGGGTGGTTCTGAAGGTATTCATCGTTCAGAACATTGTGGATAAAGCCAGTGTAGCCACCCCAGTCATCCTCGGGCAGGGCATCAGACAGCGCCACATGCCAGGTGAAATTCGGAAATTCTTTGGCCAGCTCGTCGAAATCCTCGACAAAGAACATCTCTTTTTTGGACCGCGCGCCGTACCAGAAGGAAATCTTGCGATCCTTGTTTTTCAGACGCTTCAGCTGATCAAAGATATGCGAGCGCATGGGCGCCATACCCGCACCACCGCCGATAAAGACCATCTCTTTTTCGGTTTCGCGGGCAAAGAATTCGCCGAACGGACCCGAAATGGTGACCTTGTCACCGGGCTTCAGGTTGAAGATGTAAGAGGACATCTGACCAGCAGGAATACCCGTCGAACCCGGAGGCGGCGAGGCCACGCGGACGTTCAGCATGATGATGCCTTTTTCATCCGGGTAGTTGGCCATCGAATAGGCCCGCTCGATCGGTTCAGCCACCGTCGAGTCATACTGCCACAGGTTAAACTTGTCCCAATCTTCGCGGTACTCTTCCTGCACGTCGAATTCGGTGTATTTCAACTGGTGCGCCGGTGCTTCGATCTGGATATAGCCACCCGCGCGGAAATTCACGTCCTCGCCCTCGGGCAGTTCCAGGACCAGCGCCTTGATGAACGTCGCGACGTTATCGTTGGACCGGACGGTACATTCCCATTTCTTGACGCCGAAAACCTCTTCGGGGACTTCGACTTCCATGTCCTGTTTCACGGCCACCTGACAGGACAGGCGGTCGCCACGGGCGGCTTCACGCTTGGTGATGTGGCTTTCTTCGGTGGGCAGGATCGAGCCGCCACCCGCATGAATTTTCACACGACACTGCGCGCAGGTACCGCCACCGCCACAGGCCGAGGGCACGAACAGTTTCTGTTCGGCCAGCGTTTGGAGCAGCTTGCCACCTGCGGGCACCGAGATGGTTTTCTCGCCGTTGATAGTGATGTTCACGTTACCGCTGGATACCAGTTTCGACCGGGCAGCCAGAATGATCGTCACCAAAGCAAGGACGATCAGGGTAAACAGAACGATTCCAAGGCCGAATGTTTCCATAACTTTGGATCCTCAGAGTTTCACGCCAGAGAAGGACATGAAGGCCAGAGCCATCAGACCAGCGGTGATAAAGGTAATGCCCAGGCCTTGCAGACCATCGGGAATGTCGGAGTATTTCAGCTTTTCCCGCACGCCGGCCATCGCAGTGATCGCCAGCGCCCAACCAAAGCCGGACGACACGCCATAGGTGGCGGCCTCGGCAAAGTTATAGCCACGCTCGACCATGAACAGCGATCCACCCAGAATGGCGCAGTTCACCGTAATCAGCGGCAGGAAAACACCCAAGGCGTTGTAAAGCGGCGGAAAATACTTATCCAGAACCATTTCCAGGATCTGAACCAGCGCCGCAATCACGCCAATATACGAGATCAGGCCCAGAAAGGTCAGATCAACGTCGGGAAAGCCCGCCCAAGCCAACGCGCCGGGCGCCAGCAGGTAGGACAGGATCAGGTTGTTGGCGGGCACGGTGATCGCTTGCACGACCATGACCGAAATCCCCAGACCGATCGCCGTCGAGATTTTCTTGGACACGGCGATAAAGGTACACATGCCAAGGAAGAAAGACAGGGCCAGGTTCTCGACAAAGATCGCCTTGACCGCGAGGGAGATGAGACCTTCCATCAGTGCGCCTCCGCCGTTTGAATTTTGTACTCACGCTCTTCGACTTGTCCGGGTTTCCAGGTGCGGAAGGCCCAGATCAGCAGACCGATGATAAAGAACGCCGAGGGTGGCAGCAGCAGCAACCCGTTGGGCACGTACCAGCCACCGTTGTTGACCGTCTCAAGGATAGTCACACCAAACAGGCTTCCCGAACCGAACAGCTCGCGGATGACACCGACCAGCATCAGGATCAGGCCATAGCCCAGACCGTTGCCGATACCGTCGATGAAACTGTCGATCGGCGGGTTCTTCATCGCAAACGCCTCGGCGCGGCCCATCACGATACAGTTGGTGATGATCAGGCCGACAAAGACCGACAGGGTTTTCGAAATCTCAAAGGCATAAGCCTTGAGCATCTGGTCCACCAGGATCACCAGCGACGCGATGATCACCATCTGCACAATGATCCGGATAGACCCGGGGATCTGGCTGCGGATCATCGAGATAAACATGGACGAGAACGCCGTCACCAGCGTCACCGCGATGGCCATCACAAAGGCCACCTGCAAGGACGAGGTCACAGCCAAAGCCGAACAAATGCCCAGCACCTGCAACGTGATCGGGTTGTTGTCGACCAGCGGGTCGATCAGCATTTCTCTGCGCTTATGTGCCATTAGACATTCCCCGCTTTCAGGTTCTCAAGGAAGGGCTTGTACCCCGCTTCCCCCATCCAGAAGTTCACCAGGTTGTGGACACCGCCGGTGGTCAGCGTCGCCCCGGCCAGTGCATCAATGTGGTATTCGGGGCCAGCGGCCGGAACCGACTTGGTCACGCTGATCTGAAGCTTGCCGGTTTCATCGGCCAGTTTCTTACCGTTCCACAGGGCTTTCCAACGCGGGTTGTCCACCTCGGCGCCCAGACCGGGCGTTTCAGCGTGGTCATAGAACTGTAGGCCATAGATATCGTTGCCGGTCTCTTCTAGCGCGATATAGCCATACAGCGTCGACCACAGGCCATAGCCATGGATCGGCAGGATCACCTTGTCGATGGCACCGGCCTCGTCGCGCAGCAAATAGACGGTGACGAATGTGCCCTGACGGCCAATGCCAGCAGGGTCGCTCGTCAACTCGACCGAGGTCGCAGGATCGTCCGCAGCCGCCCGGTCATCAAAGGTGGCCGGGTCAAAGGCATCGGTGAAGGCACCGGTTTTCAGCTCAAGCACTTTGGGCTCGAAGGCCGCAAAGGATTCAACGACGTCCTTGGCAGGATCATAGATGCCCGCAACCTGAAGGATGTTGATCTGTTTGTCTTTCAGCGCGTTCACAGCCTGCAACGGGCGCAAGGCCACAGCCGCAGCAGACACGACAATCGACGCCACCAGACAGACGGTAACGGCAACGAAAAGCGTCTTGCCCACAGTATCAGGCGGCGCATCCAGAAAACGGCGGATGAAACCTTTGGCTTTGGCGGGGGTCTGGGTGTTGTCAGCCATGTCGCTTTGCCCTGCGTTTGATGTTGGCCTGAACGACGAAATAGTCAATCAGGGGTGCGAAGACGTTGCCGAACAGGATGGCCAGCATCATGCCTTCGGGGAAGGCGGGGTTCACAACGCGGATCATCACCACCATGAACCCGATCAGCGCACCATAGAAATAGCGGCCCATATTGGTGTGTGCACCCGAAACAGGCTCGGTCACCATAAAGACCAGACCGAAAGCATAGCCGCCCACCACCAAATGCCAGTACCAAGGCATGGCGAACATCGGGTTGGTGTCGGATCCGATCCAGTTCAGCAGCAGCGAGAACCCGATCATCCCCGCCAGACAGCCGACGACCATCCGGTAGTTGGCGATCTTGGTGAACAGCAGGAAGGCCAGGCCGATCAGCGCGGCCAGGGTCGAGGTCTCGCCCATCGAGCCGGGGATGAAGCCATAGAAACTGTCCCACCAGCTCATGCCGTGGGCGGCCAGGTTCTGGTAACCTTCCGAGGCAGACACGGCCAGCGCGGTCGCGCCGGTGAAACCGTCAACCGGCACCCAGACGCTGTCGCCGGACAGCTGAGCGGGATAGGCAAAATACAGGAACGCCCGCCCGGTCAGCGCAGGGTTCAAGAAGTTCTTACCAGTGCCGCCAAACACCTCTTTGCCAATCACGACACCAAAGATGATGCCCAGCGCGACCTGCCACAGCGGCGTGGTGGCCGGAACGATCAGCGCGTACAGCATCGAGGACACAAGGAAACCTTCGTTCACCTCGTGTTTACGGATGGTGGCAAAGATCACCTCGAAAATACCGCCCGCAACCAGCGTCACGATATAGACCGGCAGGAAATACATCAGCCCGTGCAGCATGTTCGCCAGCGGGTTCGCGGCGTTGAAGCCGATACCCAGTGCGTCGATAATCGCAGCGCGCCAGCCCGAAGCGCCGAACTCGGCAATCGCCATGTTGGTCTGATAGCCGGTGTTGTACAGCGCCATCAGGATACAGGGGATCGTGGCGATCACGACATAGGTCATGATCCGCTTCATATCGACATACGACCGCGCATGAGGCGCAGCGGTCGTTACCGTTTTCGGGGTGTACAGAAAGCTTTCGACCATCTCGTAGATGGGGAAATACTTCTCGTACTTGCCGCCTTTTTCGAATTGCGGCTCGATCCGATCAAAGAAGTTTCGCAGTCCCATGGCTTACCCTTCTTTCTCGATCTTCGTCAGGCAATCGCGCAGGGCAACACCGTATTCATATTTGGCCGGACAGGCGAACCCGACCAGTCCCAGATCTTCTTCATCCAGTTCCAGCGCACCCAGCAGCTGCGCCTGATCGGTGTCCATCACCAACAGCGCGCGCAACAGCTGCGTGGGCAGGTAATCCTGCGGCATCAGCGTTTCGAACGTGCCTGTGGGCACCATGGCGCGGCGGCCACCGTTCAGGTTCGAGGTCAGCGGGAACTTAGCCCGCGACGGGGCCGAACCCAGCACCGGCTGCACCGCGAACTTCGAGAACATCGGGCGGATCCAACCCAGCGGGATCTGCTTGTGATCCTCCTCGATCAGCGTGATCTGACGACCGTAGCGGCCCAGATAGCCACTAACGCCTTCGCCCATGCGCCCGCTGAGGACAGAACCCGAGATCATCCGAACCGGCAGATCCTGCGGCAGATCGGCCACGGCCAGGTCAGCCATCGAGGCACCGGCAAACGTGTTCACCAGACGCGGATCCGTACAAACCGGACCGGCCAGAGAAATCACGCGCGAGGCGTCCAGCGTACCGGTCAGCAACAGGCGCCCGATGACAATCACGTCATGGTAACCGATGGTCCAGACAGCCTCGTCAGCCTTGGGCGGATGCAAGAAATGGATGTGCGTGCCGGGCAGGCCAGCGGGGTGCGGGCCAGCAAATGCTGCGGCCTCGATCCCCGGCAGATCTGCGCCAGGAATGTTGGCACCATCCGCTTGGCACAAATAGGTGGGGCCTTCGGTCAGCAACGCGACGGCGGCCAGCCCTTTGGCAAATGCCTCGGCGTCCTGAGCGATGGCGATTTCAGGGTCAGCGGCCAATGGCTCGGTATCCATGGCGTTAACGAAAATCGCAATCGGACGCGACGTGGGCGCAGGCACCTTAGAATAAGGTCGCGTGCGGAACGAGGTCCACAGACCCGCAGCGCACAGACGCTCGGCCAGGCCATCAGCGGTATCGGCAGTGCCAACACCCGAGAAGTCGACGGGGGCAGTGCCCTCTTTCACTTCGATCTCGATGCTGATCAGTTTGCGACGGGCCCCGCGATTGATCGCCTTAACCTGTCCTGCGACGGGCGACACGATCTGAACTTCGGGCATGTCCTTATCGACCATCACCGGGGTGCCGGCACCAACCAGATCGCCTTCGGCAACCAGGATGCGCGGCTTGAGGCCGACATAGTCGTCCCCCAGAATCCCCACGGTTTTAACAATCGGTTTGGCTTGGATCTCGGCCTTGGGCGTCCCTTGAATTGGAACATTCAGACCTTTTCTTAACGAAAAACGCTTCAACGTCTCTGACCTCTAGCGGAATTTTGTTGGCTTATGCGATACGCGGGCCATTTGTGGAAGTGCAAATATAGACTTTTTGGCTATTTACGTGTTGAAAAGGCCTTAAAACTGGCTGAGAAGCCGCGCCGACCCCGATGGGAATGCTTTCGTGTCCAAACCAGCCACTTTTTCTCGCCGATCGTTCCTGTTGATGTCTCTGGCCCTTGCCGCCTGCAAACCCGAGGCCAACGTGCTGCGGATCTCGGGATACACCATGGGGACCACTTTTAATGTGGTTGCCATCGACAAGAATCGCCAAGTAAACGACCGCGATGCACGTGCGAAAATTGACGCCGCCCTGGCTGTCGTCAATCAGCAAATGTCGAACTGGGACACCGAGTCCGAGATTTCGCGCTTCAACGCTCAAACAAGCGTCAGTTCAGTGGTTTTGTCGCCTGAACTGATGGGCTTGATGCACGCCGCTGAACAGGTGCATGTCGCCAGTGAAGGTCGGTTTGACACAACGATGGGTCCGCTGATCGAGCTGTGGGGTTTTGGCAAAGAGGGTGAAAAACAGGTGCCTTCGGATGCACAGATTGCCAAGGCTCTGGCGCGTTCTGGTCACAAGGACACGCTGATCGTGGGCGACACAAGCCTTCGCAAAAAGCAGCCCAAAACCCAGGTTTATCTGGCCGCAATCGCCAAGGGTTACGGCGCCGACCAGGTCGGTCAGGCGTTGGAAATGTTGGGAATCACCGACTATATGGTCGAAATCGGAGGTGATCTGTACGCCTCGGGGAGCAATCCCAACGGGCAACCCTGGCAAATCGGCATCGAGAAACCCGCTGCCCTGTCCGGCGGATTGATTGACGTGGTGGGGATTTCCAACCTCGGGATGGCCTCTTCCGGGGATTACCGGAACTATTTCGAGCAGGACGGCGAACGATTCTCTCATATCATCGACCCGGTCACCGGGCGCCCGATCACGCATAAAACCGCCTCGACCACGGTTTTGGCGGAAAACGGCATGCTGGCGGATGCATGGGCGACTGCAATGCTGACTTTGGGGCGCGAAAAGGGACTTATGATCGCAGAAGCACATAATCTTGCGGTTCTGTTCATCGAACGAGATACAAGTTCCGCCGAACTTGTGTTTAAACCCACGGCAAGCTCGCGATTCACCGCGCTGACATCTTAGCGCGCACTCAAAGGAACACCGTCGTCATGGCAACGTTTTTCTTCACTTTCGGACTGCTGCTGTTGATCATTCTGGGCATGTCGCTTGGCGTTATCCTGATGAACAAATCCATCAAGGGCAGCTGCGGTGGTCTGAACGCGATCAGCGACGCCGATCAATGTCTGGTGTGCAAGAAAGACATCGACCCCGACAGCCCGCTGCGGGATCGTCTGGCCTGTCCGCGTGCAAAAAAGATGCTGGAACGCGCGCAGATCGAGGCCGAAAACGCCTAGACCGCCATCGGCACGAAGCCCAGAATCAGCAAGCCCGCGGCAGCCAACACGCCAAAAAGCCAGAGCTGCCACCGCGGGCCCTCTGCCTTCCAAACACGCCTGTATTGATAGCCACAAAGGCAGGCGAGAACAAAGATTACGGTTGCAATCAAGGATGTCAGCGCGACGTCGGGCAATCTTCTCTCCGCATATTCAGAAATTGCGTTATGGTAGAGGTCATAACCAATAGCAACTCGTTCTGGGAGGAAATGCAGACATGCCAACTTCGTATCAGGCTCCAATGCGCAAGGATCAGGCCAAGACACACACTCAAAGCCAAAGTCAGACAACCAATATGCAGTCTGCTGCGGCCTCGGTAGGGGATTTGCTGAAAAACAAAGGCTCGGATGTCTATACGATTTCACCAGATGCAACGCTGCACAGCACGGTTGAGACGCTGCGCGACAAACGGATCGGAGCCTTGGTTGTCGCTGACGAGGCCGGTGCGCTGGCAGGCATCCTGTCCGAGCGGGACATCGTTCGTAAACTGGCCGACACGCCTGGTCAGACCTTACCGCAGCTGGTCCGAGACGTGATGACCCAGGAAGTAGAAACCTGTAGCCCCGCGGACCCCTTGCTGTCCGTGCTGAAACGCATGACCGAGGGCCGTTTTCGCCACATGCCGGTCATGGACGGGGGCAAGCTGGCCGGGATGGTCACGATCGGCGACGTCATCACCTATCGGTTGACCGAGTTGGAGCACGAAGCACTGCAACTCAAACAGTTGATCGTCGGCTAACAGAAAGAATGCGGGCCGCAGACAAGTGCGGCCCATGCAACTGTGCACAGAGCCGCCGTTCAGCAATCTGACACGAGATGAAGAGTGGTGCCTCAAGAGGGACTCGAACCCCCGACCTTGTCCTTACGAAGGACCTGCTCTACCAGCTGAGCTATTGAGGCACTCTTGTCGTGAAACTGTCTGTCGGAACACCCGATTTGCTGACAATTCCTATATGAACAACCTGGTATGTTGCCCATTTGGACCGGGGCTATAGCACCCCGGTCGGTCTTGGGGAAGACCTATTTTTTGTCGTCAATCGGCGCGTCAACAACGGGCGACACGTCTAGCACTTCGGCGTCATGGATGATCTCTGGCTCGATGACATCTTGCGTGGAGTCGACCTCGGGCTCGGGCGTTTCGTCGTCCAGGTCATCGCTGTGATCCTCTAACGCGCCGACAATTAGCGGCAGCATGGCGACACCTGTTGCAGAGTGAACCTCGGTCGCCGGGGGCGCGGTCCATTCCAACGTATCAAAGGCCTGACAGTTGCCGCAAACCGGCACCCATTCACTGTGGATATTATGGCAATTGCCGCACACCCACTGAGGCCCGCGCGGCGCGTTCAGCGCACGTGCCAGCCAGCCTTTGACCACCTGGTCCGAGGCCCCCTCGCCGCGTTCAACGGCTGCCATGATGGTCAGCGCGCGCGAATCCGGTTCGTCTTCGATCAAATCGCCCAGCGCGCGGCGGGCACCGGGGAAATCTTCGGCTGCAATCATCAGCTCGGCCTTGACCAAAGCGGTCTCGCGATGATCGGGATGCAGTTTGAACAGCTGGTGGAACCGTTTCAGGCGAGCCTCGGCGGTTTCGTCCGGGGCGATAGCTGCGAAAGCCGCTGCCAGATCGGGATGAGGCTGCGCATCCCATGCCTTGGCCAGCAGACGGGCCGCCAGCTTGGGCTTACCCTTTTCAACATAGCTGTTGGCTGCATAGCAAGCGGCGGGGATCAGGTCGGGCGACAGGCGGTTGGCCTCGATCGCGGCCTCGCGGGCGTCGATATCGTTGCCTTCCTCCAGAACGTCCTTGGCCTGAGACAACGCCAGAACAGCGTCACGACGTTTGTGCACATCACGTGGCAAGGCGCCGTGTTTCAGCTTGAGGTTCAGGGTCTGCCGCGCCCCGGACCAATCCCGAGCCTGCGATTGCAGTTTCAACAGGATGTCCTGTGTTTCCACATGTTTGGGCCGCAAGGAAATCGCCTTTTGGGCCAATTTCTGGGCGGTATCTGCATCCCCATCTGCGATCTTCTGCTTCATGATCCCGCGCACCCCAACAAAGCGGGTTTTGTCGTCGGAGAGCAGCTTTTTATAGGTTTCCTCGGCCTTCTTGCGATCCCCCGCCATTTCCGCAGCCTGAGCCGTCAGCAAATTGGTCAGTTCGGGCTGTTCCAGAAACTTCTCGGCCTTGGCGGCCTTGTTCATGGCCAGCCGTGCCTCGCCCGAGGCAAGGGCCATCATGCCTTCGGTTAGGGCTTTGTAGCCCTTGCGCTCGCGGTTGCGATCAAAATAGCGGGTCAGCGCGGTTTCATCGCCATTGATGAACTTCAGCACGGCCACGGTCAGCGAGGCAAGCTTTAGCAAAACCCACATCGCCACGATCAGCACGACCATCGCAATCACAGCAGTCAGCGGAGTCAGGTTCAGCTCGATCCCGCCCACGGCGATGCGCACACCGCCATCCAATTCCAGCAGGTAACCAGCGCCCCAGGTGGCGGTGGCAACCAGGGCAACGAACACAACAATCTTAATAAGCGACCACAACATATTATCGCCCCCCTTAGTTGGACGCCAAAGTGGCGCTGAGAGTTTCGGCTGCCGCTACGGCTTCGGCGCGGCGGGTGGCTTGGGTCATCCAGTCGGTCAGTTCAACCCGCGCAAGTTCAGGCAGGCCCTGCAACTCGGCCATTGCATCAGCAAGACGTCCGTCGTTTAGCGCGGCCTCGGCACGGGACAGGATCGCATCCGCGTCCGAGCCTTCTTTGGGCTCCAGCGAACGAACACCCAGTTGGTTGCGCAAAAATCCCCAGACCTTGCCGCCCGTACCTTCGTCCTTGCGGGCCGAGGCCAGGGCTTTGCGTGCTGCGGCGGGATAATCCGCAGACAACTGACCCATAGTTGGAACACCGGATTCAGCGGTTTCAGTCAGAATCGCAGGAACAGAGACGCCAGCGGCCAGCAAATCAGCGACAGGGTTTGCGAACCCTTTGCCCGTGTCCAAGGCCACCTGAATTCGCGACACTGCCGTGCGGATCATTGCCTGTTTTGCCGTCATCTCTGCGCTGGCTTTTTCGGCTTCAGCTTCGGTGATCAGCGCTTCAATCTCGGTTTTCTGCTTCTCCATCGCCTGACGCAGGGCTTCAACCTCGCGTTCATACGCAGCGACTGCCGCAGCCGAAATCCCACCATCAGCGGGACGTTTTTCCATATCGCTCAGCCGGGCATCCAAAGCCGCAACCTGATCCGCAAGCTGCGCGACGGCGCCATTCGCGTCATCCACAAGACCCGTCAACTCATCCGTAGCCGAGGAATCGGCAGAGGCGGCTTTCACGGCGTCCAATTCTTTGGAAAGGCCCGAAATCTGGACCGTTTGCTGTTGCAGCTTGGCCGTCAGATCAGCGACCGCAGCCGCCTGCTCCGAGCCATTCAAGCCATTGGGAAACAAAACTTGCGAGGCACCAAAACCCAGACCGGCGGCAATCACGCCGCCAAGCACCATGGGCACAAACCCACCTTTGCGAACGACGGTCGGTTCGGCTGGCGCGGGCCCCGGTTCTTCGACCACAGGCTCCGTTTCTACCGGCTCCTCCTCGGGACTCTCTTCCTCTGCGGCGATCGGTGCATCGTCTTCTTCAGTCTCGTCCTCGGCGGGGTCGGCGATCTCGACGGCTTCATCGGGGATATCGGCGTCATCCGCCGTTTCGTCGCCTTCTTCGATAATTACCGCGTCTTCAACGACCTCGGTCTGGTCCTCTGGTTTCTTCTTGTCGTTTTCAGGGTCAGACACCTGGGCCTTCCTTTCGAATCCAATAACAAAAATTCACGTACCAACGTAAAGTTAAATGCCTTGAGTTTAACCCTCAAGTCGGCTCGCTGCGTCTATCAGTCCCTCTATGGTATCCAGCATTGCCGCTGCGTTTGGCTCTGCACAGACCCGCAGCCGGTCCGAGGGTATGTTTTTAATCTTTTCAGCGACAGCAGGGCTTAGCGCCGCGCCCCAGACATTCGGCCCTACGCCACCCTCTGAGGCAAAAAATTCTGCGGTCCGCGGCGAAAAAACAGGCACTATTGCAGGGGAATTGCCCTGCAAAACCGCCTTGGCGGCATCAGACAAAGGTTGCGCGACCTGATCATAGGCGATGATTTCACGCGTCGGACAGCCCGCTTGGGTTAAGGTTTGCGCAATATCCCCACGGCTGTGCCTCCCCCGGATATGCAGCAGCGGGCCCGTCTGTGCATCGGCCAAAATCCGCCGGATCAACTTTTGCGCATCCCCTTGGGCATTGATCGGCTGCATTCCGGCGGCCTCGGCAGCCCGCGCGGTGGCATCACCAACGCAGTAGCAGCGCATCCCGGGCGCTCCAAAAGGCACCGCATTGGCCGAGGTCAGGATCAGCGCAACCGCCCCTTCGACGTCAACCGTATCCACCAGCGGACGGATGCGCATAACCGGAGAGATCACCACCTCGACCGCCCCGACCCTGTCCCGCAATTGCGCGGCAAAACGTCGAGACGCATTTTCAGGCCGGGTCAGCAGGATCGTGGGGCGCATAAGAGGGACCGGGATTGTTTGAGATGCCCTATGGTGTTACCTGCCGACCAATCATGTTGCAACGGACAGGACCATGACGCGCACCCTTACCATCCTTGGGCTCGAGAGCAGCTGTGACGATACCGCAGCGGCCGTAGTGCGCGTATCGGAGGGAGTGCCGCAGATTTTGGCCTCGGTTGTGCACGGCCAGACCCAGCTGCACGCGGCATATGGCGGAGTCGTTCCCGAAATCGCTGCCCGCGCTCATGCAGAAAAGTTGGATATTTGCGTCATGCAAGCGCTGGAGCAGGCTGAGCTGGGCCTGTCCGAGATCGACGCCATCGCTGTAACCGCAGGACCGGGGCTAATTGGAGGCGTGATCTCAGGTGTGATGTGCGCCAAGGGATTAGCCGCGGGGACAGGAAAACCGCTGATCGGCGTGAACCATCTGGCAGGCCACGCGCTGACACCTCGCCTGACCGATCAGATTGAATTTCCCTATCTGATGCTGCTCGTCTCGGGCGGGCATTGCCAATTTCTGGTTGCCAGTGGCCCCGAGGACTTCACCCGTCTGGGCGGCACAATCGACGATGCTCCGGGCGAGGCGTTTGACAAGACCGCCCGCCTGCTGGGCTTGCCGCAACCGGGCGGTCCGTCGGTTGAACAACACGCCCAGAACGGTGACCCCAAACGGTTCCAGCTGCCCCGCCCTCTGCTGGATCGACCGGGCTGTGACATGTCTTTCTCGGGTTTGAAAACTGCACTGCTGCGCACGCGGGATCAGGTCATTGCCGAAAAGGGTGGGCTAACCCGTCAGGACCGCGCCGACCTCTGCGCCGGGTTTCAGGCTGCGGTCTGCGATGTTCTGGCCGAAAAAACCCGCCGGGCGCTGGTGGAATACATGGCCCTGAACCCCGCTGCGCCCACTTTGGCCGTTGCCGGAGGTGTCGCAGCGAACAAGGCCATTCGGGCCGCATTAGAGACTGTATGCGAGACGAATAACGTCGCCTTCACTGCCCCTCCGCTGGCATTGTGTACGGATAATGCGGCCATGATCGCCTATGCCGGCGCAGAGCGTTTCATGGCCGGTCAAACCGATGATATGACCCTTGTCGCCCGCCCACGTTGGCCGCTGGATCGCAAAAGCCCCACCTTGTTGGGCAGCGGGAAAAAGGGCGCAAAGGCTTGACGCACCGACGACGCACCGCAACTGTACTGACAACCAAATTCGGAGACTGATGATGCTCGTTTCACTCTTTGCGCATGACAAACCTGGTGCGCTGGATATTCGCAAATCAAACCGCGACGCTCACCTAGCTTATATTAAGGACACAGGTGTCGTTGCCCAGGCCGGACCGCTGCTGGATGCAGACGAACAGATGTGCGGATCGCTGGTGATTTTGGACGTCGCAGACATGGCCGCCGCCGAAGCCTGGGCCGCTGGCGACCCCTACGCCAAGGCCGGTCTTTTTGCCTCGGTCGAGCTGGTGCGCTGGAACAAGGTCATCGGCTGATGCGGTACTGGCTGTTCAAATCTGAACCCTCGACCTGGGGCTGGGACAACCAGGTCGCCAAGGGCGACGCGGGCGAGGAATGGGACGGTGTTCGCAATTACCAGGCGCGCAACTTTATGCGGGACATGGCCGTGGGCGATCGCGGCTTTTTCTACCACTCGCAAAAGGAAAAATCCGTGGTGGGCATTGTCGAGGTTATCGCCGAAGCCCACCCCGACAGCACCACCGATGACGCGCGCTGGGAATGCGTGGACATCAAAGCCATCACCGGCGTGAAAACCCCGGTGACGCTGGACCAGATCAAGGCACATCCCGAGTTGCAAGAGATGATCCTGGTCCGCAACTCGCGCCTGTCGGTCCAACCCGTGACCGAGGTTGAGTGGAAAATCATCTGTTCAATGGCGGGCGTTGCACCCTAAGCTCTGCTCAGACGAATCCCCTGGTTATTCAAGGAGCGGAGCATGAGCTATCTGGGAATTCTGGTCGCTGCGATCGCAGCCTATGGGTTTGGCGCGATTTGGTACATGCTGCTGGCAAAGCACTGGGTCAAAGCGGCAGGCGTGGCAACCGATGACAACGGTCAGCCCGTCAACAAGGGCGATCCGATCCCCTATATCGTAGCCTTTGTCTGCTGCCTGCTGATGGCGGCGATGATGCGGTATGTCTTTGCGCAGATCGGCGTTCGAGGCATGGGGCAAGGCCTGATCGGCGGATTTGCTATTGGGCTGTTCTTTGCCGCTCCGTGGCTAACCACCTGCTATATGTTCGCAGGCCGTCCGAAAAAGCTGATCTTTATTGACGGTGGCTATGCCGTGGGCGGCAGCACCCTTGCCGGGCTGGTCTTGACGCTGCTTTAGGCGACGGATTCCACCGCGTTGCAGATCGCACCGATGATGCGGTCCAGTTGAGCCTTATCTTCGGCCTCGCCCATCACGCGGATCAACGGTTCTGTGCCCGATTTGCGGATCAACAAGCGCCCGGATTTGCCCAGCTCTTTTTCGCCGTCTGCAATGGCCTGCTGGACACAATCAGCCTCGAGCGGTTGGCGCCCTTTGGCATAACGGACATTGCGCAAGATCTGCGGTACGGGCTGGAACACATTGGTCAGCTCGCTGGCTTTCTTACCAGTTTCGACCAGCGCCTTAAGGAATTGCAGCGCAGCAATCAGGCCATCGCCGGTGGTGGCATAGTCGGTCATCACGATGTGGCCGGACTGCTCTCCGCCCAGATTAAAGCCGCCCGCGCGCATCCGTTCAACGACATACCGATCCCCAACCGCGGCACGTTCAAGGGCGATACCTTGATCGTTCAGATGCCGTTCCAGCCCCAGGTTCGACATCACAGTGGCGACCAAGGCATTGCCCTGCAACAGACCCTCTTTGGCCCACATCGAGGCGATCAACCCCATGATCTGGTCCCCGTCTGCAACGGTGCCGGTTTCGTCCAAAATGATCACACGATCAGCGTCGCCATCCAGGCAGATGCCCAGATTGGCGCGGGTTTCCCGCACTTTGCGCGCTGCCGCCTCGGGCGCGGTCGAGCCACAATCTTCGTTGATATTGCGGCCATTGGGACTGACGCCGACGGTCACGACCTCGGCCCCCAATTCCCACAATACGTTGGGCGCTGCCTTGTAGGCGGCACCATTCGCGCAATCCAGCACCACGCGCAGACCATCCAGACGCAGCCCCCGTGGGAAGGTGGTTTTGGCATATTCCACGTAGCGACCCAGCGCATCGTCCACACGTTTCGCCCGACCAATATTTTCGGGCGCGGCCAATGCGACACCCTCGTTCAGCAGGCGCTCAATCTCGGTTTCGGCATCATCGGACAGCTTAAAACCATCGGGGCCAAAGAACTTGATCCCGTTGTCATAAGCAGGGTTGTGACTGGCAGAAATCATTACGCCGACATCTGCCCGCATCGACCGAGTCAGATACCCGATCGCCGGTGTCGGCATCGGCCCCAGCAGGAACACGTTCATCCCAGTCGAGGTGAACCCAGCCGTCAGCGCGTTCTCCAGCATATAGCCCGAAAGCCGCGTGTCTTTGCCGATCACCACACGGTGATCTTGCTGATCGCGACGGAAATAGCGCCCCGCGGCGGCCCCCAATTGCATCGCCAATTCGGCTGTCATCGGGTGAGTGTTGGTCAGTCCACGGACACCATCGGTGCCAAACAGGGAACGGGTCATCGGGGAAACACCTGCATTTATTGCTTTCCGCCTGTCTAAGGCTCCCCGGTTCCCGTGTCCAGAACAGCTGCGATTTGGTGAATCCTTAAGCAATTTCTGCGCGGCTTTCTGCTTTGCAGCATTTTCCGGGTGCAAAAGCTTGAATGAATCAATAACTGTAACGAGGCTTTTACAATCAGCCTCCAGTTACGTGCTGCGGCGCGCGAACAGACACAGGTGCCAATTTGCAAAAGCGACCTCAGATTAACATGCTTTCAGTGACCGGCCACGCCTATGAAAAAAGTGTGCGCTCTCTGTACCGGTATTTGCTGAAGGCCCCGCGCGAGCACAAAGCGCTGCTGTTGCAGGTGGTTGAGCTGCTGGCCGTCACTTTTGCCTGCGCCGGAACAGCGTTGATTCTGCATCGTTTGATCCCAGAAACGGTTCCGACCTGGGCATTGTTGCTGTCCTGGCTGTCGGCTGCGGGCCTCTCTGGCGTTTTGACCATGTCCTTGGGGCTGAACCACACCCGTCTTATGGCATATCGCGGAGCCGAGTTGCTGCAATCCTCTTTGGTGGCGGTCTCAACTTCGGTGATGACATTGGCCCTGCCCCTGGGAGTCGGCCATCCTCTGCCAGCCGAGTTTGCGCTGGTTTTTGGCGTGCTTTACCTGACCAGCGCTGTAACCGCGCGGATCGTCCTGCGAGAGTTCGTAATCCGCGTTTACGAAAAAGGGCAGAACCGCCAGCGCGTGCTCATCTATGGTGCGGGTCAGACCGGCCAACAGTTGGTTGATGCCCTGCGGACTGACAACACTCTGCTGCCCGTGTGTTTCGTGGATGACAACCCGACTTTGCAAAGCCGCAGCCTGCGCGGCCTACCCGTTTTTGCGCCTGAACGCATCGCCGATCTGGTCGAAAGCAAAGAGATTGACCGCGTTCTGATGGCCATGCCCTCGGCCAGCCGCCCGGTTCAGGCGCGAGTCGAAGAGAAACTTCGCCGCCTGGGTTGCGCTGTGCAGCGTGTCCCCAGTTTTTCCGAATTCGTATTGGGCAACCATGCCGCACCCTTGCGTCATGTGACTCTGCCTCAGCTTATGAACCGCAAAATGCTGGAAAACGAATTGCCCGAAGTGCGCAACGCATATCAGGGTAAGAGGGTGCTGGTAACCGGGGCCGGTGGCTCGATCGGATCCGAGATCTGTCGCCAGATGCTGACCTGCAAGCCCAAGGTTCTGGTGCTTCTGGATCACTCTGAACTGGCATTGTTCCAGATAGAGCGCGAGCTTTCCGAGCTGCCATTTGATGTCACCATCGTGCCTGTGCTCGGATCAATCTGCGAAGGCGACCTGATCCGTGATGTGCTGGACCGATACCGCGTTGATACGATCCTGCATGCGGCAGCCTATAAACATGTGCCGATGGTCGAATGCAATCTGGTCGAAGGTCTGCGCAACAACGTTCTGGGCACCAAGATTCTGGCCGACGCGGCGATGCAGGCTGGGGTGAAACAATTCACGCTGATCTCGTCTGACAAGGCCGTGCGTCCGACCAGCGTCATGGGGTCCTCAAAACGTTTGGCCGAAATGGTTATCCAAGACATGGCCAACCGCAGCACCAGCACTAAATTCGGCATGGTTCGGTTTGGCAACGTGTTGGGATCCAGCGGGTCGGTTGTGCCGCTTTTCCGCGAACAGATCGCCCAAGGCGGCCCCGTGACGGTGACACACCCGGATGTTTCGCGGTTTTTCATGACCATCTCCGAGGCTGTTCGTCTGGTCCTGCTGGCGGGCACATTTGATGGCCACGGCGGAGTTCTGGTTCTGAAGATGGGCAAACCCATCCTGATCCGTGACGTCGCGCGCCAAATGATCGAAGGCGCCGGGATGACGGTAAAGGATTCGCAAAACCCCAATGGTGACATCGAAATCACCTTTACCGGCCTGCGCCCTGGCGAAAAGCTGCAAGAAGAGCTGCTTTTGCGTCAGGACATGATCACCACCCCGCATGAAAAAATCATGCGCTCGCCCGAGCGTGGCCTGTCGGAATTGGAAATGGCCTCGGCACTGCGCGACTTGCGAAATGCCATCCAAACCCGCAATTCAGACGCGGCGCTGGCGGTATTGGACCGCTGGATTGAAGGGCGCGGAATGATAGGCCCGCATCAGGCCGTTCCAGCAGAGTGACCCAAGGGCACGCACTCAGATAAAATTGAGGGGTGCGAAATCCATTCAATTCTGCTAAATTTCCGCGAAACAATACTAAAATATCATGTCGAGCAGACCTGAACGCACACAAAAATCCTATTCGCGGCGCGAAGCGTTGGCGGCTGTCGGAAAATACTCTGCTGCTTTAAGCGGGGCTTCTGTTGTTGCCCTCTCTGCTGATGATGCCGCAGCCCAAGCGGCCTGTAGTCGCCCCAATCCTCCTTGGTGGTGCGACGGAGGTGGCGGCCCAGGTGGAGGCGGCGGACCCGGTGGCGGTGGGGGACGTGGCGGTGGACGTGGCGGAGGCCGTGGGGGCAGACGCAAGAGTGCGCTAGACGAATATGAACTCGAATTCGGTGAATCTAGTACCCAGTAGATTCACCAGTAACCGGAGGCAGGTATGAGCGACGAAACAACAAGCGGGCAGGCTAAACCTTACACACGACGCCAAGCGCTTCGTGCTGTGGGCAAGTATTCTGCGGCTCTGGGCGGCGCGTCTGTGGTCGCTCTGTCTGCTGACGATGCGGCGGCGCAAGCAGCTTGCAGCAGCCCCAATCCTCCTTGGTGGTGTGATCGCGGCGGCGGTGGTGGTCCCGGCGGCGGCGGTGGTGGTCCCGGCGGAGGCGGCGGCGGCGGTGGTGGCGGCGGTCGCGGTGGCGGCCGCGGATAATTTCCCCTTAACACCGACTTGGCTTCACTGCATGTTAAGCCTAAAGGCTCCGTAATTCAGGAGAAGCTGTATGGACAAGCAAGAGCAGCACACCGACGAAAAAACTGTCACGCGCCGTGACATCCTGAAATCTGTTGGCAAATACTCGGCAGCTGCGACCGGGGCGACTGTGGTTGCGCTCAGTGCAAATCAGGCGTTGGCGCAAGCATCCTCGAGCGACGAATGGGTCTGCACCGATCACTATCCGTGGTGGCTGTGCTGGTGGTTGGGTCTGTCGAAAGTGGGGCAGACTGACAGCTATGGCGGCTGGGACGGCTATAGCGAAACTGAGGCCGAGCCTGATTACCTCGGCAAATCAGACAAGCCATGGTAAACAGCTCTGCCTGATACGAGTTCACACCTCATTATATTTTTATGACCAAGCCTCCTCTGATCAATTCCCACAGGATCGGCGCCTCGACTGCGCTTTTGTCGCCTGTCACCGGGGCGATTGTGCTGACCAATGAATTTGGTCGACGCATACATGAGGGGCTTCAGGCTGGTCTGAATACAGACCAAATCGCGGGTCAAATCGCCGATACTCCGCAAGACCGCAAAGATGCTTTGCAGGCGGTGCGCACTGTCCTGTCCTCGTGGGAGCAAGCTGGATTGTTGCAGCAAGATACGCCTGACTTTCCTGATCCCGTCACCTTTGCCCCCGTTGAAGGCAACCCCTTGCGTTTTGGCGGCACCAAGGGCGCTGGCCAAGTCACTGTGCCGCATGAAACCCTGGCCGAGCAGCTGGAAACTATCCTGGGGCACATGCGCGCCCTGCCCGGCCAACCGACGACCAACCTGACATCGCAACCCAGCGCGGGCGGTTTTGCGATATTCAAAGAGCGGGTCGCGCTATCGGGTCGTATCTCGTTGGATGCCGCGCGATTTGTGATCGTGCGCGAAATGGCCGAGATCGTCTGTGGCTCTGCTGATGTCGCCGCCGTTTTTCACGCAGGGTGTGTGAGCCAGAATGGACAGGCGCTGATGATTTGTGGGGACAGCGGACAGGGGAAATCCACGCTGACATTTGGCCTAGTGGCGGCGGGTTGCGACTATCTGGGCGATGACCATATTCCCTTGCATTGCGACGGTCGTTCCGCGCTAAGCTTTCCGACAGCAGCCGGCGTCAAACCCGGCTCGTGGGGCTTGCCCGAGATTTCCGCGTTGCAAACGCAATATGGTCTGACGCCGCTTAGCCCCCGGCAGGGTGTGCGCTATATCCCGCTGCACCAGGCCTCCGCCCCCGCCGTTGGTGAAAAACGCGCGATAGCGGCAGTGGTCTTCCCTCATTTTCATCCTGAGGCCGAGTTCGAAATGACCCGACTTTCGCCGGAACAGGCTCTGATTCAGGCCCTAAAGGCGGGTAGTCGGCTTTCGCAATCACACAAAAGCAACCTTGCGCCGCTGTGCAATTTTCTGAACGATGTGCCAGCCTATACGCTTCAATATTCCTCATCGGACCAATCCGTTCCCGCATGCCTGAATCTGCTGTCATCGCCCAAAACCTAAGCCTATGCGGCTCAGCTCCACATCGGGCGGTCTTGGGCCTATTAATGGTGGCGCTTGGCAGATCAGCCTATGATGGCCTGCAAGAGGATTTGGCCAACGCCCCCCCCGAGCATTTGGCCGCAATCGCCAACCAATCCTACGGGCAGGTTATTCTGCACAGCGCATTCCAAAACGTACCCGCGTTGGCAAAGGCTATTCCCCAAGATCTAGCAATCTATTTCGCCGAAATGCAGCGCGCCAATCAGGATCGAAATCAAAAAGCAATTGCGCAATTGCAAGAGATCGCGGCCATTTTACACCCTTACGAAATTCCTGTGATTGCACTGAAGGGGGCCGCTGATTTGTTGGACCCGCTGCATAGTATTCCCGCGCATCGGTATATCAGCGACCTGGATTTGTTGGTTCCTGCGGACAAAGCAACCCAAGCGGCGCGCTTGTTACGCCAGGCCAAAGGGCTGCCGACGGAGGATCATTTGATCCGACCCGGCAACCACCACCATCTGACGCAAATAACCCACCCCGATTGGACGTTCACGGTCGAGCTTCACATCGCTCCGGGCTCGACTGCGGTGTCGGCGGTGCTGAACGCAGATGACATGATCGAAAACGCTGTGCCAACTGACATTCGCGGCGCGTCGATCCCCTGCCGCGAAGACCGGTTTTTGCACCATATTTTGCACGGAATGGAGCTGCGGCACGAGACCGCCAACCTGAACCTAAGGCTGCTGGCGGATCAGGTTGGGTATTTGGAAATATTGCCAGAGCAGATCCTAAATCAGGCTCTATTTCGGCTGAACCCCTCCGACTGTGCTGACTGGATGACAGATTTGTCCTTACTGGCCCGTGGGCTGATGGGCAGCGCCGAACTGTCGCCCTTTGGGTGGCCCGCCCGTGCGTTGCAGGTTTTCGGAAACCCCGAAGCCGCACGCAGTCAGGACAATGCATTCTGGATACGTCACTATCTGCGTCGGATGATCCAAAACGCGGACTACCGACGGCAAACTCTGCGCAAAGTCGTCAGCCCTAAAGCCTGGGCCGAGTTCATCGCGTTTCACAAGGATCGGCGCAGCAAATTCAAATAAATGCGGAGGGACCGGCAAATGCAGGCCCCTCCGCTCCCCACGTGCTCCCTACTCACCACACGCGAAACTAATCTGGGGCCGGCCATCCTGACTCGGCGTAGGTTCACCATAGCCCAAGTTCCGCCTCAGCCCTACGATCGAGTGTTTAGAATACCGTTCAAATACAAAACGCCCGCCAAAAATGACGGGCGCTGAAGGCAAATTGCGGTGCAATCAGCCGTAGATCGCTTCTTTGCCGAAATGCTTGGTCAGCATGTAATAAACCACGGCGCGGTATTTGTTGCGCTCGGAACGGCCATAGGTTTCGACCACCGAATTAATTGCCGCCATCAGCTCGGGACCATCAGACAGGCCAAGCTTTTTGATCAGGAAGTTGTTTTTTACGGTTTCCAGCTCGCTTTCCTGCGTCGCTGCCACGGTCGAGGCATCGTCATTGTAAATCGCGGGGCCGCAGCCGATTGTGACTTTGGTCAGCAAGCCCATATCAGGGTCCATGCCGCATTTATTTTTCAGGTCATCCGCGTATTTGGCGATCAGATCGTCCCGTTTTCCCATTTCAAACTCCCGGTCTTTGGGCTTTTGCCCGTTTTTCATAAACCCCGCAGCAGGGTTGAGCCGAAGCCTACCCCGAAAATGTAGTGGAACAAGAATTTTCTCCGCTGCGGCGCCATATCTGAGGTTGAGCGGTGGATTTTCCCCTCTTCCCTTGGGGAAGGTTGAAACGAATTTCGCCCGCCACAGCGTGTGACGGGCGATTCTTAGCAATTTTTGTATAGATCAGTAGCGATAATGCTCGGGCTTAAACGGCCCTTCGGGGGTGACACCGATGTATTCCGCCTGATCCGTGGACAGGGTCGACAGTTTCACGCCGATCCGATCCAGATGCAGGCGCGCGACCTTTTCATCCAGATGCTTGGGCAGGATGTAGACCTTGTTTTCGTAGTCATCGCCCTTGGTGAACAGCTCGATCTGGGCCAGCACCTGGTTGGTGAACGAGGCCGACATTACGAACGAAGGATGCCCGGTGGCGTTGCCCAAGTTCAGCAAGCGACCTTCGGACAGCAGGATGATCCGGTTGCCCGAGGGCATCTCGATCATATCCACCTGCTCTTTGATGTTGGTCCACTTGTGGTTCTTCAGGCTGGCGACCTGGATCTCGTTGTCGAAGTGGCCAATGTTGCCGACGATCGCCATGTCCTTCATCGCGCGCATATGCTCGATGCGGATCACGTCCTTGTTGCCGGTTGTGGTAACAAAGATATCCGCCTCGGAAACTGCGTCTTCCAGCGTGGTAACCTCGAACCCGTCCATGGCGGCTTGCAGCGCGCAGATCGGGTCAATCTCGGTCACTTTCACACGGGCACCGGCCCCACTCAGCGACGCGGCCGAGCCTTTGCCGACATCGCCATAACCACAGACCACTGCAACCTTACCGGCCATCATGGTGTCAGTGGCGCGACGAATGCCATCGACCAGCGATTCCTTACAGCCGTATTTATTGTCGAACTTCGATTTGGTGACCGAGTCGTTCACATTGATCGCAGGGAAGGGCAGCAGACCGTCACGAACCAGTTGGTACAAGCGGTTCACGCCGGTGGTTGTTTCCTCGGACACGCCCTGGATCTGGTCGCGCATCTTGGTGAACCAACCGGGGCTTGCAGCCATGCGCTTGGCGATCTGCGCCTTGATCACAACTTCTTCCTCAGAGGTCGGCGTGGGGATGATATCCTCGCCAGCCTCGGCACGGGCCCCCAGCAGAACATACAGGGTCGCATCGCCGCCATCGTCCAGGATCATGTTGGGGCCGTCAGCGAACATGAAGGATTTGTCCAGGTAATCCCAATGCTCCTCAAGCGTTTGGCCCTTGATCGCAAAGACTGGAACGCCCGCCTGGGCAATCGCCGCCGCCGCGTGATCCTGCGTCGAGAAAATGTTGCACGAGGCCCAGCGCACATCCGCGCCCAGCGCCACCAGCGTTTCGATCAGAACCGCGGTTTGAATGGTCATGTGCAGCGAGCCAACGATGCGCGCTCCGGCCAGCGGTTTGCTGTCGCCATATTCCTCGCGCAGAGCCATCAGGCCGGGCATTTCAGTTTCAGCGATATCCAGCTCTTTGCGGCCAAAATCGGCCAGAGAGATGTCTTTAACGATATAATCGGTCACGGGCATGGCTCCTGCATTGTTGGCGCGCGTTTATCACTGTTGATGTGATGTAACAATGACAAGCGCCGGGTCAAATTTTCTCGGCCTTTCTGCCAGACCTATGCCAATCCAGCAGGAGTGCTATAACCAACCAAAAGCCCTGAGGTAGAGATGGCACAGCCCCCCCGCGCATGGCAGCGCATGCTTTCCGGTCGCAGATTGGATCTGCTGGACCCAACCCCGATGGATATCGAGATCGAGGACATCGCGCACGGCTTAGCCTTTGTTGCGCGCTGGAATGGGCAAACCCAGGGCGATTTTCCGTATTCCGTTGCCGAACACTCGATCCTGGTCGAGCAGTTGTACACGCGCATGTACCCCAACGCCCCGGTAAAATGGCAGCTGGCTGCGCTGCTGCATGACGCCCCGGAATATGTGATTGGTGACATGATCAGCCCGGTCAAAGCAGCCGTCGGCCCAGGCTATGGCCAGCTGGATCAACGTCTGACGGCCGCGATCCATATTCGCTTTGGCTTGCCCGCGCAGATCCCAGCCAGCGTAAAGAAACAGATCAAGCGCGCTGATCGTGTCAGCGCCTGGATGGAAGCCGTACAAATCGCGGGGTTTTCCGTGGCCGAGGCCAACAAATTCTTTGGCAAACCCGATCCATCGCTGACCGAGGGGCTGGATATCCATCTGCGCCCTCCTGTCGCCGTGCGCGAGGATTTCACCAGCCGTCACGAAACTCTGTTGGGTCAATTGTGATGATCAGTGTGCGGCGGGCTGGATCCTTGGACACCAGTCAGATGGCTGAACTGTTGAACCAGATTATCGAGGCCGGGGGAACGACCGCGCTGACTCAGCCCGTTACACGCGCCGATATGGAGCTTAGAATGGCCAAGGCGCCCACCCGATCCGTCTGGCATGTCGCCGAGGATTCTTCGGGCACATTGCTAGGGTTTCAATGGATCGCGCCGCATCCAGATTTGGGCCCCGAGGCCGCTGATATCGCCAGTTTCGTGCGCATTGGGACCACCGGGCTTGGCACAGGCACTGCGCTGTTCGAAGCCACGAAAATAAGGGCGCGTGAGCTGGGGTATCGCTGGATCAACGCCACGATCCGCAGCGATAATGCGGGCGGTCTGGCCTACTATCAGTCTCGTGGGTTTGAAACATGGACGCAGGCCAAAAACGTCCCACTGGCGAATGGCCAAATCGTCGACAAAATCTCGAAAAGATACCATCTGGACTAGCGGTCGAGGCTCTGCAAAAGCTGGTCGATAGAGGCGTCTTCGTTAACGCTTAGTCCGCCCCATTCCGCAGCATCCGGTAAGAATCCATTTTTCTTCAGGCCCGTCCCGATGGCAATCAGATCCAATTCGCGAATGCTGAGCTTTTTCCCGATCATCATGCCGGAACGCGCAGGATCAAGTGCGTTAATCATCGTGGCCGCTCGACCAGTAAAGGCAGCGATCTGACGACGTAACGCGCTGCTTTTGCCGGGTTTTCTGCGCAATATGATCGCAATACGTTGTTCCGGGCGGGCAACCATGGCCAACAAATGCAGCGCACTGCCATCAAAACCTATGATCCGCTTGGCGGCTTTGTAGCGAGCAATCTGGGTGGCGATGTCGTGACGCTCGGGATGGAAAACGATGTATCCAGCGGCAGCCATGCGATCATCAAGAACGGTTTCGCCGACAAACCCGCCCGAGTTCTCGTTCATCCCTGAACGAGAGATAAACAGCTTTTTGGGGCCCTCTGGCTGGATTTCATGGGCAAAACTGCGCGCGACAAAGTCACGGTAGGCTTTGGTGCCCTCGGCGATCCGTCCAAGACCCGAACCCTGACCTGCAACGTCCAAATTCTGTACCTGCGTTGGCCGTTGGATCATCCGAATGGCCCGATCCCCAATCAACAGCTTCAACAGATCGGTCTGAAAGGTTTTGGGCGGAGGATGTTGAGGCGATCTGGGTACGAAAAGGATGCCATCATGGCGGTCGCGCAACGCCCACAGACGGGCGGTGCTTTCGGTCAGAAAATGGCCGAAATGATTGAACAGCAACCCACCCCAAAGCCATCGCCCGGAAAGGTGATCCATCGGGCCCGAAGGCACGTCAGGAGGCAGGGTAATATTGACCTCGCGCCGCCAGGTCGCACCGCGCGGGACATAGCCCCCGCCCGAATTCAACACCCCGCAACGATATGGGGGCCCGTCGCCGTTGGGCGGCAAAACAATGGCATTCTCGAAATGTCGGACAGCCGTCGACCAACCGCCCTCAGGCTCTGGTGGCAGGGCCGGGTCGCGCTGCATACTTTACCGAGGCGAGCGCTTGGCCAGAATACGCTGCAAAGTCCGACGGTGCATGTTCAATCGGCGCGCGGTTTCGCTGACATTGCGATCACACAGCTCGTAAACACGTTGGATATGCTCCCAGCGTACGCGGTCCGCGCTCATGGGGTTTTCCGGGGGCGGCGGCAGTTCGTCCGGCGGGGCCAGCAGCGCGTTCATGATGTCCGCGGCGTCAGCGGGTTTAGACAGATAATCCGTGGCACCGATTTTAACCGCGGCCACGGCCGTGGCAATCGCCCCATACCCCGTCAGAACCACAACCCGGCAATCGGGGCGCTTTTCACGCAGCACCTCGACCACGTCCAGGCCGTTGCCATCCTCCAGCCGCAGATCACAGACCGCATAGGCCGGGGGACGCGCTGTGGCGATCGCCTTGCCAGCGGCAACAGATCCGGCCGTTTCGACCGAGAAGCCGCGCTTTTCCATGGCTTTGGCCAGTCGTTTCAGGAAGGGCTCGTCATCATCCAGCAACAGCAGACTGTTGTCCTCGCCGATCTCCTGAAGATTGTCCGCCATGCTCGTCTCCTCCGACCGTGAAAGATGCGTCAAAAATTCTTGTATAGCGGCAGGTTGCCTGCGTCAAACATTCGCAGGCCTTTATCTGGCATCCATAAAGCACTGGATCGAGCTGGCCATGTCTTCGGGCGTCATGTCGCGACGAAAAAACTCGATAAAGCCTTCTTCAGGGAAGACAAGATAGCTAAAGGTCGAATGGTCGATCAGATAGTAATCCTCGTCGCCCGGTTCAGGATCCTGTTTCTGATAAAAGGTCCGATAAGCCATGCTGGCGGCTTTGACCTGTTCAGGAGTCCCGGTCAGGCCGATCATCCGGGGATGCAGGTAGTCGGTGAAATCTGCCAGAACCTCGGGGGTGTCGCGATCCGGGTCAACCGAGATGAAAACGGGTTTGACGATGGTACCGTCATTTTCCAGCAGCTCGATCGCCTCGGCGTTACGGGAATTGTCCAGCGGGCAAACGTCCGGGCAGAAAGTATAGCCGAAATACAGCAGCGACGGCTTGTCGATAAGCTGTTTGTCGGTGACGGTCTGACCCGTTTCATCCACCAAAGTGAACGCCCCCCCGATCTGAGAAGACCCGCCCGCGACCGCACCAACCCGGCATTGTGCGTATTTATCCCCGTCTTTGGGGCCAGACGTTACATACCAAGTGGCCCCCAAAAGGGCGGCGACAGCAACAGCCGAAGTAACGGCAATCAGGCTACGAGACATTGGTAGGCTCCTTCAGGAAGGTTATTGATCTGTTGTCCATGCATATTTAACACTGAATGTCAGAGTTCAACGGGACGAAGCCGCGCACATGACACAGACCGAATTCGGGGTTCTTAAAGGGCGACAGCGCGGCAACTGGATCAAGCTGCGCACAATCATCCTGTTACGGTGGGTCGCTATCGCTGGGCAAATCAGTGCTTTGATCGTCGCCGGTCAGTTGCTGAAGCTGAATATTGAATACGGTCTGTGCATCCTGGTCGTCAGCGTTTCTGTCGTCGGCAACCTGGTTGCGATGTTCATTTTCCCCGAAAGCAAACGCCTGACCGAAGTCGAGAACTTGCTGATGGTCTTGTTCGACCTGTTGCAGCTGACGGTTTTGCTGGCGTTGACCGGAGGGCTGCACAATCCCTTCTCGATCTTGATCCTGGGGCCGGTGACGGTGTCTGCCTCGGCCTTGTCTTTGCGGTCCACTGTGTTCTTGGGGATCACCGCCATTCTGGCTGTCTCGCTTTTGTCTGAATTCCACCTGCCACTGCGGACAGAGCAAGGCTTTATCTATCGCGTCCCCGAGATATTTCTGTTTGGGAACTGGGTCGCCATCGTGATCGCTGTGATCTTTCTGGGGATTTATTCGCGCCGGGTGACGGTGGAAATGCACTCGATGTCCGACGCATTGCAAGCGACCTATATGGCGCTTTCGCGGGAACAGAAACTGACGGATATCGGCGGGATCGTTGCCGCTGCCGCGCACGAGTTGGGCACTCCGCTGGCTACGATCAAACTCGCCAGCGCCGAGCTGGCAGACGAGCTGGATAACCGCCCCGAACTACAAGAAGACGCCCTGCTGATCAAAGACCAAGCCGACCGTTGTCGCGATATCATGCGGTCCATGGGGCAGGCTGGCAAAGACGATCTGCACATGCGCCAGGCCCCGCTCAGCGAGGTGATCCGCGAGGCCGCAGAACCCCATCTGGATCGCGGCAAAGACATCCATCAGGGCGACGCGTCCAGCGATCTGGACCTGATGCACCAACCCAGCATCCTACGCCGCCCCGAAATCATTCACGGGTTGCGCAACCTGATCCAGAATGGCGTGGATTTTGCCCGCGAAAACGTCTGGATCGAAAGCGAATGGTCCGAGGATACGGTGACAATCCGGATCATGGATGATGGCAAGGGTTACCCCTCGCATCTGATCGGACGGATCGGGGATCCCTTTATGCGCCGTCGTCGCGACACTTCTGATCGCGCGCAGCGCCCTGGCTATGAAGGCATGGGGCTGGGACTTTTCATCGCCAAAACCTTGCTGGAACGATCTGGTGCCGAGCTGAGCTTTGCCAATGGCAGTGATGCCAATGCCTATGTCAAACCCGGCGCTGCGAAAATCGGTGCTATCGTCGAGGTTGTCTGGCCGCGCGGCAAAATTGACGCAGTGCATGGCGAAAATGCCGTTGGAATAGGTCAAAATCAACCGCTAAGCATTTGAATCCACGGGACG
This sequence comes from Thalassovita sp., assembly GCA_050633445.1. Classification (GTDB taxonomy): domain Bacteria; phylum Pseudomonadota; class Alphaproteobacteria; order Rhodobacterales; family Rhodobacteraceae; genus Thalassobius. The sequence continues at coordinate 158,066 of JBOEGN010000033.1, forward strand.
TTAACCATTTGTTAACGAAACTCCACTCAACCTGAAAGAGTATTCCTAAAGGGGTTGAGATGCTCAGCTTTTCAGCAATTTTATTCACGTCAGTCGTCTCTGCAACTGCCGCCATCGCAGCGGTCTATTACTTGCTGCGCAACCAACGCGCGGACGGAAACGGCCACACAATCCCAGACCACGATATCCGCTTTTTGTTTCAGGGTGTCGATATTGTGAATATCTCAGGCGGTGGGGAATGGCTGTTTGAAACCGGCCATGGGGTTGGCAACACCGATTGGGATCAGCTGCGCCATGTGCTTTTGACTCGGTTTCCCGGCTTTCCAACAACCCCCGAGGAAATGGACACCGATATTGTCAGCTTTCCCTCCAGCGTGCCGGATGACACAGCCGAATTGCTGCTGGAGCGCATCAACACAATGATTCGTATATCGGTTCTGCGGCCTGAGGGCGGCGTGATACAAGATGTTGACCTGCATCAGCGGCTTATCTCGGACAATCGTTTGGGGTTGTTCGAACAAGCCGTCGACAACAGTCCTTTCCCAATCTGGAGCACGGATCAAAACGGCCAAATGGTCTGGGCAAACCCCGCGTATTTGCAGCTGGCCGGAAATGTGGACACAGATTTAGAGACTGATCTGCCACAGCTTTTTGCGCTTCCTGAACGCTCGGCCACCACCAGCCCGCGGCAACGCGTTTCGGTTGCCTTGAAGGAATCCGATAGCAATATTTGGTTTGATGTGACCTCCACGGCCACACCGCCAGGGCAGATGCATTACGCCATTGACGTGAACCCCGTTGTACGCGCCGAAATTGCCCAAAGGAATTTCGTGCAAACCCTGACCAAAACCTTCGCTCAGCTGTCCATCGGCTTGGCGATTTTCGATCGCAAACGTCAGCTGGCCTTGTTCAATCCCGCACTCACGGACCTTATTCATCTGACTCCTGAATTTCTTAGCGCGCGACCGACGTTGTTTGGGTTTTTCGACCGGCTCAGGGATTCGCAAATCATGCCCGAACCCAAAGATTATGGCAGTTGGCGCGAGGAAATTTCCGAACTGATGGTGGCCGCCGCCGATGGCCGGTACCACGAAACTTGGAGCCTTCCGAACGGCCTGACCTATCGCGTTACCGGCCGGCCTCACCCTGACGGAGCCATTGCGTTTCTGTTCGAGGATATTAGTTCCGAGGTGTCCTCGACCCGCCGCTACCGTTCGCAATTGAATGATTTGCATGCCCTGCTGGACGGAATGCCCCAAGCGGTTGCATTTTTCTCGGCGGATCAGACTCTGACCTTTGCGAACGAGGCCTATCGCGCGCTTTGGAACTGCGACCCCGATGTTGGCTTGATGATTGAAACCTTAGATCAAGCAATCAGTAACTGGGCCCGCGCCTGCATTCCGGGCACCGATTTTTCATCGCTGAAACAGGGCGACGCCGCGCCCTTCAAAGTGACTTTAGCGGATGGCAGGCAGGTCGCCTGTTCCGTCATGCAGATGCCAGGCACCAAGTTTGCCGTGACCTTCGAACCGATTCGCGACTCTCGTCCGCACAGTCTGGCTCTGCCCGCGTGAAGCCGCTTGCGGGTGGCGCGTGGTCAGGTAATCTCGCGCCATGTCGGTCGAAACACAGTTCCATTCCCCATCAGACACCACCGCGTTTGCCATAGCTCTTGGCGCGCGATTGCTGCCCGGTGACGTCATTCTGTTAGAGGGCGGAATAGGCGCTGGAAAAACCCATTTCGCCCGCAGTTTGATCCAATCGTTACTGACCGAGCCCGAGGACGTGCCCTCGCCGACCTTCACGCTGGTACAGGTCTATGACACCCCGATTTCCGAGATTTGGCACGCGGACCTGTACCGCCTGACCGATCCGAATGAAGCAATCGAGCTGGGGCTGGAAGAAGCATTTGAAACTGCGATTTGCCTTGTGGAATGGCCGGACCGCTTGTCGGATCTGTCGCCGGAAAATGCCCTGCTGTTAAGCTTTGCGACCAGGGATGATGACACCCGCGATATGACCGCCCTGTGGCACGATACGAAATGGGCCGCGCGCCTGAAAGGACTGCTATGACTGACCGGGCCGCGCTTGCCAAAACCTTTCTCGCTGGTACGGATTGGGCGGGAACAGAGCCTATTTCATTGGCCGGAGATGCCTCGAACCGACGCTATGATCGGTTGACCCGTGATGGGAAAACGGTTGTGCTTATGGACGCACCGCCGGACAAGGGCGAGGATGTTCGCCCCTTTGTTCGCATCGCTGATTTTCTAACGGAGTGCGGGCTTAGCGCGCCGCGGATTTTGGCGCAGGATTCCCGGAATGGGTTCCTTTTGCTTGAAGATCTGGGCGACGACCTGTTCGCACGCGTTGCCCTGGCACGGCCAGAGCTTGAGTCGGATCTATACACCGCAGCCACGGATGCATTGGTACATCTGCACCAGTTCGCTCCGCCGAAGTTAGAGCCGTATTCCCCCGAATTCATGACTGAAATGGCTGCCCTGGCTTGGGGTTGGTATCAGCGCGGGATCAACGGAAACGACGATGCGAGCGCGTTTTCACAGGCTTTCCTGCCCTTGTTACACACCCACGCAGCGGCGCAGACCGTCCTGATCCAACGCGACTATCATGCTGAAAACTTACTGTGGCTACCGGATCGGAATGATGTCGCGCGCGTGGGGTTGTTGGATTTTCAGGACGCGCGTACGGGGCATCCTGCCTATGATCTGGTTTCCTTGCTAAAGGACGCGCGCCGGGACGTCTCACCAGAGCTGGAGCGGCAAATGATTGCGCACTACGTCTCGAAAACAGGCTCTGATCCTGCGGAATTCGAGTCTGCGTATCAAATCTTAGGCGTCCAGCGAAACCTGCGCATTTTGGGTGTATTTGCCCGGCTGTCCCTGCATTTCAACAAGCCTTCGTATGTCGATTTGATCCCGCGTGTCTGGGATCATCTGCAAAACGGGTTGGACTCTCCGGCGTTGGCGTCCGTTGCACCGCTGGTTCGAAAACTACCAGAACCCACCTCCGAAAACCTGCAAAAGCTAAAGGATCAAGCCGGATGCGTCCCACGTCTGTAATGGTCTTTGCCGCCGGGTTTGGTACGCGGATGGGGGCGTTGACCCGCTCGCAGCCTAAACCGATGATCTCTGTCGCTGGCATGCCGCTGATCGACCACGCGTTGCAGCTGGTCGACGGGCAGGACCTTGATCCCGTTGTGGTGAATTTGCACTATCTACCCGATCAAATTCGCCTTCACCTCGCTGAGCGAAACGTTCTGTTTTCGGACGAGTCCCAAGAGATTCTGGAAACTGGCGGCGGGCTGAAGGCCGCTTTGCCCCTACTCGGCTCTGGCCCCGTGCTGACGATGAACACCGATGCGGTTTGGGCCGGACCCAACCCCGTGCCGCTGCTGCTTGACGCCTGGGACCCGACCCGAATGGATGCCCTGCTGATGTGTGTGCCGCGCGAAAATGCTGTGGGGCATTTGGGGCAAGGCGATTTCGTCCTGAACCAAGGTTATCTGACGCGCGGACCTGGCGCGGTCTACACTGGCATTCAGATCATCAAGACGGATCTGCTGGCACAGATCCCGAACAAGGCGTTCTCGTTGAACCTTTTGTGGAACCGGATGTTGGCAGATGGCCGCGCCTTTGGGCTGAGCTATCCCGGTAAATGGTGTGATGTGGGTCACCCCGAAGGAATCCTTTTGGCCGAGGAAATGCTGAGGGACGCTGATGTTTGATCCGTCCGACAAGCCCCGTGTTTTTGGCGTTCCATTGGGGGTGGATTTTCCCGCAGCCATGGTCCGTGGGTTGGAGATGCGCCAACAGGATCAAACGCCTGAACAGGTCGCCCGGACGCAGCTGATCTTGAACACTCAGCGGATGAAACGCAGGGTTCGTGACCTGTTCGACGCGGGGCCGGCGCGGCTGTTGCCCCGGCTACAGCTGGTCACCGATCTGGCGCTTGGCGCCGGGCTGACAGACATCCCGACAGCGGTCCCGCCCCTGCGGCGACGGCTGGAAATTTCGCAATTGGTCTCGATCCTGCTGGAACGCGAGCCTGACCTCGCGCCCCGATCCTCGTTGTATGACCTTGCTGACAGTCTGGCCGCCCTTCTGGACGAAATGCATGGCGAGGGCGTCAGCCCCGACGTGATCCGCACCCTCGATGTGTCCGACGAAAGCGGTCACTGGGGGCGGTCGCTGCAATTTCTGGGCATCGTCCAACACTATTTCGATCAGGCGCACGAAAGCCCGGATAAAGAAACCCGCCAAAGGATGGTGGTGCAGGGCTTGTCCGAGATTTGGGCACAGGCACCGCCCCAACATCCGGTTCTGATTGCAGGCTCGACCGGCTCGCGCGGGACCACGATGATGCTGATGAAGGCCATCGCAAAACTGCCCCAAGGGGCGATCATTTTGCCCGGCTTTGATTTCGACATGCCCACAGAAGCATGGGAAGATTTGGCCGATCCGCTGACCTCGGAGGATCATCCGCAATACCGGTTTCACAAGCTGTTGGCCGAACTTGGCATGACCCCTGCCGATGTCGTGCAATGGGATGATAGCCAGCCAAATTGCCCCGCGCGCTCGGCGCTTGTTTCGCTGGCGTTGCGGCCGGCCCCGGTCACTGATCGGTGGTTGAGCGAAGGGCCGAAATTGATTGATCTGCCTGGTGCGATGGCGGATGTGACCTTGGTTCAGGCTCCCTCGGTCCGGGACGAGGCGCTGGCCATTGCGATGCGTCTGCGCCAGGCCGTTGACGAAGGTATCACGGCTGCTCTGATCACGCCCGACAGGATGCTGACCCGACAGGTTTCCGCGGCCCTGGGGCGTTGGGGTGTTCTGCCCGATGACAGTGCCGGAACACCGCTGCAGCTGACCCCTCCGGGGCGGTTTCTGAGACATGTTTCGGCTCTGTTCCACCAGAAATTGACATCTGAGGCATTGCTGACCCTGCTCTCTCATCCGCTGACCCATTCGGGCGGACAACGTGGGATGCACTTGCTGCTCACCCGCGAGCTGGAGCTGTTCATTCGCAGGCAAGGCGCGCCCTATCCCGATGCGGATTTATTGGTCCGGTTCGGTGCGAAATCCTCTTTGAATGGTGCGGTTGAATGGGCCGAATGGGTCGCCCAAACGTTTCTGGATCAAACCAAGCAAACGATGGCGCTTGAGGATTGGATCGCGTGTCATCTGTCCCTGGCCGAGCGTATCGCGGATGGTGCAACGCCCGCGCAAACTTCGGAGTTGTGGAAAGAAGACGCTGGCCGATCCGCCCGCGCAACGGTTGACGAATTCCAGCGCGAAGCCGCCTTTGGCGGCGAAATGTCTGCCCATGACTATGCCGATATGTTCGGCGCGATCCTGTCTCGGGCTGAGGTGCGTAACCCGAACACACCGCACCCCAATATCCTGATTTGGGGTACGCTTGAGGCGCGCGTTCAGGGGGCCGACCTGCTGATCCTCGCCGGGTTGAACGAGGGCAGCTGGCCCGAAGCGCCCTCCCCTGATCCCTGGTTGAACCGTCGGATGCGCTTGAATGCAGGCCTGTTGCTGCCCGAACGGCGCATTGGGCTGTCGGCGCATGATTTCCAGCAGGCAATCGCCGCGCCACAAGTGTGGCTGACCCGCTCGATCCGGTCGGATGATGCGGAAACGGTGAAATCCCGCTGGCTGAACCGGATCACAAATCTGCTGAGCGGCCTGCCCGATCAAGAGGGGCCGCAAGCCTTAAGTGACGCAACAAAACGTGGACAAAACTGGCTGGCTATGGCGCGAAAACTCGAGGAGCCTGGCAAGACGCCGGCGGCTCCGCGCCCATCCCCTGCTCCGCCTGCCGAGGCGCGCCCGCGACAGTTGTCCGTCACAGAAATTGCGCGTCTGATCCGCGACCCTTACGCTGTTTATGCGCGCCGCGTTCTGGGGTTGCGGCCGCTGGATCCGCTGATGAAGGTACCCGATGCACTGTTGCGCGGAACCGTGGTGCACGAAGTGTTCGAGAATTTCATTCGCGACATTGATGGTGACCTGACCGCCCAGCGCCTGAACCAGATCGCAGCAGATACGCTGGCAGAGAATGTTCCCTGGCCCGAGATTCGCAGTCTTTGGGCCGCACGCGTGCACCGTGTCGCCGATTGGTTTACCGCCCGTGAACGGGTGCGCCGCAAAACCATGCGGCCCGCCCAGCTTGAAGTGACTGGCAGTGCCTCGATCCCGCATCTTGGGTTCACTCTGACAGCCAAGGCTGATCGAATTGATTTGGACGAATACGGGCAGGCCTATTTGTTCGACTACAAGACTTCGACGCCTCCGTCTAACGCGCAGCAAAAAGCGTTCGACAAACAGCTGCTGCTTGAGGCTGCGATGCTGGAAATGGGCGGGTTTGAAAACATGGGGGCTCTGAGTGTCGCCAAGGCAACCTATATCGGCCTCAGCGCCACGCCAAAAGAACAAGACGCGCCATTGACAGAAGAGCCCGTCGCCGTTGTTTGGGCGCGGTTCGAGCAGCTGATTTCAGCCTATTTAGAGCCTGAAACAGGCTACACCGCCCGTCGTGCAATGTTCCAGGATCGCGACATTTCCGACTATGACCCTCTGTCTCGGTTCGGCGAGTGGGACCTGACCGTAGAGCCCGAAAAGGAGCGCGTAACCCATGCGGAATGAGGCAACACAAGCCCAAGTCACCGCCGCGCGCCCCGGCTGGTCTACGTGGTTGTCGGCGAACGCCGGGTCCGGGAAAACGCGGGTGCTGACGGATCGCGTGGCGCGGTTGCTGCTTAGGGATGTTCAGCCGCAGCACATCCTGTGTCTGACCTACACCAAGGCCGCCGCCAGCGAGATGCAAAACAGGTTGTTTACCCGTCTGGGTGCCTGGGCAATGTTGCCAGATGATCAATTGCGCGCACAGCTGACCGACTTGGGCGCAGACGGAGACGTGGACGACGCCGCGCTGCGCAATGCCCGCACCCTGTTTGCTCGCGCGATTGAGACGCCCGGTGGGCTGAAAATTCAGACGATCCACTCGTTCTGTTCGGCCTTGTTGCGGCGGTTCCCGCTAGAGGCAAAGGTCAGCCCTCAGTTCAAGGAAATGGAGGATCGCGCCGCGTCCTTGCTGCGCGAAGAGGTTCTGCGCGAGCTTGCGGAAACTGACCCAGAACGGCTGGCTGGGGTGGCAAAATACGTCACCGCGGGGGATTTCGACGGGCTGACCCGTGATCTGGTGATGCACCGCGCCGAATTCGATGAATTCCTGTCGACCGAGCAAACCTTGGCACTGTTCGAACTGCCCAGGAATTTTGACGAAAACGCCTTGCTGGACCTGGTGTTCTTGGGCGGCGAGCGAGAGCTACTTACCCAGTTGATCACTGCCCTTCGCACAGGCGGTGCAAATGACAACAAGGCTGCGGATAAGTTGGCCATGATTGGTGACCTGTCGCTGAAATCGTTGCCGCAGCTTGAGGGCGTTTTTCTGACTGGCAAAGGCGCAAAAAGCCCGTTTTCTGCCAAGTTAGGCTCTTTTCCAACAAAGGGCGTGCAGAAAAACCACCCCGATCTGACAACCCGACTAGAGCCTCTTATGCTGCGCATCGAGGATGCGCGCGAAAAGCGGTTGGCGCTGGCTGCGTCCCGAAAAACCGCAGCTTTGCACACCTTTGCCAGCGCCTTTCTGCCCGCTTACGAGCAAAAGAAGCAGGATCGCAGCTGGCTGGACTTTGACGACTTGATCCTGCGCGCGCGGGACCTGCTGACTGACCCGGCTGTGGCGGCCTGGGTGCTGTATCGTCTAGATGGCGGCATCGACCATATCCTGGTGGACGAAGCGCAGGATACCTCGCCCGCGCAGTGGAAAGTAATCGAGCTGTTGGCGCAGGAGTTCACCAGCGGACAAGGTGCGCGCACCGACAAAGAGCGGACCATTTTCGTCGTTGGGGACAAAAAGCAGTCGATCTACTCTTTTCAGGGTGCGGACCCGCGTGAATTCGACCGGATGCAGCGCGAATTTGGCGAGCGTTTGGACCAGACTGACCACCCGCTTGCTGTGCAGGAATTGCAGTATTCGTTTCGATCCTCCAAAGCGATCCTTGACCTGGTGGACGAGACTTTTCGCGGCCACGAAGAATCGGGGTTTCCAACCGAGGGCCGACACCGCGCGTTCAAGGATCAGATGCCCGGACGGGTCGATCTGTGGCCCATCGTGGCGCCTACCAAAGACGAAACCGAGGAAGATTGGTTCGAGCCCGTTGATCGGATAAGCGAGAAACATCATCGCATTCAGTTGGGCGAACATATAGCCGACGGAATCAAGGCGCTTATCGACGCTGAGCACCCCATTCCTGAGGAAATCGGCCATACTGGCGAATACCAGATGCGGCCCGTCCGGCCTGGTGATTTCTTGATACTGGTGCGCAAACGCTCGGGCCTGTTCCCCGAGGTGATCCGCGCATTGAAGGATCGTAAACTGGCTGTGGCCGGGGCAGACAGATTGAAGGTTGGGGCAGAATTGGCGGTCAAGGATTTGGCGGCGCTGCTGTCGTTTCTCTCGACCCCTGAGGACAGTTTTAACCTTGCCGTCGCACTGAAATCGCCTTTGTTTGGCTGGAACGAGACTCAGTTGTTTGACCTGGCCCACGGCCGCAAAGAACCGTTTTTGTGGGAAACTTTGCGCAAGCAAGCTGACAAATTTCCCGCCGAAATGGGTATCTTGAATGACCTGCGCGGACAGACCGATTTTTTGCGACCTTACGATCTGATCGAACGCATCCTGACCCGGCACGATGGGCGTCGAAAATTGCTGGCGCGGCTCGGAATCGAGGCCGAAGACGGCATCAACGCCTTTCTTGCGCAGGCGCTGGCCTATGAACGCAACGCGATCCCCAGCCTTAAGGGGTTCCTGGAATGGATGGTCACGGACGATCTGGAAATCAAGCGCCAGATGGACAGCGCCGAGGATCAGATCCGCGTCATGACGGTGCACGGCGCCAAAGGGCTGGAGGCTCCGATCGTGATTATGCCCGAAACGCTGAACACGCGAGCTCCGATGGGTGGGGATGTTCAGGTCGCGGGGGAAACTGCGGTGTGGAAGACCAGCGCAGACGAGATGCCAAGCCTGTTGACCCAGGCCAAAACCACCGCCGCTGAGCGTGAGGAATATGAGCGCGACAGGTTGCTATATGTCGCCATGACGCGCGCCGAAAAATGGCTGATTCTGACGGGAGCAGGGGACTATAAGCAGGGCGATGGCAGCTGGTACGACAAGGTGAGCGCGGCCGCCCTGCGCTTGGGGGCAGCACCCGCGCCGATGCCCACCGGCGACGGTTTGCGGCTGGAACATATGGACTGGAACCAACCGGTCGAACGCCCAAAGGTGCCTTTGGATGCCCCGGATGTTGCCTTGCCTGCGATTTTCAACACTGATGTGGCCGACCCGGTGAAACCGCTTGGCACGCTTAGCCCATCGGATCTGGGTGGTGCCAAGGCCCTTCCCGGAGAGGCCGGACGCGATGAAGATGACGCAATGCGCCGCGGCACCTGGCTGCACATGATGTTGGAACACCTGCCCAGCGCCGACCCCTTGGCCTGGCCCAAGATGGCGGAAAACATCTGCAGCGGCGCAGATGATGCGCCCGAACTTTTGGCCGAGGCGACAAAGGTCATCACGAACCCCGATCTGACCTTTCTGTTCAGTGATTCCACCTTGGCCGAGGTGCCGGTGACCGCCACCTTGACCGCGTTGGGGGGGCGACGGCTGCATGGGGTGATCGACCGGTTGGTTATTTCTCAGGCACGTGTTCTGGCCGTCGATTTCAAATCAAACGCCGTTGTCCCAACCTCGGCTGCGCAGGTTCCGGACGGATTGCTGCGGCAGATGGGTGCCTATGCCCATGTTTTGGCAGAGATTTACCCAGGCCGTCAGATTGATACCGCCATTTTGTGGACCAAAACCGCGACCTTGATGACACTGCCACAAGATTTGGTGACTGACGCGCTGAAAACCACAAGCCTCCTTGACGCTGGGGGTCAGGCTACCTAGGTTCTGATCCGAACCAAGATTCAGGAGAATTCACATGGCCACTGTTGCCGTTACTGACGCGACTTTCGACGCAGAAGTCAAAAATTCCGACGTCCCCGTTGTGGTGGACTTCTGGGCAGAATGGTGCGGCCCCTGTAAACAGATCGGCCCCGCCCTGGAAGAACTGTCCGAAGAGCTGGGCGATACTGTAAAAGTCGTCAAAGTCGATGTTGACCAGAACCCCAACGCCGCTGCGGCGATGGGCGTGCGCGGTATTCCCGCTCTGTTCATCTTCAAGGACGGTCAGGTTGTTTCGAACCGTGCCGGCGCTGCGCCCAAGGCCGCGTTGCAGTCGTGGATCCAAGACTCGATCTGAGCCTATCCAGATCCCAAGACGTTCAAAGCCCCGGCTCAATGCTGGGGCTTTTTTCATGGGATTTTCTAGAAGATGGGCTTGGTCAGCATCAGCCAAACGATGGCCAGAACCGCACCAAAGGCGGGGAAACCAAACGCGAACCACCATCTGAAAAGCCGATGATAGGTCGCGGGCAAAGGTTGCCCGGCGTCACGCGCCTGCCGCGCGAGGTTTCGCATCTTGATCTGAAATCCCACAACGGGCAGCCAGAACACGCCCACAATCACATATAGGATTAGCGAAAGGGCGACCCAGCCCTCGGTCAGCGGATACCCGGAATTCAGCGCCAGAATCGTCCCGGTGATCGGTTGCAAGATTGCGGCCGTAGCCGTGAACAGCGTGTCTGCCAGAACGACAATCCCGGCCACATGCGCGATCAAAACTGGATCGCGGGAACGGTGCGAAACGACCATGAAGAACGCGATGCCCGCACCAGTGCCCAGCAAGACTGTGGCACCTAAAACGTGGATTAAAAGAAGCGCGTCGTAGGTCATTCGTCCTCGATCAAAAGCCATATGAAAAGGGCCAGAGTCATGCCCGGAAAGACCTTTATCATCGGTCCCAACGGATCGCGCCAAAGATCCGGTGTCAGAACGGCAGCTCCAAGTAGATAGACAACAGAGAGCACGATCATGCCCAGTGCCGCGAGCCGTGTCCAACGACGCCAAAGGATTGCAAACCCAAGTGCGATGTCTGCAACGATGCCTCCGCCAACGGAAATAGCTGCAAAGAACGGAATAACCCCGCGATCCGTCAGGGTTTTCACCGCCATATCAGTCTCGAATAAGCCAATTAGACCCGAAATTGTCCAAAAAATCGCCAAAGTCGCGATGGCCAGAGGAAGCAATAAATACAACCGCGCAAAGCTACGCTCTTGCCGGGTTGCGGGGAGATTCAATAGGGTCACGGACAAGGGTCGGCAGGTGTACGGCCAGCTCGATGCATCTCCGCGAATACCACCCTGAAGCGCGTGCAATGCCGTTGTCCTAAGGGGCGAACGCCAGCCGAGATAGCCAAGCAAATCGGCAGTCTTTCCCGAAAGGTCAATCACCCAATTGGGCACCCGAACCGACACTCCCTTACCGACCCCCAGCCAGCGGCGCATTTTCAGGATCAGATCGGGAAAACTCTGCGCCTCTGGCTCCGTCAAATCAGCAATGGTTCCGCTGGGAACTTCGCCATTTGCCGCGCGCACGACCGCGGCGGCAACGTCGTCAATGTGCACCGTCTGTACCTGCGCATCAGGAAAAACTACGGGGCAAACGCCAGGCAGACTCGCCACCGCGCGCAACAACGCTGTGCCGCCATATGCCTCGGGGGAAATCACCAATGTTGGGCGCAATATCACCCAATCTGGCGCCAATTCGATGATGATCGCATCACCGCGCGCTTTGCTGCGAAAAAACTCGGTCGGGGCATCGGGCGACACACCGGCTGCAGAGATCTGAACGATGCGCACCCCGCAACGCCGCGCGGCATTCGTCAGCCGTTCAACCGCCTGGACATGGATTGCTTGCAAACTGTCGCGCGCTCCGTCCTGCAGCGCGCCCGAAGCATTCACAACCACGTCGAAATTGACCAGAATTTCCAGCCAGTCCTCGATAGAAAGGCTGGGAATGTCGCGAATGATCCACTTGGCGGTCGGGTCACTCCGCAAAGCCCGTTTCTGCGACCTCCCAAGGCCGGCGATTTGCATCCCCGCGCCAACCAACGCGCGCATACAGGCCGAACCGATCAAGCCGTAGCCCCCCAAAACAAGGACGCGCGTCATACGGGCCATCCTTCACGGCGCAGGGCTTTGGCGATTTGCTTGTCGGCAAATGCCCGCCCCGAATTGATACAGTTATTTTGCCAGAACCAATAAATATAGCGTTGGTAATCGGGCTGATGGTCCTGCACCTGCTCAAAGGCGTTCGCTACCCCCAGGGTTTCGACGTTCAGCGCGATGTGATGGAAATCAATTTTGCCGAACAACACGCAAGGCTTACCAAAAAAGAACCCGTGAAACGCCGCTGCCGAATTCTGCGTAACCACATAGTTGCATCGCTGCAAATGCTGCACCATTCCGCCCGTTTGGATGCTGAGATTGGCGAACCTGTCTTGCATATGCAGCAGGCGACGCTGCTCTTCGCGGGCATATGTTTCGTTTGGATGCAGCGTCGCGATGACCCGCTTGTTTGGCTCGTTATGCAGCACCGCCATAAGCATTTCTATCGGGCTGGCCATTTGAAACGAGCGCCGCTCGGTCAGATTGCCTTGTAGGGGAACATAGACGAAACCGTCCTGGCTTACATCCTCAGTGGCGCCTTTGAACATCCGCTTTTGCCAGCGTGAATGGAAGCTTTTGGCCTTATCAGGGTCTATTTTTTCCGGAGCAAAACTTTTCTGTGCGACACGCCAGTTCCAGCGTTCGTTGGTTTTTTCGATCGCCCAAAACGGCCCATGATAAACCTTGCGAAAGGTCAGGCCGTGCTCGGTTGTGGGCTCTTGCATATGAAACATCGCATAGCCATCGCGAAACCCGCTGGCCACCCGGTCGCCAAGTCCGCGATTGCAAAGCTCGGTCTGGAATCCTGCCTCTTCGGTCACGGAAATCAGCCTGGACAGGAAATTATGCGTCCCGGCCTGCGCGGCCTTCAGCAGCTTGCCTTCCAGGTAGAGGCGCAGGATCTTGGGTTCGGTCATGGCGGAAAGCTACCTAGGCAAACTAGCGCAGGCAAGCACTACTCTTGTGTGGCCCGGACTAAGGTTCCATATAGGCCAACAGGCAAACGGAGGACGCTTATGTCGGACGAAAATTTCCCCGGATGGCACGGCACCACGATCATTGGTGTGAAAAAGGCCGGGCAGGTCGTGATTGCCGGTGATGGCCAGGTGTCGCTGGGCCAAACCGTGATCAAGGGCACCGCGCGCAAGGTGCGTCGGTTGAGCCCCGGCGGGTTCGATGTTGTGGCCGGGTTCGCCGGATCCACCGCCGATGCGTTCACCTTGCTAGAGCGTCTGGAGGCCAAACTGGAGGCAACCCCTGGCCAGTTGGCCCGCGCCTCCGTCGAGTTGGCCAAGGATTGGCGCACCGACAAATACCTGCAAAAACTCGAGGCGATGCTGATTGTCACCGACGGCGCGGATATGTTTGTGATCACCGGTGCCGGCGATGTGCTGGAGCCGGAGCATAACGTTGCAGCCATCGGATCAGGCGGTAATTTTGCCTTGGCCGCCGCGCGCGGCATGATGGACACCGACCTGTCCGCCGAAGAGGTCGCCCGCAAAGCTATGGCCATCGCCGCCGACATCTGCGTTTACACAAATGGCAAACTGACCGTGGAAAGCATCACCAAATGACCGATCTGACCCCCCGTGAAATCGTCAGCGAGCTGGATCGCTTTATCATTGGCCAGGCCGACGCCAAACGCTCGGTCGCGGTGGCATTGCGGTCGCGGTGGCGGCGCAAGCAGCTGGACGATGACCTGCGCGACGAGGTTTACCCCAAGAATATCCTGATGATCGGCCCCACCGGCGTGGGCAAAACCGAGATCAGCCGCCGCTTGGCAAAACTGGCCCGCGCACCCTTTATCAAGGTCGAAGCGACCAAGTTTACCGAGGTCGGCTATGTCGGGCGGGATGTCGAACAGATCATCCGCGATCTGGTGGACAGCTCGATCGCGCTGACCCGCGAAAATATGCGCGATGAGGTTAAGACCAAGGCCTATGAGGCCGCCGAAGAACGCGTGATCGAGGTCATCGCGGGCACAGATGCGCGCGAAGCGACCCGCGAAATGTTCCGCAAAAAGCTGCAAAGCGGCGAGCTGGACAATACCGAGATCGAATTGGACGTGGCCGATACAGCCAATCCGATGCCGATGATGGACATCCCCGGTCAGCCCGGCAATCAGATGGGCATGATGAACCTGGGCGATATTTTCGGCAAAGCTTTTGGTGGCCGCTCGGTTCGCAAGAAAATGACCGTCGCCGAGAGCTATGAGGTACTGATCGCCGAGGAGGCGGACAAGCTGCTGGACGACGAAACCGTCACCCGCGCCGCTGTAAAAGCGGTCGAGGAAAACGGCATTGTGTTTCTGGACGAGATCGACAAGGTTTGCGCGCGCGCCGAGGCGCGGGGCGCTGATGTCAGCCGCGAGGGCGTGCAGCGCGATCTGCTGCCCCTGATCGAAGGCACCACTGTCAGCACCAAACACGGTCCGGTGAAAACCGATCATGTGCTGTTCATCGCCTCGGGCGCATTTCACATCGCCAAGCCTAGCGACCTGCTGCCGGAATTGCAGGGCCGCCTGCCGATCCGGGTTGAACTGAAACCGCTGACCGAAGCGGATTTCGTGCGCATTCTGACGGAAACCGACAACGCTTTGACCCGGCAATACACCGCGCTGATGGCCACCGAGCAGGTCGAGGTGACCTTTACCGAAGACGGAATCGCCGCCCTGGCCAAGATCGCTGCGGACGTGAACAAAACGGTCGAAAACATCGGCGCGCGGCGGCTGTACACCGTGATGGAGCGCGTGTTCGAAGAGCTGTCCTTTGCCGCGCCGGATCGTGGCGGCCAATCTGTGACCGTGGACGCGGAATTCGTTCAGGCCAACCTCAGCGAATTTTCTAAGTCCGCCGACGTCAGCCGTTATGTGCTCTAGTTTCTGACAAAGAAGATGGATAACGTCGCGCCAAAGGGGGCGGCGTTTTTCATGCGTAAGTTTGTTTCATTGGTATTCGTGCTGATCTTCGTTGTGGCTTGCAGCGACAAATCTCGGGTACTGATGGCGCCCGAAGCGGCGCAGATCGGAACCGAGCACAAAGCCTTTGTCGCCACGTTGCGCGCACCTGCGGAATCGGGCTGGTTTGGCGGGGATAGAGCCGCATCTCTTGCCTATCTGGATCTCAATGTCGCGGTGCCACCGGCACATGATGGTGGGAAAATCCGGCTAAGTTACAAACGAACTGATCCGCAGAACCTCTTTACTGTGACTGGACGTACAGACCACGCGACCGAGGCTGCATTTGTCCGAAAACTGCGCAACCGTTTACGTACCCAGCCCAGCGGCGAACGTGACGTGATGCTTTATGTTCACGGCTACAACAACAGTTTCGCCGACGGGGTTTTTCGCACCGTTCAGCTGATGCATGACTTTGATCTGCCCGGTGTCGGAGTGCATTATTCCTGGCCCAGCGCCGCGCACCCGTTGGGTTACGCCTATGACCGCGACAGCGTTCTATTCGGACGCGACGGGTTGGAAAAACTGCTGCGTCTGGTTGGTCAGGCCAAGCCTGATCGGATCATTCTGGTTGGCCACTCGCTGGGCGCGATGATGGTAATGGAGACGCTGCGCCAGATCGAAATCCGCTCTCCTAACTGGGCGGCGCGGCATCTGGGCGGGGTTATTTTGGTCTCACCTGATCTGGATGTTGAGGTATTCAAACAACAGGCCGAGCGTTTTGCTAAACTGCCCAGCCCCTT
Source organism: Thalassovita sp. (assembly GCA_050633445.1). Lineage (GTDB taxonomy): Bacteria > Pseudomonadota > Alphaproteobacteria > Rhodobacterales > Rhodobacteraceae > Thalassobius. The sequence goes on from JBOEGN010000033.1 coordinate 173,962, forward strand.
CATCATTTTCGTGTCTCAGAAAGACCGCGCATTGCAGCTGTCCAGTCAGATCAACGGCAGCAAAACACGTCTGGGGTTGTTAAGGGACGCCTCGGAAATCAGCGAATTGCCTGTCACTGTGGTGGACCTGTCAGAGTTCGCCAGTACCTCGGATGATCGACATTTCACGCTGGGCACGTCGCCTCTGTTGATCCAGTTGCTGCGCAACAGCCCCGAGGTCAGCGAAACCTTTGATCGTGATGCAGGTGGGCGGATGGGGATTATTCCCGGCACTGCGATCACCGTGCAAAGCGCGACCAAGATCATCCTGTCGCCCCTGATGCTTCAGAACTAGCGATGACGGCGAAGATAAACGTAGTATGCGCCTGTGCCGCCATGCCGGATATTGGCCTGCGCAACCTGTAGCACCGCTGCGCTCAGCGGCGGCATCGACAGCCATTGCGGCACATTGTGTTTCAGAACACCGCGTCGCACCGGGATGGGGCCGTCATCCTCTTTGGTTTTTCCTTTGCCCGTGATCACCAGCACCAGCCTAAGGCCGCGGGAATGAGCGCCCAGAATAAAGCGGTTCAACGCGGGATGAGCGCGATCCAGCGTCATCCCATGCAGGTCAATCCGATCTTCGGGAACCAGTTTTCCGCGCTTCATCTTGGTAAATGACTTTTTGTCCATCCGCACAGGCGCGTTATGCATCTCTTCGCTAAGCCCCGGCCGCAGGTCATGCGGCAACTTAGACACGGGCGCCGTCTGGCCAACCGTGAAATCTGGCAAGCGCGAGATTGGTCGCTTCCTTGGCTTCGGCTTGGGTTTCGGCAATTCCCCTGCTGCGCGCTCGGGGTGGAGCCGATGTGCGGTGTCGGCAACCATGCGCCACAGCTCGATCTCGGACTCCGTCAGTTTCCGGCGTGTCACTGTTCGGACTCCGGCAAAAGGGCATAGGCGCGTTGTATTGGCAGCAAAACCATCATGCGGCCGGGGTCTTTCAATTTTCCGGCGGCGCGTCCAGCAGAATCGCCGGTGCCAAAGAAAATGTCAGCCCGCTGCGCCCCTTTGATCGCAGAGCCGGTATCTTGTGCGATCATCAGGCGGCGCAGGGGCGTTTTCCCGTCTTTTTCCACCCAAACCGGAGCCCCCAACGGGGTGAACGCCGGGTCAACCGCCACCGACCGCATCGTCGTTATCGACCGATTCATCGCGCCCAGCGGTCCTTTTTCCGGGGACACGCGGTTCACCGTGCGGAAAAACACATAGGACGGGTTGTGGCGCAACAGCTCGGCCCCATCGACAGGATTGCGGCGCACCCAATTCTTGATCACTTGCGCGGAAACTTGATGAGATTTATAGACCCCGCGCCGGATCAACTCGACCCCGATCGAGCGATAAGGATGCCCGTTTGCCCCACCATACCCCAGACGGATATGGTTGCCATCAGGCAGACGAACACGGCCAGAGCCTTGGATTTGCAGGAAAAACAGTTCGACCGGATCATCGACCCAAGCAATTTCCAGCCCACGGCCTTGCATCACTTCGGTCGTTTCAATCTCGCGCCGGGACAACCAGGTCGAGGTCTTTTTCGCCTCTGGCGGTTTGCGGTAAACCGGATAGCGATACCGGGCGTCGGGATACCGCGCGCCATCCAGTTCAGGTTCGAAATAGCCGGTGAACAGAGCGTCTTTGCCGTCCTCGATCATGACCGGGCGAAAAAACATTTCAAAAAAGGCACGGGGGCTGTCGATGTTCTGGGCCACCGCACACAGCGAGGCCCAGTCAGGTTCGTCCAGATCAGGACAGGTTTCCAGAAATGTGCGCAACGCGGCGGCATGATTGTCCTGTTCCCACCCCTCAAGATCCTCAAATTCAAGGATGCGAAAGGTGGTTTCTTCGGACTGCGCTGTTCCTGCCATGATAAGCCCCAGCGCTATTGCCGCCAGCGCCCGGATCATCCGCCCGTGGCAACAAGCTGCCAGTTGGGATCATCCGAGGCCATTTCGCGTGCGAAGGTCCAAACGTCGCGCTGTTTCTTGGGCGTCTTAGGATCACCCTCGATGATCTCGCCGGCGTTATCCCGCACGGCCGAGGTCAGCTCGCCGACGAAACGAACGGTAATCTCGGCGATGCGCCCGTCTACGAATTCCGCATCCGCCAGAGAGGTTTCGCGCACACCCAGGAATTCCGCCTCGATGGACAGGCCCTGCTGTTCACGGGCCTCGACCACCTGCGCAAAGGAATCGTACACGTCGTCGGACAGGAACGGCTTGATCTCGGCCATCTCACCGCGCTCAAAGCTCATCAGGATCATTTCATAGGCACCGCGGGCACCTTGAAGAAATTCACTGACGTTAAAGCTGGGTTCCAGGCTTTTCATCTGCGACAACGCAAGCGCCGCATCCGAACCTTCGGGGGCATGGTCGATGATATCGCGATCAGGGCCGCCTTCGATCACCGATAGGTCAGGTTTACGCGAGGCGCGCTCGACCGGTTGGGGCGCCGTCGGATTTTCGAACCCGTCGCGCGTGCCCAGCACGTTTTTCAGCCGCAGAATAAGGAAAACCGCGATGCCGGCCAGCACCAGAAGCTGCAAAATTGGCGAGTTCATAAGATCCTCTTGGTCAGGGGGTCATTTAAACCATTGATACTCGACCTTATGTAGGGGCTACCGGCGGGCAAGTCCACCGCACGGGACACGAAAGGAGATCACCACGATGTGGTTGTTAATCGCATTTGTCGCAGTTCCGATCATCGAGATCGCACTGTTCATTCAGGTCGGAGGCGCAATCGGCACCTGGCCCACCATAGGAATCGTTGTTTTAACGGCAATTCTGGGCACCTGGTTGGTGCGCGCGCAGGGGCGGCTGGCCATCGGCAACCTTCAGCGCAGCTTTGCCGAATTGGATGACCCAACCGAACCTTTGGCCCATGGTGCCATGGTTTTGATCTCGGGCGTGCTGTTGCTGACACCGGGGTTTTTCACCGATGCGTTGGGCTTTGCGCTGCTGATTCCCGCCGTACGATCCGCAGTTTTTCAATATCTGCGGAAACGGGTAAAGGTGCAAAGCTTCTCGATGGGGTCCGCGCAAACGGGGCCGATGCACCGCAAACCGATGGATTCCAACACAATTGACGGTGAATTCCACGAGGTCGACCCGGAAAACCGCACAACTCACCGTCCCTCGGGCTGGACCAAGCATTGAGGGTGGAATTCCATCCTGCTACACAATCCGAGAAATTAATTTTTTGGGGAATACAATGGCCGATAATGGCGCTGAGGGTGCTGCCGCACCGCAAATCAAATTCAATGTTCTGAACCAGTACATCCGGGATCTGTCGTTCGAAAACATCCTGGCCCAAAAAGGCGCCGGTGGCGAAGTTGTTCCCGCGATCAACGTGCAGGTAAACCTGGACGCCAAGAAGCGTTCGGTTGAAAACCAGTTCGAAGTCGCGATCAAGCTGAACGTGGAATCGACCGCAAAAGAAGGCGGAGAGAAGCTGTTCCTGCTGGAGATTGACTATGTCGGTCTGTTCAACATCGAGGGCGTCCCCGAAGAACAAATGCATCCGTTCTTGCTGATCGAATGCCCGCGGATGCTGTTCCCGTTTCTGCGTCGCGTCGTCAGCGATGTGACCCGTGACGGCGGCTTCCCGCCGCTGAACCTGGAAACCATCGACTTTGTTGCGCTGTATCGCAACGAGATCGCGCGCCGTCAGGCCGCTCAGGAAGCACAGAACGCCACAGTTTCCTAAGCTGATCGGCTAGTCCGACAGTTTATTCCACAATGCGCCGTCGCCCATCTTGTCCACAAAGGCTTGGTGGGCGGCGGCTTCTTCATTTGTAAGACGCGAGGGCAGGGGGGCCGGGCGGGGAAACGGGCGCCAATCACTGTCATTTGTCCCGCCAGAGGATTTCGCCGTGGTCGCCGAGGCAAGCGCGAAATCGGGCTGACGCCCTCCGATCAGCTCCAGATAGACTTCGGCCAGAATTTCCGAGTCCAAAAGCGCGCCGTGCAATGACCGGTTCGAGTTATCAATGCCAAAGCGGCGGCACAGCGCATCCAGAGTCGCAGGCGAACCGGGAAATTTTTGCCGCGCAATGCCCAAGGTATCAATCGCCCTATCCATCGGCAGCTTGGGTAGCCCCATTAGATCCAATTCGTAGTTCAGGAACTTCATGTCAAAACTGGCGTTGTGGATCACAAGCTTTGCATCCGAGCCAACAAAGTCATAAAAATCCTGACCAACCTTGGAAAAAACGGGCTTGTCCCTCAGCGTCACTTCGCCAGAGCCAGGTTTTGGGTCTCGCGGTGGCTCCAGCAAGTCGGGGCCGATACCGTGCACGCCGAACGCCTCGTCGGGCATCCCGCGTTCGGGATTGATATAGACGTGAAAGGTGTTGTTCGTGGGCATGTGATTGTACAGTTCCACACACCCGATTTCGACGATCCTATCGCCCCGAAACGGGTCGAAACCGGTGGTTTCCGTATCCAGAACGATCTCACGCATTGGTTTGACCCTTTCTGATCTGGCCCAGAATATCCTGCACTTGCGCGCGCGCATGTTCCAAAGTGTCCGTGATCACCACGAAATCTGCGCGCTCTCGTTTCTCAGCGTCGGGTGTTTGTTTGGCCTTAATCGCCAGGAACTGAGCCTCGGTCATCGTGCCGCGCGCCATCACGCGGTCATGCTGGACATCCTCAGGGACCGAGACCACCAGAACCGCGTCCATATTCCGATCACCGCCCGTTTCGAACATCAAGGGCACGTCAAAAACCAGAATATCTGCGTTGGTGTCGGCGATGAAATCCGCACGGTCTTCGGCCACTAAGGGATGCACGATCTGTTCGATTTTCTTAAGCGCAGTCGGATCCGATTGAATGATCTGTTTCAGTTTGTCCCGCGATACGGCTCCGTCAACGATCGAGCTGGGAAACAGGCTCTGCATAGGCTCAACTGCCTTGCCACCCGGCGCATAAAGCCGGTGCACAGCAGCGTCCGCATCCCAGATCGCGCAGCCCATTTCCGCCAGCAGTTTGGCGGTGGTGGATTTACCCATCCCGATGGATCCGGTGAGACCAAGTTTGAAGCTCATGCCAGCATTATCCTGCGAATTTCATCGTCTACTTCGGGGCGCTGGCCGAACCAACGCTCAAATCCGGGAATGGCCTGATAGATCAGCATCCCCAGCCCATCAACGGTGTGGCAACCGATTTCCTCGGCCACTTGTAGCAACCGAGTTTTCAGCGGGGCATAGACGATATCCGTCGCAACCGCGCCGGGGTTTAACCCGTCCAGCGGGATGCGCAATTCAGGACTGCCAGTCATCCCCAAAGAGGTCGTGTTCACCAGCAGCGCCGCGTCCTCTAGCACATTCCCGGCCTGCACCCAGTCAATGACGGTGATCCGCGCGCCAAATTCCTGTTGCAGAGCTTCGGCGCGGATTTTGGTTCGGTTGGTCAGCAAAATCTCGGGCACTCCTGCGGACAAAAGCGAGGCCAAAACCGCGCGCGACGCGCCGCCCGCACCCAGCACAACAGCCGGCCCCGAGGTGGGATCCCAGTCAGGCGCACCCTGACGCAGGTTTTCGATGAAGCCGTAGCCGTCCGTGTTGTCCGCGTGGATTTTCCCATCTTCGCGGAAAATCAGCGTATTCGCGGCCCCGATCAGGGTCGCGCGGTCGGTGATGACATCTGCGATCTCCAGCGCTGCTTCTTTATGAGGGACAGTGATGTTCGCGCCAACGAACCCCGCCTTAGGCAGGGTGCGCAGCACGGTTTCCAGGTTGTCTGGCGCGACCTCCATAGGGATGTAGTGGCCGGGCAGGCCGTATTTTTTCAGCCAATGCCCGTGTAAACGCGGAGATTTGGAATGTCCGATAGGCGAGCCGATCACCCCCGCCAGCGGTATTTGTTGCGCGCTCATCCCGGTAGATCTCCTCGAACGGTCAGGTAACTCAGCAATTCCAACAGGGGCAGGCCCAGTACGTTAAAGTAATCGCCATCGACGCGGGAAAACAAGCGAATGCCTTCCTCTTCCAGCTTATAGCCCCCCACGCTATCACCGATTCCCGGCCAGTTGCGGGTCAGATAATCCTCGACGTAGTCATCCGAGAAGCTGCGCATCCTCAGTCGAACCTGTCCGACGTGCCGCCAAATGGGTTTGCCATCCTCGCAAATCACCGCCGCCGAAAGCAGCATGTGCCGCTGCCCACGCAGGGTAAACAGTTGGTCACGCGCGTCGCCAATGTTGCGGGGCTTCGCCAGAATATTGCCATCGAACTCCAACACCTGATCACAGCCCAAGACCAACGCACCGGGGTTCTTTTCACTGACCTTCTGTGCTTTCATCTCGGCCAGGGTGTCGGCGATATCGCGAGGCTTGGCCTCTTCGGCCTCCAGCGAATCGCGGATCATGATTTCGTCGATTCTGGCCTTTTGCACCTTGAAGGGAACGCCAGCATTCGACAGCAACTGCCTGCGGATTTCTGACCCGGACGCCAGGATCAAGTTCATGGCCATGTGGATAACCTCGTGGAAGACTCATCGAACTTCTTAAGGAAGGTTTTGGGACAAGTCACCGAGGTTTCTGAGCTGTGCAAAACTCAGGTGCTTTTGGGGATGCCGATCACAGTTTTTCCCCAAGAGGACAAGGAAAACATCCGGTCCGTGGATAAGTTTTTCGCGCACAGATTTCCCACGGGATATCCACAGGATTTTCCATCTGACCAAAATTTCGTAACCACATGTGTTAGAACGGGAATTTTTGAAAAACTCACAGAGTCAAAGGCGGTTTTTCACCGGGTGGATGTAAGATGATAACAGGCAGGATAAGCCAATAATCCACCGAAATCTTGATACCTAAATCATCATCATTCTTTCTATTCTTTATTTATTATTATTTAGGCCGAGCAGGATGGCCGCGATACCTCCTCCAGCCTAGGCACTGCGTGGTTAACCCGACCTTAAGCCAGGAAAAGGCGAACGAATTGACTTGAGGGCTTAGAAGCCTTATTTACCCCTCTAACCCCTCGTCCGAGGGAGCTGTTTTCCATGCATATGAAATGAAACGCGCCCTTCAGGGCCGTTCAGGGTGCTATTCCATGTCCGAACAACGTCTGAACCTCGCTGAACTCAAAGCTAAAAGCCCCAAGGACCTGCTGTCCATGGCGGAAGAGCTGGAGATCGAAAACGCCTCGACCATGCGCAAGGGCGAGATGATGTTCCAAATCCTGCGCGAAATGGCTGACGATGGCTCGGTCATTGGCGGTGACGGGGTGCTGGAAGTGCTGCAAGACGGTTTTGGCTTCTTGCGTTCGCCCGAGGCGAACTATCTGCCCGGCCCGGATGACATCTATGTTTCGCCCGAGATGATCCGTAAACACTCTCTGCGGACCGGGGACACGATCGAAGGCGTGATGAAGGCGCCTCAGGAAAGCGAACGCTATTTTGCGCTGACAGAGGTTGAGGTGATCAACTTTGAAAGCCCTGAAAAGGCGCGTCATAAGATTGCGTTCGACAACCTGACACCTCTGTATCCCGATGAACGCTTGAAGATGGAGATCGAAGATCCGACCATCAAGGACCGCTCGGCCCGGATCATCGACCTGGTTGCCCCGATTGGTAAGGGTCAGCGCTCGTTGATCGTCGCGCCTCCGCGGACGGGTAAAACGGTTCTGCTGCAAAACATCGCGCATAGCATCGAGGCCAACCACCCGGAATGCTATCTGATCGTCCTGCTGATCGATGAACGCCCCGAAGAGGTGACGGACATGCAGCGGAACGTGAAGGGCGAGGTCGTGTCCTCGACCTTTGACGAACCTGCGACGCGTCACGTGGCCGTGTCCGAAATGGTGATCGAAAAGGCCAAGCGTCTGGTCGAGCATAAACGAGATGTTGTGATCCTGCTTGACTCGATCACAAGACTTGGTCGTGCCTTCAACACCGTTGTGCCGTCCTCGGGTAAGGTTTTGACCGGTGGTGTGGACGCGAACGCGCTGCAACGCCCCAAGCGTTTCTTTGGTGCTGCGCGTAACGTAGAAGAGGGCGGATCGCTGACCATCATCGCTACCGCGCTGATCGACACCGGCAGCCGTATGGACGAAGTGATCTTTGAAGAATTCAAAGGTACCGGCAACAGCGAGATCGTTCTGGATCGTAAAGTTGCGGATAAACGTGTCTTCCCGGCGATGGATATTCTGAAATCCGGCACCCGGAAAGAGGAACTGTTGGTAGATAAAATCGACCTGCAAAAGACCTTTGTTCTGCGTCGTATTCTGAACCCAATGGGGACCACAGATGCGGTCGAATTCCTGATTTCCAAGCTGAAACAGACCAAAACAAACTCGGAATTCTTCGACTCGATGAACACCTGACCGGGTGTTTCCGGGCCTTCGGAGGGCTGGCAGATGGATACGATTTTTGCCCTTGCTACAGCGCATGGTAAGGCCGGGGTCGCGGTAATCCGTATCTCGGGTCCCTTGGCGCATGTGGCCGGACAGGCTTTGGCGGGTGATCTGCCACCGCCGCGCCGCGCCGGTCTGCGTCTGTTGCGAGATTCTGATGGCGTTCGCTTGGACGAAGCACTGGTTTTGGTTTTCGAAGACGAGCGTAGTTTTACCGGCGAACCCGTCGTCGAATTGCAGCTGCATGGAAGCACCGCCGTTGTATCAGCCGTCTTGCGTGTGTTGTCCGAAACCAAGGGATTGCGCCAGGCAGAGCCTGGGGAATTCACGCGCCGTGCCTTGGAAAATGGCCGTTTGGATTTGGCGCAAGTCGAAGGCCTGTCGGACTTGATCGAAGCAGAAACCGAAGCGCAGCGACGTCAGGCCTTGCGTGTTTTGTCCGGGGATCTTGGCGATAGAGCCGAGGAATGGCGCCGAGATTTGATCCGCGCGGCGGCGCTGCTAGAGGCAACGATTGATTTCGCCGACGAAGAAGTCCCCACAGATGTTTCCCCTGAAGTTTCGACCCTGATGCAAGGGGTTTTGGCCTCTTTGCAGCACGAGATTACCGGTGTCAGCTCGGCTGAACGCGTGCGCACAGGGTTCGAAGTGGCGATTGTTGGCGCACCGAATGTTGGGAAATCAACGCTGCTTAACGCTTTGGCAGGGCGCGATGCGGCTATCACTTCGGAATTTGCAGGGACTACGCGCGACGTGATCGAGGTTCGGATGGATCTTGGCGGGTTGCCCGTGACCTTGTTGGATACCGCCGGCCTGCGAGAGACCAAGGATAAGGTCGAAGAGATCGGAATTGCCCGTGCACGGGAGCGCGCGGGATTGGCCGATCTTCGCGTATTTCTGGTTCAAGGCGACGAGACTCCTGACTTTGCCCCTGAACATGGCGATATTGTCCTGAAAGCCAAGGCGGATCTGCTGGATGATAAGTCTGGCGCTGTCTCAGGAGCGAGTGGAGAAGGTGTGCAAAATCTGATAGAGGAGGTGACCGCACGTTTGTCTGAACGTGCTGCCTCGATCGGTGTTGCGACGCGTGAGCGCCATCGGATCGCAATGCTGCGCGCCGTAGAATCCTTGCAAGAAGCCGAGAGATTGGCTTTGTTTGGTGAGGAAATGACTGATCTGGCTGCAGAAGAGTTGCGTACAGGGGTTCGTGCCTTGGACTCTTTGGTCGGCCGGGTCGATGTGGAGAACGTGCTGGATGAGATTTTCTCTAGCTTTTGTCTTGGGAAGTAAGGAGTGTTTCACGTGAAACAATTCGACTTCGATGTGGTTGTGATCGGCGGAGGGCACGCAGGTTGTGATGCCGCGCATGCCTCTGCACGAATGGGCGCGCATACTGCATTGGTGACTTTGACCCGCGACGGAATCGGCGTGATGTCCTGCAATCCAGCGGTTGGCGGATTGGGAAAGGGCCATCTTGTCCGTGAAGTTGATGCAATGGACGGCGTGATGGGACGGGTTGCTGATGCCTCGGGTATTCAGTTTCGACTGTTGAACCGTCGCAAAGGGCCCGCGGTTCAGGGCCCTCGTACTCAATCTGATCGAAAACTCTATCGTCAGGCGATGTTGGCCGAGATCGAAGCCCAGCCCTGTTTGGATATTGTCGAAGGTGAGGCGACTGACTTTATCTTGGATCAGGGACGCGTGGCTGGTGTCGTTCTTGACGATGGGAGTGAGCTGAAAGCGCGCAATGTTGTCCTGACCACTGGGACTTTTCTGAGAGGCGTGATCCATATTGGTGATGTTTCGCGGCCTGGTGGGCGGATGGGGGATCGTCCCTCGGTTCGGTTGGCTGAGCAGATTGACTCGTTTGGTTTACCTCTTGGGCGCTTGAAAACGGGTACTCCGCCGCGTCTGGATGGCCGTACAATCAGGTGGGACTTGCTGGAGAAACAGCCCGGAGACGATGATCCGGTGATGTTCTCGTTCATGTCCAAGAGACCTGCGGTGCGCCAGGTGTCCTGCGGTATCACGCATACCAACGAGAAAACGCACGAAGTGATCCGAAAAAATCTGGACCGCTCTGCGATGTATGGCGGTCATATCGAAGGGGTGGGGCCGCGTTATTGCCCGTCGATCGAAGATAAGATTGTAAGGTTTGCCGATAAAACCTCGCATCAGATTTTCCTTGAACCCGAGGGGTTGGACGACCACACGGTCTATCCGAATGGGATTTCGACATCTTTGCCCGAAGATGTGCAGCAGGATTACGTCCGTTCGATCTATGGGCTTGAGGATGCTGTGATTCTCCAACCGGGTTATGCCATCGAGTACGACTATGTTGATCCCCGTGCGTTGGATGATCGTTTGGGTGTTAAAACGGTGCCAGGTCTGTATTTGGCCGGCCAGATCAATGGAACAACAGGGTACGAGGAAGCCGCCGCGCAGGGTTTGGTTGCAGGCTTGAACGCTGCGGCTGATGCACTGGATCGTGAGCCCGTAGTTTTCAGCCGTCGCGACAGCTATATCGGTGTGATGATTGATGATTTGATCACACGCGGGGTGTCAGAACCCTATCGGATGTTTACCTCGCGCGCTGAATTTCGTCTGTCTTTGCGCGCTGACAACGCTGATCAACGTTTGACACCCAAGGGAATTCAGGCTGGTTGCGTCTCTGATGTGCGGAAACTGGCATTTACGGACAAGATGGAGCGACTTAACGGTGCGAGGGAGCGGCTGACCTCTCAGGCCTTCACTCCACGAGATTTGGTTCATGTGGGTGTATCTGCGAAGCAGGATGGAACGCGTCGGAGCCTATTCCAACTTTTGTCTTTCCCTGACGTTGACTTTGAAACGGTAACGCGGCTTGATCCGAGTTTGTCAGATATAGAGCCTGAAATCGGCGATCAGCTGTCACGGGACGCGCTCTATGCGAACTACATTGAGCGGCAGAAACGAGATGTCGAAGCGATGAAACGCGATGAGGATCAAGTGATTCCCGATGACTTCGCCTATGACGCTCTTGATGGCTTGTCTAATGAGTTGAAGAAGAAATTGATTTCTGCGCGCCCGCGTAATTTGGCTCAGGCCGGACGGGTCGAGGGTATGACACCAGCCGCGCTTACGCTGCTTATGGCAAAAATTCGGCAGAACAAACGGAATCGTTCAGCGTGAGCATGCTTCCCTTTGATGTTTCACGTGAAACAATGGACCGTCTGGAGGTCTATGCAGATCTTCTGAAAAAGTGGAATCCTAAGATAAACCTCGTGTCCAAGGCTACGTTGGCCGATCTTTGGACTCGTCATATTGTTGATTCTGCGCAGATATATACTCTCGCTCCGAAAAATTTCACTCATTGGTCGGATTTGGGGAGCGGTGGTGGCTTTCCTGGATTGGTCTGCGCAATCATCGCGGCCGAACGGAACCCGACAGCCAATTTTACACTGATTGAATCAGATGCCAGAAAGTCAGTGTTTCTAAGGACCGTCGCCAGAGAAACAGGCATCAAAGTCAATGTTTTTACTGACAGGATTGAGCGTGCTATTCCGCTTAACGCCGACATCCTTTCTGCTCGCGCGCTGGCAGATTTAACGATGCTGTTGAGTTTTGCGGACCTACATCTCCAAGAATCGGGCATCGCGCTGTTCCCGAAAGGCGTCAACTGGCAAAAAGAGGTCGAAGAGGCGCGCAAGGCGTGGTTTTTCGAGTACGAGGCGATTACAAGTGAAACGGAATCAGGTTCCATCATTCTGAGAATCGGAGATATTTCCCGTGTCTGACCCAACCCGCTCGGCTGATCCCAAAATTATCGCTGTCGCAAACCAGAAGGGTGGGGTGGGTAAAACCACGACCACGATCAATCTTGGCGCGGCGCTTGTCGACGAAGGTTGTCAGGTCCTGATTGTGGACCTTGATCCGCAGGGGAACGCTTCGACCGGATTGGGGATCGAGCCGGAAGACCGTGAAAACACCACATATGAACTGATTTTGGATGATGCGCCGCTCCGAGAGGTGATTAAGCCCACTGAATTGGACGGTTTGAACATCATTCCAGCCACGGTCGACTTGTCTTCGGCGGATATCGAGCTGATTTCGAATGAGAAGCGCAGCTTCCTTCTGCACGATGCGCTGCGTCAGCATGCGATGGATGCCTTTGACTATGATTACATTCTAATTGATTGCCCGCCGTCTCTGAATTTGCTGACCGTTAACGCGATGGTTGCTGCACATTCGGTTTTGGTTCCCCTTCAATCGGAGTTTTTTGCACTCGAAGGCCTATCGCAACTCATGTTGACCATCCGAGAAGTGCGCCAAACCGCAAATCCCAACCTGCGGATCGAAGGTGTTGTGTTGACGATGTATGATGCGCGCAACAATTTGTCCCAACAGGTCGAGGATGACGCGCGCGCGAACCTAGGTGAGCTTGTTTTCGAGACGATGATTCCCCGGAATGTGCGCGTCAGCGAGGCGCCCTCTTATGCGATGCCCGTCACCGAGTATGACCCAAATTCCAAAGGGGCCATGGCCTATGGTCAGTTGGCGCGCGAGCTGATGACCAAAAATGTGCGCGCTGCCGCATAATTCTAGCAGGAGGCAAAAATGAGCGAAAAACGCACAAAAACGCGTGGCTTGGGCCGCGGTCTATCCGCTTTGATGGCAGATGTCACACCGACAGAGCCGCTGGCCGAGCAGGGTGACACCTCGCGTCGCCCCGACATGATGGTGCCTATCGAAAAAATTCACCCGAATCCGGATCAGCCGCGCCGTACTTTTACTCCCGAGCAGCTGGACGATCTGGCCGCCTCGATTAAGGAAAAAGGTATTATTCAGCCGCTGATCGTTCGAGATCGCCCTGGGCACGAGGGTGACTACGAGATTGTTGCAGGCGAACGCCGTTGGCGCGCTGCTCAGATGGCGCAATTGCACCGAATTCCGGTTTTGGTACGTGAGTTTGACGACACAGAGGTTCTGGAAGTCGCGATCATCGAAAACATTCAGCGTGCAGATCTGAATGCGGTCGAGGAGGCCGCCGGATACCGGCAGTTGATGGAAAAATTCGGTCATACTCAGGAAAAGCTGTCCGTAGTGCTGGGAAAAAGCCGCAGCTATATTGCCAACTTGGTGCGTCTTCTGACCTTGCCCGAAGAAGTTCAGGAATATGTCCGCGAAGGGCAACTGTCCGCCGGGCACGCACGAGCCATGATCACGGCCGACGACCCGGTTTCGCTGGCCCGGCGGGTCATCCAAGAAAACTTGTCCGTTCGCGAGACAGAGCGCTTGGCGAAGGGACCGAAAGAACCTACGCAAAAAGGCTCTAAACCGGCTAAATCACAGCGATCCGAGAAGGACGCGGATACCCGCGCGCTGGAGGGCGACCTGTCTGCGAACCTTGGTATGAAGGTCGCAATCGACCACACAGAGGGTCAGGAAGCCGGAAAAATTACAATCAGCTACAACAACCTAGAGCAGCTGGATGAGGTTTGCCGGATGCTGTCCTCATGAATTTGGGCGGGTCCAGATAAAAATCAGGACTCCGCACAGTGTTACGCCCTGAATGACCAGTATCATCGGACGCAGCCCCAAAATCACAGAAATCATGAAAACGATCGCGATGGAAACCGTCGCGATCTTTTTGCCTTTGGGGTGGATGGCGCCATGTTCCTGCCAGTCCAGAATTGAGGGTCCGAATTGGGGGTGTGTGATTAGCCAATTATGCAGGCGTTCGCTTGATTTTGCGAAAAAGAACGCCGCCAGGATCATCAGAGGTACGGTTGGCACCAGCGGTAATATAATTCCGACCACGCCGATTGCGACGCAAATCAGACCCAAAATTGCCCAAACGACCCGCATGCTCACTCCACCAAAAGTTCACGAATGACAGCATTCAACACCATTCGGCCACCAGATGTGACCGACAGATTGTCGCCATTCATCGAAACCATCCCGATATCTTGCAGATAGCGCAGTCTTTCAGCATTCAAGTCAGCGCCTGAAATCTGTTTTTGACGCGCGAGCGAGATTCCTTCAGCCAGGCGCAGACCCATCATCAGGTACTCGTTGCCTTGATCGCGAGGGGGCAGGCGTTCAAACTGCTTTTCAGTCTTACCAGAATCGCTCAGCTGCAACCATTTGGCAGGGTTAGAATACGCCTCGGTTGCGTGTTTCTCACCGTTCAGCGTTACGCGGCCATGGGCACCTGGGCCGATGCCAACATAGTCTCCGTAGCGCCAATAGACACTATTATGAAGGGATTCCGCACCGGGTTTGGCGTGATTAGAAACTTCATAGGCCAGCATTCCGGCCTCGCCGCAAATATCCTGCGTGGCTTCGTACATGTCGGCGGACAGGTCATCCTCGGGGAGGCCCCTAAGGCCGCCACGATTGTAGCGGTCACCAAAAGCCGTACCTTGCTCGATCGTCAGTTGGTACAAAGAGAGATGGTCGATCGCCATCGAAAGCGCCTGTTGCAGCTCGGAACGCCAGTCAGCCAGAGTTTGATCTTGCCGGGCGTAAATTAGGTCAAAACTGACGCGTTCAAATTGTGAACGGGCAATGTCAAAGGCAGTGCGGGCTTCTTCGACCGTGTGAATGCGCCCCAAACGCCGCAAATCTCGGTTATTCAGAGCCTGAATTCCCATCGAAACCCGGTTCACCCCAGCCTGCGCGTACCCGGAAAACCGACCCGCATCGACCGAGCCTGGATTGGCCTCGAGCGTGATTTCTGCGTTGTTGGACAGGGACCAGTTCGAGCGGATGCGCTCTAGAATGCCATGAACCACATCGGGGTCCATTAGGCTTGGCGTCCCTCCGCCAAAGAAAACCGAGGTTAAAGGGCGCCCGCCGCATAGTTCAGCATAGCGGTCAATCTCGCGCAAATAGGCTCTAAGCCAGCTGGATTGATCTATTTCACGTGAAACATGGCTATTGAAATCGCAGTAGGGGCATTTGGCCTGACAAAACGGCCAATGGACGTAGATGCCAAAGCCACCGTTTTGCCAGTCTTCAATCAAAGCAACCTGCCACCAGTTTGGCAAACGCATCGGCTCGGTGGCTCATGGCGTGCTTTTTCGCTGGGTCCATTTCGCCAAAGGTGATGTCGAAACCGTTCGGCACAAAGAACGGATCATAGCCAAAGCCGTTTTCACCGCGCATGGGCCAGACAACCTGGCCATCAACTTTGCCGACGAACAATTCGTCATGCCCATCCGGCCAAGCCAAACAAAGCGTGCAGTTGAATGCGGCTGTACGGGGGGTGGGGGCGTTCTTTTCTTCGAGTTTGGCCCAGGTTTTCTCCATCGCCATAGAGAAATCCCGACCGTTTGGCGTTTCGGCCCAATCGGCGGTGTAAACGCCGGGTGCTCCGCTCAATGCATCGACAGAGATACCACTGTCATCGGACAGAGCGGGCAGACCCGTTTTCTGAGCGGCGTAATGCGCCTTGATCCGGGCGTTTCCGGCAAAGGTGTCTTCGGTTTCGTCTGGTTCGTCCAGGCCATGATCGGCGGCTGACGAGACAGAAATCCCGAAAGGCGCCAGCAAAGCTGCGATTTCTCGCAGCTTGCCTTGGTTGTGGCTGGCCAGGACCAGTTGATCCCCGTCGAACTTACGCATCAACGGCGGCTTTCTGGGCTGCGGCCAATTCGGCAACGCCTTTTTCTGCCAGATCCATCAGTTGGTTCATCTGGTCGCGCGTATAGGTCGAGCCTTCGGCGGACATTTGAACTTCGATCAGGCGACCGCTTTCCAGCATGATGAAGTTTCCATCAACGCCGGCTTCGCTATCTTCGGGATAGTCCAGATCCAAGACCGGCTGGCCGGCATAAATGCCACAAGATACAGCGGACACAGGCTCGACTAGCGGGTTCGATTTGACGATTCCAGCCTTCATCAGCTTGTTAACGGCCAGGCGCAGCGCAACCCAGCCCCCAGTGATCGAAGCGCAGCGCGTGCCGCCATCAGCCTGGATTACATCGCAATCAACGGTGATCTGACGTTCGCCCAAGGCAACGCGATCTACACCAGCACGCAAAGAGCGACCTATAAGCCTTTGAATTTCAACGGTTCGTCCGCCTTGCTTGCCCGCAGCAGCCTCGCGGCGCATGCGGCTGGTGGTCGACCGGGGCAGCATCCCGTATTCCGCCGTGACCCAACCCAGGCCCGAGCCCTTGATAAACGGGGGGACGCGATCCTCGATTGTGGCGGTGCAAAGTACATGGGTGTCGCCCATGCGGATCATGCATGATCCCTCTGCATGTTTGGTGACGCCGGTCTCGATCGAAACCGAGCGCATTTCGTTAAGCTGTCTGCCGGATGGACGCATGATAAATTCCCTTTGTGTTGCCCAGTGGGATACCTGTCCCGACACCCAAAGCGCAAGCCCGATTGACCTTTGTGGGCTGGGGTCTTTAATGACTAAGGGAAAGGGCACTGGCATGAATGACCGCGAAAATATCCTGGAAGAGCTGAACGATCGTTCGCGCGAGGTATTTCGCCGCGTTGTCGAGGGCTATTTGTCCAACGGCGAACCTGTTGGCTCGCGCACTCTGACCCGGTCACTCAGCGAGAAAGTCAGCGCCGCCACGATCCGCAACGTTATGCAGGACCTGGAATTTCTGGGCCTTTTGGACAGCCCGCATATCTCGGCCGGGCGGGTGCCAACGCAGCGTGGGCTAAGGATGTTTGTCGACGGTTTTATGGAGGTCGGCGATCTGGCCACCGATGACCGTCACAAGCTGGATCAGACCCTGCAAAGCAATTCCTCGGATGTTGGCGGGCTGATGGATCGGGTCTCGACCGCATTGTCCGGTGTCACGCAGGGGGCCTCGATCGTGTTGACCCCTAAGCACGAAGCGCCGATTCGCCATCTGGAATTTGTCACGCTAGGCCATGACCGGTCGCTGGTGGTGTTGGTATTTGCAGATGGGCATGTAGAAAACCGGCTGTTCACACCGCCGCCAGGGCAAACGCCGTCTTCGATGCGCGAGGCTGCGAATTTTCTGAACGCGCTGATCGAAGGGAAAACCCTGACCGAACTGCAAACTCAAATTCGCACCGAAATCGCTAATCGCCGGCAAGAGATCGACAGTCTGGCGCATCAACTGGTTGAAAGCGGGCTGGCCGTTTGGGACAACGAGGACGAAAGCAACGAACGGTTGATCGTCCGCGGACGCGCGAATTTGTTGAATGCAGATGGCAACGAAGAGGATCTAGAGCGCATCCGTGTTCTGTTTGATGACCTGGAACGCAAGCGTGACATCGAAGAGTTCTTGCAACTGACCGAAAGAGGCGAGGGTGTGCGCATTTTTATTGGCTCTGAGAACAAACTTTTCTCACTTTCGGGTTCCTCTTTGGTGGTTTCTCCTTATATGAACGCTGATCGAAAAATTATTGGCGCAGTTGGGGTAATTGGCCCGACTCGCCTGAACTATGGACGGATTGTGCCGATCGTGGATTACACGGCGCAGCTGGTCGGGCGGATGCTGTCTGACCGGAGTTAGAGGTGGAACATGGCAGACCCCAAAAACGACGATTTTCTAGATGACATCGAAGCAGCCGAAGCCGAAGCATTTGCCGAGGAAATCGAAGAGCTGGACGATGAGGCGGTCGAACTGGATGAATTGCGCGCCGAGCGTGACGACTACAGAGACAAATTTATGCGCGCGCTTGCTGATGCCGAAAATGCGCGCAAGCGGGCTGATAAGCAGCGCCGTGAAGCCGAGAATTATGGTGGCTCGAAACTGGCGCGGGATGTGCTGCCGGTTTACGACAACATGAAGCGCGCCTTGGATGCCGTCACCGACGAGCACCGCGAACAAATCGGCGCCGTTCTGGAAGGTGTCGAGCTGACAATGCGCGAATTGCTGAACGTGTTTAACAAGCACGGAATCGAGCTGATCTCGCCCGCAGTTGGTGACAAATTTGACCCCCTGGTACACGAAGCCATGTTCGAAGCCCCTGTTCCTGGCACCAAAGCCGGTGAAATCATTCAGGTTTCGGCCGAAGGCTTCATGCTGCATGAACGCTTGCTGCGTCCCGCTCAGGTCGGTGTTTCGTCGACTCCGGGCTAAACAGAGCCTGATTTCAATGCTACAAAGCTCCTGTTTTTGACAGGGGCTTTTCTTTTGCGTGCTTTTCTTCTGATTTTTGTAGTTTTTCTGGCCGCGCCCGTGCAGGCGCAAAATCTACCTGACTATTCCGAGGTCTACGTCAACGATTTCGCCAATATCCTGCCTGACGCCGAAGAACAGGCCATTCGCAGTGATCTGCAAGAATTGAAGCGCGAACGGGATATCGAGTTCACCGTGGTCACGATCGGGTCGATGACTGACTATGGTCATGACGGGCCGATCGAACCCTTTGCTACGGCGTTGTTCAATCATTGGGGCGTCGGAGATGCCGTGCGCAATGATGGGGTAATGATGCTGATTGCGGTGCAGGATCGGCATATGCGGATCGAGGTCGGTTCGGGCTATGGCACCCGCATGAACGGACCGATGAAAGAAATAATCGACGACGTGATCCTGCCCAGATTCAAACGCGACGACTATGTCACCGGTATCGATTATGGCGTCGATCATGTGATCCACGAGGTTAGCGGAAGCTGGCCCGGAGAGTTCAATGCGACCGGAGCCGAGCGCGCAATCGGCTCTGCCCGCCGGGGGATCAATGCTCTGGGAAACTGGATTTATGCCTTATTAGTGCCTGCTATTGGGGCTTTGGGCATGCTGTTTCGACGGATTCGTCGCTATCGCCCGCGATACTGCCCAAACGATGGCGCGCGCTTGGTTTTGTTGGATGAAGAGGCCGATGACGCGTATCTTTCGCAAGGTCAGATTGCCGAGGAACAGCTTGGTAGCGTCGATTATGATATCTGGCATTGCCCGGATTGCGATCATGTAACTGTCGAGAATTACAAAGCCTGGTTCAACAAATTCCAGATCTGTCGGGCGTGCGGACACCGCACAGTGCAAAGCACCACGATCATTTTGGAAAGCGCGACCACGACCTCGACAGGGCGCAAGCGCGTTGTTCTGAATTGCCGAAATTGCGGCGACGAAAGCTCGGCCATTTTCACCACCCCGTTGAAAAGCACCAACAGCAGTTCGGGCGGAGGGTCCTTTGGTGGTGGGTCGTCCAGCGGAGGCGGAGCAAGCGGAAGTTGGTGATCAGCCGTCCTTTAGCGCTTTCAGCTCATAGATCAGATCCAACGCCTCGCGCGGGGTCAGAGTGTCAGGATGTACCTGCTCTAGCCGGTTTTCGACCTGAGAATCCTGCGCCGGTGGAAGAGGAGGGGGGGCGGCAGAAAACAGCGGCAGATCGTCAATAGTGGCCTTGGATTTTCCACCTTCACGTTCGCCTTTTTCCAACGCATCCAACACAACGCGGGCGCGGGCGACGACTTTGTCCGGCAGGCCAGCCAATTTTGCAACCTGGACCCCATAAGACCTGTCGGCGGCGCCTTTACGCACCTCGTGCAGAAAAATCACGTCGCCGTCGAACTCCTTCACCGCGACGGTGGCGTTTTCGACGCCAGACATTTTTCCCGCCAAGGTCGTCAGCTCGTGATAGTGCGTTGCGAATAATGCACGGGATTTGTTGACGTCGTGTAAATGTTCCAGCGTCGCCCAAGCAATCGACAAGCCGTCATAAGTGGCCGTGCCGCGCCCAATCTCGTCCAGAATCACCAAGGCGCGATCATCTGCCTGGTTTAGAATCGCGGCTGTCTCGACCATCTCAACCATGAAAGTCGATCGACCTCGCGCCAGATCATCCGAGGCGCCAACACGGCTGAACAACTGACTGACCACGCCAATATGAGCCTGGGTGGCAGGGACAAAACTGCCCATTTGAGCCAGCAAAGCGATCAGGGCATTCTGTCGTAGAAAGGTTGATTTACCGGCCATGTTCGGGCCAGTCAGCAGCCAAATCGCGGCACCGCTGTCAGCGGTTAACACGCAATCATTTGCGATGAATTGGCTTTGGCCTTGTTTGCGCAGCGCCTGCTCGACGACCGGATGCCGACCGCCGGTGATTTCCAGCGTTTTCGAGCCATCAACCACAGGCCGGACCCAGCTTTCGCCACTTGCCAGGTCAGCTAGGGCGGCGGCCAGATCCATCTCGGCCAGTGCACGAGCGGCGGCATTAATCTGCGGAGCTTGATCCAATATGGCCGTTTTTAGGCTGGAATAGAGCCGTTTTTCAATCTCGAGCGCCCGACCGCCAGCATTCAAAATCTTGGTTTCAGTTTCTGAAAGCGGAACGGTGGTAAAGCGCACCTGGTTGGCAGTGGTTTGCCGATGCTTGAATGTGTCCGAAAGCGGCTCGGACAGCATTTTTTCGGCATGGGTTGCTGTAACCTCGACGAAGTATCCTAGGACGTTATTGTGCTTGATCTTCAGGGCCTGAATGCCTGTCAGCTCAGAATATTCCTTTTGCATCGTGGCAATAACGCTGCGGCCTTCGTCTCGCAGCGTGCGGGTTTCGTCCAGCTCTTCGTCATATCCCGGCGCGACAAAACCACCATCGCGTACCAAAAGAGGCGGTTCGGCAACGAGAGCTTGATCAAGCAGATCCAGTAGTTCGTCATGGCCCGATAGGTCCTGCGCGGCTGATTTCAGCAAATCAGGCAAATCCATCGCTTGCAGGTCATCAGAAATCAGCAGGGCCTGCGCCAAGCCATTGCGGATGGCGGCCAAATCGCGCGGGCCGCCGCGGTCCAACCCCAGACGCGAAAGCGCACGATCCAGATCGGGTACTTTTCGTAGGGCATCGCGCAAGGCATCTGCAACCGAGCGATGTTCGCTGGCGAAACTGACGGCGTCCAACCTTGCATGGATCACATCCAGAACGCGCGAGGGGCTGGAAAGGCGGCGCTCCAGCAAACGCGCGCCGCCGGCTGTGACTGTCCGATCAATCGCAGCAAGCAAAGAGCCGGAACGCCCACCGTTCAACGCATGGGTCAGTTCCAGATTTCGGCGGGTCGCGGCGTCGATCTGAACCACACGCGCCTCGGCCTCGCGGACGGGGCGGCGCAACAGGGGGAGCCTGCCTTTTTGCGTGATTTCAAGGTATTCAACGATGGCCCCCATGGCCGAGACCTCGGCACGATCGAATTGCCCGAACGCATCCAATGACCCAACATCGAACAAGGCACACAATCGTTTCTCAGCTGAAGTGCTATCGAAACTGGCGCGGCCCAAACCAGTCAGCGCAGCGCCGGATTCAGAGACTATTTCAGCCAAATTCGCTTCTTCCGTCTCGGATACGATCACCTCGGCGGGCATCAACCGGGCCAATTCGGGACCAAGGCGGACGGGGGCCAGGGGCTGCACGTGAAACTCTCCGGTCGAGATGTCGGCCCAGGCCAGCGCGGATTGATCGCGGACCTTGGCAAAGGAGCACAAGAAGTTATGTCGGCGCGCCTCTAATAACGACTCTTCGGTCAATGTGCCGGGCGTGACCAACCGCACAACATCGCGTTTCACCACGGATTTCGAGCCGCGTTTTTTCGCTTCGGCCGGGCTTTCCAGCTGTTCGCCGACTGCTACCCGGAATCCCTTGCGGATCAGCGTTAGCAAATAGCTTTCGGCGGCATGGACGGGTACGCCGCACATGGGGATGTCTTCGCCCAGATGCTTGCCGCGCTTGGTTAGCGCGATATCCAGCGCCTCGGATGCGGCGACGGCATCGTCAAAGAACATCTCGTAGAAATCGCCCATCCGGTAGAACAGCATGGCATCGGGATAGCCCTCTTTGATCTCCAGATATTGCGCCATCATCGGCGTGACTGCACTCACGATTGTCCCCCTGTCATTTCGCGGAACATTACAAATCCACGGACCGGGACGAAAGGCGAAAACGTCTTTGTGTTGAGCCAAGGCGCATAGCACTGTAAGAGGCAAAAGCTTACTCATTCACAGGCCCTTTGATCATGACCAAGAACCGCATCACCCCCGAAGAGGCGCTGGCCTACCACCTAGAGCCGCGCCCCGGTAAATTCGAGATTTCGCCAAGCGTTCCGATGACCACGCAGCGGGACCTTTCGCTGGCCTATTCCCCCGGTGTGGCGGTCCCTTGCGAGGCGATCGCTGCGGTGCCGGAAACGGCCTATGACTACACCAACAAGGGCAACCTTGTGGCGGTGATCTCGAACGGGACCGCGGTTCTGGGGCTAGGGAATTTGGGCGCGCTGGCCTCTAAGCCGGTGATGGAGGGCAAATCGGTCCTGTTCAAACGCTTTGCTGACGTGAACTCGATTGATATCGAGCTGGACACCGAAGACCCGGACGAGATCATTAAAGCCGTTAAACTGATGGGCCCCACCTTTGGCGGGATCAACCTGGAAGACATCAAAGCGCCCGAGTGTTTCATCATCGAGCAGAAGCTCAAGGAAGAGATGGATATCCCTGTCTTCCACGATGACCAGCACGGGACAGCGGTGATCTGTGCGGCGGGCCTGATCAACGCGTTGCACATCTCGGGTAAGCAAATTGAAGACGTGAAAATCGTGCTGAATGGCGCAGGGGCTGCGGGTATCGCCTGTATCGAGCTGCTGAAAGCCATGGGTGCGCGGCATGAAAACTGCATCGTTTGTGACACCAAGGGCGTGATCTATCAGGGTCGCACCGAGGGCATGAACCAGTGGAAATCGGCTCATGCGGTAAAAACCGAGCTGCGTACGCTCGAGGACGCCATGAAAGGTGCCGACGTGTTCCTGGGCGTGTCGGTCAAGGGTGCTGTGACGCCAGAGATGGTCGAAGCCATGAACGACAATCCGGTGATCTTCGCCATGGCGAACCCTGATCCGGAGATCACCCCCGAAGAGGCGCACGCCGTCCGCGCAGACGCCATCGTTGCGACCGGCCGTTCGGATTATCCGAACCAAGTGAACAACGTTTTGGGTTTCCCCTACCTGTTCCGTGGTGCGCTGGACATTCACGCGCGTGCTATCAATGACGAGATGAAAATCGCTTGTGCCGAAGCTCTGGCCGAGCTCGCCCGCGAGGATGTGCCGGACGAAGTTGCCATGGCTTATGGCAAGGCGCTGACCTTTGGTCGCGACTATATCATCCCCACGCCGTTTGACCCGCGCTTGATCTACATGATCCCGCCCGCCGTGGCGAAGGCTGGGATGGACACCGGTGCCGCGCGTCGTCCGATTATTGACATGGACGCCTACGAAGTTTCGCTGAAAACTCGGATGGATCCGACCGCAAGCATCCTGCGTGGCATCAATGCCCGTGCCCGGAACGCGCAGGCGCGCATGATTTTCGCCGAGGGCGACGATCCTCGTGTGTTGCGCGCCGCCGTGCAGTATCAGCGCACCGGTTTGGGTAAGGCACTGGTCGTCGGCCGCGAAGCTGACGTCAAAGAGAAGCTGGAAGCCGCAGGTATGGGCGACGCCGTACGCGAGCTTGAGGTGGTGAACGCTGCAAACAGCCGTCATTTGGATACGTACAAAGATTTCCTGTACGAACGCCTGCAACGCAAAGGCTTTGACCGGCATGACATTCACCGTTTGGCCGCCCGTGATCGCCACGTTTTCAGCGCTCTGATGCTGGCGCATGGGCATGGCGACGGTTTGGTTACCGGCGCGACCCGGAAATCGGCGCATGCACTAGAGCTGATCAACCACGTTTTTGATGCTGACGCCGAACACGGCGCCGTGGGCGTGACCGCGATCATCCACAAGGGCCGGATCGTGCTGATCTCGGATACTCTGGTGCATGAATGGCCGGACGAAGAAGATCTGGCCAACATTGCCGAACGTTCGGCCGGGGTGGCACGCCACCTGGGTCTGGAACCGCGTGTCGCTTTTGTCAGCTTCTCGACTTTTGGTTATCCGATTTCCGAGCGCGCCGAAAAAATGCATATCGCCCCCAAAGTGCTGGAACGCCGCGGTGTTGATTTCGAATACGAAGGTGAAATGACCGTGGACGTGGCGCTGAACGCCAAGGCCGCCGAGGCCTATCCGTTCCAGCGCCTGACCGGCCCGGCGAATATCTTGGTTGTGCCTGCGCGTCACTCGGCCTCGATCAGCGTGAAGCTGATGCAGGAAATGGCAGATGCCACTGTGATTGGCCCGATCCTGTCGGGTGTGGACAGCTCGATCCAGATTTGCTCGACGAACGCGACGGCAAATGACATCCTGAACATGGCCATTCTGGCCGCGTGTAAGGTGGGTTAACCAAGAAGGAGCCCGAATGACCGTTTGGAATCTAGGCTCCATCAATGCTGACTATGTCTATCGGGTGCCGCATTTGCCTGGCCCCGGCGAGACGATTGCCGCCTCGTCCCTGAACCGGGGGCTGGGCGGCAAAGGCGCTAACATGTCCGTCGCCATCGCGCGTGCCGGCGCGCGTGCCGCCCATATCGGTGCGATCGGTGCGGATGGGCGCTGGGCGGTGGATCGGATGATGGAATACGGTGTGGATACCCGCTGGATTCGCGAGGTTTCTCATCCCACTGGTCATGCCATTATCAACGTAGATGATGAGGGCGAGAATGCCATCGTTATCTACCCCGGCGCAAACCGTGATATTCCCGAATCCGCCGTGGGCTTGGCCCTGTCCGAGGCCGAGCCGGGCGACATTCTGTTGATGCAGAACGAGACCAACAAACAACGGTTTTCAGCCGATATAGGCTCGAAACTGGGGTTAAAGATCGTCTATGCCGCCGCGCCATTCTCGGTTGCGGCGATAACCGCGATCCTGCCGATGTTGGATATTCTGGTCCTGAACGCCGTCGAGATGGAGCAACTGCACGCGGCAACCGGGCTGGTGCCAGGGCCCGAGATGGGCGTGCCCTCAGTTTTGGTCACACGCGGATCCGAGGGCTGTGTGTTGTTCGAGAAATCACACAACTACACACCAAAGGCTTTTGCCGCACACCCTGTCGATCCGGTGGATACGACGGGGGCCGGTGACACATTCACCGGATATTTCTTGGCGGGATTGGACCGAGGTATGCCGACCGCCCAAGCCATTGATTTGGCAATGCGGGCGGCCGCGCTGATGGTGACGCGCAAAGGGACAGCAGATGTCATCCCTGATTTGCGCGAGGTTCAAAGCTTTGGTTAGCCACCGGCAAAGGGCGCTTTGTTGCCCCACAGCTGACGCACACGCTGGTCACGGCCACAGGCTTTGCGATACCGTTTATAGGCTTTGGACTGTTTGATCGGGCCAAAACGGGTCAGGACGGTTTTGGTGCCCTTGTAATAATCCTGGTGATAGCGCTCGGCCTTATAAAAGCGCGCTTCGTCAAGAATGGGCGTTACAATCTTCTGCCCCAAGGCGCGTTGGGCGTTGGCTTTGGCAGTCTCGGCAAGAGCCTTTTCCGCAGGATTAGAGACGAAAATAGCCGTTTTATAGCTGTCTCCGCGATCGCAGAACTGCCCGCCAGCATCCGTTGGGTCGACCGAGCGGAAAAACATCCGCAACAGCTGCGCCCGTGATACGACGGATGGGTCAAACTGGATTTGCACGGCCTCGTAATGGCCAGATCCGCCGCGGGTCACTTGTTTGTATGTCGGGTTCTTCAGCTTGCCGCCGGTATATCCCGATACTGCTTCGCTCACGCCTTTTACGGATTCGAAATCGCTTTCGACACACCAGAAACAGCCCCCCGCCACAGTCAGTGTTTCCGTCTGTCCCGCCTGGACGCGGTTGCAATGCAGCATGGAGCCGAACACGATGGCCAGTGTCAGCAATATGGGTTTGATGTCTTTGAATGTCGCGGTCATGGTTTTTCCCTTCTTGGGCATCATGACCCGGCGCTTGCCGTTCCGCCAATCCCCTGCAATCGAATGTCACGCAAGGGTGAGAGACCGTGAGGTCGTTGGTGCCCTGGGGCCAGTTTCCAATTTTATGGCAAACCGGGTTGCAGTCGCCCTAAAGCAGCTCTTTTAGTTTCATCGCTACAGCGGGGTTTCCGGCAAGCTTGATTTTGCCGGTCATCACAGCAGTCATGGGGTTCAGCTTGCCCTTGATCAGCTTTTCCACGTTTTCGACTGACATTTTCAGGGTCGCATCTGTGTCGCGATCCTGCAACGAGACCGCATGATCCGCGATCACCAGCACACCCGCGTCGCCGCAATCGAACTTCAAACTGTCGGCAAAATTGCCAGAGGCAACGGCCTCTCGGATCATATTGGCGATGTCTTCTAGCGTCATTTTACCCCCAGAAATGCAAAACGCCCCCATGGATAGGAGGGCGTTTCACGTAGAACAATTGTGACTTGGCGTCAGCCTTTCAGGCGACGATCCCGCGCGGCCAACAGTTTCAGGCGCAGGGCGTTCAGCTGGATAAAGCCTGCGGCGTCCGTTTGGTCATAGGCGCCGGCGTCGTCCTCAAAGGTCACGTGTGCCTCGGAGTACAGCGAGTGATCCGACCAGCGCGCCACGGTAAAGGCCGCACCTTTGAACAGGCGCAAACGGACGGTGCCGGTGACGTGCTCTTGGGATTTGTCGATCAGGGCTTGCAGCATTTCGCGTTCGGGGCTGAACCAGAACCCGTTATAGATCAGTTCGGCATAGCGCGGCATGATCGAATCCTTCAGGTGACCCGCGCCGCTGTCCAAAGTGATCTGTTCGATGCCGCGATGCGCCTCCAGCAGGATGGTGCCGCCGGGGGTTTCGTAAATGCCGCGCGACTTCATGCCAACGAACCGGTTTTCAACGAAATCCAGACGACCGATGCCGTGAGTTTTGCCGTATTCGTTCAGCTTGGTCAGGATGGTGGCGGGGCTCATGGCTTCGCCGTTGATGGCAACCGCGTCACCCTTTTCAAAGGTGATCTCGATGAACTCGGGCTCGTCTGGGGCAGTAATCGGATCATTGGTGCGCTGATAGACGTATTCGGGCGCCATATCGGCGGGGTCTTCCAGAACTTTCCCTTCCGAGGATGTGTGCAGCAGGTTCGCGTCCACGCTGAACGGGGCCTCGCCGCGTTTGTCCTTGGCGATCGGAATCTGGTTCTTCTCGGCGAAATCGATCAGCTTGGTGCGGCTGGTC
This sequence comes from Thalassovita sp., assembly GCA_050633445.1. GTDB lineage: Bacteria > Pseudomonadota > Alphaproteobacteria > Rhodobacterales > Rhodobacteraceae > Thalassobius. The sequence continues at coordinate 201,361 of JBOEGN010000033.1, forward strand.
AGATCCCACTCACGCCAGGGCGCGATCACCTTGATGTCGGGGTTCAGTGCATAGCAGGCCAGTTCAAAACGAACCTGATCGTTGCCCTTACCGGTGGCGCCGTGGGCAACAGCATCCGCGCCGGTTTCGGCGGCGATTTCCACTAGGCGCTGCGAGATCAGCGGACGCGCGATCGACGTGCCCAGCAGGTACAGACCTTCGTAAACGGCATTGGCGCGGAACATCGGGAAAACGAAATCGCGAACGAACTCTTCGCGAATATCTTCGATAAAGATATTCTCGGGCTTGATCCCCAGCAGCTCGGCTTTTTTCCGAGCAGGGTCCAGCTCTTCACCTTGGCCCAGATCAGCGGTGAATGTCACCACTTCGCAGCCATATTCGGTTTGCAGCCATTTCAGGATGATCGAGGTGTCAAGGCCACCGGAATAGGCCAGGACGACTTTCTTGGGCGCGGACATCGTTTTCCCCTTATTTCTCTAACCCTCCGGCGCTTATCGGGTTTTGCGGATAAGGGCAAGGTCAGGGAAACAAACCGTCCATCCAAGGCAAACCAACAGCCCACAAAACGCCTGTTTCACCCCCAACATTAACGAAATCGCGCGCAGGCCTTTCTTTGCTCTGAAAATACTCAAATACCTAAACCTTTCGTCAAAATGCACCGCCGAAAATCTTCGCGACCAATTGTATGCCATAGTCTATTTTTCCAGCTCCTCTTGCCTTTGGCGCTGGGCTGTTTCACTGAAAACGCATGAGCGATTTTCTGACCCGAGTCCAAGCAGCCGAGCGTGCAATGCGCGCGGTCTTTCCCGCCACGCCGTTGCAGCGCAACGCTCATTTGTCTGTGCGGTTTGGCGCGGATATTTGGCTTAAACGCGAAGACCTGTCACCCGTCCGATCCTATAAAATCCGCGGCGCGCTGAATGCGATGCGCAAGGTGCGGGCAAACACCCCAGATCAAAAGTTGTTCGTCTGCGCCAGCGCGGGCAACCACGCGCAGGGCGTGGCCTATATGTGTAAGGAATACGGGGTGCGCGGCGTGATTTTTATGCCGGTCACCACGCCTCAGCAAAAGATTGCGAAGACCCGGATTTTCGGCGCTGAGAATATCGAAATTAAGCTGGTCGGAGACTATTTTGACGACACGCTAGCTGCCGCTCAAGCCTATTGCGCTGACCAGGGCGCGCATTTCCTGGCGCCTTTTGATGATGATGATGTGATCGAAGGGCAGGCGACGGTCGCCGAAGAGTTGCTTGCTCAGCTTGGGCGCGTCCCGGATCATGTGCTGCTTCCGGTCGGAGGTGGCGGGCTGTCCGCCGGAGTGCGCAGTTTCCTTGGGGCAGGACCGCATTATAGCTTTGTCGAACCTTTAGGTGGCGGCAGTTTTCTGGCGGCCTTGCACGCTGGGCGGCCTGTAACCCTGGACAAAGTCGATACATTTGTTGATGGCGCGGCGGTGGCCTGTATCGGGCAGCGTACCTTTGCTCTGTTGCAAGATGTCAGTCAGAGCGATGTGTATTTGGCCCCCGAAGACCGGATTTGCGCCACGATTTTGGACATGTTGAATGTCGAGGGCATCGTGTTGGAACCTGCCGGAGCGCTGGCCGTGGATGCCTTGGTGGACGTCGCAGATCAAATCCGTGGTAAAACCGTCGTTTGCGTCACTTCAGGCGGGAATTTCGATTTCGAGCGTCTGCCTGAGGTCAAAGAGCGTGCTCAACGATACTCCGGGGTGAAAAAGTACTTCATTCTGCGCTTGCCTCAGCGCCCCGGAGCCTTGAAGGAGTTTCTGAACATTCTTGGCCCCGAAGACGATATTGCCCGGTTTGAGTATCTCAAGAAATCCGCCCGGAACTTTGGGTCGGTTCTGATAGGGATCGAAACTGGAGACGCGCAAAACTTCGAAACTCTGTTCGCCAAGCTGGACGAGGCCGGATTTATTTATCGAGATATTACCAATGATCAGACCCTGGCAGAATTCCTGATTTAAGCGGCAAAACGAGTTGTCAGTTCTTCGCAAAAAAGATGCCGAGATGCATCGAAACTGTCAATTATGACGGTCAGGTCGACCTGATCAGCTTTGCCCAATGCGGCTTGGCGTTCGCCAGCATGGCACTTTTCCGAAAAGTCCGCGAAACCAAGGTTCAGCGCGCTGCCTTTCAAAAAGTGTAAATCCGCCTCGAGCCGGCTTTCCTGTGGATCGGCTCGTAGGGCGTTGATCACTTCCAGCACCTCCTCCAGGAACAGGTCCACAACCTCTTCGAAATCCTCAACGCCGACTTGTTCGCGCAGTTCTGCGACCCGGTCCCAATCGATCATTCCTAACGCTCCTGCCAGTCCTGAGCGCAGTTTGCGTCCGATTCCTTAAGAAGTCCTTAGGCCCTCAGATTTCGTGAAAATTGAGGGCTTCACCTGTCGTTAAACCCCGATGCGGTATCAGCGGGATGTTGATGGAATTATTCGCCGGAGATCAGGGTGAGGGACCTGAAAGAAAACAGCAGCCTGCCGGACTCCGGGTCAGTCATTCGTGACGTCCTGGTGGTTGATGACAGCAGGTTGCAGCGGCGGATCCTGGTCGCGTCGCTGGCGCGCTGGGGGTATAATGTGCAGGAGGCAGGAAGCGCCGAAGAGGCGTTGGAAATCTGCGAATCCACGCCCCCTGATCTTGTTCTGAGCGACTGGATGATGCCGGGCATGGACGGGTTGGAGTTTTGCCAGACGTTTCGCAAAATGTCGCGCGAAAGCTATGGGTATTTCATCCTCCTGACCTCAAAAACTGAAAAAGAGGCCGTTGCCAAGGGGCTGGATTGTGGCGCCGATGATTTCCTGACCAAGCCTGTGAACGCGACGGAATTGCGGGCGCGTATCAACGCTGGCGAACGTATCCTTCGGATGGAACGCGAACTGACAGAAAAAAACTCGCTGGTCGGCAAGACATTGGCCAAGCTCCAGTCGCTGTATGACGCGTTGGACAGTGACTTGATCGAGGCGAAGAAATTGCAGCAGTCCTTGGTTCGCGATCGGTTCAAGGATTTCGGCGCCGCGCAGGTCAGTTTGCTCTTACGGTCCAGCGGACATGTCGGCGGCGATCTGGTCGGGATGTACCCAATCTCGGATCTGCGTGTGGGGCTTTTCGCCATTGATGTGTCTGGCCACGGAATTAGTTCGGCGTTGATGACGGCGCGGCTGGCCGGTTATCTCTCATCGACCGTGCCCGATCAGAATGTTGCTCTGCAAAAACAAGAGGATGGGAGCTATATCCCCTTACCTCCCTCCGAGGTGGTGGAGCGCCTGAACACGATGGTGTTGGAGGAGATGGAGACCGAACATTACTTCACGATGCTGTTGGCGGATTTCGATATGCAAACCGGCGAGGTGAAGATGGTCCAGGCCGGTCATCCCCACCCAATTGTCCAGCATCAGGACGGCGCTTGCACCATGGTAGGGGCCGGCGGAATGCCTGTCGGACTGTTGGATGGGGTGGGTTTCGAGGAAACTAGCTTCATCCTGAAACCCGGAGAGCGGTTCTTTATTCAGTCGGATGGTGTCACCGAATGTCCAGCGCCCGATGAAACCCTGTTGGATGAAACCGGCTTGATGGAAATGTTGAAGGAGCTCCAAGAGGTACGCGGCCCTGCCTTGATGGAGGCGCTGATCTGGCGTCTGTCCGATTTCGCCGGGAATGATGATTTCCCCGACGATATCTCGGCGGTCTCGTTGGAATTCGGGGGGTCAGACCAAACCGGCTAGCATCAGCCCAGCAAAATGACGGTCGCCGGAATTTCCTAGCAGGTCTGCCGCGGTGTCGATCGGCATCCAATGCGCGGTATGTCCGTCTTCGGTCGGATCTGCGATTTGGTGCACGGGGCGGGCCACGTAAATAGTGCATATCTTCTCGGCCCAGATCTCGTATTCGGGCATGAAAGTGAACCGACGAAAGGCACCCACGCGGCGGGGCGCGGCAATGGTCCAACCGGTTTCTTCTAGCACCTCGCGATACAGCGCGCGAACGGGTGATTCGCCTGGATCAATACCACCGCCAGGCAGTTGGAATTCCGGCCAGGGGTCAGCCTGATGAGTCAGCAGCAGATCATCACCGTCAGGCAACAAAACATAGGCCCCAGGCCGCCGCGTATATTTCTGCCCCTGTTTGGGGGGATGGCCGAAACGTCTGATCATGCGCTGCACCTCTTGCTCTTGGCCTTTGTCTTGCGGCCCCTATATTGACGCGGTATGCCAAGGCCAAGCCTGTAAGGAAACCCCATGACTATCGGAAAAAAGCTTGCCTGGGACGACACTGTTTTGCCGTTCCAACTGGATAATTCAGACATTCGCGGCCGCGTTGCCCGTTTGGATGGCGTTTTGAATGGTGTGCTGGAACAGCATGACTACCCGCCCCAAGTCGAGGCGTTGGTCGCCGAGATGACCCTGCTGACCGCGCTGATCGGCCAGACGATCAAGCTGCGCTGGAAACTGTCGTTGCAAGTGCAATCGGACGGTCCCGTGCGGATGATTGCGACCGATTATTATGGCCCCACCGAAGAGGGAGAGCCTGCGCGTATCCGCGCCTATGCCAGCTATGACCCCGAACGTCTGAGCGATGGCGCGCCGTTTGAACAGGTGGGCAAGGGCTATTTCGCGATCATGATCGACCAGGGGCAGGGGATGGCGCCATATCAGGGTCTGACTCCGCTGGCTGGTGGCTCGCTTTCGGCAAGCGCCGAGGGATATTTTGCCCAATCCGAACAGATTCCCACCCGGTTTGAACTGAATTTTGGTAAGTCGGTTGAGCCTGGCACCGGGGAATATTGGCGCGGTGGTGGCGTGATGCTGCAACACATGCCCAAAGCATCGCCCTTTGCCAAATCCGACGAGGCCAGCGGCGAGGCGGGTCTATTGCACGCACGCGATCTGGTGGATGGGGACGAAGCGGATAACTGGAATCGTGTGAATATCCTGCTTAGCTCGGTCGAGGAGCTGGAGCTGATCGGCCCCAGCGTCACCCCCGCCGACCTGTTGGTCCGATTGTTCCACGAAGAACAGCCACGGGTGTTTGACGCCCAGCCTGTGCGGTTCGGTTGCACCTGCTCCGAGGATCGCGTGCGCCAAACGATGTCCATCTATTCGCAGAAGGACATCAAAACGATGACAACGCCCGAGGGGCGCCTGACCGCCGATTGCCAATTCTGCGGTGCGCATTACGATCTGGACCCCAAGACACTTGGGTTCGATGGAACGGCGGCGCAGAATGGTTGATCCGCTGGCGCATGTTCTGACGGCGCTGAAGGCATCGGGAAACGCGTCTTCGGATTTCGATCTGAACCCCGAGATTAAACTGCCCGAAACCCGTAAATTGCGATCAGCCGGTGTGTTGGTGGCGATGATCATGCACAAGGGTGAGCCGCATGTGATCTTGACCAAACGCGCCTCTCATCTGAAACACCACCCGGGTCAGATCGCCTTTCCTGGTGGCAAACAGGATGAAGGTGACGCCGATGTGATCGCCGCCGCGCTGCGCGAAGCCCAGGAAGAGGTCGGCCTAAACCCCGATGTGGTCGAGGTTCTGGGCACTTTGCCTGCGCATGAAACGGTGACGGGATTCGCGGTGACGCCAGTTATCGCGCGTGCGACCGGCGATTTTCACCCCACCCCTGAACCCGGCGAGGTCGACGAGGTGTTCTTGGTCCCCTTGTCTCACGTCACCACTGTGGCGCGATTTTCGATCCAGGGGCGGCGCTGGCGGGGCTCTAAACGGTACTATTTCACGGTGCCTTGGGGCCCATATTACATTTGGGGCGCTACCGCGCGCATTCTGCGGGCGCTGGCCGAGCGGATGGTCTGAATGCAGATCACCGGTGATTGGATATCCAACCCAGCAACGCAAAAAGTCTGCGCGATGCTGGAGGAGGGCGGTCACCAAGCCTATTTCGTGGGTGGATGCGTGCGAAATGCGCTGATCGGGGCGAAGGTTGCAGACATTGATATCTGTACCGATGCGCACCCTGATCGCGTAGTGGAGTTGGCCAAACAAGTGGGTCTGCACGCCATTCCCACCGGGATTGATCACGGCACGATCACTGTCGTTTCCGACCATATTCCGCATGAAATAACCACCTTTCGCCGCGACGTGGAAACTGATGGTCGCCGCGCGGTCGTCGCCTTTTCGGACAATATCGCAGAGGACGCGCTGCGCCGTGATTTCACCATGAACGCTTTGTATGCGCGCGCTGATGGGTCGGTTGTCGATCCACTGGGCGGGATCAAAGACCTGCGTCGCCGACATGTCCGGTTCATTGAAAACCCCGAACAGCGCATCCGCGAGGATTATCTGCGTATCCTGAGATTCTTCCGGTTTTATGCGTGGTACGGCGATCCGAACGAAGGGTTGGATCAAGAAGGTCTGGCCGCTGTTGCCGAGAATATCGACGGGCTGCAAACTCTGTCGGTCGAGCGGATCGGGGCCGAAACGCTAAAGCTGCTGGCAGCTCCGGACCCGGCGCCTTCTGTTGCGGCGATGCAGGCAGCGGGGGTTCTGACGCAAATCCTACCCGGAGCTGATGCGGACAAACTGTCTGTTTTGGTGCATTTGGAGCAAATATATCAGGCTGCTCCGTCGGCATTGCGTAGGCTGGCAGTTCTGGGTGGAGTTGCCCCGGAAAACGCGCTGCGCTTGTCCAACGCGCAGGCCAAAACGCTGAAAATTTTGCATGCTGGTATCGGGGATATGCAGTCTTTGACCGAGGTGGCCTATCGGTATGGTGCGAAAATGGCCTTGGATTTGGCCTTGTTGCGCGGGGCGACGTTTGAAACCCCGGTTGCGATGGATCATGCGGCCTGGGCGCAGGCCGAAGCCGCGCAATTCCCCCTGACTGGCCGCGACCTGATGCCAGAACTGACCGGCCCCGCGCTGGGCAAACGCTTGAAAGAGCTGGAGAAAGCGTGGATCGCCTCGGGTTTTACCCTTTCACGCGCGGCGTTGTTGGCGATTCGATAGGCGAAATGGGGTTTCAGCCCAGAGATCGCCGGGCTATCAGGGCCTATGACACAACTCACGATCAAACGCCTGGGCCATCAAGGGGATGGCATCGCTGAAGGCCCCGTTTTCGCCCCTCTGACCTTGCCGAACGAGGTGGTGACCGGCCATCTGGACGGTCAAAAGCTAACCGATATCCGCATTGTCGAGCCTTCGGATCAGCGGGTCGCAGCGCCGTGTCGTCATTTCAAATCCTGCGGCGGGTGTCAGTTGCAGCATGCCCATGATGATTTCGTGGCCGCGTGGAAAACTGGCGTTGTGAAACATGCGCTGACCGCGCAGGGGATCGAAACCTCGTTTCGGCCCATCCTGACCTCGGCACCGCAAACACGCCGTCGCGCCAGCATTTCAGCCAGACGCACGAAGAAGGGCGCGACCGCAGGGTTCCATGCACGCGCTTCGGGGACGATCATTCCGATTCCGGGCTGTCAGCTGTTGGACCCTGCGCTGATGCCTGCCTTTGCCGTGGCCGAGGATTTGGCCATCGTTGGCGGTAGCCGCAAGGGCGAACTGTCGGTGCTGGCAACTCTGTCTCGCTCGGGCCTGGATCTGGCCGTGACCGGAGGCAAGCCGCTGGATGGTGCGCTGCGTATCGAATTGGCGGGCATGACCGAAAAACACAATCTGGCCCGGCTAAGCTGGGAGGACGAGGTGGTCGCAACCCGGCAGCCGCCGACGCAAGACTTCGATGGTGTCCATGTCGTTCCCCCGGCTGGGGCATTTCTTCAGGCGACAAAGGACGGAGAGCAGGCGCTGCGCGACACAGTCGTTGAAATCATTCAGGGTCGTGATCCGGTGGTCGATCTGTTTGCGGGTAGTGGCACATTTGCGCTTCCTGTTGCTCGCAACGCCGAAGTGCACGCCGTCGAAGGCTCTGCCGATATGATCGAAGCACTTGATAAAAGCTGGCGCTTTGCAACGCGGTTGAAGCGGGTCACCTCTGAAACGCGCGATCTGTTTCGCCGTCCTTTGCTGCCAGACGAGTTGGCGAAATACGGGGCCGCCATCATTGACCCGCCACGCGCCGGGGCCGAGGCGCAGACAACCGAACTGGCGCACTCGGGCGTTCCAAAGATCGCGTTTGTGTCCTGCAATCCAGTGACCTTTGCACGGGACGCAAAGCTGTTGATCGCCGCGGGCTATGTGTTGGATTGGGTGCAGGTTGTGGATCAGTTCCGCTGGTCCAGCCATGTTGAATTGGTAGGCAGCTTTTCCCTCACATCCGCGTGAGCGGCGATCCAACGCTATTAACGCTGGCCGTGATCAGCTATCCATACCGGCAAAAATGGGCAGTGACGCGATGCAGGTATTCAAATTTCTGGTTCTTGGGCTTTTTCTGGTCGCGGCTGCGGGCTGTTCCTCGAAGTTCAAAACCTATCATGGGCCCGAAGTGACGCGGGTTGTGGTCTTTAAAGAGGATCGTCGGATGCATCTGTTGCATCATGACAAGGTGCTGAAATCCTATGATGTCGGGCTGGGGTTTGCGCCTGCGGGTCACAAAAAGGTCGAAGGCGACGGCAAAACCCCCGAGGGGCACTATTTGATCGACCGCCGGAACCCGAACAGCGAATTCCACCTGTCGATCGGGATTTCCTATCCGAATGCCAATGATGTTGCGCGGGCCACGGCCCTGGGTCAGGACCCGGGCGGAGAGATTTTCATCCACGGCAAGCCCAACAAATACAAGGACGCGCCGCAGGATTGGACAGCAGGCTGCATCGCGGTGACAAACCGCCAGATGGAGCAGGTCTATGCCATGGTCAGGAACGGGACGCCGATCTCGATCTATCAGTGATGCAGGCTTAGTTGCCTGTCACCAGCGTCCACCAGATTTTACCGTTGGGCTCTTGGAACCAGCTGAAACCCAATTTGGTTGCGCTTGGGCTCAGGATCACGCGGCGGGTGTCCTCTTGCTCCATCCAGGCACTTAGGGTTTCCAGCTCGGTTTCATAAGTTTCCGAGATTGCCTCGCCCAGGAACTGACCTTCGTATCCGACGCGCAGCACGCGATCCAAAGGCGACGAACCGTCAGACCCGAAATGCCAGGGCCGGTTTTGCACCGACATGTCGCGCGAATGGGTGGCAGCAGCAGCGTTCAACTTGGCGTCCATTTCCAAGGGAACCGCGCCGGATGCGCCGCGCAAGGCGTTGATCGAATCCAACATGCGGAACTGAATTTGCGAACTTTGCCGCTCGGTAATCCGATATAACCGGGGCAGAGGCTTGCCGTCCGGCCCCATCTGGGGCCCGGATGTGGTGGTACAGGCTGCAAGCCCCAATGACGTGATAAGAAGCAAAACCGAGAGACGCAGCATGATAACCTTCCAAATTCTTGTCCGTCTGGTCTAACGCGAAGGGCGTTGCCTTTCAAACCCACATCCGTGTGACCAGGCACAATGACATCTGTTTGATTTGCGACTGAGGCTTCTGCGCCATAATATACTGGAAATCAAAAGGATCGGGGTTGTGTCCGCCCGCCGGGATACACCTACAGGAGTGTAAACATGAAACGCAGACAGTTTTTGGCCGGCAGCGCCGCCATTCTGGGGACGCCCGCGCTGGCGCAAAGCAGCGATGAAACCGCCGCCGAAGCTTTTCAGCGCGCAGAAACCGTTGAAGTCGAGCGCGACATCAGCCAGGCCGTGCGCCGCAACATCTCTAGCTTTCGTTCGCTAGACTGGCAGCCTTACTTCGACAACCTGAGGAACGGCGCAATTCTGGTCGATATCGATTCGCGCGCGCTGCACTACTGGTCGGCGGATGGAGAGACCTATAAGCTCTATCCCTCCAGTGTGCCGTTGACGGACGATTTGACGCGGCGCGGTCGTACCAAAGTGACTCGCAAAGTCGAAGGCCCCAGCTGGCGCCCAACACCGTCGATGCAAAAACGCAACCCCGAATGGCCCGACTATGTGCCTCCGGGGCCGAATAATCCGCTGGGCACCCATGCATTGTACCTCAGCTGGACTTACTACCGCATCCACGGCACGCATGACACGCGCAAGATCGGGCGTCGCTCATCCAATGGATGTATTGGCCTGTATAACGAACATATTTCCGAGCTGTTTGGTCTGGCCAAAGTGGGCACGCAGGTGTTGCTAATTTGACGACATTTTGGCTATCGCTACGGCACTAAGCCCAAGTTCCAATTGCATTTGCTATGATTTACTGCTTAGACAATGCTACGAAATAAGTCTTGGGCGCTTGCCGTGGATTCAACTGCGGTGGGCTAATATCTGGAGTATCTTATGAAAAAACTCGTTCTCGCTGCTGCTCTGACCGCCGCCGCTTCGACCGCCTTCGCAGGCAACATGGCAGAGCCCATGATCGAAGCACCGGTTATCATGGAAGAAGCTTCCAGCTCGTCCACTGGTGGCGTTCTGGTTCCTCTGCTGATTCTGGCAGTTGTTGCAGCTATCGCAGCCGACTAATTTAATTAGTTTGCCTATAAGATCAAAAAAGGCGGTGGTTCAGTCCACCGCCTTTTTTCTATGTCAGCTCCGCAATTTCAGGCGCGGTTTCGCCCCTTCTTTGCTCTGAAAATACTCAAAATCCGACCCCAGCGGCCAAACGCATCAGCCGCTATTTCGCGTCCAGCCAGCCCTTTAGGTTGTCCTGCACGACACTGACCAAGGCCGCGATATGCGCCGGGCTGTCATTCAGGCAAGGGATGTAGGTAAAGGTCTCGCCCCCCGCGTACTCAAAGCTTTCGCGGATTTCCTCGTTGATCTCTTCCAAAGTCTCGATGCAATCGGCAGAAAAAGCCGGTGCGATCACCGCGATGTTCTTTTTCCCGTCACGCGCCAAATCTGCGACATGGTCGACGGTATAGGGCTTCAGCCACTCCTCGGGGCCAAAGACGGACTGGAACGTGGTGGTGATATCGGTGTCAGGCCAGCCCAAACGCTCGGTCAGCAGGCGCGTGGTTTTCTGACATTGGCAATGATAGGGATCGCCCTCGGTCAGATAACGTTTGGGCATTCCATGGTAGGACACGACCAGCATATCGGGCCGTTTATCCAATTGCCCATAGGCAGTTTCGACAGATTGAGCCAATGCCTCGATATAGGCGGGCGTGTCGAAATAGGGGGCGATGGTCCGCGCGGCGGGCTGCCATTTCTCCTTCATCAAAGCGCGAAAGAACTGGTCATTTGCTGTCCCCGAGGTCGCGCCCGCATATTGCGGATAAAGCGGGACGAACAGGATTTTCGTGCAGCCAGCGGCGACCATCTCTCTTACTTTTGACGCGGTAGACGGATTGCCATAGCGCATGCAGAAATCGACCATCACCTGATCGCCATAGATATCCGACAGGGCCGTATTCAGCGCGGCGGTTTGCTCCTTGGTGATGGTCATCAGGGGCGATTCATCCTGATCCTCGTTCCAGATCGAGCGATAGGCCGCACCGCTGGAAAAGGGGCGTTTTGTCAGGATGATCAGCTGCAACAAAGGCTGCCATTTCCAAGACGGATAGTCGATCACCCGTTTATCCGACAGAAACTCGTTCAGATAGCGCCGCATCGACCAATAGTCGGTGTCATCCGGTGTCCCAAGATTGGCGAACAGGATGCCGGTCTTGTCGGCAGGGATTTTCGGATGGTCCGCCGGAGCGTGGGCAGGACAGCGGGCTGATTGGGCGTCGGTCATGGGCGCGAATATTCCATATCTTGCGGGCTGACACAGGACATAAGCGTCTGAGGCCTCAGGTCAATCGGACAATTTGGTTTCCTTGGTCCCCAAAACATCTGCCAGACGGGCCGAGGCCGATCCGGGTCGCAACGGCTGAGGCTGGCTGTCATCAGGTGCCCAACCCAGCAGAAAGATCAGTTCGAACGTGGCGGTGACCCGTCCTTGGTCATCGCCATAGGTCTGGGAATACAGTTCGGACGCAGCGGTCAGCACCTCGCGGCGTGTTGGGTGGCGCAGGCGGGTCTGCAACGCGTTGCCTTCGCCCATCGCGCGCAGATCGCGCATCAGGTGGAACATCGTTTGATAGCTGACAGTCAGCGGAATGCTGTCGGCCACAGGCAGGGCCAGACCAGCGCGTTGCAGCAATCCACCCAGATCACGAATCTCGGCCATGGGCGCGACACGAGGGGACAGACCGCCTGCAACACGGGTTTCCGCCTCGGCCAAACATGCGCGCAGCTCTTGCAGGGTTTGCCCGCCGAACATGCCCGCCAGAAACAGCCCGTCGGGTTTCAGCGCGCGGCGACATTGGATCATCTGGCCCACCGGATCATTTGCCCAATGCAGCGACATCGCGTGGATCACCAGATCATGCGCCTGAGGGGCCAGGTTCAGCACATCTTCGTCCGCGACTATCGTGGCATTCGGAAAAGCATTTGCCCAAAAATCGGGAAAACCTGTCACGATTGCAGGCGACTGAAAGGTTTTATTAACCAAGGTCAGGCGATCCTGAAACTCCTCGACCGCGGTCTCTTGCAAGAACATCGCAGGATCACGCAGCGCACGGAGGCGGTTGCGGGTCAGGGCGGCTTGGTCAGTCAGTTTGGGCGCGTCGGTCATGAAAGGACTGATAATGGGGTAAAGGAGAAGTTTCAAACCGCCTTGCGTCTGGTGTACCCGCCGCGTTGCTTGTGTTGCGGCGAGATGGTCGAGAGCGAATTCGGCCTGTGCGGTCCCTGTTGGCGCGACACACCCTTTGTCACCGGTCTGACATGCGAGGGATGTGGCACCCCGTTGATGGGCGAATCGGATGATCTGGAGCTGTGTGATGAATGCCTGACCACTCCGCGCCCTTGGTCACGAGGGCGGGCGGCATTCCTGTATGAGGGCAATGCGCGCAAGATGATCCTGGCGCTAAAACACGGGGACCGCCATGAAATCGCCCGCGGTGCCGGGCAATGGATGGTGAATGCCGGGCGGGACTTGTTAGTGGACGATACGATCCTGACCCCGATTCCGTTGCATTGGACACGGATGGTCAGCCGTCGTTTCAATCAGGCGGCTTTGCTGGCGAACTCTGTGGCGCGGATAAGCGGCCTGACATGTTGCCCGGATTTGTTGCATCGGACACGGAAAACAGTCTCGACTCAGGGCATGTCGCGGGATGAACGATATGCGCAGATGCACGGCTCGATCCTGATTCCCCCCTCTCGACGCGACAGAATCGCCGGAAAACACGTTGTGCTGATTGATGACGTAATGACCACAGGTGCCACTTTAACAGCCGCTGCCGACGCGTGTTTGGCCGCTGGTGCCTGCGATGTTTCCGCACTGGTACTGGCGCGCGTTGCCATGACGCCCTAGATTTCGGACAAAGCATGCATTGCCAAAGGAACTGTCCGAATGAAACCAATCGAGATCTATACGTCGCCGATGTGCGGATTCTGCCACGCGGCCAAGCGTTTGCTGACCCAAAAAGGTGCGGAGTTCACCGAGATCGACGTTTGGGCCGCGCCTGACCGCAAACCCGAGATGATCCAGCGGGCGCATGGGGGGCGGACGGTGCCTCAGATTTTTGTTGGCGAAGTGCACGTGGGTGGTTGTGACGACCTGTATGATCTGGAGCGCTCTGGGAAACTGGACGCGTTGCTAGCCTAATGCGTCTGGCGCTTCTGCAACTGAATGTCAGCGATGATCCGACCGCAAATCTGGCCGTAACGCGTGATTATCTGGCCCAAGCGGCCAAGGGTGGGGCGGATTTCGCGCTGACACCCGAGGTGACAAACTGCCTGTCGGCCAGCCGGTCTTGGCAAGAGCAGGTGTTGCAGTTGCAAGACGACGACCCAACCCTGGCGGCCTTGCAAGAGGACGCCAAGACGCTGGGTCTGTGGTTGTTGATCGGGTCGTTGGCGCTAAAAACCGGAGATGCAGACGGGCGATTCGCGAACCGGTCGTTCATGATCGACCCCGATGGGCAGATTGCCGGGCAGTATGACAAGATCCACATGTTCGATGTCGATGTCTCGCCCGAGGAAACCTATCGCGAATCCGATGGATATCGGCCCGGTACCAACGCCAGCCTGGTCAGAACGCCGTTTGGTATGGTGGGGCAAAGCATCTGCTATGACGTGCGGTTTGGCTATCTTTATCGCGCGTTGGCGCAGGCGGGGGCGGATATCCTGACCGTACCAGCGGCGTTTTCCCCTGTCACCGGCGCCGCCCATTGGGAGGTGCTGTTGCGTGCGCGTGCCATCGAAACCGGGTGTTTCGTGGTTGCCCCGGCGCAAACAGGGGTGCATGAAGCTCATCGGGGAAAGACTCGAAAAACCTATGGCCACAGCATGGTTATCGCTCCATGGGGCGAGATTCTGGCGGATGCCGGTACGGAACCCGGCGTGACATTCGTTGATATCGACGTGTCAGATGTGGCACAAGCACGCGCGCGCGTTCCTGCGCTGACACATGACCGAAAGTTTGACGGACCCAAATGAACGACGCCAGCAACGCCTTAGCCATCACTCTGTTCAGCGAGCTTTTGACGGCCGACCAATTGGTGCGGAACCGTCTGAGCAAGGTGCTGCCCAAGGGGATGGAAATTTCGCATTTCTCGGTGCTGAACCACCTGGCAGGCATGTCGGATGAGCGCAGCCCGGCGCAACTGGCCAAAAGCTTTCACGTCACTCGTGGGGCGATGACCAACACATTGTCCAAGCTGGAATGGGCCGGCTATATCCATATCCGCCCTGATTGGGATGACGCGCGTCGCAAGATGGTGGCGATCAGCCCGGCGGGTCGTCAGGCGCGCGATGGCGCGCTGGCCGCGATCTCGCCCATGATAACCGAGCTGATCGGCGATCTGGGCGATAGCAAAGTCCGCGCCATTCTTCCGATCCTGCGCGAATTGCGCCTGCGACTAGAAGACGGCGTCTGACCTCTATTTCAGCGCGTCATGGACGTTGCTGGGCAGAAATTCCGTATAGTTATAGGTGGCCACGCTGGCGCTGACGAACGGGTCGGCAGCCAGATAATCCTGCGCGGCCTGCATCGAGTCAGCGTGCATCACGATCACGCCACCGGTGCGCGGAACCTTGGCGCCCGAGGCAATGAAACGACCCTGGGCATAGGCGGTGCGGACAAAGTCCAGATGTGGCTCTAACACGGCCTGAATCTGCTCCATCGGGACGATATATTCGATGTCGACAATGAACAGAGAATGGCCTTCGGGGATGGTGCTCATGTGTCAGGCTTTCGTGCTGGCGGTGACGTAGTTGACGGACAGGTCACGATCAGAAATCGACCACTGCCAAGAGATCGGATTGAACACAAACCCCTTGCGATCCACCGGAGTCAGGCCTGCATTGCTGATCAGGTTATACAGCTCGTCCGGTGTGATGAATTTGTTCCATTCATGCGTGCCTTTGGGCAGCCAGCGCATCACGAATTCCGCACCGACGATTGCAACGGCAAAGGACTTGGGATTGCGGTTGATGGTCGAGCACAGCATCAACCCGCCGGGTTTCAGCAGGTCGTGGCAGGCGGTCAGATAGGCCAGCGGGTCGGCGACGTGCTCGACCACCTCCATGTTCAGGACGATGTCGAATTGTTCGCCATTCGCGGCCATTTCTTCTGCCGTGACGTTACGATAGTCGATCTCAAGCCCCGATTGTTCGGCATGCACCTGCGCAACGGGGATGTTCCCTGCGGCTGCGTCCGCACCAACGACGGTGGCACCCAGACGCGCCATCGGCTCGCTAAGCAGCCCACCGCCACAGCCAATGTCCAGCAATCGCAGACCTTTGAAGGGCGCGGGCTTGGTCAGATCCCGCCCGAATTCACCGGCGATCTGGCGCGTGATATAGTCCAGGCGGCAAGGATTCATCAGGTGAAGCGGCTTGAACTTCCCCTTGGGATCCCACCATTCGGCGGCCATTGCCTCGAATTTCGCCACTTCGGACGGATCTACAGTGGTCTGAGCGGTTTGCATTCTGCTCTCCATATGCTCTTTTGGTCTCAATCCCTATATAGGACAAACATGGACAAATTCTCGGGCCAAAAAAGCGCAGTTCAATACCTATACCCGCCGATCGACCCTTTCGATCAGCGGATGCTGGAAGTTGGCGACGGGCACAAGATCTATCTTGAGCAATCGGGTAATCCCGAGGGCATCCCCGTTGTTGTGTTTCATGGCGGGCCGGGTGGCGGGTGCAGCCCTGCGATGCGGCGGTATTTTGATCCCAAGGCCTACCGAATCATCCTGTTTGACCAGCGCGGTTGCGGACGGTCGCAGCCGCATGCGTCGGTGACTGAAAATACCACATGGCATCTGGTGCGTGATATCGAGCTGATCCGCGAAACGCTGGAGATTTCGCAGTGGATCGTATTCGGCGGCAGTTGGGGGGCGACCTTGGCGCTGATCTATGCGCAGGCCCATCCTGATCAGGTTCTGGCGCTTATCTTGCGCGGGGTTTTTCTGGCAACACAGTCCGAGCTGGACTGGTTCTATGGCGGCGGGGCTGGCAGGTTCTGGCCGGAAACCTGGGCCCGTTTCGCCGATCTGATTCCCGAAGATGAGCAGGACGACATGATCGCCGCCTATCACAAACGGTTGTTCAGCGGACATGTGCCGACCGAGATCAAACATGCGCGTGCCTGGGCCCAATGGGAAAACGCGCTGGCCTCGATCCAGTCCTCAGGACATGGCGGCGAGGCTCCGGGCGAATATGCGCGGGCCTTTGCGCGGCTAGAGAATCACTATTTCACACATGGTGCGTTTCTGGACTATGACGGCCAGATTTTGGATCGGGTTGACCGGATTGCCCATATTCCCGGGGTGATCGTGCAGGGGCGGTATGACATGATCTGCCCGCCCGAAAACGCCTGGAAACTGGCCCGCGCCTGGCCCAATGCTGAGCTGAAAATGGTGAAACATGCGGGTCACGCCCTTAGCGAACCGGGCATCAGCGCCGAGCTGGTCCGCACCATGGATCGCATCGCCGAAGACAGCGATTATTCCTGACGCCAGCTTTTGCTTGCAGTTTCCCGGACAGGGGCCTATATGGATTTCAACAGCGGTGCGCTGGGGCCTGGCCCTGACGCTCCATCGGTAATTTCGACGGGCCGCTGGCCCGTTTTTTTGTGCTTGGATGAACCATGAGCAACGACCTGATAGCCAAAGCCGCGATTGACCGCCGTCTGGCCGAAATCGTCGGTCCCGTGATCGAAGACATGGGATTCGAACTTGTGCGCGTGCGCCTGATGGGCGGCAAAACCAACACGCTGCAAATCATGGCCGAACGTCCCGAAGGTGGGATCGAGGTGGATCAATGTGCGAATATCAGCACAGCCGTTTCGGCCACTCTGGATGTCGAGGACCCCTTGGTCGATCAATATGTGCTGGAAGTGTCCAGCCCCGGCATCGACCGTCCGCTGACCCGGATGAAGGACTTTGAGACCTACGAAGGGTACGAAGCCAAGCTGGAAACCGCCGACATGGTCGCAGGCCGCAAACGCTTTAAGGGCGAGCTGGCCGGCACCGAGGATGACGAGGTTCTGATCAACATCGAGGAACACGGTGAAACCGTCACCGTGGGCCTGAAATTCGACTGGCTGTCCGAAGCAAAGCTGGTCCTGACCGACGACCTGATCAAAGAGATGCTGCGCCAGCGCAAGGCGGCGGGCACTCTGAACGAAGACAATTTTGACGATATCGAAACCGATTCCGGTTCCCAGGAGGACTGAAACCCATGGCAATCACTTCTGCAAACCAGTTGGAACTGCTGCAAACAGCCGAGGCAGTCGCACGCGAAAAGATGATCGACCCCGGTCTGGTCGTCGAAGCGATGGAAGAGTCGCTGGCCCGTGCCGCCAAGTCGCGCTACGGCAGCGAAATGGACATCCGCGTGTCCATCGACCGCAAGACTGGCAAGGCCACCTTTACCCGTGTTCGCACCGTGGTCGAGGACGAAGAGCTGGAAAACTACCAGGCTGAACTGACGGTCGTACAGGCCAAGCAGTACATGTCCGAACCCGAGGTTGGCGCGACCTATGTCGAAGAAATCCCGCCTGTTGAACTGGGCCGGATTGCTGCTCAGTCCGCGAAACAGGTGATTCTGCAAAAAGTGCGCGAAGCCGAGCGTGATCGCCAGTTCGCCGAGTTCGAAGACCGCGTCGGCACCATCATCAACGGCACCGTGAAACGCGAAGAATACGGCAACGTCATTGTGGACGTAGGCCGTGGCGAAGCGATCCTGCGCCGCAA